>NZ_CALROB020000100.1:0-3026 GCF_943369675.1 Polaromonas sp. YR568 | reverse complement strand
GGATTGGCGGCGTCGCCGGCCTTGGTGGGGTCTTTCCAGTGCTCGTTGTTCGACAGCGTGCCGTAGGGCAGCATCAGGCCCGCGCCGGAGACCGAGGTGATGCTGCCTGCGCCCAGGGTCAGGCGGTTGCCGGCCACCAGCTCTATCTGCCCGAAGGGCGCGCGCAGCACGCCGTTCTGTTCGATCACCGGCGCTTCCAGGCGCAAGGTGCCTCCTGCGGACAACGCGGGTGCCCCGGCACCCGATAAACGATCAACCGTAATTCGGTCACCGGCGCGTATGACCGCAGTCATCGCGGTCGCCGGGTATATTTGCCCGGCTTTCAACAGCAGCCTGCCGTCCACATCGAGATTGACCTGCAAGTTGGTCGTGGGAAGAATCTGGTCGGGCAATGTGCCCCCCAGACGAATTTCATTTGCCGCAAACTCAGTCTCGCCGAAGCCGCTGATGCGTGTGCCGGCAACGCCCGTGGCTGTGCCATTTTTGTTGATGTCGATCAATTGGGCCGACAAGGCCAGCTTGCCGCCGAGCGCGGAAGGCGTGCTCCATGCACCCGACGCATATGGCAATGAGGTGTTAAGCGAGATCTGCGAAGCGGACAAATTCGCACTGCCGCCGCTGCCGCCGTTACTCAGTTTCGCTGTACTGAGGTTCAGGGATCCGGCGACATTGACGTTGACGCCATTGGCCAGCGTGATGCCTTTGCCGGCCTGCAATGAAACCGAACCGAAGCCGCCCCCGGAAATGGAGTTGGCCATTACGCGCGATGTGGACACCGCCGCCACATCCGGAATGACGACGCGGGTCGTTGCTGCCGCGTTCGTATAAAAATACCGTGTGAGCAAATCAACCATCATGGGTGTGATGGCGGGATTGACCTCCCAGGGTTTTAAGACGGACGAAAACAGCGGCCCATTCATGTCATTGACAATTTCCATGCCGCCGCCGGTCACACCAGGCAGCGCCGTAATTGCCGCGCGCATTTGAGTCGTGAGTTTTACAGCGACCGTACCGTACTGGTCGAAGAGGTCAAAATCAGGAACCGAGGTCGCGATGGCATTTTTGATGGCATTCGTGACCGGATCCCGCCAATAGAGGCGTGTAGGAAGCACCACAGCGCTCGGCGATCCGGCCGGCCCGCCACTTTCATCGATGATCGTCAATGAGCCGCCGGATGCGCCGGCACCGCCACTTTTCCCCCGAAGATCGCCGGCAATTCGTATCGTTCCTTGCGAGCTGCCCTTGATGTTGATCGCACCGCCGTCACCGGCAATGCCAAGCTTGCCGTACCGCAGCTGCCCCGGCGAACCGCCGGCTTCAGCCAGTTCAATTTCCCCGCTCGCCCCTGACACGTCGATCAACGAACCCGCGGCAAGCTGCACATCCGAACCCCGGATATCCACCACACCACCCGCCAGCACCTCACCCCGCAGATGCGCGGACTTGTCCCTGTAAATCGCGGGAATGCCGCGTGCAATCAACTGCGCGCCGGAATTCAACTTGACGCTCGTACCGCTCAGTTCAATGCCACCCGCAGCCGCCTCCAGCCGGCCCGATACCGTCACCGCACCGTTGGCGCCACCGGCGCCCAAGGTCAGCTTGCCGCGGGTGTCGGTGACGATGGCGGAACCCACGCCCACCATGATCGCCCCGTCGCTGGTCGCCAAGGTGATCCCGCCCGGCCGGCGCTTCAGGCGCTCCTGCGGCAACAGCACGCCGATGGGCGCCACGTTGGCCAGGCGTTCCCCGGTGGCGAGATCGCGGTAGGCGAACGAGGTCATATCAATGCCCACAGCCTGCTGCGTGATCGTCACGCCGTCCGGCACCGCGATGCGCCCGTTGGAGCGCACGTTGACGGTCACATTGCCGAAACCGCGCTCGCCGTACAGGTTCGCGGGCAGCACCACGACCGAAGGGTCCGTGGCCGCGCCGCCGACCTGCACCGATGACGCGGTTTCAAGCACCAGGCTGCCGGCCGAGCCCGCCGCATAGGCGCGCAGGTTCAATCCCGCCAGGCCCGTCTGCGGCGTCACACCGCTCAAGGTGATGGAACCTGCATCACCCACACGCAAGGCAGGCAAGCCTTTCTTGCCGACATCGGCACGGCCGCCGCCGGACACATCGAACACGGCCTGCGGGTCGGCGACGATTTTCCCGAGATTGAGTTTGATCGCGCCGCCGTTGATGGCCCACGGGCCGGAAGACATGCCGTCGCGCCAGGTGTTGATCCATTGGCCGGAGACATCCAGCCCGCCATGTGCGCCCACATCCAGCCGGCCGTTGACGGAATCAAGCCAGATGGAGCCGCCCGCGGCACGCAACATGCCGTTGATACGGATGTTGCCTGTCGAAGCGTCGGCGCCGGAAATAAACAGGGAAGCCCCCGGAGAGAGTTCCAGGTTCGAGCCCCTGGCCAGTTCGAAGTCGCCGCCGATGATGTTGAAAGTGACCTGGCCCATGCCCGAAGCATTGAGCATGTCGTCGGACAGAAAGCTCAGTTTTTTGGACTTCGGGTTAGCCGGGTCGAGCGGCACAAAAAAGTCAGCGCCCAGGGCCGTGCCGGCGTTGAAGGCGTCACCCAGCCGCTTGGGATCATGGCTGACGATGATGGTGCCCGGCGACCACGGCCGGTCTTCCACGCTGCCGCCGCCCAGTTGCAGCTTGCCGCCGTTGGCGTTGGCGGGCTTTTTCTGCTGGCGGTCGCCGACCACCTCGCCTCCCCACAAATCGCCTTCCAGCACCATCGCGCTGCCCGCGAAGATCTGCAGCGCACCGGCCTTGCGGCCTTCGGTGTAACCGGCTTCCTTGAAGTCACCGCCTATCAGCGCGCTGCGCCAGGTCGTGTTCACGCCCCAGCGCGCATGGTTTTGGGTAAACCGGCCGGCAAGCCCCGCGTAGTCGATGTCGGGCATGGCCCGGTTCATCGTGTAGATGCCGCCTTCCGCGCCGGCGAGTTTGGTGGCGGTATTCATGCCGTCCGAATAACGCACCGAGCCGCCGGAGATGTCGATCATGGAGCCGGCGCG
>NZ_CALROB020000099.1:0-3218 GCF_943369675.1 Polaromonas sp. YR568 | reverse complement strand
GTGCTCAACGCCGACAACATCAAGGTCAAGGGCGAGGCCAAGGGCCTGCCGGTGGTGGAGGCCGTCAACATAGGCGCGCTGACCAATGCCGGCGCCGCGGCCTCGCAGGCGGCGATGGCGGCCCAGGACATGCTGCAGCGCGACCGCGCAGCGGCGCGGCAGAACCTGCCCTCGGTGTTCACGGTGCGTGTGGTTGGGTTTGGCAATGAGCCCATGGACGCCGGGCCTTCCGGGCCGCGCAAGGACGGTTCACGGCCAGTGAGTGCCAATCCGCAAGGTGTGGTGGAAGTGTTGGGCCAGATGGACCTGCCGCCTTCGCAGATGGAGCTGCTGACCGCCACGGAGCGGCGCAACCTCAAACGTTGACGGGATGGGGCGGGATGAAGCAGTCCCGCCCCATGGCGTTGGATTAAAAATGGCGGTTTTGGGCCCGTCTATCCGTCTATACAACATGGCCTTTCCAAAAAACACCCCTGCCCAGGCGGCAAACCGGGCGCGCATTGGGGGCGCCGCCGCTTCGCGCTGGCTGCTCACACGGGATGGCTCAGCCACCGTGCCCGAACAGTGCAATGAAGCACGAGACCCGCTGCCGCCGCAAACCCAAGCCCCGTTGTCCACGCCACTGCAGTGGAGGAGCCCCTGGTGGTTGTGGCAGGGCGTCGCCTGCGCAGCTTCGACTTTGCTGGCGCCGACCTTCCTGGCCATAGGCGGCTTGCTGCTACGGGATGCCCATAGCGACCACCCGGTGTTCTGGCCCTCGCTGATGCTCAGCCTGGCGCTGGCCAACCTGCTGGCCATGGCGGCCATGAACCAGCTGCACCACCGCCGGCCCTTCACCGGCCGAAAGCGGCTGGCTGCGGGTTATGGCGTGTTCAGCATGCTGGCGGGCGGTGTGCTGTTTCTGCTGCTGGGCTGGGCCAGCGGTTTTTTACCCGATTTTGTGCTGCCCCTGTTCGGAGGCGGCGGTTCGCCGGTCAAGGCATTGTTCTGGAGCCTGGCGTTGGCCCTCTCTTACAGCCTGCTGTCGTTTTTGCACGCGAGCGTGTTGTATGCATGGCTGTGTTTTCGCGACCCGGGCCAGGATGCCGGGTGGCTCGACGGGATCGGCTGGCGCCTGGGTTAGCCTGGAACGGCTCAGGCAGGCCCGATATCAAAATCGGCCCAGATCAAGTGATGGTCCGATGCCTCATCGGCTTTCCCGGTGACGGTGTCAAATGCCTCCCAGGTCCCGGGGTGGTAGGAGCCTCTTCTTTCCACGCCCGTTCCCGTCAAGGCCGCCCGAAGCTCCGGCGACATGATCAGATAGTCGATCTTGTCGGAGGGGCGGCCCGTTCCGAATGTGCCTGGCCTGTCGACGGGGTATGACGCGTGGTCCTGGATGTCATGCCAGCCATCCTGGAACAGCGGTTGGAGGGCCTCGCTTTCCGGGGTGTCGTTCAGGTCGCCGCCCACCAGGACGAACGGGCTGACCTGGTCCTTCGCCGTTCTTGCAATCCCGGCTGCACGGATTCCCTGGGCCTTTCGCCGCGCTTGCGCATCAAGGTCATTGCCGCCGCGTTTTGACTTGAAGTGGTTGGGGCACAGCACGATCAGTTGGCCGTTCGGCAGCTGCACCACATACTCGGGACAGTCGCGTGAAAATATGAGTTTCCCGTCGGCCTGGTCGTCCACGTGGGAGCGAATGCCCATGATCGGGAAACGGCTGAGGATGCCGACATCGATGCCGCGAGAGTCATTGCCGTCTATCACCATTACAAAGGGAAACTCATGGTGAAACTCCCCGCGCAGAACCTGTTCGTTGAAGCGCTGCAGCGCGGGCCGGTTCTCCACTTCCACGCATAGCAGGATGTCGGGATTGACCTCGGTCACCACCCGCGCGGTGTTGAATATCGCAGGCCAGCGCACATCCGTGCGTCTCAGCTCAAACCAGCCCGTCCAGTCGCCGACCCCCGCGGCCACGACACTGGCCACGCCCGCCCGTGTGCGTTTGAACAGCTGGCCGCGAACCTTGTTGAGATAGACGAGTGCGTTGGCCGGCGGGTTCAGCGAAGAGAATTTGTAGCGTTTGTCCAGCCGCAGCAGTTCCGCCTTGTCGGCGTCTGTATACGATGGTTTGCCGGCAATCGCATTGAGGCGGGCATGGTCGTCAATGGCCTGCTGGCCGGTTTTCCCCGCACCTTCTTGCATGGCCGTGGGGCGGGTAAAAAGATTTTCGAGATTGTAGGAAGCTACCCGAACTTTCATCGCTGTCCTCCGGCAAAAGGTGTTTCAAGGTCGAGCCGTACCCGGTGGGCTGGTGAGGCCACCGTCGCGGCGATGCTGCCGCCAAAAAATGACCGCGTTATGACACGCGTGTGCGATCAGGACTTTGAAAGAACGGTGTCGCCGTCAACGGATCAGAGTTCGGTGACTTGAACCGCGAGGTCGTGCAGCTTGGCTTTGCCCATGTAATAACGGTCCAGCCGCCACTCCTTGAGTATGTCGATCGCCAGGTCGAAGGCGTCGTAGTCCAGCTGGTAAAGGTCGTTCAACTCGAATTTTTCGTCCGACTCGAGGGCGCGTACCAGGCGCGCCAGCGCCGCGGCTTCCGCCGTGGTGGGGTCTTTGGCAATCAACCTGCGGGCTTTCTTGATGGCGTTCCCGGGTAACTCTCCTGGTGGCGGATCAACGCTGCGCGCGGGAGGCTCCTGCGGGCCGCTTGAAATTATGTCGAGCCCATGACGGCGCTGTCTATCGTGAACCGCCAGAAGTAAGGAAATACTTTGTATGCATGCCAATGCCAGTACCCGTCCGATGAGGTGCTACACGCGCACGAGAGAGGCAATCGCCGGTCAGGTTCCCTGCATAGGGCTCGAGCTTGAACTGACCCACCATGTGTACTGACCCACGTAGGCACTACCCTGCTTGTTTTAAAAGCAAGAGGGACATTAGGAGTGATAGACGTGGCGACATTGAATGTCATCAGACGTTGGTCATTGCGGGACAAGATGTCCATCCGCGAGATATCAAGGCGTACAGGCCTGGCTCGCAACACAGGGGGATGCGGACAAAAACTTGGACTACCAGGAGGTAGTTCATGTATTCGTACGAAGACAGGATTCGAGCGGTCGAGCTCTACATCAAGCTCGGCAAACGCGTCAGGCCAACCCTGCGTCAGCTGGGTTACCCAACGAAGAATGCCTTGAAGGGCTGGTACCGGGAGTATGAGCAACGGCTCG
>NZ_CALROB020000098.1:0-3366 GCF_943369675.1 Polaromonas sp. YR568 | reverse complement strand
CCGATGATGTCGACGATCTTCCTGGACGACGCATTGATGGCGCCCATGGTGCCGACCACCTCGGCCACCACGCTGCCGCCCTTGACGGCGACGCTGGAGGCGGAGACCGCGAGCTGGTTGGCCTGCCGCGCGTTGTCGGCATTCTGTTTCACGGTGGACGTAAGCTCTTCCATTGAGGCCGCGGTTTCTTCCAGCGAGCTGGCCTGCTGCTCGGTACGCGAGGATAAATCATGGTTGCCGGCGGCGATCTGGCTGGACGCGGTGGCGATGGTGTCGGTGCCGGCGCGCACATTGCCGACGATGCCGACCAGGTTGGCTTGCATGGTCTTCAGGGCCTGCAGCAATTCGGCTGCTTCATCCTTGCCCGTGCTGTCAATCGGCTGGGTCAGGTCGCCGTCGGCGATAAAGCGCGCGCTGCGCGAGGCTTGCATCAGCGGGCCGGTGATGGAACGCGTCAGCACAAAAGCCGCGGCCGCGCCCAGCAGCAAGGCCAGCACCGAGCCGACGATGAGGATCAGCCGACCCTGGGCCGCATTGTCTTCCGCCTGCGCCAGCGAGGCGTCATAGCGTTTTTGCAGGTAGTCCTCGAGTTTCTGGATGCTGCCGCTGTAGGTTTCGGCCAGCGGCTTGAGATCGCGCTCCAGCGTGGCGGCGACGTCTTCCCCGGCCTGTCTTTTTTTCAGCATGGCGCTGCGCGGGCCGCGGTAGGCCTCACGCGCGACGTCGATGCTGTCGACGAGTTTTTTACCCTCCGCTTCCTCCTGGATCACGGGCAGCATATCCTTGCGCTGGGCCAGCGATGCTTCCGACGACTTGTCCATCTCGGCCTGCCACATCTTCAGGCGGCTGGTGTCGGCGTCCAGCACCGAGGCACGCGTGCGCACCCAGTTGGTGTCAATGCTCTGGCGCCATTGCATGGCCATCTTGAGTGTGTCGTTGTCGACGGTGCCTATCCGGCGCGTGGTTTCGGCCAGGCCCTGCAGGCGCCAGACACCGATGGCGGAAATACCCGCCATGATCAAAAGAATCAGGCCGAAAGCCAGCGCCAGGCGGGTGCCGACCTTGATGTTGTTGAGTGTCATGATGCAAATTTTCAAAAAACGGGGGTTGATCAAGGCCGGTTGTGCGGGCGCTTCAAATTTCCGGGAGCGGCTTAAAACGTTTCCCAGCTTCCGCCGGCCATGGCCAGCTCGCCGGTTGCGGCAGCGGGCTTGCGCTGCGGCGCCTCAATCGCCTGCCGTGCCTTGGGCGGTTGCCGGGGGGCCGCGGCCGGGCGCGTGGCCGGGCGTTGCGGCGCGTGGGCTTGCACGTCGGCGCCTTCTACGCGGAACACACTCACCACCTGCGACAGGTTGGCGGCCTGCTCCTGCAGCGACGACGCCGCGGCAGCGGCTTCTTCGACCAGCGCGGCATTTTGCTGCGTGACCTGGTCCATCTGCGTAATCGCCTGGCTGACCTGTTCGATGCCGGCCGTCTGCTCCTGGCTCGCGGCCGTGATCTCGGCCATGATGTCGGTCACGCGTTTGACGCTGTCGACGATCTCGTCCATGGTCTTGCCGGCTTCCGCCACCTGTTTGCTGCCTTCCTCGACCTTGTCGACGGAATCGCCAATGAGCGTCTTGATTTCTTTCGCAGCGGCGGCACTGCGCTGCGCCAGGCTTCGGACTTCGGCGGCGACCACGGCAAAGCCGCGGCCTTGTTCACCGGCCCGTGCAGCTTCAACAGCGGCATTCAACGCCAGGATGTTGGTCTGGAAGGCGATCCCGTCGATGACGCCGATGATGTCGACGATCTTGCGCGAGGACGCATTGATGGCGTCCATGGTGCCGACCACTTCGGCGACCACGCTGCCACCCTTGACGGCGACGCTGGAGGCGGAGACGGCCAACTGGTTGGCCTGCCGCGCGTTGTCGGCATTCTGCTTGACGGTGCCGGTCAGCTCTTCCATCGAAGCGGCGGTTTCTTCCAGCGAGCTGGCCTGCTCTTCGGTGCGCGAAGACAAATCGTGGTTGCCCGCGGCGATCTGGCTGGACGCGGTGGCGATGGTGTCGGTGCCGCTGCGCACATTGCCGACGATGCCCACCAGGCTGTCGTTCATGTCTTTCAGGGCCTGCATCAGCTGGCCCGTTTCGTCCTTGCTGGTGACTTCAATGCGGCTGGTCAGGTCGCCGGCGGCCACCGTCTGGGCGATCTTCACCGCGCCGTTGATGGGCTGCGTGATGGAGCGGGTGATGAACCAGGCGCCCGCACCGCCCAGCGCGATCGCCAGGCCGGCCAGCGCCAGCATCAGCGTGCGTGAGCGGCGGTATTCGTCCGTGGCGTCGTCAAAGGACTTGCGGGACAGCTCGCGCTCGTAGTTGACGATTTCATCGATGACCGCAATGGCCTTGCGCGTCGCCGGCCCCGACTCGCTCATCATGAGCGCCGTCGCGTCCGCATTCTTGTTTTGCGTGCCCAGCTCGACCACCTTGTTCACCAGCGGCGACGCCACCTTGATCGACTGGTCCAGCTTGTCCATCAACGCCTTTTCCTTGTCGTCCAGGGAGGCGTCGAGCAGTACTTTTTTGGCTTTGCCGTATTTCTCGCGCGCCACCGTCAGCTTGTTTTTCTGGTCGTGGATGGCGGACTCGTCGTCCAGCAGCACCACGGTGCTCACGATCAAAGCGATGTCGCGAAAGTTGTCCACCATCTCATTGGCCGCGAAGTTCTTCACGTTGTTGCCTTCCACGATGTCGGTCATCCGGTCCTGGACGTCCGACATTGCCCGCAAGCCAACGCCGGCGATCACCGCCAGCAGAAGCAGGACCAGGAAAAAGCCCGAGCCCAGGCGCGTCCCTATTTTGAGGTTGGTGAATGACATGGTTTTGCCTGTAGTAGTAGTAGTAGTGCGTGCTTGTCTTGCGTGGGGCGGCCGGGGCTTGCTTAAAGCGTGGCGCGCTCGATCAGCGCCATGTCGGCGCTGGACATGAGCTTGTCGATGTCGACCAGGATCAGCATGCGTTCGTCCAGCGTGCCCAGGCCGATCAGGTATTCGGTGTCCAGAAGCGCGCCCATCTCGGGCGCCGGGCGCACCTGTTCGGGGTTCAGCGTGATCACGTCGGAGACACTGTCCACCACCATGCCCATCACACGGCTGGCGATGTTCAGGATGATCACCACCGTGAACTGGTCGTAGCTGGGCGTGCCCAGGTTGAACTTGATGCGCATGTCCACGATGGGCACGATGATGCCGCGCAGGTTGACCACACCCTTGATGTGTTCGGGCGCATTGGCGATGCGCGTCACCGTGTCGTAACCGCGCAGCTCCTGCACTTTCTGGATGTCCACGCCGTACTCTTCCTGGCCCAAAGTGAAAGCCAGGAACTC
>NZ_CALROB020000097.1:0-3470 GCF_943369675.1 Polaromonas sp. YR568 | reverse complement strand
CCGATGATGTCGACGATCTTCCTGGACGACGCATTGATGGCGCCCATGGTGCCGACCACCTCGGCCACCACGCTGCCGCCCTTGACGGCGACGCTGGAGGCGGAGACCGCGAGCTGGTTGGCCTGCCGCGCGTTGTCGGCATTCTGTTTGACGGTGGACGTGAGTTCTTCCATCGAGGCCGCCGTCTCCTCCAGCGAACTCGCCTGCTCTTCAGTGCGCGACGACAAATCATGGTTGCCGGCCGCGATCTGGTTGCTGGCCGTGGCGATGGTGTCGGTGCCGCTGCGCACGTTGCCGACGATGCCCACCAGGCTGTCGTTCATGTTTTTCAGGGCCTGCATCAGCTGGCCCGTCTCGTCCTTGCTCGTCACTTCAATGCGGCTGGTCAGGTCGCCGGCAGCGACGCGCTGGGCGGCATCCACAGCTTGCGACAGCGGGCGCGACACGATGCGGGCAATCGAGAAGGCCAGGGCCAGACCCAGGGCGATGCTGCCCAGCAGGATGGCCAGTATCCCGTTCCTGGCGCCGGCATACAGCTTGTCGCCGGAGTCGTCCGCGGCGGCGGCGCCGGCCATGTTCAGCTCCACCAGCTTGTCCAGGCTGGTGTTGAGCTCGCGGTTGTACTTGAGCGACTCGCCGCGTATCAGCAGCTTGGCTTCGTCGATGTGCTGGGCGCGCGACAGGGCGATGAGCTTGTCATGCACCACGGCGGTCTGCTCCATCGCCTTGACGATCTCGGCAAAGAGCGGTTTTTCTTCCGGTTCGTCAATGAATTTTTCAATCGCGGCCCGCTGCTTTTGCATTTGCGCCCAGGTGTCGCTCATGGACTTTTCGTAGTTCGCCATCTCCGCTTCCGTCGTCGACAGGATGTGCTGCAACTCCACGGTACGGTAGCGCGCCACGCTGACCCTGAACTCCAGCAGCGCGCGGGCCGAGGGCATCCAGTCGGTTGCCAGCTCGGTGGTCAGCTGGTTGACTTTTCCCACCTGGACCAGCGCGAAGATGCCCAGGAAGGCCGTCAGGACCAACACCGCGGTAAATGACACCACCAGCTTGGTGGCGATCTTCAAGTTGTAAAACGCATTCATCACTTATCCTGTTCGCCCGGAAGCATCCGGACTGCTCTGTTTCAATCGCTCCCCTGGCGCAAGAGGCGGTATCCGGTTTTTTCCGATGTCCGCGCCCGCGCTTGCCGGACTGTTGTTAAAAGGTTTCCCAGCTTCCGCCGGCCACGGCCAGCTCACCGGCGGCGGCAGCCGGCTTGCGCTGCGGCGCCGCGATGGAGGGCCGGGCGCGCGGCGGTTGCTGGGGCGCCACGGCGGGGCGCACGGCGTGGGCCGGGCGCGCGCGGTGTTGTTGCTCCTGCCCCAGCCGGAACACGCTGACCACTTGCGACAGGCCGCTGGCCTGTTCCTGCAGCGACGATGCCGCGGCGGCCGCTTCTTCGACCAACGCGGCGTTCTGCTGCGTGACCTGGTCCATCTGCGTGATCGCCTGGTTGACCTGTTCGATGCCGGCCGTCTGTTCCTGGCTGGCAGCGGTGATCTCGGCCATGATGTCCGTCACGCGTTTGACGCTGTCGACGATCTCGTCCATGGTCTTGCCGGCTTCGGCGACTTGTTTGCTGCCTTCTTCCACCTTGTCGACCGAGTCGCCGATCAAGGTCTTGATTTCTTTCGCGGCGGCCGCGCTGCGCTGGGCCAGGTTGCGCACTTCAGCGGCCACCACGGCAAAGCCACGGCCTTGTTCACCGGCACGCGCGGCTTCCACCGCTGCATTCAAAGCGAGGATGTTGGTCTGGAAGGCAATGCCGTCGATCACGCCAATGATGTCGACAATCTTGCGCGAAGAGGCATTGATGGCGTCCATGGTGCCGACGACTTCGGCGACCACACTGCCGCCCTTGACGGCGACGCTGGAGGCGGACACCGCCAGCTGGTTGGCTTGCCTGGCGTTGTCGGCGTTCTGTTTGACGGTGCTCGTGAGTTCTTCCATGGAAGCGGCGGTTTCTTCGAGCGAGCTCGCCTGCTCTTCGGTGCGTGAGGACAAATCATGGTTGCCGGCGGCGATCTGGCTGGACGCGGTGGCAATCGTGTCCGTACCCTGGCGCACTTCGCCGACCACCTTGAACAGGCTGTCGTTCATGTCTTTGAGGGCCTGCATCAGCTGGCCGGTTTCGTCCTGGCTGTTGACCTGGATGTCGCTGGTCAGGTCGCCGGCGGCGACCGACTGGGCGATCTGCACGGCGCGCGACAGCGGCTGGGTGATGCTGCGCACCAGCAGCCAGGCCAGGGCGACGCCCAGGCTCAGCGACAGCAGGCTGCAAACGACCAGCAGCGTGCTGGTGTTGGCGCGCAAGGCCTCGCTGCGCACGGCCGCGTCGTCCAGCGCCTTGCGCTCGTTGTCGACCATCTTCTGCACACCGGCCAGGTAGTCGCGCGAGGTGGGTTCGAATTTTTCCGTGAAGATGCGGTTGGCGCCTTCCAGGTCGCCGGCGATCTTGGCCTTGCTGACCTCTTCGCGCGCGGCCAGGTAAGTCTTGCGAAGCTGGCCGACCTTGTCGAACAGTTCCTTCTTCTCGGGCGTGTCCATCTGCTGCTCGATGAACTTCTGCACCTCGTTGGTCTGCGTGATCGACAGGGCCGTCGCCGGCGCGAAGTAGGGGATCAGGCTGGGGTCGCTGCTCTTGGCGATGGCTGCGGCGCGCTGAACGCCGGAGGTGGTGTGGCGCAGCCAGTCGGAACCGGCGCGCTCGGTTTTCACGTTCATCACCACCATGCGGTCTATCTCCTGCCCCAGCTGCTTGAGCTTCAGGACGGCGAGCACGCTGCTCGTCACGAACAGGGCAAGGATGATGCCGACCACCAGGGCCAGGCGCTTGCCGATTGAAATATTCCCCAAAAACATGATCACGACTCCAGAAGGAAGAAAAGGCCGTTACGGCCGATAAAGTTGATCCGCGGCGGATTCAGGGGTGTGTCCGCGCGCGGTTTGCTGTTTTGAAAGTGGCGGGGCGCTTACGCGGCCAGCGCGGCGGCGCTGTTGATCAGCGCCATGTCGCTGCTGGACATGAGCTTGTCGATGTCGACCAGGATCAGCATGCGCTCGTCCAGCGTGCCCAGGCCTATCAGGTATTCGGTGTCCAGCAGCGCGCCCATCTCGGGCGCCGGGCGCACCTGTTCAGGGTTCAGCGTGATCACGTCGGAGACGCTGTCCACCACCATGCCCATCACGCGGCTGGCGATGTTCAGGATGATCACCACCGTGAACTGGTCGTAGCTGGGCGTCCCCAGGTTGAACTTGATGCGCATGTCCACGATCGGCACGATGATGCCGCGCAGGTTGACCACACCCTTGATGTGTTCGGGCGCATTGGCGATGCGCGTCACCGTGTCGTAACCGCGCAGCTCCTGCACTTTCTGGATGTCCACGCCGTACTCTTCCTGGCCCAAAGTGAAAGCCAGGAACTC
>NZ_CALROB020000096.1:0-3575 GCF_943369675.1 Polaromonas sp. YR568 | reverse complement strand
CGCGCCGGCTCCATGATCGACATCTCCGGCGGCTCGGTGCGTTATTCGGACGGCATGAATACCGCCACCAAACTCGCCGGCGCGGAAGGCGGCATCTACACGATGAACCGGGCCATGCCCGACATCGACTACGCGGGGCTTGCCGGCCGCTTCACACAAAACCATGCGCGCTGGGGCGTGAACACGACCTGGCGCAGCGCGCTGATAGGCGGCGACTTCAAGGAGGCCGGCTACACCGAAGGCCGCAAGGCCGGCGCTGTCCAGGTATTCGCCGGTGACGCCATGGTGCTCGAAGGGGATATGTGGGGCGGCGTCATCACGGGTGACCGTCAGCAAAACAAGCCGGTCGGCAAGACGGGAGGCCAGCTGGTATTGGGTGGCGGCAGGGTGGAAGACAAACCCTGGTCCCCCGGCACCGTCATCATCAGCCATGACCCCAAACGCCTGGGTGCTGCATTCAACGCAGGCAGCACCCTGGGGGCGGACTTCTATGTCCCCCTGGACCCCGCCAACCCAAGGTCCAAAAAATTGACCTTGCTGTCCGACGACATGCTCAGCAATTCGGGCATGGGCCAGACCACCTTCTACGTCAGCAAAGGCGACTTTGAAGTGGCCGCCGGCGCCAATGTCGAATTCTCGCCGGGCAGCGCGCTTTCCGTTACCGGTGGCGAAAACTCGACCGGCGCGATCCGCATCAACGGCATGATCCGCTCTGCAGGCGGTGTCATTTCCCTGGATTCGTTCTTCGGACAGCTGGAGTTTGGCGCGCGGGGCGGCCTGGATGTCTCCGGCCAATGGATCAACACCTGGCGTGACGGCAGGTCGTCCGGGCCTTGGGCCATGAATGGCGGCGCCATCACCCTCAATGCCAGCAAAATCATGGCGGATAAAAACGCCGTGTTTGACGTCTCCGGCGGGGGCCGTGTCGATATCGGCAAGAAAGGCTTGCCTGCCTTGCGTGTCGGCGATGCCGGCTCCATCCGCTTGACCGGTTTCACGCCGGACACGGGTCTGGCTTCGTTGAACCTGCGCGCGTATGCAGCGGGGTCGGCCGGCAGCCTGATCCTTGAAACGCCGTCATCCGTGCAAGTGGGCGGTGCCAGCAACGATCCCGCCACCGTGGTCTTGCCTGCCAGCCTGTTTGGCGACCGCGGTTTCGGAACCGTGTCGGTCGCGGTGCGCGGCAACGGCGGCATCGCGGTGCCTGAAGGTGTGGCGGTGACGCAGCAGGCCGTCGGTATTGATTTGAATTCTTTTGCCTACCGCGACGTGGCGACCGGCACCAGCCTGGCCGGTGTGGCGCCGATTGGCGTGCTGAGCCCGCAGGAACGGCTCAAGCGCAAACCGGGCGGACTGACCCTGGGCACGGAAGCCGGCGACATCCGCGTCGGGGTGGGTGCATCCATCGTGACCGACACCGGCGGCAAGCTGGCATTGGCTGCAGGTGGCGCCGGTGTGCTGACGGTGCTGGGCCGCCTGGAAGCGCCAGCGGGACGCATTGACCTGAGCGCCAAGACCCTCAGGCTGGAGCCGGGTGCGCAGTTGCTGGCGCGCGGCCTCCCGGCGATTTACCTCGACAAAACCGGGCACCTGCAAGGCAAGGTGTTATCGGGCGGTGTCGTGGATATCCGTGCCGCGGAGGTGCAGCTGGCGGCGGGTTCGCTAATCGACGTGTCGGGCGCGAGCGGGGAGATTGAACAGGCGCAGGCAGGTGGCGCGTTCGGACAGATAAGTTACAAAAAACTGGCACTGGCCAGTGATGGCGGGGCGATCAATATTCGCGGGGAGGGGCAGATTGCTGCCACTTTGGTTGGCAAGTCAGGGGGCAAGGGGGCGCAAGGTGGTTCCTTGTCGATTCAACAAGTAGCCTCCGGTCCGGGTGCCAATCTGGCAAACAAGGTTGTGGAAGCCTTTTGCACCATGATTCAATACTGTACGCCTGCCAGTATTGTTGGAACTGATTTTGCGAAGGTGCTTGAGGATTACGGTATCCCTGGATATGAGCCGATGATCATTACGCAAGCGTTATTTGATCATCTCAGTTCAGCAGGAAGGGTTGCCCTTGCCGTATCTGATACCGCCTCGGCTGGAGGAGGACAGGGAGGGCAAATCGACTACGCCGCTTTCGGACTGAACAACGCGGTTCTTGACGCTTTCAACGATTGGTTCTTACTGGATTTTCGGAGTTTGACCCCGTCAAATTCACTTCTGATAGCGCGTCCGAAATCCTTCTCGAAAGGTGGTTTTGCTAATCTTGGTTTAGCGTCTGCAGGTGCAGTTGAGCTGGGTGATGTCCAGCTTTCTGCGACGCGAAGTATCACGGTTGATGGTGCGTTACGTCATGCTGCAGGTGAATCCGGACATGCGAGTCTGACAGCGGCATATATCGGACTCAAACACACCTCGTCCGGCATTGCGCCACCAGCAATCGCGAACCGCACAGGAAGTTTGATATTGAACGCCGACGTCATCGATATCGTCGGAGGTGTCAGCGGATCTGGCGCCACCTTCGGGCCCGCGAGCATTCGCAGCTTTGCGAAAACGGCCTTGAATGCATCGGAACTCCGCTTCAGCGGGAAGAATGCCGCGGTTGATCCAACGATGGCCGCGGATGCCGCCACGGCAACCCTGGATGTGGATGGCGCACTGGCCATCACCGCCGGCCTGGTTTACCCGACCACCGCGATGAGCGCAAAAATCCTGTCCGGTGAATCCATCACCGTGGGGCGTTCCGGAAATTCTTCCGTGCTGCCTTTGTCGGCAGGCGGCACGCTGCGCCTGGAAGCGCCGGTGATCGAACAGAACGGCGTGCTGCGCGCGCCCTTCGGGCAGATAGAGCTGGTGGCCGGCAACCGCCTGACCCTGGGCGCAGGCAGCATCACCTCGGTCTCCGGCGCCGGCCTGATGCTGCCCTACGGCACGCTGTCGAACAACGAGCACTGGAAAGACCCCACCAAGGCCGGCGACGCCGCCAATCCATCGAGCGGCAGCCTGACCTCCCCGCCCGAGAAGCGCATCACCATGAAGTCGCCCAATGTCGACCTCGCCAAAGGCGCGGTCATCGACATCACCGGCGGCGGTGACCTGTACGCCTGGGAATTCGTTCCCGGCCCCGGCGGCTCCAATGATGTGCTGGCGCGTCCCGGCATGTACGCCGTTTTGCCCGGCCAGCAAGCCAGCGCCCCCGTCACCGGCGTCGACGCCGGCAAGCGCGTCTGGCTGGCCGGCGGCCCGGGCCTGGCGGCAGGCTGGTACACCCTGCTGCCCGCGCGCTACGCTTTGCTGCCCGGCGCCTTCGCCGTGCAGGCCACCGGCAAGGCCTGGGCCGGCGAAGTGGTCCCCGGCTTCGCCACCCGCGACGGCAGCCTCCTCATGCAAGGCAAGAGCGGCAACACGTATGGCGGCAGCCAGGATGCGCAAGCTTCGGCCTGGCGCGTCATGCCCGGCGCCACCGTGCGCAAATACACCGAATACAACGAAGCCTTCGCCAACGACTTCTTCTCGTCCGAAGCCTTCAAGCTCACGCAATACCGCCTCACCGGCCAGGACATCGTCACCCCCCGCCTGGCGCGCGA
>NZ_CALROB020000095.1:0-4051 GCF_943369675.1 Polaromonas sp. YR568 | reverse complement strand
TGGCATCCTTCACGCAGACGTCCTTGTCGTTGCCCTTCAAGTCGTCGCACTTTTCCTTGGCGGTGTCATAGGCGGCATCGCCTTTGGCCAGGGCCACTTTTTCGGTATTGCGTGCGCTGGGCTTGTACTGGGCTTCGTTTTCGGCCTTGGCGATCTTTTCAACGCCCTTGGCTTCGGAAACGCAGATGTCCTTGGCGTTGTCCTTCATGGCGCCGCATTTGTCGCGGGCGGCCTTGTAGTCGGCCGAGATGCGGTCGTTCTGGGCTTTGTATTCTTCCTTGGTCAGCGCCATGGCGTTGCCGGCAAAAACGCAGGACATCACGGCGGTCAGCATCAACAATTTGGTTTTCATGGTCATTTCCTTTTTGAATGAGTTTTGGGGTGAGAAGGTTTAGTGAAAGGTATGGGAACGGAGAGCGCGGCTCAATAGCGTTCAAAGAAATCGGTGGGATTGCGGTCTTTCCAGGCCGTCACCTGTTTTTCCGCTTCTTCCTGGCTCAGGCCGTGGCGCTCCTGGATCTTGCCGAGCAGCTGGTCGCGCTTGCCGGCGATCACGTCAAGGTCGTCGTCGGTGAGCTTGCCCCACTGCTCTTTGACCTTGCCTTTGAACTGCAGCCAATTGCCTTCCATGCGGTCTTTGTTCATGCTTATCTCCTGAAGAGTTGATGATTCGCCCGGCCCCGAAAACCGGTTGGGCGGCATGGAGTTACCTTAGGAGAAACGCCGGCGGGTGTCCGTAGGCCCACGTGTTTGATGGGCGTAGGTTCATGCTTACAGCCTGCCGGTCCACACCGGACTGCCGATAGCAATGTGCCAATCGGCCTAACCAGTTACACATTAGTTGCATAGCTAACTAAATCCTGATAGCATCCCTTCCATGTTTGACCATTGCCTGTATTTCAATACCACCGCCCTGGCCCGCCTGGTCGACAAGGAGTGGACGCTGGCCTTCAAGCCCTTCGGCGTCACACCCTCGCAGGGCTTCATGCTGCGGCTGGTGCTCAAGCGGCCCGGCATGATGCAGCACGAGATCGCCGACGAGCTGACGATTTCGCGGCCGACCGCCACGCGCCTGCTCGACGGCCTGCAGGCGCTGGGATTCATCGAACGCAGAAGCCTGGAGTCCGACGGCCGGCACTGGGCGGTTTTTCCCACCGCCGAGGCCGAGGCGTTGCATGCAGGCATCAACAAGGCCAGCGGCGAGGTCACGCGCCGCATCCAACAGCAGATCGGAAAGGAGAACTTCGATGAAACCGTAGCCCGTGTCAGGAGCGTGTCTTCCGCGCTGAAATAAATCATTTTTCATGTTCCTTTTTTTGCCCATATAGTTGCATAGCTAACTATATTTATCGTCAACGTCCATCAACCACCGGAGAAATAACATGCCCATCCTCAACGTCAAAGTCAGCCAGCCCGCCAGCGCCCAGCTGACGAACGCCATCGCCGAAACCCTGCTGGAGCTGACCACGCGCATCCTGCGCAAGAAGCGCGAACTGACCGCGATCGCGATTGACTTCGTGCCGCCCGAACACTGGATCGTTGGCGGCAGCACGCTGGCCAGCCAGGGCAAAAACAGTTTTTATTTCGACATCAAGGTGGTGGACGGCACCAACACCAAGGATGAAAAAGCGCAGTACGTGGCCGAGGCCTTTGCGGCCTTCAGCAAGCTGCTCGGAAATGTGCACGAAGAAAGTTATATCTACGTGCACGACGTGCGCGCGGAAGCCTATGGTTTCGGCGGGCTGACGCAGGAGTACCGCTACATCAAGGCAAAAGCCTGAGCAGCATCCGTCACTTTGAACGCAAGGTACGGCTCAGCAGCGCCACCGGCAGCAGGCCGACCAGCACCAGGGCCAGCGCGGGCAAGGCGGCCTCGCCGAGGCGCTCGTCGCGCGCCAGCTGGTAGGTGACGACGGCCAGGGTGTCGCTGTTGAAGGGACGCAGAACCAGCGTGGCGGGCAGCTCCTTCATCACGTCGACAAACACCAGCAGCCCGGCCGCCGCGACCGAGCGCTTGAGCAGCGGCCAGTGCACGCGCGCCAGAATGCCCAGGCCCGACGTGCCCAGCATGCGCGCGCTGTCGTCGAAGCTCACGGGGATGCGCGAGTAGCCGCTTTGCAGGCTTTGCAAGGCCACGGCGCTGAAGCGCGCCAGATAAGCCCAGACGATGCCCAGCACGGTCGCCGTGACCCAATAGCCCACGGCGGTTTGCGGCGCGGCGGCCTGCAGCCAGCCCACGGGCAGCAGCAGGCCGACCACGATGACCGCACCGGGCACCGCATAGCCCAGGCTGGCCAATTGCACGGCGGCGCGGGTCAGCAACTGCGACTGGCGGCGCACGGCGAAAGCCAAGCCCAGCGCCAGCGCGGTGGCCAACGCGGCGCTCAGGCCGGCAAGCCAGACGCTGTTCCAGGCCCAGCCCAAAAACTTGTCCCACAGCAGGTTGTCCCAGCCCAGCACCAGCGGGCGCAGCATGAAGAGCACCGGCAGCACAAAGCCCAGCGCGATCGGCACGGCACACACACCCCAAGCCGACAGCGCACGCAGGCCGCGCAGCTGTACCGGCGCCGCATCCTGCGCGCCGGCGCGCGCGCCGCGGCCGGTGGCAAAGCGCATGCGCTTTTGCGCGCTGTGCTCCACCCACAGCAGCAGCGCCACGAAGACCAGCAGCACGGTGGCCAGCTGCGCGGCGGCGATGCGGTTGTCCATGGACAGCCAGGCCTTGTAGATGCCGGCGGTGAAGGTCTGGATGCCGAAGTAGCTGGAGACACCAAAGTCGGCCAGCGTTTCCATGAGCGCCAGCGCCACGCCGGCGGCAACAGCCGGGCGCGCCAGCGGCAATGCCACGCCACGGATCCGGCGTGACAGCGGCGCGCCCAGCAGCCGGGCCGCTTCCATCAAATGGACGGCGCGCTCGGACAAGGCCGTGCGCGCCAGCAGGTAGACATAGGGATAAAGCGCGACGGTGAACACCAGCACCGCGCCGCCCAGGCTGCGCACTTCGGGCAGCAGCCGGCCCTGCAGGCCGAACGAGGCGCGCAGCCAGGTTTGCAGCGGGCCGGCGTACTGCAGGAAATCGGTATAGGCATAGGCCAGCACATAGGCCGGCATGGCCAGTGGCAGCAACAGCGCCCACTCAAACACCCTGCGCCCCGGAAACTCGAACAGCGTCACCGCGCTGGCGGACGCCATGCCCACCACGGCCACGCCCAGGGCCACGCTGAGGCACAGCAGCAAGGAGGTGACGGTGTAGTCGGGCAGCACCGTCTGCAGCATTTGCAGCAGGATGGACTGCGCCTGGGCATCGAACTGCAGCCAGGACAGCGCTACGGCCACGACCGGCAGCGTGAGCAGGGCCACGAGCAAAAAGAGCACGACAGGGGGAAGGGCGGAAAGTAAGCGGCGCAGCATGTGGACCCGAAAAAAGGCCCCTGCAGAAAGAGGCCTTGCCTCCAGCTGCGTGCGCCGTGGTGTTGCAGCGGTCACTGCAAATGAGAATTGTAAGCATCCAGGGCCCTACAATCGAGCCCATGTTTCTGGATATCTCCCAGTTGGGCGTGCACTATGCCGGCCGCTCACAACCCGCGGTCGACGGCGTGTCTTTCAGCCTGCAGGCCGGGGAGATCGGGGTGCTGATCGGACCCTCGGGCTGCGGTAAAACCACCCTGCTGCGGGCTGTGGCCGGCCTGGAGCGCGCCAACGCCGGCAGCATCACGCTGGCCCAGGAGCGCGTCAGCAGCGCCGCCGTCCATGTGCCGGCCGAGTTGCGCCGCATCGGCATGGTGTTCCAGGACTACGCCCTGTTTCCGCACCTGGATGCCGCGCACAACGTGGCCTTCGGCCTGACCCACCTCCCCGCCGCCCAGCGGGCGCAGCGCGTCAGCGAAACGCTGGAGCTTGTGGGCCTGGGTAATGTGCACAAGCGCTTTCCGCATGAACTCTCGGGCGGCCAGCAGCAGCGCGTGGCGCTGGCGCGGGCGCTGGCGCCGCAGCCGCGTTTGCTGCTGCTCGACGAACCTTTTTCGAATCTCGACGTGGACCTGCGCGAGCG
>NZ_CALROB020000094.1:0-4115 GCF_943369675.1 Polaromonas sp. YR568 | reverse complement strand
ATTGGCGTTTCCTTCAGCTAAGCGCCTGGAGCCACTCAAAAACCCTCCTGGCGTTGTTGCAGCCGCCTTGCCGTGCCTTTAGCACTGTCTGCGGCGGCGCGCCTAGCCAGGACCGCTTCGCTGGGTTTTGCGAACGGCTCTGCGCGCTACAAAAAAACTAGAACCCCAGGCTCGCCAGCAAATCGTCGACCTGGTCCTGGCCGTCGACCGCGTCAGGAACGCCGGTCTTGATCTGCGGCCCGTTGAGCAGGCCGTTGCTGGCCTCCTGGCGCTTTTCAGGCGGGGCGTTGTCGATCAGCAGCTGCAGCAGCTGCGTCTCCATGTCCTTGATCACGTCCATCATCTTCTTGATGACCTGGCCGGTCAGGTCCTGGAAGTCCTGGGCCATCATGATTTCCATGAGTTGCGCATTGGTGGCGCTGGCCTGCACCGGGGCGTCGGCCAGGTAGCCGCGGGTGTCCTTGACGAGCTCGCGCGCGTCGGCCAGTTCCAGCGGGCTTTCAAACCAGACGTCCCAGCGCTTGCCCAGGGCCACGGCCTGCTTCGACAAATTGTCCTGGATGGGCTGGGCCACGTCGATGGCGTTGAGCGCCCTTTCGGCTGCGCGTTCCGTCATCTGCGCCACATAACTCAGGCGGTCGCGCGCGTCGGGGATCGCCTCGGCGGCGCGGGCGATGCTTTTGTCCAGGCCCAGCTCGCGCATGCCTTCGCGCATCTGGCGCGTCAGGTGCCCGATGCGGTTGACCAGTTGCTCGGCCGAGTTGCCGGTGGACACGGTGGTGGAGAGGGGTGCTTCCTGGCCCATGTCAGGCACCTTCCTTCTCGATCTTCTCAAAGATCTTGTTGATCTTCTCTTCGAGCGTGACCGCGGTGAAGGGCTTGACGACATAACCGTTCGCGCCGGCCTGGGCCGCCGCGATGATGTTTTCCTTTTTCGCCTCGGCCGTCACCATCAGCACCGGCAGCTTGGCGAACTGCGGATCGGCGCGAATCGCCTGCAGCATGGCCAGGCCGTCCATGTTGGGCATGTTCCAGTCGGACACCACAAAGCCGTAGTTGCCGGCCTTGACCTTTTCCAGGCCCGCGGCGCCGTCTTCGGCCTCGTCGACGTTGACGAACTCCAGTTCCTTGAGCAGATTGCGGACAATCCGGCGCATGGTCGGGAAGTCATCCACGACCAGGATTTTGATGTTTTTATCAACCACACTTCACTCCAGTTTTCTCGAATCAAACTCTCAAACACATGTCATCCGGAAAGCGCCGCAATCCAAAAAAGCGCCGGCCGGAAGCCCCCAAAACTTTCGCAACATCCACTACACGCGGTTGGCCCGCTCCCCGAAGGAACGCAGGTGGGCCAGCACCCGCTGGCTCATCTCCTGCAGCGGCACCACCTCGTTGACCGCGCCCAGCGCAATCGCCTCGCGCGGCATGCCGAAGACCACGCAGCTGGCCTCGTCCTGCGCGAAGGTGTGCGCGCCGGCCTGGCGCATGCGCATCAGGCCTTCCGCGCCGTCGCGGCCCATGCCGGTCAGGATCACGCCGATGGCGTTCTTGCCCGCATGGCGCGCGGCCGAATCAAACAGCACGTCGACCGAAGGCCGGTGCCGGTTCACCGGCGGCTCCTGGTCGACCTGCGCGACGTAATTGGCGCCGCTGCGCGTCAGCGACAAATGAAAGCCGCCCGGCGCGATGTAGGCATGGCCGGGCAGCACCCGCTCGCCGTGCACCGCTTCGGACACCTTGATGCGGCACAGGCCATTGAGCCGCTGCGCAAAGGAATTGGTGAAACCCGCCGGCATGTGCTGGGCGATCAAAATGCCCGGGCTGTCCGGCGGCAGCGGCTGCAGCACTTCGCGTATCGCTTCGGTGCCGCCGGTGGAGGCGCCGATGATGATGAGTTTTTCGGTGCTCAGCAGCGGGCTGTGCAGCATGGGCGCATGGCCGTCGCCTGCGCCGCCCACGCCATTGGGCGCCGGGCGCCGGGCCGGCAGCAGCTTGGCCGAAGCCGCCGTGCGGATTTTTCCGGCGATCAGGTCG
Source organism: Polaromonas sp. YR568 (assembly GCF_943369675.1). GTDB lineage: Bacteria > Pseudomonadota > Gammaproteobacteria > Burkholderiales > Burkholderiaceae_C > Polaromonas. The sequence goes on along the minus strand of NZ_CALROB020000094.1, from coordinate 2,078 downwards.
GTGTACGACAGCAGGCCGTCGCGTATGCCCAGGCGCGGCTTGGTCACGAAATCGATGGCGCCCAGTTCGAGCGCGCGCAGCGCCGCTTCCGATCCGCGCTCGGTCAGCGAGGACACCATGACCACCGGCATGGGCCGCAGGCGCATGAGTTTTTCCAGGAACTCCAGCCCGTCCATGCGCGGCATTTCCACGTCCAGCGTCATCACGTCGGGGTTGTGCTGCTTGACCAGGTCGCGCGCGACCAGCGGGTCGGAGGCCGTGGCCACCACCACCATGTCGGGCTGGCTGTTGATGATCTCGGTCATCAGGCTGCGTATCAGCGCCGAGTCGTCGACGCACAGCACCTTGATCTTGTTGACTGTCATAGGGCCCACGCATTCTTGTTGGCCACGTCACGGGCCAGGTCGACGTTAAAGATCTCGACGCAGCCGGCGGCCCGGGACGGCCTGGACAGCGTGGCGGCGAGCTGCCGCTCCTCGTTCTGCACCAGCGCGACGTCGTCCTGCTGGCGCAGCTTGCGCATGGTGACCTTGCCGGTCACCGGGAAGTAGTTGATGCGGCGCGGGTAGTTGCCGCGCAAGTCCTGGGCGGCCACGCGCACCTGCTCCATCTGCAGGTAGCGCAGCACGAAGTCGGCATTGCGCTCGCCGATGTTGAGCAGCGTCATGTTGGCCAGCACCGCGCCGCCGCCGAAGACTTTCGCCTCCAGCCGCTCGCGCCGGGCGCCGGCCTTGAAGAGTTCGTTGAGCAGCATCTCCATCGCGTAGGCGCCGTAGCGCATGGCGGCGGCCGCGTCGCGCGAGCTCGGGTCGGCGTCTTCGGGCAGCATGAAATGGTTCATGCCGCCTATGCCGGCCGTGCTGTCGCGCACGCAGGCCGACACGCAGGAGCCCAGCACGGTGGTCAGCACCATGTCCTTGCCGGTCACAAAGTATTCGCCCGGCAGCAGCTTGACCGCCGAGATGCCGAACTCGCGGTCAAAGTAATGGTGGGTGGCCACCGTTTCCCGGTGCGCGGGTGTCATGGGGCGGCCTTCACCTTGTGCACCAGCTCGTACACCGTCTGGCCCTTCAGGCGCAGGATGTCGGCGGCGAAGGAGAAATTTTCCGAATGCCCGGCGAACAGCAGGCCGTGCGGCTTCATCAGCGGCGCAAAGCGCTGCAGGATGCGCGCCTGCGTCGGCTTGTCGAAATAAATCATCACGTTGCGGCAGAAAATCGCGTCGAAGGGTTCGCGCAGCGCCCATTTGGTGTCCAGCAGGTTGAGCTGCTCGAACTTCACCATGGCCGCGACCTCGGGGCGTATCCGCACCTTGCCGGCCTGGGCGCCCGCGCCTTTGAGGAAAAAGCGCTTGAGCCGCGCCGGCGGGAGTTTGCTGACCTGCTCCAGCGTGAACACGCCGGTGGCGGCCTTGGCCAGCACCTGGGTGTCGATGTCGGTGCCGATCACGCTGGCGGCGCTGGCCGCGCGCTCGCCCAGCGCCTCGATCAGCGTCATGGCAATCGAATAAGGTTCTTCGCCCGTCGAGGCGGCCGAGCACCAGACCGTCATGGGCTGCGGGCATTTTTTGGCATGCTCGGCCAGCACCGGGAAATGGTGGGCTTCGCGAAAGAAAGCCGTCAGGTTGGTCGTCAGCGCATTGGTGAACTGCTGCCACTCGTCGCCGTCGGGGTCGGCTTCCAGGAAATTCAGGTAGGTGGCGAACTCCGTCAGGCGCAGCTCGCGCAGGCGCCGCGCCAGCCGGCTGTAGACCATCTGGCGTTTCTGCGTGCTCAGGGCAATGCCCGCCCGCTGGTGGATCAGCGTGCGGATCTTCGAAAAATCATGGTCCGTCAGGAGGAAATCCGGTCCGGTCGACGAGACCGTGGCGCCATGCAGGTTTGTATTCATAGGTTTTCATGTCATCGCGCGCGCGGCATGCGCGCCTTGTGCATCAGCAAATGACACATGCTTCAATGTACAAAGAGCGTGCCTTGTGCCATGGCCCGAAAAGCATGAGAAAACACCCGCTTCTCTGGGTATGGCGTGGCGACGGGCTCGAGCAGGGGGGTTGTTCTTGCCCCCTCCCCCGCTGGGGG
>NZ_CALROB020000093.1:0-4298 GCF_943369675.1 Polaromonas sp. YR568 | reverse complement strand
CCGATTAGGAAATTACCGTTAAAGGTTGAGAACGAATTTTTTTACTCAACGGGGCCGAACATAACGCAATTTCCGGGCCCGCACCATAGCAACGTCCCTAGGTTAAATTCCGATAAGGGGGTTTACCCGGGGAGCAGAACGGCTTATGTGAGCGCCTGTTTCAGCAGCACCCCTGATGGCAGCGCGATCACAAAACGCGGATGGAAAAACAGTCACCTGCGGGACTTAAACGCCGGCCGCCGGAGGCGTGTTTTTGTCATCAAAAGCCTGGCTCACGGACTGGCGCACGACATCCTCGATTTCTTGGCGAAGGCGCGGCGCCAGGCTCTGCGTTTGTTCAAGAATGAGCTGGCCCACCACCTCGCGCAGGCGCCGGTCCAGCACCAGGTCCACCCGTTGCAGCACGCGCTGCACCATCTGCTCCTGAAGGTCCTGTGAAGCGGCCAACGCGGCCGGCGGCGCGGTGGACACCGGCGATGCCTGGGGCGACGCGGGCATGGCGGCCTGGCCCAGCGCCGGCATGGGCGCGGCAATCGGCTTCACGACTTCCGTCAGCGTGGGCACGAAGCGCGGCGGCGCGGGTGGCGGGCGGTTCATGCGCCCTCCCCGGCCGTCGCCAGGTCATGCCGTTTCATCGCATAACCCCTGTCGGTGTAATGCTTCCAGCGGCTGCGCGCCGCGAGGCGGTCTTCGTCGCCCTGCGCCACCACTTCGATAAAACGCTCAAAGCGTTCGAACTCGGGGGGAATGCCCTGGCCCAGGTTGACCAGGACGCCGTAGTGCGGGCAATCCTTGAGCGATTCGGCCAGCACCACCGGCGATGCCGCCAGGGTGCTTTCAGCCGCCCCGGCCCGGCAGTGCGGCACAAACTCGGCGGGCGAAAAACTCCACATCAACTGGTCCAGGTCCGTGAGCATCGCGGCTTCACCCGTCACCACCACGCTGGCCCCGCTGAGGTAGGCCTTGCGCAGCAGCCGGCAGCTGTAGGCCAGCTTGTCGGGCACGTTGAAGTGAAAAGCGATCTCGGTCATGCCCGTGTCTTGGCGACGGCCCTGGTTTTTGCCGAAGCCTTGGGTTTGACGGGCGCCTTGGCGGAAGCCTTGGGCCTGGCGGAAACGACCTGGCCCAGCAGGTAGTCAAGCAGCAGAGGCACCGGCCGGCCGGTCGCGCCCTTGGCGGCGCCGCCCTTCCAGGCGGTGCCGGCGATGTCCAGGTGCGCCCAGGGGAAGCTGGCCGCAAAACGCTGCAGGAACTTGGCGGCGGTTATCGCGCCGCCGGCCCGTCCGGCCACGTTCGCGACGTCGGCGAAGTTGGTTTTCAGGCCTTCGGCGTAGTCGTCGTCCAGCGGCATCCTCCAGCACAGGTCCATGGACGACTCGCCGGCCTGCGCCAGCGCCGCGGCCAGGGCGTCGTCGCTGGAAAACAGCCCGCTGCGCACGCCGCCCAGGGCGATCACGCAGGCGCCGGTCAGGGTGGCGATGTCGACCACCGCCCTGGGCTTGAAACGCTCGGCGTAGGTCAGGGCATCGCACAGCACCAGGCGGCCTTCGGCGTCGGTGTTCAGGATTTCGATGGTCTGCCCGCTCATGCTGGTGACCACGTCGCCCGGCTTGACGGCGCGGCTGCCCGGCATGTTTTCGCAGGCCGGGATCAGGCCCACCACATTGAGCGCCGGCTGCAGTTCGGCCAGGGCCCGGAAGGTGCCCAGCACGCTCGCGGCGCCGCACATGTCGAACTTCATCTCATCCATTTCGGCGGCGGGCTTGATGGAAATGCCGCCCGTGTCGAAAGTGATGCCCTTGCCGACCAGCACCACAGGCGCCTCAGCCTTGGCGGCGCCGTCATAACGCAGCACGATGAAACGCAGGGGCTCGGCCGTGCCCTGGGCGACGGCCATGAAGGAACCCATGCCCAGCTTGGCGACCTCTTTGGGGCCCAGCACCTCAACCTTGATGTTGCGCAGCTTGCCCAGTTCCTTCGCGGCGCCGGCCAGCAGGGTCGGTGTCGCGTGGTTGGCGGGCCGGTTGGCCCATTCCCTGGCGAATTCCAGGCCTTTGACCAGGGCCATGCCTTTGTCCAGGCCGGCCTTGGCCGTCTTGGCGCTGGCAGCATCGCCCACGGCAATCACCACGCGCTGCAGCTTGGAGGGGCTGGGCTTGGACTTGGTGGTGGTGTAAACGTAGGTGGCATCGCTGCAGGCCGTCACGGCGGCGCGGACGGCTTCGGCCTGCAAGGCGCTCAGCAGGTCCAGGCACAGTACCAGGCGCTGGGTGTTGCCGTTCTTCACGGCGCCCAGGGCCACGGCTACGGCGCTGCGGACATTTTTGGGGCTGGCCTCGCCCACCCCGGCCAGCACAATGCGCGTGGCGGCAATGCCGGGCGCGCGGTAGGCGGCCAGGAGCTTGCCGGGCTTGGCCTCGAAGTCCCCCGATTTGATGGCCAGCGCCGTGAGCATCGACAGCGGATCGCTGCCGGAAGCCGGCTCCTGGGGAACGAGCACGACCAGTGCGTCGGTTTTTTCGCTGCAAATGCGCGCGCGGGTCAGTGTTTTGAGTTCAAAGTCCATAATTCAGGGTCTGGTGGATAAATCGAAGTAAAACAAAAATAGAACAAAGCTAAAGCAGATATTCAGTCAATGTTATTCCAATCTTCGATTCGCAAAGAGCTGGCACGCAGTTTCGGGGCCACGCTGGTGGTGCTGGTCACCATCGTGATGACCATTGTCCTGATCCGGACGCTGGGCCAGGCCTCGCGCGGTTTCATCAATCCGCAGGACGTCATGCTCTTCATGGCCTACTCCGCGCTGGGCCGCCTGCCGACCATCCTCACGCTGTCGCTGTTCATCGCCATGGTCAGCACCTTGTCGCGCATGTACCGGGACAGCGAGATGGTGGTCTGGTTCACCAGCGGCCAGGGGCTGGCCGGCTTTTTGCGTCCGCTCTTCCGTTTTTCCTGGCCGGTGCTGCTGGTCATCTCGCTGATGGCGCTGTTTGTCTGGCCCTGGACCAACCAGCAGACCAAGGACATGCAAAGCCGCTATGAGCAGCGCGGCGACCTGGACCGCATCGCGCCCGGGCAGTTCCAGGAATCCTCCAGCGGCAACCGCGTGTTTTTCATCGACCGCGACCTGGCGGGCGAACGGGCCAGCAACAACGTGTTCATCGCCGCCACCGAAAAAGGCAAAAGTTCCATCACCACCGCGCGCTCCGGCCGCATCGAGGTGCTGCACGACGCCCAGTTCCTGATGCTGGAAAACGGGCAGCGCCTGGAAAACGTGATCGGGCAGTCGGCCCTGAAAATCAGCGACTTCGCGGAGTACGGCACCAAGACCGGCGACGCCAACCCGCTCGCCGAGAACGCGCCGGAATCCAAGCTGCTGTCCACCCGCGACCTCGTCAAGGCGCCCACGCGCGGCAACCTCAGCGAACTGGCCTGGCGCCTGGGGCTGGCGCTGGCCGCCATCAATTTTGTCGTGCTGGCCGTGGCCCTGGCCAGCGTGAACCCGCGCGGCGGGCGCAGCGGCAACATGATCTTCGTGTTGCTGACCTTCGTGGTCTACAACAACCTGGTCAACCTCGGGCAGAGCTGGATTTTTGTCGGCCTCATCGGCTTCGGCAACTTCCTGCTGGCCCTGCACGGCGGCGTGCTGCTGCTGGGCCTGGCCTGGCTCTCCAAGCGGCAGTTCAACTGGGTGCTCAGGCCCGCCCGGCGCATCCAGCGCCAGCCCGTGGCCGTGCGCAACTCCGAAAGCCCGCAGCCATGAAAACCATACGCCGCCTGATTTACGGGGAAGTGCTGGCCGCCATCGCCCTGGTGGCCCTGGGTTTCCTGGCCCTGTTCTTCTTTTTCGACCTGGTCGACGAGCTGCAATACCTCGGCAAAAGCAACGGCATCAATGCCGGCGACATCTACCAGATCCGGCACGCGCTTCTTTATGTGGGACTCCTGATCCCCAACCACCTGTACGAACTGCTGCCCATCTCGGTGCTGATCGGCACGATTTTTGTGATGGCGCGCCTGGCACAAAGCTCGGAATACACCATTTTGCGAACCAGCGGACTGGGCCCCTGGCGCGCGCTGAAGCTGCTGCTGGCCCTGGGCGCGCTGTTTGTGGTGTTCAGCTTCGTGGTGGGCGACTACGTGGCGCCTGCCAGCGAGCGGGCCGCGCAGCTGCTCAAGGCGCGCTACCAGAGCAAGATCACCATAGGCCAGACCGGCGCGTGGCTGAAAGAAAAACAGGCTTACAACACCTACGTCGTCAACGTGAAGGCGCTCACCCCCGACAACGAAATGCAGGG
>NZ_CALROB020000092.1:0-4547 GCF_943369675.1 Polaromonas sp. YR568 | reverse complement strand
GGACCGCCATCCGCAACGCTGGTCCGCACAGATCAGGAACTGGCACCTGGCAGACGCCGTGTACCTCAATCCGGAACGCGAACAAGCGCAAAGGCAAAATCTCGCGGCATAAGTTCACCCGAGGCGACAACTACCTTGACACACGCCGGGCGAAGCAAAGAAAAGTGAGTCGCTGCCGGGCGACCCCGGCCAGCAAGCCCATGCAAAGGGCGAGGCGCGCAAGGCCGGCGCAAGACCCGGCCTAAAACGCTCCCAACCCCTCGCCAGCGGCCGCCAGCGCACGAGGCGCTGCAATGGCCTTCCTCGCCTGGGGCGGCTGCGAGGCCGCGGCGGTCGCGCGAACGGCAGACGGCCTCTGCGGTGCGTGGTGCGCCTCACCACCCTCCAGCCTGAACACACTGACTACTTGCGACAACTCACTGGCCTGCTCCTGCAAGGAGGAAGCGGCGGCTGCGGCTTCCTCAACCAGCGCGGCATTCTGTTGTGTGACCTGGTCCATCTGCGTGATGGCCTGGTTGACCTGCTCGATGCCGGCGGTCTGCTCCTGGCTCGCGGCGGTGATCTCGGCCATGATGTCGGTCACGCGCTTCACACTGGCGACGATCTCGTCCATGGTGCGGCCGGCTTCGGCGACCTGCTTGCTGCCTTCTTCGACCTTGTCGACGGAGTCACCGATCAGGGCCTTGATTTCCTTGGCGGCTGCGGCGCTGCGCTGTGCGAGGGTCCGTACCTCGGCGGCTACGACCGCAAAGCCACGGCCTTGCTCACCGGCACGCGCCGCTTCAACCGCAGCGTTCAAGGCCAGGATGTTGGTCTGGAAGGCGATGCCGTCAATCACACCAATGATGTCGACGATCTTCCTGGACGACGCATTGATCGCGCCCATGGTGCCGACCACTTCGGCGACCACGCTGCCGCCCTTGACGGCGACGCTGGAGGCGGACACCGCCAGCTGGTTGGCTTGCCTGGCGTTGTCGGCGTTCTGTTTGACGGTGCTGGTCAGTTCTTCCATCGAGGCCGCCGTCTCCTCCAGCGAACTCGCCTGCTCTTCGGTGCGCGAGGACAAATCATGGTTGCCCGCGGCGATCTCGCTGGTGGCCGTGGTGATGGTGTCGGTGGAGCGCCGGATGTGGCCTATGGTCGCGGTCAGGTTCTCGCGCATGGCGCTCATGGCAAACAACAGGCTGCTGCCGTCGCCTTTGGCCAGGCTCACTTCGCGCGAAAGGTCGCCCGTGGAGATGGCATGCGCCACTTCGACGGCATACACCGGCTCGCCGCCCAGCTGCCGCATGATGTGGCGTATCAGCCAGGCGATGATGGCCGCGCCCAGCAGCACCGCCACCCCCATCAGCGCCAGCGCGGCCAGCAGCATCTGCCGGCTGTGCGCGGCGAGCTGGGCCTTGGTGTTTTCCACGGCGGCGTTCTTGGCCTTGATGAATTCCAGCAGGCGTTCGCGGATGCCGCGCCACAAAGGCGTTTCCTCCTGGCTCACGGAAGTGATGGCCGCGGCCTGGTCCTTCGCGGCCAGTCCCAGGATCTTGAGCTGGATGGGCGCGTACTGTTCGCGCAGCGCGAGCACGCCTTCCACCGTCTTGCGGTCCGCGGGATCCGGCGCCGACAGCGCCAGCGCCTTGCGGCCGTTTTCATTGAAATCCAGATTCGCCTTCTCGAGGTTTTTCAAGCCCTGCTTGTTGGCCGGGTCCAGCACCACGTTGCGCAGTGCCTGCCCGCTTTGCAGCCCGTCCGCATACATGCCGGTCGCGGCCTGCAGCAGCGCGAGGTCGGTTTGCAGGAAACTCTCGAACCCGTTCTTGGCGCTCTGCATGCCCGCCAGGGCCACCGCGATCGCGATGCTGAACAGCATGAACACGAGGCTCATACTCAGGATAATTTTGTTTCGCAGTTTCATGGAAGCCCCCGTTTCTTGATGCTGTCACGCGTTTGGGGTAAAGGTTATCCATTCAAACGGCCGGCAAATCAGTCGATCAGAGTGGGGTTGTGGCCTTATCTCCGGGCAAATCAGGGAAAGCCCTTGGGGTTTGGCCGGGTCTCGCGCCGGCTTAAAACGTTTCCCAGCCCTCGCCGGCCGCCGCCAGCGCACGAGGCGCAGCAATCGCCTTCCTTGCCTGCGGCGGCTGCCGTGGCACTGCGGGCGCGCGTGCGGCAGGCGGCCGCTGCGCCGTATGCCGCTGCACGTCTCCACCCTCCAGGCGGAAAACACTCACCACCTGCGACAACTCGCTGGCCTGTTCCTGCAGCGACGATGCCGCGGCGGCCGCTTCTTCGACCAACGCGGCATTCTGCTGCGTGACCTGGTCCATCTGCGTGATGGCCTGGTTGACTTGCTCGATGCCGGCGGTCTGCTCCTGGCTCGCGGCGGTGATCTCGGCCATGATGTCGGTCACGCGTTTGACGCTCGCGACGATCTCGTCCATGGTGCGGCCGGCTTCTGCGACCTGTTTGCTGCCTTCTTCCACCTTGTCGACCGAGTCGCCGATCAGGGTCTTGATTTCCTTGGCGGCTGCCGCGCTGCGTTGCGCGAGGTTGCGCACCTCGGCGGCGACGACCGCGAAGCCACGGCCCTGTTCGCCGGCGCGGGCGGCTTCCACCGCCGCATTCAAGGCCAGGATGTTGGTCTGGAAGGCGATGCCGTCGATCACGCCGATGATGTCGACGATCTTGCGTGACGAGGAATTGATCGCGTCCATGGTGCCGACGACTTCGGCGACCACGCTGCCGCCCTTGACGGCGACGCTGGAGGCGGACACCGCCAGCTGGTTGGCCTGGCGCGCGTTGTCGGCGTTCTGCTTGACGGTGCTGGTCAGTTCTTCCATCGAGGCCGCCGTCTCCTCCAGCGAACTCGCCTGCTCTTCAGTGCGCGACGACAAATCATGGTTGCCGGCGGCGATCTGGCTCGAAGCGGTGGCAATCGTGTCTGTGCCCTGGCGCACTTCGCCGACCACCTTGGCCAGGCTTTCGTTCATGCTTTTCAGCGCCTGCATCAGCTGGCCGGTTTCGTCGGTGCTTTTGACTTCGATGTGGCTGGCCAGGTCGCCGCCGGCGACCGTCTGCGCCACCTTGACGGCCTGCCTCAGCGGCCGGGTGATGCCGGTGGTCAGGCGCCATGCCAGCAGGATGCCCAGCACCAGCGCGATGGTGAAGAGCACCGCCAGGTAGCGGCGGCCGGTCTGGTAATGCGTTTCGACTTCTTCAGCCTGCGCCTTGAGCTGTTCGTCCTGCAGCGTCACGAGCTTGGCCATGGAGACGAGGTAAGCGTCGGTATTGGGCAGCAACTGTTCCGCAATGATTTTTTTGGCGCCTTCGTCGTCGCCGGCGGCTTTGGCCTTGAAGATGGCCTCGGTGGCCGCGCGGGCAGCCTTGCGGCGCTCACCGATCTCGGCCAGCACGGCCTTGCCGGCGTCGTCGTTCACCATCTCTTCGACCTGTTTTTGCAGGACGTTGTTGCCGGCCATGGATTGCGAGGCCAGGTCCTGGAAGAATTTCTGTTCGGCCGGGTCGGCATTCTTGGCGTTTGCCAGGATGCGCGAGATCGTCAGCTGGATGGCGCCCTGCCACTGGATGACCGCCCGCTCTTTCACCATGCCCTGCTCCAGCATGTCGCGCGTCAGGGCGCCCACGGTTTGCAGGCGCCAGATGCCGACGGCCGTCAACAAGGCCATCAGCACCAGGACAGAAGCGAAGCCCAGCGCGAGCCGGGAGCCGATACGGATATTTGCGAGTTTCATGGTGGGGTTCCTATCGATTCGGTCAGGGCCAGGGGCGCAAGCGCATGGCGCACGGCGCACGGGTTCTTAAAACGTTTCCCAGCTTCCGCCGCCTGCCACGGCCAGGTCGCCCGTGGCGGCCGGCTTGCGCTGCGGCGCCGCGATGGCCTTGCGGGCTTTGGGCGGCTGCTGGGGTGTGGCGGCGGGGCGGGCCGCGCCGGCGGGGCGGGCCGCGCCGGCGGCGCGCTGCGGGTGGGCGACCTGCTCGTGCCGGCTGTCCAGCCTGAAGACGCTGACCACTTGCGACAGGTTGCCGGCCTGCTCTTGCAGCGACGATGCGGCGGCGGCTGCCTCCTCGACCAGCGCGGCATTTTGTTGCGTGACCTGGTCCATCTGCGTGATGGCCTGGTTGATCTGTTCGATGCCCGAGGTCTGTTCCTGGCTGGCCGCCGTGATCTCGGCCATGATGTCGGTCACGCGTTTGACGCTGTCGACGATCTCGTCCATGGTCTTGCCGGCTTCGGCCACCTGGTTGCTGCCCTCTTCGACCTTGCTCACCGAATCATCGATCAGGGTCTTGATTTCCTTGGCTGCCGCGGCGCTGCGTTGCGCCAGGTTGCGCACTTCAGCGGCCACGACCGCAAAGCCACGGCCTTGTTCACCGGCACGCGCAGCTTCGACCGCGGCATTCAAGGCCAGGATATTGGTCTGGAAGGCAATCCCGTCGATCACGCCGATGATGTCGACGATCTTCCTGGACGACGCATTGATGGCGCCCATGGTGCCGACCACCTCGGCCACCACGCTGCCGCCCTTGACGGC
>NZ_CALROB020000091.1:0-4915 GCF_943369675.1 Polaromonas sp. YR568 | reverse complement strand
GCCGGGCTGGCGCTGCTGGGCACCATAGGCAGCGGGCTGGCGGCGGCGGTGAAGGACGAGTCGCACCGCGAGGCGGCGCTTATCACGTTTCTCGTCACGCTGTCGGGCGTGGTAATAGCCGGTGTGGGCTCGGCCTTTTGGGGTGTGGTGGCGGGCGGGCTGGCGCTGTTTGTACAACAATACGGCCAGCAGCGCCGTGAATCCCCGTCCACAACGGCCCCCGACACCCGAACCCCTTCCAAACCATGAATATTCTTTTTGTCGCCGATCCGCTTGAGTCCTTCAAGATCTACAAGGACACCACCTTCGCGATGATGCGCGAGGCGCAAAGGCGCGGCCACCGCATCAGCGCCTGCGAGCCGGCGGACATGAACTGGCAGACCGGCGCGAAAGTCACGGCCCAGGTGCGCCACATCACGCTGACGGGCGATGCGGATACATGGTTTACGGCGGATGCCGCCCGGCCCGATGCGCGCGAGGCCGTTGCCGGCTTCGACGCGGTCATCATGCGCAAGGACCCGCCCTTTGACAGCGAGTACTTCTACAGTACCCACCTGCTGGAGCAGGCCGAGCGCGAGGGTGCCAAAGTCTTCAACAAGCCGCGCGCGCTGCGCGACCACCCGGAAAAGCTCGCCATCCTGGAATTCGCGCAGTTCAGCGGCCCGACGCTGGTGACGCGCAGCGCGGCCGACATCAAGCGCTTTCACGCCGAGCACAAGGACATCATCCTCAAGCCGCTGGACGGCATGGGCGGCATGGGCATCTTCCGCGTCAAGGAAGACGGCCTGAACCTGGGCAGCATCACCGAGACGCTGAACCGCGACGGCGCGCAAAGCGTGATGGTGCAGAAGTTTTTGCCCGAGATTTCCAGGGGCGACAAGCGCGTGTTGGTCATAGGCGGCAAGCCCGTGCCTTTCAGCCTGGCGCGCATTCCGCAGGGCAGCGAGGTGCGCGGCAACCTGGCGGCCGGCGGCCTGGGCGTGGCGCAACCGCTCTCAAAACGCGACTTTGAAATCGCCGAGGCGCTGGGCCCGGTGCTGGCCGCGCGCGGCCTGCTGCTGGCCGGCGTCGACGTGATCGGCGACTACGTGACCGAGATCAACGTCACCAGCCCGACCTGCTTCCAGGAGATCCACGACCAGGCCGGTTTTGACGTCGCGGCCATGTTCATTGATGCGCTGGAGGCTGCGCTGAAAGGCTGAGGGGACTCACACCTTCGCTGCTCTCGCGGCGGGCCGCCAGCACGCGCGAGCGCCGCTTGCGCCACCAGATCACGATGCCGGTCACCGACAGCATCACCACCACCACGCCCAGCAGCGACATCATGATGCGGCCCGGCAGGCCCAGGATGCGCCCGCCGTGCAGCGGCAATTGCAGTTGCGCGAACACGTCGGCCGTGGTGCCGTGCCAGGGCTGGTTGCTGCTGATCAGGCGGCCGTCTTCTGCGCTCAGGTAGAGGTTGGACAAATCCATTCCGTCGCTGTCGTCATGCTCGGCGTGGTCAAAAAACGAGATGTTGTAGAACCCGCCGCGCTGGTTGTAGAAGGCCCCGCCCAATGGCGTGGTCCAGCCGCGCCGCTTTGCTTCAGCCTGGGCGATGCCGACAATCTCCACAAAACCAATCTTCGGCTCGATGCGCTCGCCCAGCGACGCCAGCGGCACGAGCGTTGAGGGCCCGGGCGTGGTCTTGGAGACCATGGAGAGCAGCGGGAAAAATATTTCGCGGTTCAGGTTGATCGAGAACGAGGTGAAGGCCACCACGATGATCAAGCCCCATACCCACAAGCCGCCGGCGCGGTGCAGGTCGAAGTTGAGTTTGTAGCCGCCGGCTTTCCAGCGCAGCAGCCAGGAGGGCTTCCAGCGCGACCACCAGCCCGCCGGGTCGCGGTGTGGCACGGTTTCGGCGCCGGGGCGCTTGCGCAGGCGGCGCGGCATGGTGAGGTAGAAGCCGACAAAACTGTCGAGCAACCAGACCAGCGCGATGCCGCCCATGATCCAGTGGCCGACGCGGTCGCCGCCCCACATCGCCGGCACGTGCAGCGTGTAGTGCAGCTTGCGCAAAAAGGGCATCAAGGTTTCGGGTTTGAACGAGACGGCGGTGGAGTCGCGCTTGCCGCGCACCTCGGCCGTGACCGGGTCGACAAACACCTGGTTGTAGCCGAGCTTGTAGGGCCGGCCGGTGGCCGGGTCCTTGCGCGGCTGCACGAAGTAGCCGGCGGCATGGCCTTCCTCGAAGCCCAGCGGAAGGTAAGCAACCCGCGCGCGCGGGTCGTGGGCCTCGACCGCAGCGGCCAGCTCGAAGGGGTTGCGGAAAGGGCCGCGCGCCTCGGTGTCGTAGAGCTTGCTGTTCAGCCAGCCGTCGATCTCGTGGTCCCACGAGATGACGGCGCCGGTCAGGCCCGAGACGATGAGGAACAGCGCGGTGGACAGCCCCATCCAGCGATGGAGGACCGTCCAGAGGGTTCGCATGCTCGTGCCGTGCTTCGCCGCGCTCAGAAGTCGACGCTGGCGCTCAGCACGAAGGTGCGCGGTGCGGCCAGCACGAGGTAGTTGTCGGTCGGGCTTGCACCGCCCACCGAGGCCCAGTAGGACTTGTTGAGCACGTTGTCGATGCGGCCGCGCACGGTCAGCATGCGGTTGTTGCCGAGGTCGACCAGGTAACGCGCGCCGATGTCGACGCGGTTCCAGGAAGGCAGCGCCTGGGTGTTGGCGCCGTCCGCGTACTGTTTGCTGGTGTGCAGGTAACGCGCGTTGAGCGCCAGGCCCCGCGCGCCGGGAACGTCCCACTCGGCGCCGATGTTGAGTTGCTGGCTCGGCACGCCGACGGCGTCCTTGCCGGCGTCGGCCGGGTTGGCCGTCTTGGTTTGCTTGGCGTCAAGCAGGGTCAGGCCGCCGAGCACGCGCAGGCCGCGAACCGGTTCGCCGTAGACCGAGAACTCCAGGCCGCGGTTGCGCTGCTCGCCGAAGGTGCCGTAGGTGGTGCCCTGCACATAGGCAAGCGGACGGTCGATCTGGAACAGCGCGACGCTGGCGCCGTAATTGCCGGCGTCGTACTTGGCGCCGATTTCAGCCTGCTTGGAATGGAAGGGCTTGAACACCGTGTTGGCGTTGGTCACCGGCGTCACGACGCCGCCTATGGTTACGGTGGCGGGCGCGACGGCGCCGGGCACCAGCGCCTCGATGTAGTTGCCATAGACCGAGAGGTTGGTGTTGGCCTTGTAGACCACGCCGGCGACCGGCGTCGTGCGGCTACCGTCGTAATGGCTGTCCTCGATGCCGGTGTTGTAGTTGTAGGTGGTCTGGTCGATTTTCTGGTGGCGCGCGCCCAGCGTCACGAGCAGCGAATCCTGCAGGAAGGACAGGGTGTCGCCGATTGCGAAGCTGGAGGATTTCGATTTCGCCTGCACCAGCGGGTCGGTGAGCTTGCCGCCCAGGAAGAAGTTGGCGGGCGGCGCGGCGACGGCGGTCGGTGTGTAGAGGTTGTTCGCGAAGCCGGCAAAGTTGGCGAAGGCGTAGGCGTTGCGGCGTTCGTTGTCGTAGCTTGCCGCCGACACCACCACGGTGTGGCCGACGCTGCCGGTGCGGAGTTTGCCGCGCAGGCCCGCTTCAATGGTCGTGATCTTGTCTTCACGCGTGTTGTCGAAACGGGTCGTCGTCGTCGCGCCGGCGGCGTTGGTGACGGTCGGGTTGGCCAGGATGTTCGATTCTTCGCTGCTGCGCAGGCCGCCGGCGATCCAGCCGGTCAGGTTGTCGCTGAAGTCGGCCTCGGCGCGAACCGTGCCGAAGGTGTCGCGTTCCTTGGCGTTGGTCCAGTGCTGGGCGTAGTTGCGGCGCGCGTCGGGCGCGCTCGGCAGCGGCAGCACGCTCGACGGGGTCACGTTCGGCCGGCCGCCGGTCAGGGTGTAATCCTGGTAGCCGACGTCGGCGGAGATGCGGACATTGCGGCTTTTCCAGTCGAGGCCAACAGTCAGAGCCGTCAGTTTGACTTTTTCGTTGTCGACGCCGGTGCCGCCGTCGCGGTGCACCGCGTTCAGGCGCAGGCCGGTGGCCTGGTCGGGACCGAAGCGGCGCGCCAGGTCGGTCGAGATGGAGGCCTGGCCGCCGGTTTGCGCGCTCAGGCCGACGCGGCTCAGCGGCTCGTTGGGCGCGCGCTTGGGCAAGAGGTTGATCGCGCCGCCAATACCGCTGCCGCCCGGAGGGGCGCCGTTGAGGAAACTGTTGGCGCCGCGCAGGACTTCGACGCGCTCGAAGAATTCGGCGGCGATGTACTGGCGCGGCAGCATGCCGTAGAGCCCGTTGTAGGCAACGTCATCCGAATAGACCGGGAAGCCGCGCACGATATAGACCTCCTGGAAGTTGCCGAAGCCGCGCGCCTGGCGCACCGAGGGGTCATTGAGCAGCACGTCGGCCACGCTCTTGGCCTGCTGGTCCTGGATCAGTTCATTGGTGTAGCTGGTGCTCGAGAACGCCGAGTCCATCACGTCCTGGGAGCCCAGAATCCCGACGCGCCCGCCGCGGGCGACCTGGCCGCCGGCAAACGGCTTGGTCAGGCCTTCGGCCGATGCGTCGGCGCTGGCATTGACGGTCACGGTGGACAATGTAGCGGCAGGTGCGTTTGCCTCGGGCGCAGGCGCGCTTTGCGCATGGACTAGCGGCAGCCAGAGGGCCAGGGTGGCGGCGGCTGCAATAGGGGTGAGGAGAAAACGCGATGAAGACATGTTGGATTGGAGGTGTTTTAGATGAGAATGATTATTATTACCTCGATTACGGATTTGCCCTTGCTACCGGCACCCCTGCGTCACCTTTTGGGCGCACTCCGTTGTCGCGTTGCAACGGTATGTGAACACACCCTTCGCCGCGCCGCCGCGCTGTTGGCGGTATTGCTGATGGCGTTGCCGTGCGCGGGTTGGGCCCA
>NZ_CALROB020000090.1:0-5283 GCF_943369675.1 Polaromonas sp. YR568 | reverse complement strand
CGCCATGGGGCGGGACTGCTTCATCCCGCCCCATCCCGTCAACGCTTGAGGTTGCGCCGCTCCGTGGCGGTCAGCAACTCCATCTGCGAAGGCGGCAGGTCCATCTGGCCCAGCACTTCCACCACGCCCTGCGGGTTGGCGCCCACCGGGCGCGAACCGTCCTTGCGCGGCCCGGAAGGCCCGGCCTCCATGGGCTCGTTGCCGAAGCCGACCACCCGCACGGTGAACACCGAGGGCAGGTTCTGGCGCGCCGCCGCGCGGTCGCGCTGCAGCATGTCCTGGGCTGCCATCGCCGCCTGCGAGGCCGCCGCGCCGGCGTTGGTCAGCGCGCCTATGTTGACGGCCTCCACCACCGGCAGGCCCTTGGCCTCGCCCTTGACCTTGATGTTGTCGGCGTTGAGCACCTGCAGGGCCATGATGTTGAGGTTGCCCGCCACACGGATGCCGGCGTCCCCGGCGTTGATGGTGCCTTGCGGCGCGACCAGGTCAACGTCGCCGTCACCGACGGTGCCTATGCCGCTGCCGCTCATGTCGGACTTCTCGCGCACGACGGTGTTGCCGTCCAGGTCGGTGACGATCTCCGGCGCCGACGGCACCCGCACCGTCTTGGAGCCCTTGCCGGCATCGATGCCGCCGCGGCTGGACCAGATGATCTGGTCGCTGCCGCGCTTGCTGGCTTCGGGCACGAAGGACAGGATGCGCGACTGGTTGACGACGACGTCGTCCTTGGCGAACACATTGATGTGCCCGGAGCCCAGCGTCACCAGGCCGTAGCCCGCCGGCACGGTGGCGCCCAATGATGCCACCTGCAGGCCGCCGCCGGGCGTGAGGACGTTGATGTCGCCGCCGCTCATGGTGCGCAGCATCATGTTGTTGGCCGCGACGTTGCCTTTCCAGGCCTCGCCGGGGAACAGCACCGCGATGGCCGCATAACCGCGGTTGTAGCCGCCGTTGAGCGGCAGGCCGTTGACGCCGGGCTCACCCTGGTTGCGCCCGGCTTCACGCAGCTCGAGCAGGTAGACCTGGCGCAGGAACTGTTGCTGCGCCAACTTGGGCAAGGACTGGAAGCGCGTCCATGCGGCCATCGGAGCCAGGTCTTCGCCGGTCATGTCCTTCATGTACGACACCAGGCCGCGGCGGGTGACCTTTTGCTGGCCGCCCGGGCGCGTCTCGACGCTGTCGGTCAGGTAGAGGGGCAGCACGCTGCCGTCGGCCGCCCTGGCCTTGAGGTAGTCGGGCATGGCGGCGGCCTTGGCGGGGTCGAGGTATGCGCCGGCGAAGGCGTCGTACGCCGCCGCGCCGTTCATGCCGGCCATCACCGTGATGGAGGCGCCCTGCGTGGGCAGGCCCTTGATCTGGGTGCCGGCCACGGGGCGGTTGTTGAGGTCGTATTGCTGGTTGCCCAGGGTCTGGACCTTCAGGTTGTCGGCATAGACGTCACGCCCGGCGGACAGCACCAGGGTGCCAGGGCCTTCTATCGCAATGCTGCCCGTATCCTCGGGAACGTTCCCCAGGCTCGCGGCACGCACGTGCGCCATGGCCAGGATGTCGTTGCCGGCCTCCAGCAAGGTCACGTCGCTGGCGCGCACATTTCGCGCATTGACACGCATGCCGCGGATGTCCGTCGCGGCACGCACCCAGGTTTGCTCATTCGCCGTCAGGTCAAGCCCCAGGATGGAACCCTGTCCGGCATAAATGCGGCTCGGTTCAAAATCGCTGGCCAGGGGCAACACATCCGGGTTGCTGAATGGGTTAGCGATGCCATAAGGCCTGATCGGATTGGCCAGCAGCGATTCCATATTGAAGGAATACAGGCCGGGCCTGAACGCGGAAGGCATCATCGCCGGTGTGGCATAGGGCATGATCACTTGCGCTTCCACGTCCCCGTTGATGTTCACCGCATTGAGGGCGGCGCGATTCTGCGTCGCAAAGCGTATGTCGCCTTGCGCCACCAGTTGCACATCATTGGTTGATCCCGCCATCAGCCTCAAAGGGCCCTGTATTTCGAGGTTGCCGTTCATGGCCAAGGCGGCCATGCGCGCAGGGAAGCGGTTGCCCCCCTGTCCGATCAAGTCGTTTTCGGGGCTGGCGCTGTACAGCGACAGGTTGCGGAAGATAAAGTCGGCCTGGTTGACAAAGGTGATGTTGCCGCCGGTCGACACCAGCTTGAGCGCCGTGCGGTCGGTATAGCCGCTCATGTAGGCGCCGTATTCCCTCCACGACAAGGGGTCTGTGCCGGAGCCGTCGTTGCCGTAACGCACGAGGAGCGGATCCAGCACCGTCTGCACGCGCAGGTCGCCCGCCGTGCGCACGCTCAGGGTGGCGTCGCCCAATGCCAGTACCGGCGCCACAGGGAATGTGTAGGTACGGGGGTCAGGATCCTGGGCGTTCCAGATGACCGATACCGTGTTGCCGACCGCCGTCTCGCCGGCCTTGATGTCCCCCGCGCCGCGCGCCACGTAATACTGCCCGCCGCGTATCGCGCCGCCGGCCTCCACGGTCAGGGTGCCGCCGTTGCGCGTTTCCATCGCCATCGCTTCGGTGGCCGAGCGGCCGCCGCGCATGCGCATGGTCGTCGGCAAGACCACCACCAGGTTGCCCAGGTCGCCGCCGGCATTGACCGTGACGTTGCCGCCGCCCAGGGCGCCCACGCCCTGTTTGAAGGCGCCGTAGTTGACCCACCAGCTCGATTGCTCGGGCGGCAGGGACAAATAGCCAAAAGAGCCGTCCGGGCGCGTGCCGAGATTGTTGGTCAGGTATTCACCGAAGTAGCCCTGCTCGTTGAGGTTGCCCTGCCGGCCCAGCCACTCCACAAACCGCTGCCCGGCCGGCTGCGCCTCAATGCTGCCCTGGGCGCTGATGTCCAGGTTGCCGCCTTCAACGCCGTAGATCGCCGCGGCATTGGCTGTCGTGAAGTCGCTCCAGGCCGTCATGTCCTTGCGCCCGGCCGTGTAGATCACCGACTCCTTGTGCGCCAACGTCAGGTCCCTGCCCGCGCGCACTTCGAGGTCGCCCGTTCCGGTACGCACCAGCTTGCCCGAGCCGTTGTCGACGGCGGCGTCCGGGTTGGTGTCGGCCGTGCCGATGGTGATGTTGCCGCTGCCCGCGGTTTGCGCCGCCAGCGGCTTGACCGCCAGCGTGTTGGCCGAACCCAGGTCGGCGCCCGCGACCAGGCGCAGGTTCCACGAGGCGCCCTCCTGTAGCTTGCCTGCGCGGTCGGCGGTGTCGAAGCCGTCGCTCAGGTGGCCCTTGACGACCAGGTTGCCGCCGGCTCTGAGCGTGAGCGTGCCTTCCCTTGCACCCGCAAAGTCATTGCGCAGGTTCCAGTCACTGTTCATGGCCAGGTCGCCGGCGCTTTCGATCACGATGCCGGGCATGACGGCCAGCGTGGTGCCGAGACGGTTCGCCACAGCGGGCGCGGCCGCGCTGAACTGGTTGGCATCGGCGATCGCCGCGGCCTTGACGGCGTCGACCGTGCCGCTGTTGTAAGTGGCAACCCCTTCGAGCACCGCCGAACGCGCACCTGCAATGCTGACGTTGACGGCTGTTGCATTGAGGTCGGTGTGCGCGGCATTTTGCTGGGCGCGCAACCTGACCTTGCCGCCTTCATTGCCGGCCACGTTGATCGTGCCGCCCTGCAGGTCCAACTGGCCGCCCGCAGCTTCAAGCGTGACGCGGCCGCTGCCGAGCTCGCCCGTGGCGCCGGCCAGCAGCTGCGCGCCGGCGTTCATGCTCACCCCGTTGCCGCCGGTGATGCGGATGGTGCCGCCGTAGGCGGCCCTGGCGTCGACGGTGCCGGCGATCGTGACCCGGCCCTGGTCGGTGGTGAGGCCAAAGTCCTCCACCGTGGTGGTGCCGTCCAGCGTGATGTCGCCCTGGCGGATGCGGAACTGCCGCGAGCGGTTAAAGCCCGCTGCATTGAGCCGCTGGCTGAAGCCGGCGAAGTCGGCCAGTGCGGCGATGTCCAGCGCGAAGGCGCCGGCCTTGCCGCCCGCGCCAGCCTGCGCGTTGATGGTGCCGTCGAGGATGACGGTGCCGCCGTTGGCGGCGGCGACGTTCAGGGTGCCGGCGTTGCCGCCGTCCTTGTGGGCGGCCAGGTTGAGCTGGCTGCCGTTATTGAGCCGGACGTCGCCGCCCACGGCCGAGAGCTTGATGCTTCCGGCGTCGGCGTAGCCGGCCACGTCGAAGAACTGTTTGGCGAAGCCGCCTACGTCGATCTGCGCGCCGTCCGCCAGGGTCAGGCCACCGGCAGTCGCCGTCATGTCGATGTTGCCGCCGAGTGCGACGGCGCGACCACCGAACACGATGCTGGCGCCGGACAGGCTCAGGCGCGAGCCGAGGCTGTCTTGCGGGTTCTGTTGGGTTGAATCACCTCCTGCTGTTCGCAGGACTTGCAATGCACCGCTTGTGACGATGCTTTGCGCGGCGCCGCCGCGGCCTGTGAGCAGCGCGGTGTTCAGGTTCAGCGCAATGGCGCCGGTGTCTATGCCGCCTTTGCCGGCGCCGACGATCTGCTCGCGCCCGCCCAGGGTGATGGCGCCGAAGCCGGCGAAGTTCTTCTGCCCGGCCCCCAGCACCAGGGTGGCAGCGTCCAGCGTGAAGCTGCCGTTGCCGTTGCCGGTAGCGGCCAGGGCGGCGCCGCTGTTCTCCAGCGCAATCTTCTCGCCCCTGAGGACGATGTTGCCACCGTGACCGGTGAAGGCGGCGCCGTCAAAGGTCAGCGAAGCCAGGCCGGCCGCGCCGAGGTCCACCGATTGGTGGAAGTCAAAGCTGGAGTAGCTGCGCAGCGTCAGGTGTTTGGAGTTGGCCAGCTGGGCCAGGGCGGCGCTGTCCAGCACCATGCCGCTGCCGCCGCCGAAGCCGATGCGGCCGGCGGACACGGACAGGTCTGTGCCCGAGATCCGGGCGGAGGCGGCGAGCTCGGTGGTGCGCGTGGCGTCGATCAGCAGGGCGTCGCCGCCGTTGAGGGTGGCGCCGGCGCCTATCGTGACCACACCGCCTTGCGTGGTGTCGACGTTCTGGCGCACGACCTTGATCGCCTCGCCGTTGGCGACGCGGACCAGCGCGCCCCAGTCTTTGCTGGGGGTGACCAGGACGTCGTCGGCGGTGTCGGGTGTGCCTTTGTTGTCATAAACGGCGGCCACCTGCGGTTTCATGATGAGGTTGCCGCCGCCGCTGGCGCCGGTTCCCCGGGCGCTGACGACGCTGCCGGCATCGACCGCGACCTTGCCGCTGGCGGCCAGGATGATCTCCGGGCCGAAGAGTTCGGTTGCGGCACCGTTG
>NZ_CALROB020000089.1:0-5447 GCF_943369675.1 Polaromonas sp. YR568 | reverse complement strand
GCGCGGTCGCGCTGCAGCATGTCCTGGGCCGCCATCGCCGCCTGCGAGGCCGCGGCGCCGGCATTGGTCAGCGCGCCTATGTTGACGGCCTCCACCACCGGCAGGCCCTTGGCCTCGCCCTTGACCTTGATGTTGTCGGCGTTGAGCACCTGCAAGGCCATGATGTTGAGGTTGCCCGCCACACGGATGCCGGCATCCCCCGCATTGATGGTGCCCTGCGGCGCGACCAGGTCGACGTCGCCGTCACCGACGGTGCCGATGCCGCTGCCACTCATGTCCGATTTCTCGCGGACGACAGTGTTGCCGTCCAGGTCGGTGACGATCTCCGGCGCCGACGGCACCCGCACCGTCTTGGAGCCCTTGCCGGCATCGATGCCGCCGCGGCTGGACCAGATGATCTGGTCGCTGCCGCGCTTGCTGGCTTCGGGCACGAAAGAAAGAATGCGCGACTGGTTGACGACGACGTCGTCCTTGGCGAACACATTGATGTGCCCGGAGCCCAGTGTCACCAGGCCGTAGCCCGCCGGCACGGTGGCGCCCAGCGAGGCCACCTGCAGGCCGCCGCCCGGCGTGAGGACGTTGATGTCGCCGCCGCTCATGGTGCGCAGCATCATGTTGTTGGCCGCGACGTTGCCTTTCCAGGCCTCGCCGGGGAACAGGACCGCAATCGCCGCGTAGCCGCGGTTGTAGCCGCCGTTGAGCGGCAAGCCGTTGACGCCGGGTTCGCCCTGGTTGCGCCCGGCTTCACGCAGCTCAAGCAGGTAGACCTGGCGCAGGAACTGTTGCTGCGCCAACTTGGGCAAGGACTGGAAACGCGTCCATGCGGCCATCGGAGCCAGGTCTTCGCCCGTCATGTCCTTCATGTACGAAACCAGGCCGCGGCGGGTGACTTTTTGCTGGCCGCCAGGACGCGTCTCGACGGCGTCGGTCAGGTAGAGGGGCAGCACGCTACCGTCGGCCGCCCTGGCCTTGAGGTAGTCGGGCATGGCGGCGGCCTTGGCGGGGTCGAGGTAGGCGCCGGCGAAGGCGTCGTACGCCGCGGCGCCGTTCATGCCGGCCATCACCGTGATGGAGGCGCCTTGCGACGGCAGCCCGTTGATCTGGGTTCCGGCCATCGGACGGTTGTTCGCGTCATATTGCTGGTTAGCCAGCGTCTGGATCTGCAGGTCGCCGGCATACACATCACGGCCGGCGGATACAAGCAATACGCCAGGGCCTTGCATTTCAACGCTGCCGGTCAGTGTATTGACGCTCGGGTTGTTCCTGTCGATGGGTTTGACCCGTGTCATCGCCAGAATATCGTTGCCCGCTTCGAGCAAGGTGACATCGGAGGCACGTACATTGCGGCCCGCCAGGCGCACCCCGCGTATATCTTTGCCTGCGCGTATCCAGGTCTGTTCGCTGGCTTTCAGGTCCAGCCCGAAGATCGACCCCTCCGCCGCGTAAATACGGCTAGGCGCGAAATCACCGGCCAAAGGCAGAACCCCTGGGTTACTGAGCTCACGCAGGAAGCTGTCTTTGATGGCTGACGAGCCCGAAGGATTGATCTGGTTATTCAACAGATCGTCCATATTCATCTGGCCAAAAGAGACTCCACCCGTTGGCATGAAGGGCGACGGCATCATTTGGGGAGTGGCGTAGGCCATTGAAACCGGTGCGGCGAAGCGCAGGTTGTTTTGTGCAATCAGGGAAACGTCGTTGTTCCAGCTGGGCATTACATACAAGGCTCCATCAATTCCCAAACTTCCGTTCAATGCAGCCACGGACAGCCGGGCCGGGTAACGGTTGCCGCCATGCGCGAGCTGGGCGTCCACCTTCTCACTCCAGCGCACCTGGCGATCACCAAACACGTAGTTCGCCTCGTTGACCAGTTTGATGTCCCCACCTGTGGACACCAGGTTCAGCACCGTGCGGCCGGTATAGCCGCTCATGTAGGCGCCATAGTCCAGTTGTTGCCCATCGGGCCTGAGGCCATCGCCATAGCGCACCAGCATCGGATCAATGATGGTTTGCAAACGCAGGTCACCGGCCGTACGCAAACTCAAGGTGGCATCACCCAGCGCCAGTATTGGTGCCACTGCATTGCTGGTTCGCGTGAAGGTCCCGTTACTCTGGTCCCAGTCCACGATGACCGTGTGGCCCACCGCCGTTTCACCGGCCTTGATCTCCCCAGCGCCGCGCGCGATGTAGTACTGGCCGCCGCGTATGGCGCCGCCGGCCTCGACCGTCAGGGTGCCGCCGTTGCGGGTTTCCATGGCCATCGCTTCGGCGGCCGATCGGCCGCCGCGCATGCGCATGGTGGTCGGCAAGACCACCACGAGGTTGCCCAGGTCGCCGCCGGCATTGACCGTGACGTTGCCGCCGCCCAAGGCACCTACACCCTGTTTGAAGGCGCCGTAGTTGACCCACCAGCTGGACTGTTGAGGCGCCAATAGCAGTGGACCGTAACTGCCATCTGGACGGATGCCTGTCTCGCCGCTCTCAAACTCTCCAAAATAGCGTTGTGCATTAAAAGCTCCCTGCCGGTTCAGCCACTCGACGAAGCGCTGTCCGGCCGGCTGCGCCTCAATGCTGCCCTGCGCGCTGATGTCCAGGTTGCCGCCTTCAACGCCGTAGATCGCCGCGGCATTGGCCGTCGTGAAGTCGCTCCAGGCCGTCATGTCCTTGCGCCCGGCCGTGTAGATCACCGACTCCTTGTGCGCCAGTGTGAGGTCTCTGCCTGCACGTACTTCAAGATCCCCAGTACCCGTACGGATCAGCTTGCCCGAGCCGTTGTCGACGGCGGCGTCCGGGTTGGTGTCGGCCGTGCCGATGGTGATGCTGCCGCTGCCCGCCGCTTGCGCCGCCAGCGGCTTGACCGCCAGCGTGTTGGCCGAGCCCAGGTCGGCGCCCGCGACCAGGCGCAGGTTCCACGAAGCGCCTTCCTGCAGCTTGCCTGCCCGGTCAGCGGTGTCGAAGCCGTCGCTCAGGTGGCCCTTGACGACCAGGTTGCCGCCGGCTCTGAGTGTGAGTGTGCCCTCTCTTGCGTTTGCAAAGTCGCCGCGCAGGTTCCAGTCACCGTTCATGGCCAGGTCACCGGCGCTTTCAATGACGATGCCGGGCATGACGGCCAGCGTGGTGCCGAGCCGGTTTGCCACAGCGGGCGCGGCCGCGCTGAACTGGTTGGCATCGGCGACGGCCGCGGCCTTGACGGCGTCGACCGTGCTGGCGTTGTAAGTGGCGATACCTTCGAGCACCGCCGAGCGCGCGCCGGCGATGCTGACGTTGACGGCTGTTGCATTGAGGTCGGTGTGCGCGGCATTCTGCTGGGCGCGCAACCTGACCTTGCCGCCTTCATTGCCGGCCACGTTAATCGTGCCGCCCTGCAGGTCCAGCTGCCCGCCCGCGGCTTCAAGCGTGACGCGGCCGCTGCCGAGCTCGCCGGTGGCGCCGGCCAGCAGCTGCGCGCCGGCGTTCATGGTCACCCCGTTGCCGCCGGTGATGCGGATGGCGCCGCCGTAGGCAGCCCTGGCGTCGACGGTGCCGGCGATCGTGACCCGGCCCTGGTCGGTGGTGAGGCCAAAGTCCTCCACCGTGGTGGTGCCGTCCAGCGTGATGTCGCCCTGGCGGATGCGGAACTGCCGTGAGCGGTTAAACCCCGCTGCATTGAGCCGCTGGCTGAAGCCGGCGAAGTCGGCCAGCGCGGCGATGTCCAGCGCGAAGGCGCCGGCCTTGCCGCCCGCGCCGGCCTGCGCGTTGATGGTGCCGTCCAGCACGACGGTGCCGCCGTTGGCGGCGGCGACGTTCAGGGTGCCGGCATTGCCGCCGGCCTTGTGGGCGGCCAGGTTGAGCTGGCTGCCGCTATTGAGCCGGACGTCGCCGCCCACGGCCGAGAGCTTGATGCTTCCGGCGTCGGCGTAGCCGGCGACGTCGAAGAACTGTTTGGCAAAGCCGCCTACGTCGATCTGCGCGCCGTCCGCCAGGGTCAGGCCACCGGCAGTCGCCGTCATGTCGATGTTGCCGCCCAGCGCGACGGCGCGGCCACCGAACACGATGCTGGCGCCGGACAGGCTCAGGCGTGAGCCGAGGCTGTCTTGCAGATTCTGTTGGGTTGAATCACCTCCTGCTGTTCGCAGGACTTGCAATGCACCGCTTGTGACGATGCTTTGCGCGGCGCCGCCGCGGCCGGTGAGCAGCGCGGTGTTCAGGTTCAGCGCAATGGCGCCGGTGTCTATGCCGCCTTTGCCGGCGCCGACGATCTGCTCGCGCCCGCCCAGGGTGATGGCGCCGAAGCCGGCGAAGTTCTTCTGCCCGGCCCCCAGGACCAGGCTGGCGGCGTCCAGCGTGAAGCTGCCGTTGCCGTTGCCGGTAGCGGCCAGGGCGGCGCCGCTGTTCTCCAGCGCGATCTTCTCGCCCCTGAGGACGATGTTGCCACCGTGGCCGGTGAAGGCCGCGCCGTCAAAGGTCAGCGAAGCGAGGCCTGCCGCGCCGAGGTCCACCGATTGGTGGAAGTCGAAGCTGGAGTAGCTGCGCAGCGTCAGGTGCTTCGAGTTGGCCAGCTGGGCCAGGGCGGCGCTGTCCAGCACCATGCCGCTGCCGCCGCCGAAGCCGATGCGGCCGGCAGACACGGACAGGTCTATGCCCGAGATTCTGGCGGAGGCGGCGAGCTCGGTCGTTCGCGTGGCGTCGATCAGCAGGGCGTCACCGCCGTTGAGGGCCGCGCCGGCGCCTATCGTGACCAGGCCGCCCTGGGTGGTGTCGACGTTCTGGCGCACGACCTTGACGGCCTCGCCGTTGGCGACGCGGACCAGCGCGCCCCAGTCTTTGCTGGGGGTGACCAGGACGTCGTCGGCGGTGTCGGGCGTGCCTTTGTTGTCATAAACGGCGGCCACCTGCGGTTTCATGATGAGGTTGCCGCCGCCGCTGGCGCCGGTGCCGCGGGCGCTGACGACGCTGCCGGCATCGACCGCGACCTTGCCGCTGGCGGCCAGGATGATCTCCGGGCCGAAGAGTTCGGTTGCGGCACCGTTGCGCACGACGATGTCGGTGGCGGTGACGTCGATCTGCGTGCCCAGCGGGTCGCCCTTGCGGGTGCCGCCGACCAGCAGGCTGCCGGCGCCGAAGTTGGACAGGCTGGTGGCATCGATGACGAGGTAGCCGCCAGCCTGCAGGGTGCCTGCGTCCTGGCCGGCGCCGACGATGGCGATCTTCTTGCCGGCGATGTCGACCAGGCCGCCGCGCCCGCCCTTGTCTGCCTGGGACAGCAGCGTGCCGTCCAGGGTCAGGCGTGTGGTGGCTTCAAAGACGACAGCGCCGCCGTCGCGCGCCAGGCGGGGGGTGACGATGTCCTGGCCGGTGAGGCGGTATTGCGTGAGCTTGAAGGCTTCGGACGAGAAGAAGTCGTTGGCGAAGGCTTCGTTGTATTCGGTGTATTTGCGCACGGTGGCGCCGGGCATGACGCGCCAGGC
>NZ_CALROB020000088.1:0-5458 GCF_943369675.1 Polaromonas sp. YR568 | reverse complement strand
CCCGCTGGGGGAGGGCTGGGGTGGGGGCCAACCAGCCTTCGAACAGGCGCGGCGAAACATCAAGCGCCGCGAGCCCCCATCCCAACCCTCCCCCAGCGGGGGAAGGCGCTAATCCCACCATCGCCTAGATAGAAACGGTATGCGCCCACGCCAGCGCCGCCAGGTGCGCCTGGTTCACCCGCGTGGACGTCATGAACAGCGCCTCAGCCCTGTCCGCCACCCGCCCGTCCGATTGCTCACACGCCTCGACCAGCGCCAGGAAAGGCCCGTACACCCCTTCGCGGTGCAGCAAGGCCTGCACCACCGCCTCCGGCAGCAGGATCTGGCTGACCACGGTTTGCAGGGGGATGCCCAGCAGCTGGTCCAGCAAGGAAAACATGCCGACAAAAAACAGGTGCTCGGCCTCGGCGCGGGGCAGCAGGTCCTTGCCCAGCAGCTCGGCGAAGCGGCCGCGCACGATGGCGGCCTGCAACAGCGCGTGGGAATAACCCGTGGTGTTGGTGGTGGCCAGCAGCACCGACAGCCAGCGGAACAGCGGCGTATAGCCCAGCATGGTCACCGCGTGGCGCAGGGATTCGATCTCGACCTCGATGCCGAAACCCGGGGAATTGATGTAACGAAAGAGCTTGTACGACAGCGCCGCATCGCGCTTGAGCACGCCTTCGATGTGCCGCACGTCGGCGTTTTCCTGCACCATCTGCATCAGTTGCAGGATGAACACGCCCTGCGGGCTCAGCGCCGCACCGGCGTTTTGCGGCCGCGGCGTGGAGCACAGCGTCTCAAAAAAGCCACCCACACCCAGCGGGATGCAGCCGTCAAATTCGCGCCAGCCCGGGAAATTCTTCACCACCACCTGCGGCGGCGGGTCTATGTGTTTGGCCTGGGTGACGATGGCCCCGAATTCCGGGTGGCCCAGCGGCAGTTCTATGTGCGTGGCCAGCGGCAGCAGCGTGGCGGCATGCAGTTCCATAAAGGCCAGGTCTATGCCGCGCAGGCACAGGCGCATGCCCTGCTCGCGCATGGAGGCCATGCCCGGCTGGCTTTCTTCGCCCAGGTCGGCGCAGTCCAGCATCAGCACCGTGTTGTTGGGCGGGCTGCCGACGGCGATCCCGCCCGAAGGCACGCCGCGGTCGGCATCCAGGAACAGCAAACCCAGCTCGGCCGCCTGGGCGCGCTCGCCCACAAAGGCCAGCAGTTCCTGCACGTCCTCCAGCCCGGCCGACGCCGGCGCACCGCGCCAGGCCAGCTTGTAGCCGACCACCTGTTGTTTGGGGTCCAGCAGCGGCGCTCTGACGAGGTATTTGTTTTCTGGCATGGCGAATGAAGCGGATAAGGCGGATAAAGCTGTTGTTATGGCGGTTTTTGTCTCGTGCGGCGCTCTGAAAATAGTGCCAGCCTGCCTTTTTCGGGCTGTGCGGCGCGCGCCCCGGATAGGGCGGCACGCCGGCCCGGGGCCAGGACGGTCTTTCAGCACACTGTAAGGAAGCCGATAGCCCTTGATTGCCCTGAACAGGCGGGATATCGCCGCTCTGTTCGCCGGATTGGGGTTTAGGCGGGCTGGTGTATCAAGCCGGGAACCGTTAGGCTGGACGGCGTGTCTACATCCTCTCGCGGCGCCCGACTTTCCTCCGACTTTCCTCCGTCATTCCTCCGGCTCCGTAGCCAAGCCCAGAAAGACCATGACCCATGGACAAGCGCTTGCCCTTTTATGTCTGGTGGATTGTTGCCGCCGGCATTTTGCTGTCGGCCCTGGTGTGGACGTTTTTTGCCTTCCAGATCCGCCAGGAGAAAGAAGAAGCCGTGCGCGCCCAGGCGCAGCACAACAGCAACCTCGCGGTGATTTTTGCCGAACAGGCCATCGCCACCGTGGAAGACGTGGACGGCCTGCTGCTGGACATGCGCCGCATCTATGCCGACAAAGGCCGGGCCACCCGCCTGGACGACGTGCCCACGCCGCTGGCCCTCACGGCCCGGGCGCTGGTCTACCGCGCCATCCTCGACAAGGACGGCAAGATCATCGTCGGCCTGACCCTGCCCGACGGCGCCAACCTGGCTGACCGCGAATACTTCAAGCTGCAGAAAGCCGCCGCCACCGACAAGCTCGTCGTGGGCAACGCCGTGGTCGGCTGGACGACCGGCCGCCAGACCGTGCACATCAGCCGGCGCATCACCAACCCCGACGGCAGCTTCGGCGGCGTGGTCGTCGTCGGGCTGGACCCGACCATCTTCACCGAGCTTTACAAAAAGGTCGACATGGGCGACAACGGCCACATCGCCTTCGTCGGCTTTGACGGCCAGCTGCGCGCGCGGCGCCTGGGCGACAGCGCGAGCTTCGGCGGCGACGTCTCCGGCAACCTGAACCTGCGCAAAATCCTGGCCGAAAAAAACGAAACCCCCAGCGGCAGCATGAACGCGCCCAGCGGCCTGGACGGCGTGCCGCGCGTCATCGCCTTCAAGACCATCCCCTCCCTGTCCATGGTGGTCATCGTCGCCACCACTTCCGACGAAGCCCTGGCCCCCGCCGAAGAACGCGCCGAGCGCTACACCAGCATCGCCATAGGCGCGACCGTGCTGCTGCTGATGCTGGCCACGGCCCTCTCGGCCGTCTTCACCCACCAGCACAAACACACACGGCAGATTGAACTCCTCAACCACGGCCTGGAGCAGCGCATAGAAGCCCGCACCCGCGACCTGCAGGAAGCCAATCAGCGGCTCGAAGCCTTCTCGTATTCCGTGTCACACGACCTGCGCGGACCCTTAACGACCATAGACGGCTTCAGCGGCTTGCTGCTGCGCCGCAAATCATTACAGGCCGACCAGCCCACACTGTCACTGGTGGGCCGCATCCGCAGCGGCGTCGGCCAGATGACGCTGCTGATAGACGGCCTGCTCTCACTGGCGACTTTGGCCCGCGGCCAGGTGCACCGCGAACCCGTCAACCTCAGCATCATCGCCAAAGCCATCCTCAAACAACACACCGACGCCGAGCCGCAACGCGTGGTCGAAACCCACATCCACGACAGCCTGGTCGTGCAAGCCGACAGCCGCCTGATGACCTCCGTCCTCAGCAACCTGATCGCCAACGCCTGGAAGTTCAGCGCCGGCACAGCCGCGCCGCGCATCGAAGTCGGCAGCCAGGTGGGCGAGGATGGGAAAGTTGTTTTCTTTGTGCGCGACAACGGTGCGGGGTTTGACATGGCGCACGCCGGCAAACTGTTCCAGGTGTTTGAGCGGCTGCACACCGCGTCTCAGTTTGAAGGCACCGGGATTGGGCTGGCCACCGTCAAGCAGATTATTGAGATGCACCGTGGGGAGGTGTGGGCGGAGAGTGCGCCTGGGGCGGGGGCTAGTTTTTATTTCACGATTGGGGATGGAGGGGAGTGAGGCCGGGTCTTGCTCCGGCCTTGCGCGCTCTTCCTCTGTGCTCTTTGTTGAGGGCGGCTGGCCGGGAGTGGCCCGGCGGCCAGTAACTTTCTTTTGCTTCGCCAAAAGAAAGTCACCAAAGAAAAGGCGACCCTGGTTGCTGCGTCCCCTGCGCTTCGCTACGGGGCAGCCTGCGGTGCTCGGTCCAGCCGGGGTCTGGCTAAACTCGCTACGCTGCGCTTCGCTCAGACAACGCCAGCCCTTATCCGTCTGGACCTCCGCTCCTCGGCGCATCCACAAGGGGTGGGGACAGGAATACCGAACAGCCAAATACCAGACAGCCGAAGACAGAAACCCGTATTTGTCTTCCTTCTTGTCCCCTCTCCCCCTGGGAGAGGGTTAGGGTGAGGGCCAGCAGCCTTCGCATCCGCAGCTACACATCAACCGCCGACGGCCCCCTCACCCCTGCCCTCTCCCAGAGGGAGAGGGAGTAAATGCATGGCCCCCGCATCGCCGCTTGCTCTTGCTGTTCCCCTCTTTTTTTGTCCCCGCTCCCGCTCCCGATTGCCCCTTGTGGATGCGCCGAGGAGCGCAGGTTCAGACGGATCAGGGCAAAAACTTGTTTGAGCGAAGCGAGTTGTTTTTGACCCCGGCTGGACCGAGCACCGCAGGCTGCCCCGGAGCGAAGCGCAGGGGACGCAGCAACCAGGGTCGCCTTTTGGTATTCGCGTAACTTCGCTTCGCGAAGTGAGCGAATCCCCATTGCATGACCTTTGCCTACGTTCTTTTGGCGAAGCAAAAGAAAGTAGGTCGCCCGCCGGGGCGAGACCCGGCCAGCAGCCCTCAGCAGAGATAACCGAAGAGGAGCGCGCAAAGGCCGGCGCAAGACCCGCCCTACAACCCCTCCGGCAACAAAGCCGCCAACGCCTCCCGCATGGACCGGACAATCAGCTTCTGCCGTGCAAGCGGCATCCGCTCCATCGTCGACGCCACGCTGATCCCCGCGGCCGGCGCGCCGTCGTGCCCCATCACCGCCATGCCGACGGCCAGCACGCCTTCGGTGGCGTGATTGCCGATCACGGCCCAACCCCGTTCACGCGTGGCCCGCACCAGAATCCCCATCCGCTCCGGCGTCATGCCGCCGTAGCGCCCCAGCACCGGCGCGTTGGCGGCGATGGCGCCGGCCGCTTCTTCTTCGGGCAGCGCGGCCAGCAGGGCCAGGCCGGCGGCGCCCACGCCCAGGGGCTGGCGTGTGCCGACCTGGATCACCAGCATCTGCACCGGGTGGGTGCCGACCTGGCGCGCGATGCAGTGCGAGGCCGCGCCCTCGCGCACAATCGCGAAGGCCGCGTCGCCGCAGGCCTGGCTCACGCGCGCCAGCACCGGCTGCAGGCGCGCCGCGAAATCTGATGACAAAGGCGGCTGCGCATGCAGGGCCAGGCGCGGCCCGGCCCCATAACGGAAGCGCCCGCGCGGCGCGAGGTAGCCGGCTTCGAGCAACGTCGCCAGCAGGCGGTAGACCGTGGCGCGCTCCAGCCCCACGGCGCGGCACAGGTCGATGACACGCAGGCCTTCGCGGCCGCCTTGCAGCACGGCATCGAGCACCTGCAGGCCGCGCCGCAGCGTGCGGCTGCCGGCCTGGTCGGCCGGCTCGGCCGGGGCTGCGGAAGGTTTGGGGGAAAGTTTGGAGGAAGGGGACGCCATGGCATGGGACTATAAAACGTCCGTCTGCCGGACGTTCGGGTTTTGTGGGTAGGGGGGGTGTGGTCAAGAATTTCCGTGTCGCCGCAAGCCCGGCCCCGGCATGTGCAGGCGCGCGACACGAAGCAATGCAGACAGACAAACAAACAAACAAACAAACAAACAAACAAATGACAGGAGACAAAACCATGGATACGCACGCACGCCCCCGCACAACGCCATCACGCAGGCCGGCCCTCGCCGTCTTTGCCGCCCTCTTCACTGCCCTCGCCTGCACGGCCGCGCTGCCGCTGCGCGCCCAGCCCGCCTGGCCGGCCAAGCCCGTGCGGCTGGTCGTCGGCTATGCGGCCGGCGGCGCCACCGACGTGGTTGCGCGCATCGTCGCGGCCGAACT
>NZ_CALROB020000087.1:0-5660 GCF_943369675.1 Polaromonas sp. YR568 | reverse complement strand
TGAGGCTCACGCGCTGGTGCAGCACCTGGTAGCCGTCGGCGGAGATCTCGCGCAGCAGCGTGCGGTAGATGCTGGCCATCATGAGGCCGGGCTTTTGCGCGCGGCGGTCGGTTTCGGGCAGCAGGGCCAGCGCTTCGTCATACAGCGCGAGGGCGCGATCGGTCTGGAATTTCATGAGCGCGCTGAAACGGTCCGAATACTGCCGTTTCAAAATCTCGTGGGCTTTCACGTCGAACTGCTGCAGCTCGTTGACGGGCAGGTAGATGCGCCCGCGCATCGCGTCTTCGCCGACATCGCGGATGATGTTGGTGAGCTGGAAGGCCAGGCCCAGCTTGTGGGCATAGGCGGTGGTGGCTTCGTCGGCCTGGCCGAAAATGCGCGCGGCCACTTCGCCCACGATGCCGGCCACCAGGTGGCAGTATTGCTTGAGGCCGGGGAAATCGAGGTAGCGGTTTTGCTCCAGGTCCATCTGGCAGCCGTCGATCACGGCCTGCAGGTGGCGCGCTTCGATGCAGTAGGTGGCGGCCATCGGCATCAGCGCCTTCATCACGGGGTGCGTGGGCTCGCCGGCATAGGATTTGAGGACCTCGCTTTGCCACCAGGCCAGCTTGGTGCGCGCCACGCCGGGGTCTGTGACCTCGTCGACGACGTCGTCGATCTCGCGGCAAAAGGCATAGAAGGCCGTGATGGCGGCTCGCCGCTCTTTGGGCAGGAAAAGGAAGGCGTAATAAAAACTGCTGCCGGATGCGGCGGCTTTTTGCTGGACATACTGCTCAGGCGTCATGCGGCAATTGTCACATGGGATGTCGCCCGGCCACGCAGGCCGCGCTGCTACATCATCAGCGCGCGCCAGCCCATCACCACCAGGTCCCAGGGCCTCAGCTTGGGGCGCCGCTGCAGGGTGTTGAAGCCCTGCGCCTCAATCTTGTCGAGAATGCGCAGGCCGCCTTGCACCACCAGGCGCAGCTCCCAGCCGCCGCGCCCGGGTATCTTCTTCACGAGGGGCTGGCCCCTGAGCATCATCGCGCGCGCCGACTGCACCTGCGCGGCGATCAGTTGAAGGACGGCCGGGTCGGCATCCAGCGCCAGCAGTTGCGCTTCATCGACGCCGTGGCGGGCCCAGGCCTCGGCCGGCAGGTAGATGCGGCCGCGCGGGATGTCCACGCCCAGGTCCTGCCAGAAATTGATGAGTTGCAAAGCCGTGCAGATGTCGTCGCTCATTTGCAGCGACGCGGCGTCCTGGATATCGTAGAGGTGCAGCAGCAAGCGGCCCACGGGGTTGGCCGAGCGATTGCAGTAGTCCAGCAGTTCGGCCTCGTCGGCATAACGCTGTTTGACGGCGTCCTGTTCGAAGGCGCTGAGCAGGTCGTCCAATAGATGGATGGGCAGCCCGAACTGCGCCATCTGAGGGCGCAACTGGCCGAAAACCGGGGCCCAGCGCGGGGAAGGCGGCAAACCCGCGGCGGTGGCCATCAGGTCGGCGCGGTAGGCGGCAAGGTCGGCCAGGCGGGCCTGGGGCGTTGCGTCGCCTTCGTCGGCGATGTCGTCGGCCGTGCGCGCAAACCAGTAAATCGCGGCGATGGGCGGGCGCAGCCTTGGTGGGCACAGCAGCGAGGCCACCGGGAAATTTTCGTAATGCGTCACGCCCTGCAGGGGAACCGGGTCGCTGGGCTGTTGGAGGCCTGGGGTCATGCGGGCGATTGTCGCTTGACAAGTATGGGCATTTACCCTAGATTACTAACCAGTCAGTCAGTAGTGAGTTTTTGAGGCTTTTCCCTGACTGTCTGCCGTGCCAGTTTTCACACGAATCAGACCATGAACAAAACCGTTTTTTCCCTGGTGGGCGCCGCCGTGTTGCTGGCCGCTTGCTCCAAGCCCGCACCCTCCGAAGAGCCGGTTCGCGCCGTGAAGGTGGTGACTGTGGGAACCAATGCGTTTTCCTCGAGCCATGAATACGCGGGTGAGGTGAAGGCCCAGGTTGAGTCCAGGCTGGGCTTCCGGGTGGGCGGCAAGATCATCAAGCGCCAGGCCGAACTCGGCCAGCGCGTCAAAGCGGGGCAGGTGCTGGCCCAGCTGGACCCGCAGGATCTCAAGCTGGCAGCCGATTCGGCCCGCGCCCAAGTGGCCGCGGCCACCACCAACCGCGACCTGGCCGCTGCAGATTTCAAGCGCTACAAAGAGCTCAAGGAGCAAAACTTCATCAGCGGCGCCGAACTGGAGCGCCGCGACACCACTTTCAAGGCGGCGCAGGCGCAACTGGAGCAGGCGCAGTCGCAGCTGTCGGTACAAGGCAACCAGGCCAACTATGCATCGCTGGTCGCCGACGTGTCGGGCGTGGTGACCGCCATCGAGGCCGAGCCCGGCCAGGTCGTGACGGCCGGAACGCCGGTGGTGCGCATCGCGGCGGACGGCGTGCGCGACGTGGTGT
The DNA here is from genome assembly GCF_943369675.1 of Polaromonas sp. YR568. GTDB lineage: Bacteria > Pseudomonadota > Gammaproteobacteria > Burkholderiales > Burkholderiaceae_C > Polaromonas. The sequence goes on along the minus strand of NZ_CALROB020000087.1, from coordinate 3,232 downwards.
TCTCGGTGCCTGAAGACAAGGTGGCGGGCATCAAGGTCGGCTCGGCGGTCAAGATCCGCGTCTGGTCGCAAAGCGCGGAGTTCGCCGGCAAGGTACGCGAAGTGGCTGCCAGCAGCGACCCCGTCACGCGCACCTACACCGTCAAGGTCTCGATTGATGCCGCAGAGCCGCCGCCGCTGGGTGCCACGGTGTACGTAGTGCCGGAATCGGGCAGTGCCGTCGGCCTGCCGGTGATCAAGCTGCCGACCACGGCATTGCGCCAGGAAGGCAAGTCCACGGCGGTGTGGGTGGTGGACAAAGCCACGATGACGGTCAAGCCGCAAATCATCCAGGTCGCCACGGCCGACGGCAACGACGTGGTCGTGGCCTCGGGCCTGCAGGCCGGCATGCTGGTGGTGAGCGCCGGCGTGCATGTGCTGTCGCCCGGCCAGAAGGTGAGCCTGTACCAGCCCAGCGTGGCCCTGGCCGGCGCCACGCCGGCGCAGACGGGGCCGAATGCTGCTGCCCCGGCGCCCGCATCCGCCGCCTCCGGCGTGAAGTGAGGCAGCCATGACGCAATCTCACCACGACGACGGCAACAGCCCCGCCGGCGAACTCGCCGCGCCTTCCACCCGCTTCAACCTTTCCAAATGGGCGCTGGACCATCCGGACCTCACGCGCTACCTGCTGGTCGTGCTGATGATCCTGGGCTTCGCGTCCTACTTCCAGCTCGGCCAGGACGAGGACCCGCCCTTCACCTTCCGCGCCATGGTGGTGCGCACCTACTGGCCGGGCGCCACGGCGCAGCAGGTGGCCGAGCAGGTTACGGACAAGCTCGAACGCACGCTGCAGGAAGTGCCGTATGCCGATCGCATCCGCAGCTACTCCAAGCCCGGCGAGTCGCAGATCATTTTCCAGATCAAGGACTCCTCCAAGCCGGCCGAAGTCGCCAATGTCTGGTATGCGGTGCGCAAGAAGATCGGCGACATGCGCGGCACCTTGCCGGGCGGCATCCAGGGGCCGTTCTTTAACGACGATTTCGGCGACGTCTACGGCGTGATCTATGCGCTGGAATCCGACGGCTTCAATTACGCCGAACTCAAGACCTTTGCCGACGACGTGCGCCAGCAGTTGCTGCGCGTGCCCGACGTGAGCAAGGTCGAACTCTTTGGCGTGCAGGACGAAAAAGTCTTCATCGAGATTTCGCAAAAACGCCTGGCGCAGCTGGGGCTGGACCTGAACCAGGTGCTGGCACAGCTCGGCCAGCAGAACGCGATTGAATCGGCAGGGGCGGTGCAGACGCCGCTGGACGTGGTGCAGGTGCGCGTGGCGGGGCAATTCGAGGTGATCGAACAGCTGCGCATGATGCCTATACGCGGCAGTTCGGGCAACCAGCTGCAGCTGGGCGACATTGCCGTGATCAAGCGCGGTTATGTCGATCCGCCAACGGTCAAGGTACACCATCAGGGCAAGGAAGTGATCGCGCTGGGCGTTTCCATGGCCAAGGGCGGCGACATCATCGCGCTGGGCAAGTCGCTCGTGGCGCTGTCCGATCGCATCGACAAGACCCTGCCCGCCGGCATCAGGATGGTGAACGTGCAGAACCAGCCCAAGGCGGTGTCGACCTCGGTGAACGAGTTCGTGCGTGTGCTCATCGAGGCCGTGGTGATCGTGCTGGCGGTCAGCTTCATCGCCCTGGGCTTTCACAAGCGGCCACACAACGGCCCCGGCCAGTTGCCGCTGTGGAAGCGCTATTACATCGATATCCGGCCCGGCCTGGTGGTGGGCATCACCATTCCGCTGGTGCTGAGCCTGACCTTCCTGGCCATGTGGTACTACGGCATAGGCCTGCACAAGATTTCGCTGGGCTCGCTGATCATCGCGCTGGGCTTGCTGGTGGACGACGCCATCATTGCCGTCGAGATGATGGTGCGCAAGATGGAAGAGGGCTACGACAAGGTGCGCGCCGCCACCTTCGCCTACGAAATCACCGCCATGCCCATGCTGACGGGCACGCTGATCACCGCCGCGGGCTTTTTGCCCATCGGCCTGGCTAAATCCACGACCGGTGAATACACCTTCGCAATCTTCGCGGTGACGGTGATCGCTCTGGTGCTGAGCTGGATCGTTTCGGTGTACTTCGTGCCTTACCTGGGCACGCTGCTTCTCAAGGTGCCGCCGCACGTGCAGGAAGTGGCAGCCGGCCAGGACAGCCCGCACGAGATGTTCGACAGCGGGTTCTACAACACCTTCCGCAAAACCGTGAACTGGTGCGTGCAGCACCGCTGGCTCACCATAGGCGCCACCGTGCTGATCTTCGCGCTGGGCATCGTGGGCATGGGCAAGGTGCAGCAGCAGTTCTTCCCGGATTCGAGCCGGCCCGAGATCATGGTTGACATCTGGTTCCCCGAAGGTACCTCTTTTGCCGCCAACGAAGCCACCGCCAAACGGGTGGAGCAGCGCCTGATGAAGGAAGCGGGCGTGACCACGGTCAGCACCTGGATAGGCTCGGGCGTGCCGCGCTTTTACCTGCCGCTGGACCAGGTTTTTCCGCAGACCAATGTCTCGCAGATGATCGTGCTGGCCCAGGACCTGAAGGTGCGCGAATCGCTGCGCATCAAGCTGCCGGCCTTGCTGGCTACGGAATTCCCCGAGGTGCGCGGCCGCGTCAAGCTGCTGCCCAACGGCCCGCCCGTGCCTTATCCGGTGCAGTTCCGCGTGGTGGGCATAGACCCGCTGGTGCTGCGCGAGCGTGCCGACGAGGTCAAGGCGGTGATGCGCGAGAGCGCCAACACGCGCGGCGTGAACGACAACTGGAATGAATCGGTCAAAGTGTTGCGCCTGGAGGTGGACCAGGCCAAGGCGCGCACGCTGGGCGTGACCAGCCAGTCGATTTCCCAGGCCTCGCGCACCATCCTGGCGGGCACGCCCGTGGGCCAGTTCCGCGAAGGCGACAAGCTGATCGACATCGTGCTGCGCCAGCCGCTGGACGAGCGCAACGCGATCACCGACATCGGCAATGCCTACCTGCCCACGGCGTCGGGTAAATCGATTCCCTTGACGCAGATCGCCAAGCCGGTATTTACCTGGGAGCCGGGCGTGATGTGGCGCGAGAACCGCGACTACGCCATCACCGTGCAGAGCGACATCGTCGAAGGCCTGCAGGGGGCCACGGTGACGCAGGAACTGATGCCCAAGCTCAAGGCGCTGGAGGCCCAATGGCATGACAAGGGCATGACGGGCTACCGCATCC
>NZ_CALROB020000086.1:0-5950 GCF_943369675.1 Polaromonas sp. YR568 | reverse complement strand
CTGGTGCCGGGCCCAGCTGACCGAAATTTTCCCCACTGGAGCCCTTTGAACAGGGGCTGGACTGACAGCATGACCGCTTTGATGAAGTGACCCCCGTGGCATTGCGACTGGCGACAATGCAAAGGTGGGATTGGGCAGTTCTTTCATGGTTAACTCCTTGTTTCCTTGTGTCTCAACAACTTCGGCAATAGGCCGATTTCGACAATCTCAGCAACTCGCGGCGTATTTCCGCCACCCGTAAAAAAGCCCCAAAAAGGGGCTTCGACACTCAATCACCAGTGGCCAGCGAAACCGCCGCCTTGCCACGCCGCCCGAGGCCGGCCATCAACGCGGGCCCGTTCGACAGCCCTTCAAGCCAGGGCCGGGTGCCGGCCTTGAAGCGCAGGCCGCCCGGGCTGTTGGCAAGTGCCTGTGCCGTGCAGCGCAAAATGCGCAGGCACTGCTTGTTCAGGTCCTGGATGCCGGCGCCCAGGCCTTGGGGCTGGCGGGCCTGGAGTGAATGGCATCCCATCGGGTGCTCTGTCATGCTGGTCATGACGTGATTCTGGGAGAGGGGGGTGACGCGTTCGTGTCAGTTCAATGGCAGTTGTGTGACAGGAAAACAATGCGCAAAAGGCGTGGCGGCGCAGCCACAGCAGCATCCCCCAGGGCGAGGGATTTTTCGGGGATCAGGCCGCGGGGATGGCCTCGACCGTGAACTCAAGCAGCCGGCGCAGGCGGGCCAGGCGCCGCAAATCCTGGTGAAAGCCCACCCACACGTCGCGGCCGGGCGGCGCTTCACCAAGGTCGGCGCGCACCAGACCGGGCGCATGGTCGCCCAGTTGCACCGGCAGCACGGCCCAGCCGCGCCCGGCCACGCACATCGCCGCCTGCACTTCGCGGTTGTTGCTGCGCATCACGGTGTGGGCATTCGGCAGCATGCGCTGCAGCCAGCGCACGTCGGGCATGCTGCTGAAGGCGCTGTTCATGGTGATGAGCGGCGTGCCCTGCCCGTCGCCCGCCCACGGTTTTTCCAGCTGCGACGCGCCGTACACCGCGTAGTGGATGGTGGTGAGGCGCCGCTGCACCACGTCGCTTTCCTCAAACGGCCGGATGCGAAACACCAGGTCCGCTTCGCGGCGCGCCAGGCTCAGCAGCCGCGACTCGGTGATCAGGTCAATGCTCACGCGCGGATGTTTCTCCTGGAATCGCGCGAAGACCGGCGCCAGCACATGCAACCCGAACCAGTCCGATGCGGAAACGCGCAGCAAACCCTCCAGTTCGGTTTCGCCCCCTTCCAGCGTCCGCTCAAACGCCAGCGCTTCCTGCTCCATGCGCTCGGCGGTGGACATGACCGAAGCGCCCTCGTCGGTCAGCACAAAGCCTTCGCTGCTGCGCTGGAACAACGCGACGCCCAGCTTCTCTTCAAAGGCGCGAAGGCGGCGCCCCATGGTGGGCTGCGTCTGGCCGAGCGCATTCGCCGCCCCGCCCAAAGAGCCCGCCCTGGCAATGGCCAGAAACACCTTGATGTCGTCCCAATCCATGGTCTCATCATACAAAAACGCATGTAATCCGTGCAGGTTTTGCAGTTCTCATTCGATTTTGTTTGGACGAAACTGAACGCATCGTTCACTCAAGGAGCTTCAGATGACTGTTCTTCAAACTGTTCCCACCACCATGCAAGCCATGGCCGTCGAGGCCGCGGGCGGCGATTTTGTCTTGAAAGAATTGCCCGTGCCGGCGCCGCAACCGGGTCAGGTCCTGGTGCGCATCGTGGCCAGCGGCGTCAACCCGCTGGACACCAAAATCCGCGCCGGGCAGGCGGCCCACGCGCAGCAGCCTTTGCCGGCGGTCCTGGGCCTCGACTTGGCCGGCGTGGTGGTCGCCGTGGGCGCGGGTGTAAGCAATTTCCGCCCCGGCGACAAGGTCTACGGCGCGGCCGGCGGCGTGGGCGGGCTGCAAGGCACGCTGGCCCAATACGCAGCAGTGGATGCGCGCCTGCTCGCGCTCAAGCCGAAAAACCTCACGATGCGCGAGGCGGCCGCCCTCCCGCTGGCCGCCATCACGGCCTGGGAAGGCCTGGTGGACCGCGCCTGTGTCGGCCAGGGCGACAAGGTACTGGTGCATGGCGGCGCCGGCGGTGTGGGCCACATCGCCGTACAGCTGGCGCGCGCCCGCGGCGCCGACGTGTTCACCACCGTCGCCAAAGAACAGTTCGGCATCGCCCAACGCTTTGGCGCCGTGCCGATCGACTACCAGGCCAGCAGCGTCGACGACTACGTCGCGCGCCACACCGGCGGCGGCGGCTTTGACGTCGTCTTCGACACGGTGGGCGGCACAACGCTGGACGCCTCCTTCAGCGCCGCGCGCCGCTACGGCGGCCACGTGCTCAGCATCCTCGGCTGGGGCACGCACAAACTCGCACCGCTGTCCTTCCGCTCGGCGACCTACTCGGGCGTGTTCACCCTGTACCCGATGATTTCAGGCCAGGGCCGCGAGCATCACGGCGACATCCTGCGCGAGGTCGCCAAGCTCGTGGAGGCCGGCCGGCTCACACCTTTGGTCGACAGCCAGCGCTTTGATTTGGGCTCTGCGCTGGCGGCCCACCAGCGGGTTGAATCGGGCGCGGCACAAGGGAAGGTGGTGGTGGACGTTGCCGCGGGATAAACGCCGTAGGAGATCGCCGACTTTCTCTTGCGAATGCGGCGCGCAAAACGGCTGCGTGCGGCGAGTTATTTTCAGCGCTCAAGCATCAACTCTCACGCAGCCAAGGAGAACCGACATGCCACCCAAAGGCGACAAATCTGCCTAGAGCGGCAAACAAAACGCAAGGCCGAACATATTGAGGAAGGCTACGAGGACCGCGGCGTCGGCAAGAAAGAAGCCGAAAGCCGCGCCTGGGCCACCGTGAACAAGGAAAGCGGTGGCGGAGAAAAGTCCGGCTCGGGGCGCGGTAAGGCAGAGAACCACTCATCGTCCCGCAAAGGCGGACGCGCGGGCGGCGCTGCAGCTGCATCGCGCACGCCCGCTGAACGTTCTGCCTCGGCGAAGAAGGCCGCGGCTACGCGCAAGCGCAACGCCGCTTCGGGTAAGTAGGCAAACAAGCCGGCCGGAAAAAACGCCGGATGACGAGTCAGTCAACGGTGTAGCGCCGTCGGGCGAGCCATGGTGCGCTTGCTACAGTTTTAATAACTAACAACCCATGTTCTGCCTGGGCGAATGGCAATTTGACGTCAAGGGGCGAAGCGTAGTCGCTGGTTCGACTGCCTCTTTGTAGTCAAAACGTGCTATTCCCCAAGGAGAACGGGGACGGTATAGTGCGCGCCATGCGGCGAATCCGGCTGCACACGAAGTCAAACAATAAATTCCCGGAGGGGTTCAAGATGACCGATTACATGCGTAAGCGCAACGCAGGTGCTGGGAACGCACGCCTGCTGGTCTTGTCAAGCGGCGCGGGCCGTCCTGTCTTGCGGGGCGAAGGACCGGTGACGGCGTCTTGCTTCGCTCCGTCCAGGCCTTACCGGCACGCAAGTGCATCTCCGCGGATCAAACGCATCTCGCTGCTGGTGAGCCGGGCCCTGGCACTGGGGGCAGGCGCGTTTTTGTCGCCGCTGGCCAGTTGGGCGGGAAACGTCGATGTGGCAGCAGGGACTGGTCTGGCGGCTACCCTGGGCAATGCGGCCAGCGGCGACACCGTCACGCTCACGACCAACAACGGCACGTACACAACGAATATCGTCAATATCCGGTCGGCCACCTTGCAGCTCGGTGCCGGCGTCACTTCGGCAAGGATCACCGGCAATTTGAACAACTCCACGATGGAGCCCGTCTCAGGGGGACCTCAAACGTTGACGGTGCAGGTCAATGGCGGCCAAACCCTGCAGATGGAAACCACGCTGCGCGACAATAACGCGAACATCCTGAGCGTGACAAAAACCGGCACCGGCACGCTCAATCTTCAACGAAACGCCAGTACGGTGTCCAGTTATTCGGGTGCCACGACCATCTCTGCGGGCACGCTGCGATTGACCGGGCTAAACGCCATCGGTGATTCCAGCGCCGTTTTCGTTGCGACGGGCGCCACCTTCGACCTCAATGGTTCAACCGAAACCGTCGGCAACCTGTCAGGCGAGGGAGCTGTCACGCTGGGCGCCGGTGCGTTGACCCTCAACCAGTCGACGGCCAGCACGTTTTCCGGTGTCATGTCCGGGTCGGGCTCCCTGACCAAGGCCGGCGCAGGCACGCTCACGCTCACTGGCGCGAACAATTACAGCGGCGGCACGACCGTCAACGCGGGCGTGCTCACCGGCACGACGAGCAGCCTGCAGGGCGCCATTGTCAACAACGCCGCCCTAAACTTCGACCAGGCGACCTCGGGCAACTATGCCGGCGCGATCAGCGGTACGGGCACCCTGACCAAGGACGGCACCGGCACCGTGACGCTGTCAGGCGTGAACAGCTATGGCGGCGGCACCACGGTGAACGCAGGCACGCTGCGCGCAGGCGCAGCCGGCGCCTTCATGACAGGCACGAGCTACACGGTCAACGACGGCACGCTGGACCTCAACGGTTTCAACCTCAGTGCCTCGGCGTTCCAGGGCTCGGGCGGCACCGTCAACCTGGGCAGCGCAACCCTCACCCTGACCCAGGCGGGCAACAGCAGCTACGCCGGCGCCATCACCGGCACGGGGGCATTGGTCAAAACCGGCGCCGGCACCCTCACGCTGTCAGGCGTGAACAGCTATGGCGGCGGCACGACCGTGAACGCCGGCGTGCTCGCCGGCACCACCAGCAGCCTGCAGGGCGCGATTGTCAACAACGCCGCGGTCCACTTCGACCAGACAGGTTCTGGCAGCTATGCCGGCGCGATGAGCGGTACGGGCACGCTGACAAAGGCCGGCAGCGGCACCGTGGCGCTCACCGGCGTCAACGCCTACACCGGCGCCACCAGCATCAATGCGGGCACGCTGGCGGTCAACGGCTCCATCACCTCGCCGGTCACTGTCAACAACGGCGGCACCCTGGGCGGCAGCGGAACCATCAACGGCGCCGTGAGCGCCGCAAGCGGCGGCGTCCTGGCACCGGGCAACTCCATAGGCACGCTGACCGTGAACGGCCAGCTGAACTTTGCGCCCGGTTCCATCTACCGCGTCGAGGTCGACCCGGCCGGCAACGCCGACCGCATCAACGTGACCGGCGCGCCCGGCACGGCAAGCCTGGGCGGCGCCACGGTGGACGTGCAGGCCAGCGCGGGCAGCTACCAGGCCAACACGCGCTACACCCTTCTCAACGCCACCGGCGGCGTGACCGGCACCTTCGGCGCAGTCACGTCCAACCTCGCCTTCCTGACACCCTCGCTGGCTTACGACGCGAAGAATGTGTTTCTCTCGCTGGCGCGTAACCAGGTCAGCTTTGCCGATGCAGGCGCCACGCCCAACCAGCGGGCCGCCGCGGCGACGCTGCAGGCCAGCGCGGCGGGCGCAACAGGCGACCTGGCGACAGTGATCAACGCCGTCACCGGCCTGTCCGTGTCCCAGGCGCAAGCGGCGTTTGAATCCGCGGGCGGCGCCTCCCTGGTCGCCCTGCACCACGCCAGCGCCGCTTTTGCAGGCGGCTTTGGCCAGCAGATCCAGCGCCGCATGGAGGCCGGAACGCCCGGCGCCGGGCTCGGACAGGCGGCGACCTTTGGCGCACCGCTGCTGCTGGCTGCAAACCAGTGGCAGACCGATGGTGAGGTCGTGGCCCAGGCGGGCATGGGCGCAGCGCTGGACAGCGCGCAGCGGGTCGCCCAGCGCGGCTTCTGGATGCGTGCTTATGGTGCGGAAAACCATACCGACAGCGACGGCAATGCCGTGGGCAACCGCCTGCGCGGGAGCGGCCTGTCCCTGGGCGTGGACACCGAACTGCGCGAAGGCCTGGTGCTTGGTGCCGCGCTGACCAGCGGTGATTCGCGCGTTTCTTTCAGCAGCCA
>NZ_CALROB020000085.1:0-6892 GCF_943369675.1 Polaromonas sp. YR568 | reverse complement strand
AGGTCATTGCCGGCCCCGCCCTTGAGCGTGTCGTTGCCGCCACCGCCAAACAGGCCGTTCGGCCGCTCATTGCCCAGGAGGATGTCGGCCGCCGCCGTGCCCACCACGTCCTCGATCTCCACCAGCGTGTCGATATAGCTGGGTGTGGTCAGGCCTGCCGTGAGGAATTTTTCCACCTTGCCCGTGACCAGGTTGGCCTTGACGCCGCCGGCCATGCCGCTGAGGCTGTAGTCCGCCGTGTCTATGCCGCCGGCTCCGCCATCCAGCAGGTCGTTGCCGGCTCCGCCGTACAGCCTGTCGTTGTCGGCCTGGCCGTACAGGGCGTCATTGCCGGCCCTGCCGTACAACTGGTCGTCGCCGGCATCCCCGCGCAGCGTGTCGTCGCCCTCATCGCCGTCCAGCATGTTGTTGCCGGCATTGCCTGTGAGCGTGTCGGCCAGTGCCGTACCCACCAGGTTTTCGATGTTGCGCAGCACATCGGTAAAGGTGAAAAATTGCGGGAAATAGGAGTAGGCGGAGTAGGAGATGAAGAATTTCTGGACCCTGCCGATGGCCAGGTTGGCCTGCACACCCGAAACCAGCGTGTAACCTTGCGCGGAGGCGTTCTGCAGGGTTCTGTAATTCACGGTGTCGATGCCGCCGTAGCCGTCCAGGGTGTCGTTGCCCAGGCTGCCGTAAAACGTGTCCCCATCGACGCCACCCTCCAGGCTGTCGTTGTAATTGCTGCCGGGAATGAAACTGCTCATGACGTCTCCTTGAATGGATGGACTGCTTGGGGTTCACGTCAAAGGGCCGGCCAAACGCCGGACCTTGATGCGCCGGGAAGGGAAACGGCTTCCGCACGAAAACCGCACACACAGGATAGGCAGGCCCACGCCGAAAGCCGGCGGCATTGCCTTCCGGCAGACAATGTTCTGACGCTTTCCCCCAAATAGTGACGGTCTTACCGGGTTGGCGCAAACCTGCCGGGGTTTGTGCCCGGCAACGCGCAAGGCTCCAGGCCCTGAAGCCGCGGCGGCTAGACCGCCTTCACCGCGGATCAAAAAGAGAAGCCGCGTCTATGCGCTGGGCTCAAGCGCCGGGCGTCCGGGGGAGCAACTGAGGCTGCCGCAACCCTGGATGGTGTCCTTGGGCAAAGCCTGCGGCATGCTCATCACACCCGTCACCGGGTCGTAGCCTATGCCGCGCAGGTGCAGCGCCAGCGCAGCGTCCATGGTCTGCGCATGCTGAGGAAACCAGAGGGCCAGCTCTTTGGCCATATGGCGCAAGGACATGAAATCCCCGGCCCCGGCCATTTGCAGGCCTTCCCGCATGACCTGCAGCACCACCTTGTGCTGCACGCTGTGGCAGTTCGTGGATGAAAACCGCGTGTCCAGCATCCAGCGGTCTTCACGGCTGAAGTGCTCATCGGTGTGCTCCACCAGCGTGCGCCACTGTCCCGCCAGCGCATCGTCCGCCGCGTTTTCCGCCTGCGCCAGCAACTCGACGAACTCCCGGTGCGTGTCGTCCATCATGGGCAGTCCAAGCACAAGGGCTTCAGACCATTGAAGATTCGGCATGTGTGTGCTTCCGGCGTTGGCAATACACAAGCGTAAGCAGGGGCACGGCGCCAAGGCTTGATCCACGTCATGGAAAGCGCATTCGCGGCACGACCCGACGTCCTTCCCGTCAGGCCCCGGCAGCTACTTCCGGTGCAGCGCCGCCAGAAAAAAACCGCGCCGCTTCGCTGAGCGGCCTGTCCTTGCGCGTGATGTTACATCTTCGACGGCGAGCCCGTGGCCGAAAACGGCTTCCTGCAGCTCGACGACAACAAGCCCGGCCTGGGCCTGACGATGAAGACCGAGTTCCTCAAAGACTTCAACATCGTCGAATAAACATCAAGTGAACACCATGACGGCCAGGTACCAGGGCGTGTTTCCGGTGGTGCCCACCACCTTCACCGATGCGGGCGAGCTGGACCTTGCGAGCCAGAAGCGCTGCGTCGATTTCATGATCAATGCCGGCTCGACCGGCCTGTGCATACTCGCCAACTTCTCGGAGCAGTTTGTGCTGTCGGACGAGGAGCGCGAGGTCCTGACCGTGACCATACTCCAGCATGTGGCGGGCCGCGTGCCGGTGATCGTAACCACCACCCACTTCGGCACCAAGGTGTGCGCCGAACGCAGCCGCCGCGCGCAGGACCTGGGCGCGGCCATGGTCTTGGTGATGCCGCCCTACCATGGCGCGACGATCCGCGTGACGGAGGAAAAAATCTACGAATTCTTCGCCACGCTGTCGCCTGGGCGGCGACGCAATCGAAGGACCCTGGGACGGCGAGGAAGCCATCACCCTGCTGCCCGACCTGGAGGCCGGCGCCACCGGCGCGATGACGGGCGGCGGCTACCCGGACGGCATACGCCGCATCATGGACGCATGGACGGCCGGCAAGCGCGAAGAGGCCGCGGCCGAGTACACGCGCTGGCTGCCGCTGATCAATTACGAGAACCGCCAGGGGGGAATCCTGACGGCCAAGGCGCTCATGAAAGAAGGTGGCATCATTGCGTCTGAAGCGCCGCGCCACCCCTTTCCCGAAATGCACCCGGCGGTGCGCGCCGGCCTCCTCGAAACCGCCCGCCGGCTGGACCCCCTGGTCCTGCGATGGGCCCGCTAAAACCGACACGCCATCAGGACATCCATGACCACTTCGATCCCCTCCGCCGACACGCTGCACCGCAACCTCATCAACGGCCAATGGGTCGAGGGCACCAGCGCCAGCCCCAACCTCAACCCCTCCAACCTGTCGGACGTGATAGGCCAGTACGCGCAGGCCGATGCGGCCGGGCTGGACGCGGCGGTGCAGGCGGCGCAGGCGGCCTTTCCGGCCTGGTCGACCTCGGGCATACAGGCGCGCTCGGATGCGCTGGACAAAATCGGCACCGAGATCCTCGCGCGCCGTGAAGAGCTGGGCACCCTGCTCTCGCGCGAAGAAGGCAAGACCAAACCCGAAGGCATAGGCGAGGCCACGCGCGCCGGCCATATCTTCAAGTTCTTCGCCGGTGAATGCCTGCGCCTGTCGGGCGAGACGATGCCCTCGGTGCGGCCCGGCATAGGCGTGGAAATCACGCGCGAGCCCGTGGGCGTGGTCGGCCTGATCACGCCGTGGAATTTCCCGATTGCCATTCCGGCCTGGAAGATCGCCCCCGCGCTGGCCTTCGGCAATTGCGTGGTGTTGAAACCCGCCGACCTGGTGCCGGGCAGCGCCTGGGCGCTGGCCGAAATCATCTCGCGCTCCGGCATCCCGGCCGGTGTGTTCAACCTGGTCATGGGTACGGGCCGCGTGATCGGCGAGGGACTGGTCAACCACCCGGGCATCAACGCCATCAGCTTCACCGGCTCGGTCGGCGTGGGCGGCCGCATCGCCGAAGCCTGCGCGAAGAACCTCAAAAAAGTACAGCTCGAAATGGGCGGCAAGAACCCGCAAGTCATCCTCGACGACGCCGACCTCACGCAAGCGGTTGAACTCAGCGCGCAGAGCGCCTTCTACTCCACCGGCCAGCGCTGCACGGCTTCCAGCCGCCTCATCGTGACCGACCGCATCTACCCCGCTTTTGTCGAAGCACTGCAGGCGCGCATGGCGCGCATCAAGGTGGGCGACGCCCTGACGGCCGGCACCGACGTGGGCCCGGTGTCCTCGCTGGCGCAGCTGGAGCAGGACTTGAGCTACATCGAAATCGGCAAGGCCGAAGGCGCCACGCTGGCCTTCGGCGGCGCGCGCATTCCTTGCCACACCGGCAGCGGCGCCGAAGGTTTTTACATGCAGCCGGCCCTCTTCAGCGAGAGCACGGCCGGCATGCGCATCAACCGCGAAGAAATCTTCGGCCCGGTCGCCAGCATCATCCGCGTGAAAGACTACGACGCGGCGCTTGCCACCGCCAACGACACGCCGTTCGGCCTGTCGGCCGGCATCGCCACCACCAGCCTCAAATACGCCACCCACTTCAAGCGCCACAGCCAGGCCGGCATGGTGATGGTCAACCTGCCCACCGCCGGGGTGGACTACCACGTGCCCTTCGGCGGCCGCAAGGGTTCGAGCTACGGCCCGCGCGAGCAGGGCAAGTACGCGCAGGAGTTTTTCACGACGGTGAAGACGGCGTATACGCTGGCTTGAGCATGGCATGTGCGATGCGGGCGGCCCGGCTGCCCACGAAGCTGCAAACGGTGCTTCTGGTGCTGACGGCGGCTTACTTCCTGGCCAGCCTCGGCCACTTCAGCCACAACGCCGAGTTCATCTGCGAATACCCTAACCTGCCGGCCTGGCTCACGCGTGCACAGGTCTATGCGGTGTGGGCGTCCATCACCTCCGTTGGCGTAGTGGGCTTGCTGTTCATGCGCAAAAAATACATGGCCACCGGCTTGCTCCTTGTGGCTATCTACGCGGCGCTGGGCTTTGACGGGCTGGGCCACTACGCGTTGGCGCCCATCGAGTTCCACCCCTTGATGGCCAACGTCACCATTCTTTCGGAAGTGATTGCTGCCGCGCTTTTGTTGCCGGCGGCGTTGTGGTTGTTGGCGTCGCATATGCTCCGCGACCAACCGGGAACTCAACCGTCATGATTCAGCTAGCAGTTCCAACAAGCCGCAGGTGTCAACAATGAGCCATGCACTTTTCGCATTGCTGTCCGATCTCGAGGCCGCCAAGATCCACTTCACGCTTGGACGGCATAGACCCGACTCCATACTGGTGAGCTTGACGCTGGTCGGCGAACGTGTGGAGGCGGATGTGTTCGCCGATGGGCACATGGAAGTCTCCCGTTTCAAGGGAAATGAGGATATCGTTGGTGATTCTGAACTGGTCTCGGAACTGATCAAGAAGAACCTTGAATAAATGGTTTTCCACGCGTTGAGATGACCGTGGCGATTGCGCTTCGATATTTTTTGCTTACTTCCACCTCAGGTATGACATGACCTTCAACGAAATGCTTCTCTCCCTGATGCCAACACTTATCCTGGGCATTGGATGCGTATTCATCATCCGAAAGTCGGGGCTCTTGGGACTGCGTGCGCATCGCCAGCGCGTTGAAGAATTGCTGGAGCGTATTGCTCAAGCAGTGGAAAAAGAAAAAACTGATGACCGTGCAACTCCCTCGACCCAGCAATCCCGACGGTAAATAGCAGAACGCATGACTGCAGTGCCAATGAGAAAATCAACAGCATGGTCCAACAAATCGTTTTTGTAGATATCGATGACACCATGGTCAGGTCCGTTGGTGCGAAGCGCATTCCCATGCCCGCCGTGATCGCGCAGGTCAGGCGCCTCAAATCGGAAGGCGCAAGCTTGTTCCTCTGGAGTTCGGGAGGCGCTGAATACTGCAGGACCACGGCTATTGAACTGGGACTCAGCGAGTGTTTTGATGGCTATCTGCCAAAGCCTACGGCCTATATCGACGACCAGCCCGTGCACGAATGGCGGTTTTGCAAACATCTTTATCCGTCGCAGGCTGAGAATGTTTAAACGAATCTTCGGTACCGGCGAGAGCGTCTCTTTTGGGAAATTGTCGTTTGCAGGTGCCCTCATTGCGTGCGCCCTGTTCCTTGTCGTGTCGTACATCAACCGTTTCGGAGTGCTTTTCGGAGGCAATATATTGAGAATGCTGGATCAGCTTGGCCTGGTGCGGAAAGAGCGCAGTTACCTTGCTGAACTCAAACCGAGCACTGTCTTCGCCCTAAATGACGCCAACGCCGTTCTCTGGTTCACTTGGCTCGCGTTCATTTTTGCCGGTCTTGGTGTTGTCCTTGCCCTCTACGCCGACTACAAACGTGAATCAACCCTATATGCAAGCGCGGGTTTTATGGTTGCGACTCTGGGCATCGGGCTTCTTCACCCATTGCTCATGGTTGCGGTTCAGGCCACAGGGGCTGTTTCCCTCATAGCTATCAGGGGGACCCGTGGGTGGACAAGCCGGCAGGTCGTCCTGGATGAAAGCGCAAAGCTCCGCACACCCTCCACGTTGGACGAGCCATCCCACAAGCGTTAAGCTCCCGCGCATGAACCACCCCCTGCGCTGCCAATGCGGCACTTTACGCGGCCACGTCAGCCACACCGAATTGGTGTGCCGCGGCATCTGTTACTGCAAGGATTGCCAGGCCTATGCGCACTTCCTGGGCAAGGCCGGCGAGATTCTGGATGAGATGGGTGGGTCGGATGTGGTCGCCACCCTTCCCCAGCATGTCACTTTCTCGCAAGGCATTGAATCGCTGGCCTGCATGTCACTGAGCGACAAGGGCATGCTGCGCTGGTACGCGAGCTGCTGCAACACGCCCATCGGCAACACGGCGCGCGACTTCAAGGTTTCGCATGTCGGGCTGCTGCATAACTGCCTGCGGGACCCATCGGCCAGCCTGGACGACGCCTTCGGCCCGGTGCGCATGCGGGTCGGCATGAAAAGCGCCAAAGGCAGTCCCAAGGCCATGGCGGCCAGCACCACCGTGTCTATCCTGCGGTTTATGGCCAGGCTGGTACGCGCAAGGCTGGACGGCAGCTACAAGAACACGCCCTTCTTTGACCCGGAGACGGGAACGCCCCGCGTATCGCCCAAGGTGCTCACGCCGGATGAGCGGGCCCGCTTGATGCAGGCCGTTTAGACCTTCAATGCCTCCTCGACCAGCGCCAGCAACTCAGGCAGGCAGCGTGTGGCGAGGTCAAATCGCGCCACCATGGCCTGGCGTGCCGCATGCCCCAGGTGCGCATGGGCGGCCGGGTCGGCCAGAACGTCCACGACGGTATCGGCCAGCGCCCGCACGTCGAAAAAATCAAACAGCAGGCCGTTGACGCCGTGCGCCATGACCTCCTCGACAGGCGCGGTACGGCTGGCGACCACCACACAGCCCGCGCTCATGGCCTCCAGGCAACTCC
>NZ_CALROB020000084.1:0-7255 GCF_943369675.1 Polaromonas sp. YR568 | reverse complement strand
TGTTGTTGACGGCGGCGCCCGACAAGGTCAGGCCGTTGGCCGTGGCGCTGTTGTTGTTGAGGGACAGGTTGCCTGTGCCGGTGACGCCGCCGCTCAGGGTGAGGCTCGTGCCGGCGCGGGTCAGCTTCAGGTCATGGTTGTTGAGGGTGACGGCGCCGCTGAAGGTGCTGTTGGCGCTGGAGGTGATGCTGGCCGTGCCGGTGTTGCCGGCGGCCACGTTGATGGCGTTGGCATGCGTGCCGGCAAAGCCGCCGTTGAGCGTCGCGTTGGCGCTGCCGCTGCTGTCGCCCAGCGTGATCGCGCCGGTGCCGAACGCGGACGCCACGGTGCCCGATGCCGTGCCGGCCTTGATGGTGGTTCCGCCGCTGTAGGTGTTGATGCTGGTCAGCGCCAGGGTGCCCGCGCCGTTCTTCACGACTGCGGTTGTTCCCTGGATGGCGCCCGTTTGCGAAACGTTGCCGGTGGCGTTCAGGTTCAGCGTGCCGCCGTTGAGGCTGACATTTCGCAGCGAATTGATCGCGCCGGCCGCGTTGAGCGTGACACCCAGGGCGCCCACGGTGGAAGTGACATTCGCACCCGCGTTGAAGGTGATGTTGTTGGAGGCATTGAGGGTCAAGGTCGCCGCGCCGCCGGCCGTCTTGGCGATGGCATTGTTGACGGTGATATCACCGGCCTGGCCATTGGTGCCGGCGCTTGCGGTCGTGATGTTGACGGAGGTCCCGCCGTTCAATGCCGTCTCGATGCTCGCCTTGGTCACGATGGCGCTGTCGTTCGTGCTGCTGAAATTGGGCGTTGCCGAGACGTTGGTGTCGGGCCCCGCGGTTTGAATCGTGATGTTGTTCGGATCAAGCAGCCATTGCCCGGCCGCTCCGTTGGGCGCCGACGCATCGACGCTGCCCAGCGCCTGCAGGACCGCCTTGCCGCTGGTTTCGACAAAGCCGCCGTCGCCGCCCTGCGCCCCGCCCTTTGCGGTGATGCTGCCGTGGAACTGGGTGACGTCGTCCGCCCAGACGATGACCTTGCCGCCGTTGCCGCTGGCCAGGGCATCGGCCTTGATGCTGGCATCGGCGCCTATGTAGGTGCGGTTGGCGTTCTGCACGGCCGCGTTGAGGCCCTGGTAGTCGCCGCCTATCAGGGCCGTGCCTCCGCCCGCCTGGCCGGAAACGTCGACCCGCGCGCCGCCGGTCAATGCGACCTTGTCGCCCAGCACCCGCACCGTGCCGCCAGTCTGGCCCGCCGCCGTGCCGGCCGCGCTCAGTTCGCCGCTGACGTTCACGATGCCCGTGGCACCGCCGCTCAGCACGATGGTGCCGTTGCGCTCGACCGCCGAGTCGGCGCGTATCACGCCCGACTGGTTGATGACGGTGGCCATCGCATCGCCCATGGCGCTGGCCAGCACGGCGACCTGGCCGCCGTTGGCGCTGATGCTGCCGCTGTTGTCGATCGCAGCCTGCGCGGCCGCGGCGTCCACCGAAAAGCGCACCAGGCCCACGCCCGAGGTGTCGACCGAGACGCGCGAGCCCGCCAGCAGGCCGACCGAGCCGGTGTCCGCCGTGATAGCGCCGGTGTTGCTGACCTGCGGCGCGGCCAGCAGCACGTAGCCGCCCGGCGCGGCGTTGATGCTGCCGTGGTTGCTGACAGCGCCCGTGCCGGTGCCGCTGAAGCTGTAGCGCCCTGCCATGAAGTCGCCGTTGCTGATGTCCAGGCTGGAGGCGACCAGGCCGCCCACGTTGACCTGCGCGCCGGGCGCGAACATCACGCCGGCGGGGTTGATCAGGAACACCTGGCCGTTGGCGCTGAGCGAGCCGAAGATGGACGAGGCGCCGTTGCCGGTGACGCGGTTCAGCGCGACGGACGCGGCGCCCGGCTGCACAAACTGCATGGATTGGCCGGTGCCGATGTTGAAGCTCTGCCAGTTGAGCACGGCCTTGTCGCTGGCCTGGTTGACGACCATGGCGTTGGCCGAGGGCGTGCTGACGCTGGCCTGGCCGGCCACCACCTGGCCGCCTTCGGGCAGGGCGGCGGCCCAGGGCGAGACGCCGGCCAGCAGCACGGCGAGCAACTGCGACAGGCGCCGGCCGCTGCGGATTCGGTAGGTGGCCGAGAGCTTGCGCGACAGGCGGACCACCACCGTGCGCACGGACCAGGGACGGTAGGCGTGGGCGGATGCGGCAGGGTGGGTGGTCATGGTGGGCCTTCGGAAGTAAGAGGTGAGCCGGTCTAGAACCAGGTCTGGGCCGAGAGCCAGGCGCGCGGGGAGCGGTCCGGGTCGCCGGTGGAAGGCTGTGCCGGCGTGGTGCGCCAGGCCAGGTAGCTCTTGACGAGGAATTTGCCGGGCCGGCCCAGCGTGGCGCCCACGCCGAAAGAACCGAGGCTCAGCGTGTTGGTATTGCCCGGCAAGGTGGCGCCGTTCTGGTTGAAGCGCACATGGCCGAAGTCATAGAAGGCCAGCAAGGTCAAAGGCTCGCCCCAGGGCGCTTGCGGAAACTGGTAGCGCGACTCCAGGTTGAGCAGATAGCCGGCGTCGCCCACGCCTTCGCCCACCGGGTAGCCGCGCACGCCGGTGGGGCCGCCCAGCACCATTTTTTCGGCGGAGCTGAGGTTTTTCGAGGCGAACTGGGCTTGCGCCGCGACGTAAAAACTGTAGGGCGCATCAAAGTAATGGGAGTGCTGGAATTCCAGGTTCAGCTTGCTGAAGCCGCCCGCCGTATTCAGGCCGCCCAAGCCTTCGTCGAGCGCCTGGTCGGCCGCATTGAGCGTGAGGCGGCCGAAGGTGAGGTTGGCGGCATAACTGTTCAGGCCGCTGCCGCCGGCCAGGCCGTCGGTGAAATTGCCTACCAGCCCCAGCCGGAGCGCGCTGATGTCGCGCTCGCTCGAGAGCGCCGGGGTGCGGGTTTCGTCGCTGAGCTTTTTTTCCTCGGCGCTGATGTAGCCGTACAGGTTGGCGCCGCGCCCGCGCAGCAGGGGGTGCGACAGGCTGATGCCGGCGATGTCCGCGCGGCCGCTGGCGCCCAGCGCTTCGAATTGTTTGCCCAGGGCGTAATCGAGGCGCGCCAGGCTCAGGCCCAGGCGGCTGCCGTAAGCGCCCACCGGCAGCGTGTAACCGAGGCGGTACAGGGCCGAGCCGGCCTGGTCGTTTTGCTGCGCGCTCAGGGCCAGCACGTCGCCGCGCCCCAGCAGGTTGTTGACATTGGCGTTGAATGTTGCGCGCGCGGCGCCGGCGGCACGCGCGCCGTGGTTGTCGACGCTCACAGAACCATCGACGCGCGGGCCCTTGGCCTGCACGGTGACCAGCACGTCGGCCTGGCCGGGGCTCGCGCCGGGCCCGACCGTGGCGGCGGCGTCGTAGCCCGCCAGGTCACGCAGCAGCAGCACGGGCTTGTCGAGCGCGTATTCGGTGACGGCATCGCCCGGCTTGAGCTGGCTGGCCACCAGGCCTTCGGCGAAGGCCTGCGAAATGCCCGTGCCCTCCACGCGCACGGTGACACGGCCCACGCGCGCTTCCAGGATGGCGATGGTGACGGTGCCGCCGTCGGCGGGGAAGGCCTGCTGGGGCAGGTAGGCCTGCGTGAGCACATAGCCTTTGCGCCGGTAGTAGTCGCTGACGGTGTTGGCGGCCTCGGTCAGGCCCGCAAGGTTGGTGGGCTGGTTCAGGCGGGCCGACAGCAACGCGGACAGAAGCTCGCCGGAAAACACCGTGTTGCCGGTGAAGGTGAAGGCCGCCGGCTTGAGACGGGCCGACCCGGCGGCAGGCGGCGCGGGCGGGGGTGGGCGCACTTCCAGCGGCGCGCCGCCGCGGGGCGGTAGCAAGGGAAGCGGGCTTGGCGATTCGAGCAAGGTGCCGGCGTCCGGCCGCACGTCAGCCCGCGCCTGGGCCAGCGCAGGCGCGGCTCCGGCGGCGCAAGCAAGCAGTGCCCCCCAGCCAACAAGCCGGAGCGCCAAAACAGGGGGACGGGACAAGGGGCGGACCTTTCAAGCCAGAGTGCAACAAAGTGTTGCCATTCGCTGTCTCTGGTTGTAGCCCTTTGGGTCCCCACTGTCCAACGCTTTCCTCGGAAAAGCTGAAGGTTTACTTCGTATGTGTTTGTTTTTTCACAATAATTTGACTGTTACAAGTCGATCTGGCGCAAAGAGTTCCGAGATGTTGCAAGTTGTAAGCAAACGAACATATGCATTCCTCACAACTACGGTGCCACGCGAGAAAACCTATGGATTACTTAGCGCAAATGAATTGGCCGAAAGCAATGGCAATTACTATCATTGAATAGAAATCAATTGTTTTTGACTATTTTTGAAGGGGATGCCATGACCGAACTCATCCGCACCAACCTGCCGACCCTGAAAAAGACGGCCAGTTATTACGTCGTGCACGTGACGGTGGCGGCGCTGGTGGCCTATGCGGTGACCGGCAATTTCCTGCTGGCGATCACGCTGAGCCTGCTCGAACCGACGGTGCAGGCCTTTGCCTTTTTCTTCCACGAAAAAGCCTGGCAGCGCTGGGGTGGCCGGCGCGCGGCCGTGCCCAAGACGCTGTCCACTGCCCGCGCCTGATAGCACGGGCAGGTACTGGGCTACCGGCTCAGGTCGTGCCCCAAACCTCGCGTGCCGTCTCCACGACCAGGCGCAGCTTGTTGCGCTGCGCTTCCACCGCGATGTTGTTGCCGTGGACCGTGCTGCTGAAGCCGCATTGCGGTGACAACGCGAGCTGCTCGAGCGGCGCGTACTTGGCCGCGTCCTCGATGCGGCGCTTCAGGTCGTCCTTGCTTTCCATCTCGCCGAACTTGGTGGTGACCAGGCCCAGCACCACGGTCTTGCCCTTGGGCAGGTAGCGCAGCGGGCGGAAGTCGCCGCTGCGGCTGTCGTCGTACTCGAGGAAGTAGGCGTCCAGGTCCATCTCCTTGAGCAGCGCCTCGGCCACCGGCTCGTAGTTGCCGGCGGCGGCATGCGTGCTCTTGAAGTTGCCGCGGCACAGGTGCATGGCCAGCGTCATGCCGGCGGGCTTGTGCGCGACGACCTTGTTGATGAACTTGGCATAACGGTGCGGCAGCTCGTTGGGGTCGTCGCCGCGCTGGCGCGCCGCTTCGCGCATTTTTTCATCGCACAGGTAAGCCAGGTTGGTGTCGTCCATCTGCACGTAAGTGCAGCCGGCGGCGGCCAGGCTGCGCAACTCATCGCCGTAGGCCTTGGCCACGTCGTCGTAGAAGGCCGGGTCAAGCTCGGGATAGGCTTCCCTGCTGATGCCGGCGCGGCCGCCGCGAAAGTGCAGCATGGTGGGCGAGGGGATGGTGACCTTGGGCGTGTTGCCGGCGCTGACCTGGCTCTTGAGGTACTGGAAGTCGGGCAGCTGGATGTCCTTGACATGGCGCACCTTGTCGATGACGCGCATCACGGGAGGCGCCAGTTCCATCGTGCCGTCGGGCCGCTGGATGGTGACCGGGATGTCGGTCTTCACGCCGCCAATCTGCTCCAGGAAATCGATGTGGAAATAGGTGCGGCGGAATTCGCCGTCGGTGATGCTTTTGAGGCCCACGTCTTCCTGGAACTTCACGATTTCGGTGATGGCCTGGTCTTCGACCTTGCGCAGCTGTTCGGGCGTGATCTGGCCCTTGGCTTTTTGCTCGCGGGCCTCCAGCAGGTACTGCGGGCGCAGAAAGCTGCCGACGTGGTCGTAGCGGGCGGGTAGTTTGGCGGTCATGGGAAAGTCTCCATCGTTTCAAGTACAGGGCCTCATGGTATGCCAGCTTGAAAGCCCCTCATTGAATACAGAAACTCCGTACTTACCCTGAATTTGGCTGTTTTCCTTGGCTTACTCGTAGTTTATGTATACATTGAGTATCCATGAACGCCGCAAAATCGAATTTTCCGCTCAACGCCTGGTATGCCGCCGCCTATGACGTGGAGGTCGGCCGCAAGCTGCTGGCACGCACGATTTGCAAGCAGAAAGTCGTGATGTTCCGCCGCACCGACGGTCAGGTGGCGGTGCTGGAAAACGCCTGCTGGCACCGGCTGCTGCCGCTGTCCATGGGCACCCTGGACGGCGACGAGCTGACCTGCGGTTACCACGGCCTGGTCTACAACGCGCAGGGCCGCTGCACCCACATGCCCAGCCAGGAAACGCTGAACCCCTCGGCCTGCGTGCGCGCGTTTCCGGCGGTGGAAAAACATCGCTTCGTCTGGATCTGGCCCGGCGACCCCGCCAAGGCGGACCCGGCGCTGGTGCCCGACATGCACTGGAACGACGACCCGGCCTGGGCCGGCGACGGCAAACTGATCACGGTGAAGTGCGACTACCGCCTGGTGGTGGACAACCTGATGGACCTGACGCACGAGACCTTTGTGCACGGCTCCAGCATTGGCCAGCGCGCCGTGGCCGAGGCGCCCTTTGTGGCGACGCACGGCGACCGCACCGCCACCGTGACGCGCTGGATGGAAAACATCGATGCGCCGCCCTTCTGGGCCGGGCAGATCGAGCACGCGCGCGGCTACCGCGGCAAGGTGGACCGCTGGCAGATCATCAAATTCGAGGCGCCCTGCACGGTGAACATCGACGTCGGCGTGGCCGAAGCCGGGTCGGGCGCGCCGCCCAAGGACGGCGCGCCGGGCGACCGCAGCCAAGGCGTCAACGGCTTTGTGCTGAACACGGTGACGCCGGAGACCGACGGCAGTTGCCACTACTTCTGGGCCTTCGCGCGCAACTATTGCCTGGGTGAGCAGCGCCTGACGCACCAGCTGCGCGAGGGCGTGGCCGGCATCTTCCGCGAAGACGAGCTGGTGCTGGAGGCCCAGCAGATTGCCATCAACGAGCACCCGGACCACCAGTTCTACAACCTCAACATCGACGCCGGTTCCATGTGGGCACGGCGCCTGATAGACCGGATGGTCGCGCTGGAAGCACCGGCTGCGCCGGTGATCCCCATCCGCCTCGCAGCCTGAACCCCATGACAAAAATCATCCCCATGGCCACCTCAAACCCTTCCACCGCCGCCCCCAGCCTGGAGAGCGCGCAGGTCAGGGCGCAGCTGCAGTTGCGCGAGATGATCCTGGCGGGCGAGCTGCCGGGCGGGGCGCGCATCGCCGAGCTGTCCATCGTCGAAAAACTGGGCGTCTCGCGCACGCCGATACGCGCGGCGCTGATGCGGCTGGAGCAGGAAGGCCTGCTGGAGTCGCTGCCCAACGGCGGCTTCGCGGTGCGCACGTTTTCGGAACGCGACGTGTCCGAGGCGATCGAGCTGCGCGGCACGATCGAGGGCCTGTC
>NZ_CALROB020000083.1:0-7753 GCF_943369675.1 Polaromonas sp. YR568 | reverse complement strand
TCGGTGGTGCCCGACCTGCTCTGGAGCGTCAAGCGGGAAGTCACCCTCAAGCGCCCGGCCAAGCTGATCGAGATGATCCCCAGGCTGCTGGGCAAGCTGCACGAAGGCCTGGCCCTGCTGGGGCAGGACCCGCGCGAGAGCGAGCCCTTTTTTGAAGGGCTGATGAAACTGCACCGGCCGGTGCTCAAGTTGCGCCGGCTGAAAAGCCAGCGCGATGCCGAAGAGTCCGGCATGGCGTCGCTGGATTCTGGATCCATGCCGCTGGAGCCCGAAGAACTGCCGGCCACGCCGGAGCAGCGCCGCGCCAAGGCCGCCGCCCACCCCTGGCTGGCGCGCGACGAGCTGGATGCGGCCGGCTTTGAGGACACCTTGCCCACGGCGCCCGGCGAACTCATGCCCCTGGAAGAAGAGCCTGTGCAAGCCGCAAGGGCTGTACCGGCCGCACCGGCCGCCGCGGAAGAGGTCGACTCTTCCCACGCCGAGCTCCTCGCCGAGCAGGAAGCTTCCGCCGTGCCGGCCCTGGCCCAGGGCGATGCCGAACGCCTGTTGGCCGGCTTGCGCTCCGGCCACTGGGTGGACCTGTATTCACGCCGCCGCTGGCTGCGCGCCCAGCTGATCTGGGCCAGCACCAAAGGCACGCTGTTCATGTTCGTGAGCCACGGCGGCCAGCCGCACTCCATGACCAAGCGCAGCTGCGAGCGCCTGATCCGGGAACGCCTGCTCAGGCCGGTGGACAACCAGGGCGTGGTGGCGCAGGCGCTGGACGCGGTGGCCTCGGAAGTCGCTTCCCAAACCGCGCCGGCAAGCCAGACCGAGCCGGAAACCGCGTAAAACACAGCGCCAGGCCGGCCGCACGCGGCGCTGTCTGACGCTCTCGCCCGCCGCCGGCGCGCACACTGATGGATTCCTCTTTTATCTTGAAGGGCAGCCATGATTGAAAAAAACGCTTCCGTCCAGTGGGAAGGCTCCGGCAAAAAAGGCCAGGGCCGCATCAGCACCGAAACCGGCGCGCTCACCGCCTATCCCTACGGCTTCGGCAGCCGCTTTGAGGACGACCGCAGCGGCACCAACCCTGAAGAGTTGCTGGGCGCGGCCCACGCGGCCTGTTTCACCATGGCGTTTTCTTTTGCCTGCGACAAGGCCGGCTTTCCCACCACCTCGGTCAAGACCAGTGCCAGGGTCCGGCTGGCGCCGCAAGGCGACGGTTTCCTGATCGACCGCATCGCGCTGACGCTGGAAGCCGTCATCCCCGGCATTGATGAAGCGAAATTCCAGGAGTTGGCCGAAGGCGCCAAGAAGGCCTGCCCGCTGTCGAAGGCGCTGGCCAGCGTGCCGGAGATCACCCTCGCGGCCACGTTGCGCGCGTAAGCCCCCCGTCTACACACCGGATCACACACCCATGAGCGCCAAAACCAATTTTTCATTTGAAGTGCAGTACACGGAGGCGGCAGCCGCCGGCAAGGACGAGCGCGACGGCGTGATGGCCTCGCTGGGCCCCTCGCTGCAAAAACTGTTCTCGGCAGGCGACCCGGCGGCCACCGTGACGGTGAGCGACAGCCACAAGGGCGGCGGCAACAAGCTGATCGAGCTGGTCACCACGCTGCCCGACGGCGAGATCGCCGGCATCCTGCAGGCGTTTTCCGGCCAGCACGGCGTGACGGTCAGCGCGCTGGAATAAGGCCTTGCGTCGCCCGGTGCGGCCGCGCTCAGGCCTGCCAGACCCCATAGCCTGCTTCGCGCAGGCCTATGCCCAGCTCGACTTCCATGTCGCGCGCCGCGTCGTAAGGCATGGGGTTGTACATCTCATACAGGCGGGGCAAGAGGCGCACGCCGAAATCGCGCGCGAAGCGGTTGGACTGGATGCCGGCCTTGTGCTTGTCAAAGCGCACGTCGGGGTCCAGCCCGGTCATGCCCACATAGACAAAGGGCTTGCCCAGCTGGTAGTCCGGGTTGGCGCGGCGAAAGCGGGCCACGTCCCACACTTCGGGGCCCAGCTCGATCACGTAAACGCTGTAGTGGTGGCCGCGCTGTCTGGGTGAAGGTGCTGCTGAAGCCATCGCCAATTGTGACCGAGCCCGCCAATACAATGAAGGCCTTGCGGTGCCCCACACAACCGTCTTCCGGAACCCGCCGCATGTTTCCCTTAAGTCCTTTCCCCTTGTTCCTCCTCGGCTCGGCGCGCGCATGACGCCCTGGCCGAAGCTTCCCGTGCTCGCGCCCGACGAAACCGGCGCGGCTGCGGGAAGTGTGCCCGCGCAGCGGTGCGTCGAGCCTTTTGTGCGCGACGACGGCACGTCCCGCTCCCTGCATTTCACGATGGGCGAGCTGCAAAGCCGCATGAACCTGCAAAGCCCCTGGCAGCTGGACGTGGACTACACCCGCACGATGATGGGTTTCCTGCTGTTCAAGCCCGCGCCGGCGCGCCTGGCCATGGTGGGGCTGGGTGGCGGTTCACTGGCCAAGTTCTGCTACCGCCAGTTGCCGGCCTGCCGGGTGTCGGTGGTGGAAATCAACCCGCATGTGATCGCGCTGCGCGGCGACTTCCAGGTGCCCGAAGACGACGCGCGCTTCCAGGTGCTTGAAGGTGACGGCGCGGCGTTTGTGGCCTCGCACACGGGCGCTTTCGACACCCTGCTGGTCGACGGCTTTGACCATGAAGGCCAGCCCGCCCAGTTGTGCTCGCAGGGCTTTTACGACGACTGCTTTGCGGCGCTCGCGCCCGGCGGCATCCTGGCCGTGAACCTGCACTACGACGACCCCGACTACGCCGTCTGGATCGGGCGCATCCAGCGCAGCTTTGGCGGCAACGCGGTGGAAATCTGCGCGCTGGAAAAAAGCAACTGCATTGTGTTTGCGTCACGCGGCGCCGCGATCTCACCGCGCCGCATGAACCAGGCCGCGAGCCTTCGCGGCCTGGAGCACGAAGCGCGCCGGCAGCTCAGCCCGGAGTTTGCGCGCATCGTCTGGGGCATGAGAGACCTGGAAGGCCCGGAAGACCTGTAAGCGGCTGGGCGCTTTCAGCCTGAAACGACGGCGCCCGCATCCTGCTGCGTGCCGGCATCGTCGTTGGTGCTTCCCGGTGCCTGTGTCTGTATTTGCGACTGCGACTGCGACTGAGCCTGCGAGGCATTTTGTTCAGGCTGAAGCCAGCTGCGCGAGCCCACCAGCAGGTGGATGAAGTGCAGCTTGCCCACCGCATCGCGCGGCAGCACAAAAGGATAGAAGTCGGGCTGGCCCATGCTGCGCGACATCTCGTTGAGCATGGTGGTCAGGCGCGTCCAGTGGTTGAGGAAGGACAGGAACTGCTCGGCTTCCGGGTGGTCCGGCTGGTGCAGCGCGTCCAGCGTGAAGGGCGTGAATTCAAGGTCGAAACGGTCCACGCTCAGCCCGAAGCTCAGCGCGGTGTCGATCGCGTCGCGCATGTGCAGGTAGTGCGCCCAGCACTCGGCCCAGTCTTCCCATGGGTGGGTGCTGGCATAGGCGCTCACGAAATGCAGCGGCCAGTCCGCGGGCGGGCCTTCTTCGTAGTTGCGTTGCAGGCTGGCCTTGTAGTCCAGGGTTTCATCGCCGAAGAGCTGGTGAAAACCGTCCAGCCAATGCGTGCCGGCGACCAGGCGGTCCCAGTAATAGTGGCCCACCTCATGGCGGAAATGCCCGAGCAGCGTGCGGTAGGGCTCGCGCATGGCCTTGCGCACCGCTTCGCGCTTGGCGTCGTCGGCCTCGTCCACGTTGAGCGTGATGAGGCCGGTGTTGTGCCCGGTCATGATGTGCGGGCCGTTGACCGGCGAGCGCAGGAAGTCGAACATCATGCCGCGTTCCGGGTCCTCGCTCATGCGCGAGGCCACCGGCAGCCCGAGCAGGATCAGCGAGGACACCAGCCGGCGTTTGGCCAGCTCGATCAGGCCCCACAGGTAGCCGTTGTCGGGTTGCTCCGGATTGGTCAGGTCGGGGATCGTGCGGTTCAGGCGGCAGGCCCGGCACATGTCCGCCGGGTCGTGCACCGGAATCAGCCAGTTGCACGAGGCGGGGGTGGAGAGGTTGAGGCAGCGTTTGTAGGTGGGCACACCGTCGTCGTTGCTGTTATCGCTGCCATTGGCTGGATCAATCCCAGTGGACTGAAGCTGTGCGGCCGGCCCGGCTTCAGGCGCGGATTCCTGGCCGGGAATTTCGTCGAGCTGGGGTGGTTGCGTATCGTCGGGTGGCGGCGCGTCGGGCGCGGCGGATGCCTGCCATTCGCGCCAGGTGCCCTCGCGCGGGCCCGGCATCAGGGGCAGCAGCAGGCCGGTTTCACAGTCGTAGCCCAGCGGCGTGCCGCAGGCCAGGCATTTGCTGTTGCGAAAGAAGACCGGCTGCCCGCAATGGCAGTGGTAGTTGCGGCCCGCCAGCAAGGGCAGGGGTGGCTCGGTGGAGTTGAATGGCGTGGTGGAAAACAAGTGCTTGCCCGGATGAAGCCTGCGGGATGGTGCAGGACGCTCAGCAGAAATCAAAGGGACAGGAACGAGGAAACCCGGCCCCTTGCCCGAAAAATGCAGTGTCCCATGCCTGGGCTTGCCGGCCTCTGGGGGCAATCCCCGTCAGCCTGTCAGCGCAGGCCGACAAAACGGCCGCCGCCGCTTGCTTTTATCATTGGGCATTCACGCACTTTGCGGCAATCCCGCCGCAAGCACTTCATCCAGAGGAAACCATGCCCACTTACCACGTCGAAATGATGGAAGGCCGGACCATCGAGCAGAAGAAAAAGCTCGTGGAGGCCATCACCCGCGTCAGCGTTGAAATCCTGGGCGGCCAGCCCGACTCGGTGGACATCCTGATCACCGACATCAAGCGCGAGAACTGGGCCACGGGCGGCAAGCTCTGGTCCGAGCCGAGGGACTGAGGCCGGCCCCCGCATGCCCGCTTCCCTTGCCGGCCTGCAGGCCCGGCACGGCCCGCGTTACCGCTGGTTGCTGCTGCTGTCGGTCATGATCGGCACGATGGCCTCCATCATGTCGTCGACCATCGTCAACGTGGCGATCCCCGACATGAGCCACCATTTCACGCTGGGGCAGGAGCGCGCGCAATGGGTGAGTTCGGGCTTCATGGTGGCCATGACGGTTTCCATGCTGACGACCCCCTGGCTGCTGTCGCGCTACGGCTACCGCCGCACTTACGTGGGCACCATGCTGCTGCTGATGGCCGGCGGCATCGTCGGCGGCCTGGCCAACCATTTCAGTCTGGTGTTGGGCGCGCGCGTGGCCGAGGGGCTGGCGGCCGGCGTGGTGCAGCCGATTCCCGCCATCATCATCATGCGCGCCTTCGGGCCGCACGAGCAGGGCCGCGCCAGCGGCCTCTTCGGCATGGGCGTGGTGCTGGCACCCGCCGTGGGCCCCAGCATAGGCGGCATCCTGGTCGACCTGTTCGGCTGGCGCTCCATCTTCTTCATGGTCATCCCGCTGTGCCTGGTGTCGCTGTGGATGGCTTATCGCTATGTCCCGGACACCGCGCCGGGCGGCGTGGCGGCGAACCGCGGCACGGCCATGATCGACTGGCGCGGCCTGCTGCTGGGCGCGGTCGGCACGCTGTGCCTGCTCAACGGCATGGTCGAGTTGCACGGCGCCGGCGGTGCGAAGGCTTTTGTCTTGCTGGGCGGCGCGGTTGCGGCGCTGGCTGCGTTTGTCTGGTGGCAGCGCCGCCTGGCCGCCACGGGCGGCTCGCCGCTGATGAACCTGGCGCTGTTCGGTTACCGGCCCTTTGCCATGGGCAGCATCGTGGCGTTTATCTACGGCACGGCGCTGTTCGGCTCGACCTACCTGCTGCCGGTTTACCTGCAGCTGGGCCTGAACCTGTCGGCCTCGCACGTGGGCGCCATCCTGCTGCCCGCGGGGCTGGTGCTGGCCGCGACGATTGCGGGTGTGGGGCGCCTGGCGGACAAACACCCGACCTGGCTGCTCGTCAGCACCGGCCTGGCTTTGCTGGCCGCCTCGTTCGCGCTGATGCTGACCGTGAGCCTGGCTTCGGGCTTGTGGATGCTGGTGGCCTGGGCCACGCTGGGCCGCATCGGCCTGGGTTTTATCCTGCCTTCGCTGAACCTCGGTTCACTGCGGCCTCTGCATGAACACTTGCTGTCGCAGGGCGCCAGCGCCATCAATTTTTTGCGCATGCTGGGCGGCGCGATCGGCGTCAGCCTGTGCGGCATCGTGCTGGAATGGCGGCTGGCCGCCCACGGCGATTCACTGGCCAACGGCACCAGCAGCCCGGCGCGGCTGGCGGCGTTCAACGAGGCGTTTTTGATGCTGGCCGCGCTGTGTGTGCTGGCCATGGTGGCGGCGTGGCAGCTGCGTGTGCCCGCGCCGGCCGCACCCCAAGACGAACAGAAAGCAGGCTGACATGTGCCAACTCCTGGGCATGAACTGCAACGCCCCCACCGACGTGACCTTCAGCTTTCGCGGTTTCGCGCAGCGTGGCGGCCATACCGACCACCATGCCGACGGTTGGGGCATCGCCTTTTTCGAGGGCGACGACAGTGTGGCCGGCGCCAGCGACAAGGGCCTGCGCCATTTCGTCGACCACCAGCCGGCCTGCAGCTCGCCGGTGGCCGAGCTGATCAGCCGCTACCCGATCAAAAGCCGCAACGTGATCTCGCACATCCGCAAGGCCACGCAGGGCCGCGTGGCGCTGGAGAACTGCCACCCCTTTGTGCGCGAACTCTGGGGCCGCTACTGGGTGTTCGCGCACAACGGCGACCTCAAGGATTTTGCGCCGCGCCTGCACGGCAGCTTCCGGCCCGTGGGCACCACCGACAGCGAGCGCGCCTTTTGCTGGATCATGCAGGAGATGGCCAAGTCGCATGCGGGCGTGCCCAGCGTGCAGGAACTGAGCATCACGCTGCGCGAACTCGCGGCGCAGATCGCCAGCCACGGCACCTTCAATTTCCTGTTGAGCAACGGCCAGGCGTTGTGGGCGCATGCCTCCACAAATCTTTATTACGTGGAACGCAAGCATCCCTTCGCGCATGCCACGTTGAGTGATGAGGATGTGAGCGTGAACTTCGCCGAACACACCCGGCCCACCGACAAGGTGGCCGTGGTGGTCACGGCGCCGCTGACCACCAACGAGCAGTGGACGGCCTTTGCGCCGGGCGAACTCAAGGTGTTTGAGGACGGCGCGCTGGCCGCGGCTTAGGGCTCAGGGTTTTGCGGCCGGGGTGGGGCAGCTTGCGGCTTGGCCATTGAGCTGCTGGCGTTCCAGCGCAAAAGTCGCGCTGACCCGGCCTTCGCGCCGTTCAACCCTCACCACATAGATGCTGTCGAAGTCGCTGCCGCGCCAGTGCGGCACGGCGGACGCATCGCCGCCCAATTGCTTCAGCAAGGCTTTCACCACGTCTTCGAGCTTTTTGTGCTCCCAGGCCACCAGCGTCAGCGCGTTCTGGTACCTGGCCGTCAGCAACTCGCCCTGAAGGCCCTCGATGTCGTCGAACCCGAAGGAGGCGTTGATGGGCAGGCCCAGTTGCACGGCCGTTGGCGCGACGGTGAGCAGTGGCCGCACGTAGTTGTAAGGCTGGCCGTTGTCGGGCTTCTTTTCGTGTGGGTCGGAGGCGAAGACAAAGTCCGGTTTGCCGAATTTCGCCAGCAAGACCGCCGGCAACGCCAGCGCCCGGTTCAGCCCTTGGCAATTGAGTTGGCCCAGGCCGGCGGCCGGTTTCTCGGCGTGGCGGATGAACACCAGGGTCTGCACGGTCGCGGCCGGTTGCGCGGGTTGGGCCCAACCCGCGCAC
>NZ_CALROB020000082.1:0-8082 GCF_943369675.1 Polaromonas sp. YR568 | reverse complement strand
ACCGGCCTGGCGCTGGCCTTCGGCGCCATCAGCATTTCTTCCGTCGCCGGCTACGGCGGCGTCGGCCCCAACTTCCTGCCCTGGCTGGTGTCCATCGTGCTCACCCTGTGCGGCGGCTGGATCATCTGGGAGGCGCGCAGCGGCGGCTTTCGCGAGATGGACCCGCCTCCCGGCGCCGCGCGCGCCTACTGGCCCGGCTTTGTCTGGGTCTCGGCGGGCCTGCTGCTCAATGCGGCCCTGATCACCACCATCGGTTTTATTTTCAGTTGCACGCTGTGCTACGTGCTGGCCGTGCAGGGCTTGCGGCGCGCCAGCGGCCAGCCCTCGGGCGCGGCGTCCACCTGGGCTGTCGACGCCGTCACC
The DNA here is from genome assembly GCF_943369675.1 of Polaromonas sp. YR568. Taxonomy (GTDB): domain Bacteria; phylum Pseudomonadota; class Gammaproteobacteria; order Burkholderiales; family Burkholderiaceae_C; genus Polaromonas. Next base: position 7,719 of record NZ_CALROB020000082.1, on the reverse strand, counting down.
GGCCTGCTGATCTCCGGGCCGGTGTTCTGGATGTTCACCCAATTCCTGGCCATCAACCTGCCGGGCCTCACATCTACAGGGTGGCTCTGACATGGACATCTTCAATGCCTTGATGGCCGGCTTCGCGACAGCGATCACGCCGGTCAACCTGCTCTGGTGCCTGGTGGGCTGTGCCCTGGGCACGGCCGTGGGCGTGCTGCCGGGCATCGGCCCCGCGGTGGCGGTGGCCATGCTGCTGCCGATCACCGCCAAGGTCGACGTGACGGCCTCGATGATTTTTTTCTCGGGCATTTACTACGGCGCCATGTACGGCGGCTCGACGACTTCCATCCTGCTGAACACGCCGGGCGAAACCGCCAGCATGGTGACAGCCATGGAAGGCAACAAGATGGCCAAGAGCGGGCGCGCCGGCGCAGCGCTGGCGACCGCCGCCATCGGCTCCTTCGTGGCGGGCACCATCGCCACGGTCATCGTGACGCTGTTCGCGCCCTTTGTGGCCGAGTTCGCCGTCAAGCTCGGCCCGCCCGAGTATTTCCTGCTGATGCTGCTGGCCTTCACCACGGTGAGCGCGGTGCTCGGCAAGAGCACGCTGCGCGGCATGACGGCGCTGTTTGTCGGCCTGGCCGCCGGCTGCGTCGGCCTGGACCAGATCTCCGGCCAGGGCCGCTACACCGGCGGCATCCCGGAACTGCTGGACGGCATCGAAATTGTGCTGGTCGCCGTCGGCCTCTTCGCGGTGGCCGAGGTGCTCTACGCGGTGCTCTATGAGGGCAAGACGGTGGAAGACCAGAACAAGCTCAGCCGCGTGCACATGACCAGGGCCGACTGGAAGCGCTCGATTCCGGCTTGGCTGCGCGGCACCGCCATCGGCACGCCCTTCGGCTGCATCCCGGCCGGCGGCACCGAGATACCGACCTTCCTGAGCTACGCGACGGAAAAGAAACTGGCAAACCCTGAAGTCAGGGCCGAGTTCGGCACCAAGGGCGCCATCGAAGGCGTGGCCGGCCCGGAAGCTGCCAACAACGCCACGGTGACGGCGGCGCTGATCCCGCTGCTCACGCTGGGCATCCCGACCTCCAACACCACGGCCATCCTGCTGGGCGCCTTCCAGAACTACGGCATCCAGCCCGGCCCGCAGCTGTTCACCAGCTCCGCCGCGCTGGTGTGGGCGCTGATCGCCTCGCTCTACATCGGCAACGTCATGCTGCTGGTGCTCAACCTGCCCATGGTGGGCCTGTGGGTCAAGCTGCTGAAGATCCCCAAGCCGCAGCTGTACGCGGGCATCCTGATCTTCGCGACGGTGGGCGCCTACGGTATGCGCCAAAGTGCGTTTGACTTATTCCTCCTGTACGCTATTGGATTGCTGGGCGTGCTGATGCGCCGCTTTGATTTCCCGACTGCGCCCGTGGTGGTCGGCATGATCCTGGGCCCGCTGGCCGAAGCACAGCTGCGCAACGCGATGTCGATAGGCGAGGGCAGCGCGGCCGTGTTCTTCCAGCGCCCGATGTCGATCACGCTGATCGTGATCGTGGTGGCGGTGTTGGTACTGCCGCGCCTGGCCAAGTACTGGACTTCGAAGAAATCCGTTAACTAAAACTCAAGCACTGAGGGAAACAACATGCTGAACATCAAACGACGCGCCGCCCTGGGTGGTATTGGCCTGGGACTGGCAACGCTGGGCGGAGCCGTTCCCGCCTGGGCGCAGACCGCCAAACCGGCACCGGCCGCACCCGCCAAAGGCAAAGCGGCAAAGCTGGCGCCCAAGCTGCGCATCGTGATCCCGGCCAACGCCGGCGGCGGCTGGGACCAGACCGGCCGCGCCCTGGGCGCCGCGCTGGTGGGCGCCGGCGCGGCCGATGAGATCGAGTATGAAAACAAGGGCGGCAAGGGCGGCACCATAGGCTTGGCTTATTACGCCGAAAAATACAGCAACGACCCCAACACACTGTTGATGGGCGGCATGGTGATGGTGGGCGCGGTTGCCTTGCAGAAACCGGCCGTCGACATGACCCGCATCCGCCCGATCGCGCGCCTGACCAGCGACTACCTCGTGGTGGTGGTCGCCGCCAGCTCGCCGGCGCGCAGCATCGCCGACCTGGCCGCGCGCATGCGCACCAACCCCAAGGATGTGCCCATCGCGGGCGGTTCCGCCGGCGGCGTGGACCACGTGTTTGCCGGCGTGTTCACCCGTGCCGCCGGCAGCAAGCCCGAAGAGCTGGTGTACCAGCCCTTCGCCGGCGGCGCTGAAGTGGTGCAGGCGGTGCTGGGCGGCAAGGCGGCGGCCGGCATCTCGGGTTACAGCGAATTCGCCGATGAGCTCGCCAGCGGCAAGCTGCGCGCCATCGGCGTGTCGTCCAAGCGCGCGGTGTTCGGCATCCCCTCGATTCGCGAGCAGGGCCTGGACGTGGACATGGCCAACTGGCGCGGCGTATTTACCGGCCAGAACGTGACGGACGCCCGCCAGGCGGAAATGCTGGAGGCCGTGAAGGCCGCCGCCGGCCACGAATCCTGGCAAAAGACGCTGAAGCAGAACCACTGGGAGTCTTCGCTGCTGTCGGGCCCCAGCTTTACGAGCTTTATCGATTTCGACCTGACCACGTCCCGGGTCATGGTGCATTTGCTCAAGCTCAAGGCCTGAGCCGCGGCATACCGCGCACCCACCGCGCCGCGCGTTTGTGCGGCGGCGTGCCTGGATGGCATGGAAAATGCTCTTTCCGAGTTGACCGGGCACTGGCTCATCACTTGGCCATTGCCCGACAAGTACAAAACTTGGAGGGGAAAACATGCTGGCTATCCAACGACGCACGGTTCTCGGCGGACTCGCAGGCCTGGGATTGGCCGCACCGCTTTGGGCGCAACCCGCGCCCAAGGGCAAGCTGGGGCCCAAGCTGCGCGTCGTGATCCCCGCTATGTCCCGCAGCACACTCGATGAAGCCGGCCGCGCCCTGGGCGACGCGCTGGTAGGCCTGGGGCTCAGCGACGAGATCGAATACGAGAACAAGGAAGGCGGAGGCGGCACCGCCGGCCTGGCCTGGTATGTGCAGAAGTACGGCGCCGACCCCAACACGCTTTTTATGGGCGACAGCAACCTGGTCGGTGCGCTGGCGTTGCAGAAGCCGGCCGTGGATCTCACCAAGGTCAAACCCGTGGCGCGCCTGACCAGCGACTACCCGGTGGTGGTGGTGGCGGCCGCGTCGCCGATCAAAACCATCAACGAGCTGGTGGAGCGACTGCGCACCAACCCCAAACAGACACCCATGGCCATAGGCGCGGCCGGCGGCGCGGACCACGTGTTCGCGGGCCTGCTGGCCAAGGCGGCCGGCGCCAGGCCGGAAGACGCGGTCTACCTGCCTTTTGCGCGCAACTTCGAGCTGGTGGATGCGGTGATGGGCGGCAAGGCGGCCGCCGGTGTTTCGGGTTACGGAACTTTCAGTGCTGAACTGGCAAGCGGCAAGCTGCGCGCCATCGGCGTGTCTTCCAAGAAGGCCGCTTACGGCGTCAAGTCGGCGCGCGAGCAGGGCCTGGACGTGGACCTCACCAACTGGCGCGCCGTGTTCACCGGCGCCGGCGTGCCGGCCGCGCGCCAGTCTGAAATGGTGGAGGCCGTGAAAGCCTCGCTGACTTACGAATTGTGGAAGAAGACGCTCAGGCAAAGTTATTGGGAGCAGTCATGGATGTCGGGCGCCGACCTCGGCAACTTCATCGACTTCGACGTGAAGACCACGCAGCTGATGGTGCAGTTGCTCAAGCTCAAGGCCTGAGTACTTCGGGTACCCGCTTATTTCGGTGCGCCCAGGGCCAGGGCGCGCGCGCGTGAAGCCGCCAGCGCCTTGGCGGCATCGGCCGCATCGACTTGCTGAACCGGCCAGCCCGCCAGGTGCTGCTGCGCGATTTCGGCCAGTCCGGCGATCCACTCGTGGCTGTCGTTGAGGCAGGGAATGTAGTTGAACTCCTTGCCGCCCGCGTGCAGGAAGGCTTCGCGCGCTTCCATGTTGATTTCTTCCAGGGTCTCAAGGCAGTCGCCGGTGAAGCCCGGGCAGATCACGTCGACCCGCTTGACGCCGGCCTGCGCCATAGCCACCAGGGTGGGCTCGGTATAGGGCTGCAGCCATTTGGCCTTGCCGAAGCGCGACTGGAAGGTGACCTTGTACTGCGCGGGCTCCAGGCCCAGTTGCGCCGCCAGCAGGCGCGCGGTCTTGTGGCATTCGCAGTGGTAGGGATCACCCAGCGTGAGCGTGCGTTCGGGCACGCCGTGAAAGCTCATGACCAGTTGCTCCGCGCGGCCCTGCGTTCGCCAGTGCTCGCGCACGCGGGCGGCCAGCGCCTTGATGTAGCCCGCATGGTCGTGGTAATGGTTGACGAAGCGCAATTCGGGGATGCGGCGAATCCGTGATGCCCAGCGGTAGACCGCGTCAAACACGCTGGCGGTGGTGGTGGCGCTGTATTGCGGGTAGGCCGGCAGGATGAGCACGCGCTCCACGCCGTCGGCCTTGAGCTGGTTCAGCTGCGCGGCGATGGACGGGCTGCCGTAGCGCATGGCGTAGCGCACCTCGACGGGCTGGCCGCGCACCGCGAGGTAACCGCGCAGCATCACAGCCTGCTTTTGTGTCCAGACCCGCAGCGGCGAGCCTTCCTTCATCCAGATGCTGGCGTATTTGGCGGCCGACTTTTTGGGCCGCACGCGCAGGATGATGCCGTGCAGGATCAGCCACCACAGCGGCTTGGGAATCTCAACGACGCGCGAATCGCTCAAAAATTCGGCGAGGTAGCGGCGTAGCGCCGGGGCGCTGGCCTCGTCGGGCGTTCCCAGGTTGCACAGCAGGATGGCGGTGGTGGACGAAGCCGAAGTGCCGGGCGGCGGCGCGCCGTGCGTAAAAGGGGGTTCCGGGTCGAAAGGTGTGAGCAGGCGAGAGAGAAATGACATGGGTTATTCTCGCTTATCCGTTCGCCCTTGACCATGCTAGACCTGACCACCATCAAAGCCATCACGCTAGACCTCGATGACACCTTGTGGCCCATCTGGCCGGCCATCGAGAGGGCCGAAAAAGCACTGGACGACTGGCTCAACCAGCATGCGCCCATGACCGCGGCGCTGTTTTCCAACCCCGCTGCCCGTCACGAGATCCGTGAGCACGTCACGCGCTCGCGGCCCGAACTCAAGCACAACCTCAGCGCCATACGCCGAGAGGCGATACGGCTGGCGCTGTACCGCTCACGTGAAGACCCCTTGCTGGCCGAGCCCGCCTTCGACGTCTTTTTCGGTGAGCGCAACAAGGTCACCCTGTTTGAAGACGCCATTCTCGCGCTCGAGTTTTTGTCCGGCCGCTATCCGCTGGTGGCGGTGTCCAACGGCAATGCCGACATCAAGCGCATCGGCATAGACCGCTACTTCCAGGCCAGCATCAGCGCCCAGCAGTTCGGCGTGGGCAAGCCGGATCCGCGCATCTTCCATGCGGCCGCCGGCGCGGTCGACGTGCAGCCCGGCGAAGTGCTGCATGTGGGTGACGATGCCACGCTGGACGTGCTGGGCGCGCTCAATTGCGGCATGCAGACGGTGTGGGTCAACCGCTCCGACCAGATGTGGGCGCACCCGGCCGTGCCGCACGAAACGGTGACCACGCTGACCGAGTTGTGCGACTTGTTCCCGCGTTGAGAACCTGTTCACGGTCTAAACGCGGCCCCGTTTAGACCGTGAACAGGTTCTGAAGCGGGCCGGCCCTTAAAGGGGCTTTTTACAAGGGGGCTTTCATGACGCTCAAGATTTACGGCACGGCAGCTTCGCGCGCGGCGCGCCCGCTGTGGCTGGTCCACGAAATGGGGCTGGCGCATGAACACATCGCGCTGCCTTACGCGGGCGGCGCCACACGCACGCCGGAGTTCCTCGCCATCAACCCGAACGGCCGCATCCCCGTGGTGGACGACGAAGGCGTGCTGGTCTGGGAGTCCATGGCCTGCGTGCTCTACCTGGCCGAGCGTTTCAAGACGCCGGGCGCGCCGCTGCTGGCCGCGCAAAACCATGCCGAACAAGCTGAGATCCTGCGCTGGAGCTTCTGGGTGGTCACCGAATGCGAGAAAGACGCGCTGGCGTTTTTGATGCACCGCATCATGATGCCGGCGGACCGCCGAAAACCCCAACTGGCCGATGACGCCGAGCGCCACCTGTTGACGCCGCTGCGCGTGCTCGACCAGCATCTGCAAGGCCGCCCTTACTTGGCCGGCGAGCGTTTTACCGCAGCCGACATTTGTGTGGCGTCGGTCCTGGCCTGGGTACAGGGCGCGACCAGCCTGATGGCGCAGTGCCCGCGCGTGGATGAGTGGCTCCAGCGCTGCCTGTCGCGGCCGGCCTATCGCACGGTGCGTTTGATGGCCAAGAGCGCCTGACTCTGGGGCACCTGCGGCCAGCCCTGACCTAGTGGAGGCGCCGGGCCGCTTCCAGGCCGGACCGCACGGCGCCTTCCAGCGTGGCGGGGTAGGGGCCGTCGACATAGTCGCCGCAGGCCCAGAGGCCAGGCGCCACATCGGCGCCCGGGCGCCGCAGGCCGGGCGTGCAGGCAAAGGTGGCGCGCTTTTCGACAATGGTCTGCACCGCCTGCATGGCGCCCAGCCCCAGATGCCACAGTTGCGATTTCGCCTGCGCCAGCACCTGTGCTGTCAGCGTGGCGCTGTCGCCGGTGCTGGCGCTGATCACAAAAGCCAGCAGGCCGGCCGGGCCGCCCAGTTGCCCGCGGTCAAAGACGAATTGGGCCGGCTCGCCGGGACCGGCGGGCAATGCCAGCATGGGCAGTTCCAGCCGCGCGTCCTGCGCCCAGGCATAGACGGTCGTCAGGGCCTCGTGCTGCAGGCCGTGCGCCTGCGCCAGCCAGTCCGGCGCGGCGACGCCGCTGCCTTCAACCAGCCGTGCCGCTTCCTGTGGCGGGCAGGCGAGCACCACGCAGTCGAAGGCCTCGCTGGTATCGGTGCTCACGGCCCAGCCTGAGCCAAGCGGCGCGATGGCCTGCACGCGTGCGCCCAGTTGTGGCGCGCTGCCCTGCGCGGCCAGCCAGGCCAGCGAGGCGTCGGGCAGCAGGGCGCTGAGGTCGGCGCGCGGCAGCAGCAGGTTGGAGCCGCCGCTTTCCGAAAACAGCGCATCGCGCATCACGCGGAGGAAGACCTGACCGCTGGCGCGTTCGGCAGGCGTGTTCAGGGCCGAGACGCACAGCGGCTCGATCAGCGCGGCCATGGCGCCGGGCGCCAGGCCGCGGCACAGGTCGGCCACGGACTGGTTGGGGTCACACTGGAATTTTTTGAGCTGCCAGCCCACCGCGACCTTGAGCATGGAGAGCTTGTCGCTCAGGGACCAGCCGCGCGCCATGACAATGCCGGCCAGCGCATCGAGCGGGGCCGGCAGCTGCGGCAGCTTCAGGCCGCCGCCGTCGGGGAACTGCAGCGTCAGCGGCATGCGCAGCAACGCGGCATCGGTGTCCACGCCCAGGTCTTTCATCAGGCGCAGTGTTTCGGCATAAGCGCCTATCAGGATGTGCTGGCCGTTGTCGAGCACCAGCGGCTCGCCCGCCAGCGTGCCGCCCACGCGCCGCGCGCGCCCGCCCGCGATGCGGGTGGTTTCAAACAGCGTGGCCTGGTAGCCCAGGCGCGTGGCTTCCACGGAGGCCGCGCAGCCGGCCCAGCCTGCACCTATGACCGCAACCCTCATTTAGACAACCCGGCCGAAAGCTTGCGTTT
>NZ_CALROB020000081.1:0-8588 GCF_943369675.1 Polaromonas sp. YR568 | reverse complement strand
CGCAGGTTGACCACACCCTTGATGTGTTCGGGCGCATTGGCGATGCGCGTCACCGTGTCGTAACCGCGCAGCTCCTGCACTTTCTGGATGTCCACGCCGTACTCTTCCTGGCCCAAAGTGAAAGCCAGGAACTCCAGCGCCTTGGCGGCCGGTACGGGATTGTTTGCTACTGCGTGCATGCGCACTCCTTGGAAATCAATGGTGATGGCACGCCGGCCGGGCACAAACCCCGCCGGTGGGCCGGGATGCGGGCGAAAGCGGTATGCCTTCTCCCCTTAACGGCAATATCAGGGAAAACCTTGAGGGCTGGAAATGTCCTGGGGTTGTTGAAGAGACAACCCTTCGACAGGCTCAGGGCGAACGTTCTTTTGCATCTCAATTTATCCGCAGATGACGCAGATTTCCGCAGATTAAAAACAGGAACCCTCTTACTCCCTCCCCCGCTGGGGGAGGGTGGGGGTAGGGGCCAGCGGCCTTTGAAATACTTCCGGCGAAACTTCAGGCGCCGGGGGCCCCCATCCCAACCTTCCCCCAGTGGGGGAAGGCGTAAAAATCTCCAGCCCGTCGACAGGTCAGGACAGGCCAAGCTCAAGGCAAACGGTCGCAAACTCACGACATGGCCTTCGCCGGCTTGGGCCGGGCCGTGGCGGAGGAAGCGGCCGGCTTGCGCGCAGGCGCAGGCGCAGGTGCGGGCGTTGCGGGCGCCTCGCCGCGCGCGGTGCCCAGCAAATCGCCCAAACTGCCGCGCAGCCGGTTGATGGCCTGGCTGTGCAGCTGGCAGACGCGGGACTGGGTCACGTCCAGCACCGCGCCGATTTCGCGCAGGTTCAGCTCTTCTTCGTAATAAAGGCTCAGCAGCAGCTGTTCGCGCTCGGGCAACTGCCCTATGGCCGCGACCAGCTGGCGCCGGAAGTCGCCTTGCAGCAATTGCGTGAGCGGCTCGTCGGCCAGCGCGCGCTTGCCGTGGTCCTGCCGGTCCAGGAAGCTGTTCTCGCGGCTTTCCGAATCGCCGCGGTCGAAGTCTTCGTAATAGACCAGCTGGCAGCCGTGGATTTCCTGCAGCAGCTGCTGGTAGGCCTCCAGCGGCAATTGCAGCTCCTGCGCGATCTCGCTTTCGCTGGGCGCGCGGCCCAGCTTCTGTTCCTGCGCGCGCACCGCCGTCGAGACGCTGCGCGAGGACTTGCGCAGGCCGCGCGACACCCAGTCGTTGGCGCGCAATTCGTCGAGCATGGCGCCGCGTATGCGCTGGCTGGCGTAGGTCTCGAATTTCGCGCCCTGGTCGTCCTGGTATTTTTCAGCCGCGTCCAGCAGCCCCAGCATGCCGACCTGGATCAGGTCGTCCAGCTCCACGCTGGCCGGCAGCCTGGCGATCAATTGCAGCGCCAGCCGGCGCACCAGCGGCGCGTGCTGGGCCAGCAGCGCCGACGGGCAGTTGTCTATTTTTCCCTGGGGGGTGTACATGGCGGATTGCTCCTGCTTTTCAAACGGTCGGGGAATTCAGGCGCCGGCGGCGGCCGGGGACAAGTCACGGCGCGCGGGCATTGCTTCGGGCACGGCGGGCCGCGGGCCTTGCGCCGCGGGCGCGGGCCAGCGCAGCAGGTCGGCGGCGATGCGGTCCACGTCCAGCGCGGCCGGGCTGCCGGGGAAGGCTTCGACCACGCTCATGTTCAGCCAGCGCGCCTGCGCCAGCTGCTCGTCCTCGCGTATGCTGCCGGCCGGCTCCAGCGCCAGCGAGAGGTAGCTCTTCGCGACCGCGGCCAGGTTGACCAGGATGCGGCCGGCTTCGCCCGCATTGGCCGCGCGGTTGACCAGCACCCGCATGCGCCGCGGCGCATGCGCCTGGTGCAGGCGCTTGATGCAGGCATAGGCGGCGGTGATGGTGTCGACCTGCGGCCGCAGCACCACCACCAGCTCGTCGGCCTGGGCGGCCAGCGGCGACAGCCTGCCCTCATCATCCAGCCGCGCATCGACCAGCACCAGCCGGCCCTGGCGGCGCACATAAGGCGACTGCGGTTCGCCGCGTTCATCGAGCACCTGCACGTCCTGCCCCAGCCGGCCCAGCGCCGCCGCGAGGTTCATCGCGACGCTGCTCGCGCCCACGCCGGGCGCGCCGCCCACAAAGGCGACCAGCCGCCCCGGGCTGTTGGCCATCAGGCGCCTGAGCCCGTCGGCCTGGTCGGTGAACGGTGTCTTCACAGGGCCATCCTCAGGTCCGCGCCGCGGGCAGTTGCGGCAGTTGCGAAATTTCCGCAGAGGCGGGCTGCGCCGCCATGCTGACGCCCTCGGTTTCAAACGCATCGAGCAGCACCAGCAGCTTGCCCACGCCTTCCAGCAGCACGGGCGCCGGCACCGGCCGGCCGGGCCGCACGGAGCGCCCGGCCAGTTGCGCCAGCGCCTTGCGCGCCGTGTCGGCCCATTCGTCCTGCAGGCCTTGCAGCAGGAAGACGGTGGTGCAGGCCTGGCCGGCGATCATGCGGCGCGCCGGCGCGGCCGACGCGTCGAGCTGGGCAATGCCCTGCCCCAGGAATTTGAACCAGGGCTCGGCCGCGCTGCGCCAGGCCGGCCACTGCGCCATCTTCTGCGCCGGGGCGCGCACGCCCTTGCCGGCCAGCACATAGCTGTGCGCCAGCACCTTGCCGGTGTCGGCATCGACCATGCGCCTGACCACGCAGCGCAGCACCGGCAAGGACGGCTGCGTGCCGGGCGTGATCTCGTCCAGCGCGGGGCGCAGGCTGACGCGGGCTTCCGCCACCGACATCAGCGCGGCTTTCTTGCGGTAGACCACGGGCCGCGCCGTGCTGAAAGACAAGCCCGCCGCCAGCTTGCCCAGCGTGCCGCGCGCGCCTGTGGCCGCGTCGACGATGCGCAGCGCGGAGCCGGCGCAGGCCGCCCAGTGGCGCCCTTCCTGTTCCCACTGCAGCATCACACCCGCCTCGGGCGCACGCGCGAGCAGCTGCACCACGGTTTTGTCCAGCGCCTGCTTCAGGGCCCAGCGGCCCGGTTCCAATGATTCTTCGCTGTGTCCCGGCCCGGCCAGGTGCTGCAGCGGCGCCGCGAAAGGCTTGCCGCTGCGGTCCGACAGCAGCAGCGTGCCGGCCAGCATTTGCGGGGCGCCGCCTTCTTCCTGCGGCGCCAGGCGCGTCTCGCCGGCCACGGCCAGCACGTAGTCGCCGCACACGGCGGCGCTGTCGGTGGCGGCCTGCGACAGCAAGGCCTGCGCCACGCCGTGTTCGCTCTGCGCATGGCCGCCGCCCACGCTGCCCGAGAGCTGGCGCCACAGCGCGCGGGTTTCCTCAAAACCGATGCCGCCCTGCGACAGCGCGGCGGCGTTGGTGGCCAGCTCCTGCGCGTTGTGCGTCAGGGCCTTGATCAATTGCCGGCATTGCGCGCGCAGGCGCTCGCTGACGGCCTGCGCCTCGGCGGCTTCGGCCGCGGCGGCTTGCGCTTCATCGCCGCCGGCGGCCGGTTTCTCGTCGAGGTCGGACTCGCCGGGCACAAACAACGCGCTGCGGCTTTTGGCCTGGAACACGCTGTCGACCAGCGCCTTGCCGTCGGCCAGCACCAGGTGCTCGGGCACCTTCTGGCCGCTGGAGATGTAATGCACCGGCAGCTGGTGGCGTATCGCCATGTCGATCAGCGCGCCGGGGTGGGTGGATTCGTCGACCTTGGTGAAGATGCAGCCCGCCAGGTCCCAGCCGCTGTCGGCATGGTCGCCATGGCGGTAGGCCCGCACCACTTCATTGAGCGTGTCGCCGTGGCTGGAGGCATTGAGCAGCAGCAGCCGCTTGACCGGCCGGTTGGCGCCGCACAGCATGGCGATCTGCTCCGAGACGGCGCGGTCGCGCTGGCTCATGCCCACCGTGTCTATCAGCACCATGTGTTTGTCGCGCAGGCCTATCAGCACGCGGTCCAGGTCGGCCGCGTCCTTCACCGCATGCACCGACACGCCGAGGATCTGGCCGTAGATGCGCAGTTGCTCGTAAGCGCCTATGCGGTAGCTGTCGGTGGTGACCAGGGCCAGCTTGTCGGCGCCGAAGCGCATCACGCAGCGCGCCGCGAGTTTGGCCGTGGTGGTGGTCTTGCCGACGCCGGTGGGGCCCATCAGCGCGTACACGCCGCCCTGGTCCATCAGCGCGTCTTCGTCTTCGAGCAGCGGCATGCGGCGCGCCAGCTCGGCCTTGGCGTAGTCCATGCCGGCGGCGTGGCTCTGACCCGTGGGCAGGTCCTGCAGCACGTCCTTGGCCAGGCGCGCGCTGAAGCCCGCGCCCAGCAAGGTGCGCAGCAGGTGGCCGCGCACCGGGTCGCGGCGCTGCTTGTCGTTCCAGGCCATGCCGGCGAGTTGTTCTTCGATCATGCCGCGCATGGAATGGATTTCGCGCAGCACGGCGTCGCCTTCGGCCGGGCTTGCATGCGCATGCACGGCGGGAGCGGCTGAAAGCGTCGCGGGCCGCGATGGCGCAGGCGCCACAGTCACGGCAGGCGCGACCTCCGCACCCTCCAGCGCCGCGATGACTTCCACGCCGTCCAGCGTGACGCGATTGGACAGCACCACGGCGTCGGGGCCGAGTCTTTCGCGCACCAGGCGCAGCGCCTCGCGGCTGGAGGGCGCGACGACCTGGAAGGTCGCGGTGGCGCCGGTGGAGCCGGTGGAGCCGGTGGAGCCGGTGGAGCCGGTAGAGGCAGTTGTCGTGCGGGTGTTCAAGTCTTGGCTCCGATCGTGGCGGTCACTTTGATGGTGCGGGTGTCAGGGATCTCGGCGTGCGACAGCACCTTGAGGTCGGGCAGGCTGCGGCGCAGGAAGCGCGCCAGCAGCACGCGCAGCGGGTGCTGCACCACCAGCACCGGCGCCAGCCCGAGTTGCGACTGGCGTTCCATGGCCTGCTGGGCTTCGCGCAGCAGGTTGTCGGCCAGGCCCGGCTCCAGGCCGTTGCTGTTGCTCAGCGCCTGCAGCAGCATGCGGTCCAGCGAGCTGTCCAGGCCTATCACCTGCAGCGCCTCGTTGCCGGGGAAGATGTGCTGCACGATGGCGCGCGACAACGACAGGCGGATCAGCGAAGTCAGCTCGGTGGTGTCGGTCACCGTGGCCGCGTGCTCGGCCAGCACGTCGAGGATGGTGCGCATGTCGCGTATCGGCACGCTTTCGTCCAGCAGGTTCTGCAGCACCTTCTGCAGCGTCGTGAGCGACAGGGTCTTGGGCACCAGGTCCTGCACCAGCATGGGCGATTCCTTGCCGATGCGGTCCAGCAGCTGCTGCACTTCCTGGCGGCCCAGCAGCTCGGCGGCGTGCGCGTGGATCAGGTGGTTCAAATGCGTGGCCACCACGGTGCTGGCGTCGACCACCGTGTAGCCGTAGATCTGCGCCTGCTCGCGCAGGCCGGCGTCTATCCAGATGGCGGGCAGGCCGAAGGCCGGGTCTTTGGTCGGCGTGCCGGGCAGGCTGGAGCTGACCTGCCCCGGGTTGATGGCCATCCACTGGCCCGGGAAGGCCTCGCCGTGGCCGATCTGCACGCCCTTGAGCTTGAGGACGTAGACGTTGGGCTTGATTTCCAGGTTGTCGCGGATGTGCACCACCGGCACCAGGAAGCCGATGTCCTGCGCGAACTTCTTGCGTATGCTTTTGATGCGGCCCAGCAGCTCGCCGTTCTGGCTTTTGTCCACCAGCGAGATCAGCCGGTAGCCGACTTCCAGGCCCAGCGGGTCGACCAGCGCCACGTCGTCCCAGCTGGCTTCCTGCGACTCGGCCGCCGCGGGCGCCGGCGGCGGCTCGGCCTTGGCGGCCGCGCCGGCCACGGCGCGCCGCTGGACGCGGCGCCCCAGCCAGACCAGGCCGCCGGCGATGATCAGGAAAGCGATGTTGGGCATGCCGGGGATCAGGCCCATCAGGCCGATCACGCCGGCCGTCAGGAACAGCACCTGCGGGTTCGCGAACAGCTGGCCGGTGAGCTGGCCGCCCACGTCCTCGTTGGTGGTGACGCGCGAGACGATGACACCGGCCGCCGTGGAAATCACCAGCGCCGGGATTTGCGCGACCAGGCCGTCGCCGATGGCCAGCAGCGTGTAGGTGGTCACCGCCGAATTGAAGTCCAGCCCGTGCTGGGCCATGCCGACGATCAGGCCGCCGACGATGTTGATCACCAGGATCAAGAGGCCGGCCACCGCGTCGCCGCGCACGAACTTGCTGGCGCCGTCCATGGAGCCGTAGAAGTCGGCCTCCTGCGCCACTTCGGCGCGGCGCTGGCGCGCCACGTCCTCGCCGATCAGGCCGGCGTTGAGGTCGGCGTCGATGGCCATCTGCTTGCCCGGCATCGCGTCCAGCGTGAAGCGCGCGCCCACCTCGGCGATGCGGCCCGCGCCCTTGGTGATGACCATGAAGTTGATCACCACCAGGATGATGAAGACCATCACGCCGACGGCGAAATTGCCGCCGACCAGGAAGTGGCCGAAGGCCTCGATGACCTTGCCCGCGGCGTCCGGCCCGGTGTGGCCTTCCATCAGCACCACGCGGGTGGAGGCCACGTTCAGCGACAGGCGCAGCAAGGTGGTGAACAGCAGCACCGAGGGGAAGGCTGCAAAGTCCAGCGCCTTCATGGTGTACATGCTGACCAGCAGCACCATGATGGACAGCGCGATGTTGAAGGTGAACAGCAGGTCCAGCAAAAACGGCGGCAGCGGCAGCACCATCATCGCCAGGATCAGGATGATCAGCACCGGGCCGACCAGGCCCTTGCCCTGGTTGCCGGCCATCATCTGCCGCGGCAGGCGCATCAATGTATCGGCCAGCGTCATGCGGCGTTTCCTGTGGGTTCTGTTGTCGTGCCCGCCAGGGCAAGGGGATCAAGGGAGTCGGGCACCGGCAGGTCGCGCGGCGTGCGCGGCGTGGCGCCGCCTTCGGCCGCGCGCTGCAGCTGGTAGGCCCAGGCCAGCACTTCGGCCACGGCCGCATACAGCGCCGCCGGGATTTCGTCGCCCAGCTTGGTGTGGCGGTAGAGCGCGCGCGTCAGCGGCGGCGCTTCCAGCACCGGTATCTTGTGTTCCTCGGCCATGGCGCGTATGCGCAGCGCCACCAGGTCGGTGCCCTTGGCGATGACGCGCGGCGCGCGCATGTCCTTGTCGATGTACTTGAGGGCGACCGCGAAGTGCGTCGGGTTGGTGACGATGATGTCGGCCTTGGGCACCTCGGCCATCATGCGGCGCTTGGCCATCTGTTGCTGCGCCCGGCGTATCTGCGCCTTGACCTGCGGGTCGCCGTCGCTTTCTTTTTGTTCCTGGCGCAGGTCCTCGCGCGACATGCGCAGCTTGTGCGCATGGCTCCACAGCTGGTAGGGCACGTCGATGCCGGCCACCAGCAGCAGCGAGGCGATGATGAGCGCGCAGCTGCCGGCCACCAGGTGCAGGGTGTGCGGCAGCGCGGCGCGCGAAGGTTCGCTGAGCAGCGCCATGATGGCGGCCAGGTCGTCCATGATGACCCACCATGCGACGCCCCCGACCAGCAGCGACTTGATGATGGTCTTGACCAGTTCGGCCAGCGTCTCGACCGAGAACATGCGGCCTATGCCGGCGATGGGGTTGAGCTTGGAAAAATTCGGCGCCAGCGACTTGCCCGAGAGCAGCCAGCCGCCCAGCAGCATGGGCGCCACCAGCGCGGCCACCAGCATCAGCATGAGCACAGGCATCAGCGCCTGCATGGCGTGCAGCACGGCGGAACCGGCCTGGTTCATCATGTGCGCGGGGTCGAAGGCCGAGGCGCGCTCGAACTGCAGGCCGTTGCGCAGCGCGCTGTCGAAGTGCCCGCCCATCATCTCGCCCAGGACCCACACCCCGCCCACGCCGGTGCTCAGCATGACGAAGGTGACAAGCTCCCGCGACCGCGCAACCTGGCCTTCTTCGCGCGCCTTTTCCAGGCGACGCGGCGAGGCCGGTTCGGTTTTTTCGAGATCACTTTCTTCCGACATCAATGCTCCGCTGCGCGAGGCGCGAACGGCGCCTTGTCATCAGAATTATTGGAGTGGGGGCCCAAAATCGATCTGGGAAACAGGCCATGTAACAGGCTGTTCTTTGGGCAATAAGGGGGTGGCCTGCCTTGGGCCCGTTACCGTTCGCCCTGAGCCTGCCGAAGGGTTCGACAGTTTCACGCGGGGCTTCGATACCTCAGCCCGAACGGGATGGAGCGTCGGCCCCGAAACGAGGCTTCGATACCTCAGCCCGAACGGGGTGGAGAGTCGGCCCCGAAACGAGGCTTCGACAGGCTCAGCCCGAACGGACAAGAAACCTCGGCCCGAACGGAGAGGAAACCTCAACCCCGAACGTGGTGGTTTTTAAAAACCCCACAAACCCCGTTCGCCCTGAGGTATCGAAGGGCCGGCCTAGAACCCCAGGCTGGCCAGCAAATCATCCACCTGGTCCTGGCCGTCCACCGCGTCAGGCACGCCGGTCTTGATCTGCGGCCCGTTGAGCAGGCCGTTGCCGGCCTCCTGCCGCTTTTCGGGCGGGGCGTTGTCGATCAGCAGCTGCAGCAGCTGCGTCTCCATGTCCTTGATCACGTCCATCATCTTCTTGATGACCTGGCCGGTCAGGTCCTGGAAGTCCTG
>NZ_CALROB020000080.1:0-8671 GCF_943369675.1 Polaromonas sp. YR568 | reverse complement strand
CCTGGGGGTCGATGATGGCGGGGATCTTGTTGTTGGGGTTGAGCGAGAGAAAGGCCTCGGACATCTGGTCGTTGGTCTCGAAGCTCACGAGATGCGGCTCATAGGCCAGGCCGGCCTCTTCAAGCAGGATGGACACTTTGACGCCGTTGGGCGTGGGCAGCGAATACAGCTGGATGCGATCCGGGTGCTGGGCGGGCCATTTCTGGGTGATGGGGAAGTCGGCGGGGAAGTTTTGTTGGGCTTGGGTCATGGTGGGCGGATTGTGGAATGAAAGGCCGGTGCGCGGCACAGCGTCCACTGTATTCCGGATGGAGAAAACGGGTATTTGCACATTGCACCCTCTCCCGCAGGGAGAGGGTTCGTCGGTCTTTTGTCAACACGCACAGCAGCCTCCAGCGCCGGGGGCCCCCCTCCCAGCCTTCCCCCAGCGGGGGAAGGAGCAAGACCGCGGTCGCGGCAGGGCCGGCAGCCTCACTGGAATATCCGCGAGCCGATCAGCACACCCAGCTTGCGGTAGCTTTCCCACTGGGCTTCGTCGAAGAACTGGTCGAAAGTGGTCTGCTGCGGGAACGAGGGGTTTTTGACCTGGTACTCGAACAGGTCCAGCGGCGCGCTCTGGATCAGGCGGGGTTTGAGCACCAGCAAAAAGGTTTCATCCTTGCTGCCCGCATAAGTCACGCGGTAGAGCAAGGCGCATTTGTTGTCGGGCGCGACCGGGAGTTGGCCCTGCGGGTCGGGCGGCGGGCACAGCTCGGCTTCGTCGGTGGCGAAGTAGTCCTTCACATCCGCGGAAAACCCGGGGAAGGCGGCCGGCCCGACACACTCGAATTCCGCCCGAAAATCAATGCGCGCCAGGCGCATGAGGTTGGACAGGTCTTCGTAGGTGTAGTTGGGGTCGGCGCCGCAGTCGCAACACACGATAAAACCGACTTTCCTGCGCAGCAGCTCGAACACGCCGGTGTTCTCAAAATGCCCGCCGTCGCTGAGATACCAGTGCGAGCCGTCCGTGCCCAGGAAGCGGGCGCGCAGTTCGTCCCGCAGGTAGATCTGGTTGCGCCACAGCCGAAAAGGTGTGTTGGCGTCTTTTTTGCCGGAGTCCCACCACCAGCCCAGTCGTATGTTGGTGATGGTGAAGAGCATGGCCTGCCCGAGCGAGGTGCCCCGGCCCAGGCCCGTTGAGAATGCCGCGCCGGACACGCCCATCCATTGGCCCATGGACAGCTCGGGAGGCGGGGGTTTGAGGGCTTTGGCCAGGGCTTTTGCCTTGGCAACGACTTTCGCCTTGAGGCTGCCGTTGGCGCCGGCTTCGTCGGCATTGGCTTCAGGCTGCATGCCCACGAAGTCGCCGGCGCTGGAATCCCAACGCCTTCCGTCCACCAGGATGCCGGCGGGCGTGACCGCCAGCGGCAGACCCTGCCTGTCGCGCTGGGTCAACTGGTCGCCGGTGCCGGTGGTGGCGTTGATGGTCACGTTGACGATGTGTGCCGGACCAAAATGATTCTTGCCGTAGTAGTCCTTGCGCGAAAAGTCGTCGCTCTCGTCGGCCTCGGTCACGTCCATGTTGGCCTCGCCCTCAAAGCGCTGCTTGTTCGATGCGCCCAGGTAGGCACGCGTGAGGCGCGCGCCATACATCACCTGCAGGCTGGACAGGTTGATGAAGCCCAGGAACCAGCCCGCCGCCGCCGTGGCGAACAGGCAGAAAACCACCAGGATCACCGGATAAAGGTATGGCCACAGTTCTGAGAAACCCGGGCCTGAGCCGGCCTGGGTAAACATCGCTTCGATCAGGAGTTGCCCGCAGTTCGGCGCTGGCATCTGCATTCCAAACAGCAAGGCTGCGGCCACACAACTCCAGATCACTGCCAGCAGCAGGACCAGTGCCACGCCGACGACGCCAAGAATGGCGTTCAGCGGGAGCTTGCTGAGCCAGCCGTCTTTGCCGGGCTGGGCCAGCACGGGTGCGAATTTCCGGACCGCCGCCACCAGGGCGGTGACGACGCCGGCCACACTGAAAATCGCGCCCGCCTCCGCCCCGCTGGCCGTCAGCCAGAGATAAAGTGTTTGGCCCGCAGTTTCAACCAGTGCCAGCAGGCCGATGACCCATGAAACGGTCAGCACTTTGGAAAGCCATCGCGTGATCCGGTTGCGAAACAGCCGGGCTACCTGCGGTGGACGGTATTTGGCGAAATTAAATGCAGCCAGTGAAAAAAACAGCGCGACGTCCATCAGCACCAGCAAAAAGGCCGGTACGGGAACATTCAGGAACAATTCGTCGACGTCGCTTATCGATTCCGCGACCTGGCACCAGATGAATGCGGCAAGGGCGACGCCCACAAGCAACAAACCCAGCGCCACACGAGCCGGCACGGTAATCGGCTGCCACCATTTTCCGGCCTCGGCATTGGACTTGTCCTGGTCCAGCCAGTACGCCACGCCACAAGGTATGACCGCGACCAAGAGCCAGAGTCCCAGCACGCCGAACCACGGGCTGTACCAAATCCTGAGGCCCTCCATCGGCAACTGCGGCTGCATCATGGTTTCGAGCGCGATTGCCAGCGTGTCTATCCCAAAAACCGTCACCTGCAGGCTGCCAAAACGAAAGGCAAACATCAGCAGAAACACGGTCAGCAGCGTCACACCCATCACATAGTGCACGGCGCAGAGATTGCGGATGGCGATGGCGACGTCGTAGAACAGGTCACCGGTGTTGTTGGGCGCCAGGTAACGCCCGTTCTCGCGCAGCCAGCGCAAGGGCCGGTCCGGCTTGTCGCGTGACTCCGGGTCCTTGCTCAGCCTGCCGGGCGGGTCGGTGGCGAGCGCGGCATAGGCTTCGCGCGCCGCCAGGGTGGCCAGCTCATCCGGGACGGGTTCCTGCTTGTTCCTTGTGCGAAACAGCGCGGAGTAGAAACCCCCTATGTAGCCGCCTCCGCTGACGGTGGACAGGAAATCAAAACGGGCCAGCAAGGGCCAGGGCGGGTTTGGGGCCTCCGGCGCCTTGGGCAATGGCGCGCTTTCTTTCGGGAAATTGAAAGAGGCCTTTGCCAGCGCCTGCAACACGCCGAGGCAAAAGGTTGCGCTGCGGATGCCGCCGCCGGACAGGGCCAAGCCCCAGGTTTCCCTGGGGCCTGTTCCGTCGGCATAGACAAACTTCCTGCGTGACGCAATGGCTTTGCGCTCCGCCTCCAGGTCCTCGCCTGAAGCCTCCGGTTGTCGAGTGGTTGGGTCCACCATGTTTTTCTCCTTCACACGCACCGTTGCCGCGAATGTGCCGAGGCGATGCCACGAAGTGGCTGAATCGCCGGCCTCCTTGCGGAAAGATTGGCGTCAGCTTAGGCAGGGCCCAGTGAAAAAACAAGGTGCTTATTTCCCCAAATTTGCACCGCCGGCGGGCAAGGGCCCGGGCTTCATGTCCAATACAGGCATGGAAAACCCGAACACCCCGCAAGGCATACGCGACAACAGCGCCGCCGCCGGCAGCAACGACACCGACCAGCGCCTGACGGAACTCGAGATCAAGGCAAGCTTTGCCGAGGACCTGCTGGACCAGCTCGACAAGGTGATCGTGCGCCAGCAGCAGCAAATCGACGCGCTGCTGCGCGAAGTGGCCGAACTGAAGGCCGCGCCGGTGCGCGACGGCGACATCACCACCAGCCGCAGCCTGCGCGACGAGCTTCCGCCGCACTTCTGATTCTGAAGAAAATTTATATCCGCAGATTACGCAGATTTACACAGATGAAGACCCTCAGAGGCAAAGCCGCGAGCAGTGAAGTGTCAATTAAACCTTCTTGTTTTTAATCTGCGTAAATCTGCGAAGTCTGCGGATGAATTTGCATCCCCAGATTACACGGCACGGGCTACCAGAGGTTCTTGCCGTCTATCACGGCCACGGGCGCCGTGGCCGCGTCGAAGCCGTCCAGCAGCCGCGCGTTGATGCCTATGCGGCGCGTGCTACCGTCCCAGCTGCCGTCCATCTCGAAGGCCGGGCTGTCGGAGAAAGTGGACACGCCGCACTCGGGACAGAAGTGGTGCTCGACGAGTTTGGTCTGCCAGCGGTAGATCGCATCGGCCGCTGCGGACGTGGTGACGTGAAACTGCTCCGGCGGGTAGTAAGCGAGCAAAGCGCCGCGCTTGCTGCAAAACGAGCAGGTGCAGCGCGTGAGTTGCGTGGGGAGGTCACCGTCGATACGGAAGGCGTTCTTGCCGCAATGGCAGCTTCCTGTGAGGGTGGTCATGCGAGTCTCCTGTGTTGGGGCGCGGGGCAGGCGCCGGCTTCGACAAAGGCCGAGGGCGCCACGTCGCACTTGAGCACCCGCTCCATATAGGCAATCGACTGCTTTTGGTAATCGGCGGATTCGGCCGCAGTGCAGTCGGCCGGCACGCGCAAGGTGTAGCCACGCAGGAAACCGTCCATGGCGGTCAGCTGCACGCAGATGTCGGTAGCCACGCCGGTGATGATGATTTCCTTGGCCTCCATGCGAGACAGCAGCAGGTCCAGCGGCGAGCCCAAAAACGCCGAATGCCTGGGCTTGAGGATGGTCAGGTCGCCTTGCTGGGGGCGCAGCAAGCGCGCCATTTCGCCGGAGGCGCCGCCGCCGCGGGCGCAGCGTTCCACCAGGGTCTGGAAATCGGATTGCCAGCCGCCGTAGTTGTCGTTGGCATAAATGGCCGGCACGCTCGCCTTGCGCAGCGCGGCTTTCAAGGCCGAGGTCGCGCGCGCGGCGTCCACCGCGGCTTCGGCCAAGTCCTCTGCACCCGGGAAATCCATGGGGTTGATGAAGTCGATCAGCAGCAGCACGCTGCTGCTACGCGGTAGGTCTTCAGTATTCACGGCGCGCCGGCGCGTTAGACATATCGCTGTGGCTTATTTTTTGGCGAGATAAGCCCGCACGGCGTCGGCCGAGTGCCCCACCGCCTTGACGGCATCGCGCAATTCCTGCTCGGTGCAGCCCAGGGACTTCATCCAGTCGCGCAGTTCGTGGGGCTGCTCGAGGGCAATCAGTTTGCGGTCTGCGCCTGTCTTGCTTTTGTCGTCGGACATGCGTTGCCTCCTGGTAAAAATGCGAATCGTAGGCCGCGGGTATTCACCCCTTTGTAGGACGGCAACCACTCAGCAGGAAGTCTGCGCCCCCAGGGCCGCATTCCCACACCGGCGACGTTTGCCGCTGAGGTCCTAAGGCCTCACATGCGGGCTCGGCACGCCGCCCTGCACCCCAAAAGACAACGCCACATACAGGCCGTTTTGAAGCGGTTTATGTGCCCGAGGAACCCGGCCTTGATGGCCACGGCGCAGCGTCCTACACCGGGATGCACGCCCCCAAAAATAGCATCGAACGTCCGCGACGTGCGGCGCATGCAGCACTTCACGCGGGGCAAAGCCGCTTTCTTCATCAACCCTTTTTGAATGAACCCCATGCCCAAACCCACAGGCCCCACAGGAATTTCGTCGAAAGCCGCACCCAAAAACACCGACAGCGCACCAGCCGGAGTCAAACGCGACCCGGGCGGTGATGCGGCCGCCGAGAAGGCGGCGCAGGTCCAGGAGCTGGCGGCGGCCATGCCCTACAACCCGAACAAGGCGGGCGAACACGGCTTCGCCAACGGCGTGGCGCCGCAGCCCGGCGCCACGGCCGAGCCCGCGTCCAGGCTGGCGACGGGCAGCACGCTGAGCGAGGACAACGGCTCGGAAAAAACCGGCAGCATGGCGCCCGAAGGCGTCAATGCGACCATAGAGCCGCTGGACCGCGTGCGCGTGGATTCGGGCGGGCGCTGGCTCACGACCAACCAGGGCGTGGCGATCGCGGACAACCAGAACTCGCTCAAGGCGGGCGTGCGCGGGCCGGCGTTGCTGGAAGACTTCGTGCTGCGCGAGAAGATCACGCATTTCGACCACGAGCGCATTCCCGAACGCATCGTGCACGCGCGCGGCTCCGGCGCGCACGGCTTCTTTGAGTGCTACAAGCCCTTCACGCAATACACCAAGGCGGCGCCCTTCCAGGAAGAAGGAAAAATCACGCCGGTGTTTGTGCGCTTTTCCACGGTGCAGGGCGAGCGCGGCTCCAAGGACACGGCGCGCGACGTGCGCGGCTTCGCGGTGAAGTTCTACACCGACGAAGGCAACTGGGACCTGGTGGGCAACAACATGCCGGTGTTCTTCATCCAGGACGCGATGAAGTTCCCCGACCTGGTCCACGCGGTCAAACCCGAGCCGCACCACCAGATGCCGCAGGCCGCAAGCGCGCACGACACCTTCTGGGATTTCGTCTCGCTGATGCCCGAGTCCACCCACATGCTGATGTGGGTGATGAGCGACCGCGCGATTCCACGCAGCTACGCGACCATGCAGGGCTTCGGCGTGCACAGCTACCGCTTCGTCAATGCCGAGGGCACATCGGTGTTCGTGAAGTTCCACTGGAACCCGAAGTTCGGCACGCATTCGCTGGTGTGGGACGAGGCCGTGAAGATCTCGGGCGCGGACCCCGATTTCCACCGCCGCGACCTGTGGGAGCGCATCGAGGCTGGCGTCTACCCCGAATGGGAGCTGGCCGTGCAGGTGTTCACCGAGGAGCAGGCCGAGCGCTTCAGCTTTGACATCCTGGACGCCACCAAGCTCATCCCGGAAGAACTCATCCCGCTGCAGCCGCTGGGCCGCATGGTGCTGAACCGCAACCCCGACAATTTCTTCGCGGAGACCGAGCAGGTCGCGTTTTGCACCGCGCACGTGGTGCCGGGCATCGACTTTTCCAACGACCCCTTGCTGGCGGGCCGCATCCACTCCTATGTGGACACGCAGATCTCGCGCCTGGGCGGGCCCAACTTCCATGAGATCCCGATCAACGCGCCGCTCGCGCCGGTGCACAACAACCAGCGCGACGGCATGCACCGCCAGGCGATCCCGCGCGGGCGCGTAGCCTACGAGCCGAACTCGCTGGCCGGCGGCTGCCCCTTCCAGGCGGGCGCGGCGCAGGGTTTCGTCAGCGTGGCGGCACGCACAGAGGCCAAGGAAGCGCAGTCCAAGGTGCGGGCCAAGCCAGAGAAGTTCGCCGACCACTACACGCAGGCGGCGCTGTTCTACAACAGCCAATCGCCCGTGGAGCAGGCGCACATCGCGGCGGCCTTCCGTTTTGAACTCAGCAAGCTGACGGTGCCGGCGATCCGGGAACGCATGCTGGCCTCGCTGCGCAATGCCTCGGAGCCGCTGGCGCGCAAGGTGGCGCAAGGCCTGGGCATGGAACTGCCCGACCCCATGCCGCTGGCCATGCCCAAGCCCGCCAAGCCCGAGGTTACGGTGTCGCCGGCGCTGTCATTGCTGGCGCGCCCCGGCGACGGTGGCATACGCGGGCGCAAGATCGCGGTGCTGGTGGCGCCCGGCGTGGCCGGCGCGGCAATCGACCAGGTGCAGGCGGCGCTCGCGGATGCGGGTGCGGTGCCGCGGCTGGTGGGCCCGCACATTGGCGCGCTGGTCACGGCCGAAGGCAAGCCGCTGGACGCCGATGCCTCGCTCGAAAACGAGCCCGGCTTCCTGTTCGACGCGCTGGTGCTGCCGGACGGCGAGGACGCGGTGAAGGCGCTGGCCGCCGACGGCCACACGATGGAGTTCATCAAGGACCAGTACCGCCATTGCAAGACCATCCTGGCGCTGGGCGCCTCGGCGCGCCTGCTGGAAAAAGCCGGCATCACGCCCGCGCCCGGCGATGCGCCCAAAGGCAAAAAAAGCGCGCGGGCCGATGCAGGCCTGATCGTGCATGCCTCGGGTGACACGGCGGATGCGCTGAATCGCTTTATCCAGGCGATGGGACGGCACCGCCACTTTGAACGCGAGACGGACCCGCCTGCGCTGTAAGGCTGAGGCGAAGCCTAGTGGGTGGCGGCGGCAGGCTTGGCGCCGGCTGCCGCCACACCGCCCGGCCTGAGCAACAAGGCCCCCAGCACCGCGGCCGAAGCGGCAAACACCGCGCCTATCACAAAGGCCAGCTGGTAACCGCCATTGAGCGCCACCAATGCGTCCGCGCCCGCGGCGGCCAGTGAGGTGGTGCGCGCGGCCGCCAGGCTGGCCAGCACGGCGAGTCCCAGCGCGCCGCCCATCATGAATGCGGTGTTGACCACGCCGGAAGCGATGCCCGACTCACTCGGGTCCACATCGCTCATGGCGGCCAGCAGCACCGGGTTGAAGGCCATGCCCGCGCCCAGGCCCAGCAGCAGCATGCCGGGCAGCACGTCGGCCACAAAGCTGCCGGCCACGGGTGCGCGCGCGAACAGTGCCAGTCCCGCGGCGGCCAGCAGCAGGCCGGCGGCCAGCGGCCCGCGTATGCCGAAGCGCATCACGATCTTCGCCGACAGGCCCAGCGAGAAGGCGGCCATGATGAGGTTGGCGGGCAGGAAACCGAGGCCGACCTGCATGGCGCTGTAGCCCAGCACCAGCTGCATGTAGAGCGCCGAGATAAAGAACCAGGCAAACATGGCGGCCGCCCACAGCACGCCCACCACGTTGGCGGTGGCGACGTTGCGCAGGCGGAACAGGCCCAGCGGCACCAGCGGGGTTTTCACCTTCGCTTCAATCGCCAGGAACACGGCCATCAGCACCGCGGCCGCGCCCAGCAGGCCCAAGGTCTGGCCTGAAAGCCAGCCGGCCTCATTGCCGTTGACGATGCCGTAGACGGCCAGCATCAGCGAG
>NZ_CALROB020000079.1:0-9359 GCF_943369675.1 Polaromonas sp. YR568 | reverse complement strand
CGCGCAGGTGGCGCGGGATGGTGTCGTAGGCATAGTTCCAGAGCAGCGTGCTGCGCAGGCCGTCCTTGTGCTCATGGGTGGCGCGCAGCATCAGGATGGAGCGCGCGTCGGGCAGGGCGTGCGCCATGGCCACGAAGTTGTACTGTCCGCCCACACCGGAGACGACCTGGCCCGTTTCCAGCCCGTCCGACACCGCCGCGCCCAGCAGCGTGACCATCATGGTCGTGTTCATGAAGCGGCCCTTGCGGCGCTGCGCCTGCTTGAGCGTGCTCTGGCCGTGCAACTGGTTGATGAAATCAATGCGCGTCATGTCGATTTTCGCCAGCGCCTCGGGCGCCATGCGCCTGAGCTGTTCGTAAAAATCGGTCGGGCCCAGGAAGAAGCCGCCGTGCAGCACCACGCCGCCCGCCAGGCGTTCGCCCAGGCCACCCGCGTCCCGCAGCGCCGTGCGCACCGCGGCCTGGTCCAGCCGGTTGGCAATGCGCTGGTCTTTGACCTCCAGCTCGCCATCGGTTCCGAGACTGACGTGTGCCGTCAGCACGCCCAGCTTTTGCAGGAAGGCCAGGCTTTCGGCATCCAGCGCAGGCTGGATGCGCCCGGCGTCCAGCAGCGCCAGCAGCGTGTCCGGGGTGACAGCCAGGCCCGGCATGCGGCCGTCGTTCACCAGGCGCTGGACGGCCTCGTCGTCAAACACCTCGCGGCGCAGGATGCCGGCCTGCAGCAGCTGCAGAAGGCCGTTGACGAACATTTCCGAGCAGCCGTAAAGGCCTTCGTCAAAGCCGTCCAGCTCGCGGCCTTGCAACCCGCCGGGGCAAAGGGCCGCCATGATGCGACGGTATTCCGCGTTGCCGCTTTCGCGCACGATCAGCGCCTGTGCGATCGCATCGCCCAGCGCGCCTATGCCGATCTGCAGCGTGCCGCCGTCCGCCACCAGGCTGGCGGCGTGCAGGCCGATGGCGTAGTCGGCCGTGCTGACCTTGCCGTTGGGTGGCGCGAACAGGGTATGCGTGCCGGCGTCATCGGTCACCACCACGTCGAAAAAGCCGGGCGGTGCGATGGCCTGGTTGGGCATAAAGGGCATCTGGCGGTTGACCACGCCCACCTTCAGCAAGGGCCTGCCGGCTTCCGCCTGGCGCTGCGCCAGTTCAAACGTGACGTCGGGGTTGCTGGACAGCGAATACTCGGTGCCGCCCGCCGCCGTTTCGCGGGCCGCCACCGCCTGGGCGATCACGTTCACGCCCAGCACCCCCATGTCGCGAGCCACAAAGGTGTAGTTGGTCGAGATGTAGGCCTGTTGCGCGCGTTCGTTGCCCAGGTAGTCGCCGGTCTTCAAAAAAAATTCGCTGACCTCGATGTGCGGCGGCAACTCGCCGGCGCGCAGGTCCTTGACGTAGTCGAGGTCGGGATAGTCCTTGAACACGCGCTCCACCAGCGGCGCCAGGAAATGCTGCTCCAGCTCGCTTTTGCCTTCAGGCCTTTCCAGCGACAGCGCGGTAATGATGGTCAGGCGCCGGGGATGGGCCTCGCCGCCCATGGCCTTGATGCGCCGGTACAGCAGGTTCACGAAGGGGTTGGGTTTGCCTATGCCCAGCGGCAGGCCGAGCACGATGTCGCCCTGCACCGTGGCGAGCACATGCTCCACCGCCTGGGCGAGCGTGTCAATGACGAGGGGCACGGCCATGCGGCGGGTCACGCGGACTGGAGGAAGTTGCGGATCGCGAATAGCGTGGCTTCCGGCGCCTCGCTCATCTGGTGGTGGCCCACGGGCAGGCTGGCGACGCTGACCTTCTTGCCGCTGTCCCTGGCCTTGCACAGCAGGGCCTGCGCGGCTTTTTCGGTCGTCATCTGATCCAGCGCGCCCAGCACAAACAGCACCGGGCAGGTGACCTGGCTGATCGCGGCATCGCCGTTGGCGTAGCTGTCGCAGGCCTTGAAGCCGCGGTGGAACAGGTTGACTTTGGTGTTGCTCGCCAGCACGCGCCGGCCAAGCGCCATGCTGGCGCCGTGCACCCAGCTGCCCGCGCCCAGCGGCGGCGCCAGCGTGCTGCGTGAAAACACGTTCACCATGGCGAGCGCCTTCATCGGTTCGTTCAGCGCCGCGTCGAGCAGCGCCTGCGAGACCTTCATCGGGAAGGCCGTGCCCACCAGCACCAGGTGGCTCACGCGGTCCTTCAGCCGGGAGGCCGCTTCCAGGGCGATCAGCGAACCCCAGCTGTGGCCGACCAGCGCCGCGCGCTGCACGCCGGCCGCATCCAGCAGCGCGGCAACAAAGCCGGCGGCTTCTTCCACCGACGCGGGCGCTTCGCCTTCGCTTTTGCAGTGGCCGGGCAAGTCCACCGCCAGCACGTTCCAGCCATGGTTGGCGAGGTAGCGCGTCTGCAAAATCCACACGCTGTGGTCATTGAGCACGCCGTGGATGAACACCACCGTGGGTTTGGCCGCATCAAAAGGCTTGCCGCCGGTGTAGCAATAGGTTTTATGGCCCAGGACGTCGAGGTACATGCTCAGGCCCCCGCTTTCACGGCCGCTTTTTCGGCGGCCTTGAGCGCGCGCTTCAAGTCGTCGATCAGGTCGTCCGGGTCTTCCAGGCCGATGGACAGGCGTATCGTGCCCTGCGTGATGCCGCCGGCCGCCAGCGCCTCGTCCGTCATGCGGAAGTGGGTGGTGCTGGCCGGGTGTATCACCAGGCTGCGGCAGTCGCCCACGTTGGCCAGGTGGCTGAAGACCTTGAGCGCCTCGATAAACGCCTTGCCTTGTTCGCGGTTGCCCTTGATGTCGAAGCTGAAGACCGAGCCCGCGCCGCGCGGCAGCAGTTTTTTGGCCAATGCGTGGCTGGAATGGGACTCGAGCATGGGATGGCCCACGCGCGAGACCAGCGGGTGGCTGGCCAGGAACTCGACCACTTTTTCGGTATTGCCCATGTGCCGCGCCATGCGCAGCGGCAGGGTTTCAATGCCCTGCAGGATCAGCCAGGCCGTGTGCGGGCTCATGCAGGCGCCGAAGTCGCGCAGGCCCTCGCGCCGCGCGCGCAGCAAAAACGCGCCCACGGTGCTTTCCTCGCTGAACACCATGTTGTGGAAGCCGTCGTAGGCTTCGGTCAGCTCGGCGAATTTGCCGGACTTTTCCCAGTCGAAGCTGCCGCCGTCGACCACGATGCCGCCTATGACGGTGCCGTGCCCGCTCAGGAATTTGGTGGCCGAGTGGTAGACCAGGTCGGCGCCGTGCTCAAAAGGCTTGATCAGCCAGGGCGAGGTCAGGGTGGAATCCACCAGCAGCGGCACGCCCGCCTCGTGGGCGATGTTGGAGACGGCCTCAATGTCCAGCACGTCCAGCCCCGGGTTGCCCACGGTTTCGCCGAAAAACAGCTTGGTATTGGGCCGCACGGCGGCGCGCCAGCCGTCCAGGTCGCCGGGCTTGACGAAGGTGGTGTCTATGCCGAAACGGCGCATCGTGTAGTGCAGCAGGTTCTGGCTGCCGCCGTAGAGCGCCGTCGAGGCCACGATGTGCGAACCCGCGCCCATCAGCGTGGCGATGGCCAGGTGCAGCGCGGCTTGGCCGCTGGCGGTGGCAATCGCGCCTATGCCGCCTTCCAGCGCCGACACGCGCTGCTCCAGCACCGCGTTGGTCGGGTTGCTGATGCGCGAATAGACGTGGCCCGCGCGCTCCAGGTTAAAGAGGCTGGCCGCGTGCTCGCTTGATTCGAAGACGAAGGAAGTGGTCAGGTGGATGGGCACGGCGCGCGCGCCCGTGGCGGGGTCGGGCGCGGCGCCCGCATGCAGCGCCAGGGTGTCGAAACCGGGGTCGGAATAACCGGGCATGGGTTTGTCTCCAGTCAGAAAAAAGTGGCTGTACGCGGGGAAATTGTTGCAACCAGCCGTTTGATTGTGGGCTATATTTAAACTGAATTCCCCCTCTCGCCGCGCCGTGGTGGGACAATGCATACATGCTGGCAGCACAACCGAGGAGACGGCCATGAAGGTTCTAGACATACTGCGCGTCAAGGGCAACACGCTTTACACCGTCCAGCCCGACGAACCGCTTGCCAAGGCGGCCCAGATCATGGCCGAAAAAGACATAGGCTCGCTGGTCGTCATGGAGCACGGCGACCTGGTCGGCATGCTGACCTTCCGCGAGGTCATCGTCTGCATCGTCAAGAACGGCGGCGAGATCGGCACCACGCTGGTCCGCACCGCCATGGACGACCACCCGCTCACCTGCACCTCCGAGACCGAACTCGACGAAGTCCGCCGCATGATGCTGGAGCGCCACGCGCGCTACATGCCCGTGATGAACCAGAAGGTCATGATGGGCGTCATCAGCCTCTACGACGTGGCCAAGGCCGTGGTCGACAGCCAGAATTTTGAAAACAAGATGCTCAAGGCCTACATCCGCGACTGGCCGGCCGAAGACGCCGCCGACCACAACTGAATTTTTGAAACAACAACCGCCCGGTGCGCAAGGCACCCGGGCCTTAGCGGGGGGGCAGGGGTGAGCGACAAGCGTGATGCCGGCGGGCAGCTGTTTTATGCCTCCCTGTTTTTCTCCCGGCTGGCCGACCAGATCCTGCTTTTCCTCGTGCCGCTGGTGGTGTTTGAGACCACCGGCAGCGTCGCCTGGTCCGGCATCGCCTTCACCCTCGAAACCCTTCCGCGTTTTCTGGCCTTTCCGGTCTGCGGCGCGCTGTGCGACCGCATCTCGCCCCTCAAGCTGCTGCGCATCAGCCAGCTCTACCGCGCGCTGGTCTGCATCGCCGGCGTCATCGCCTTCCAGTGGGTGGGCGGCGTCGGCTGGCTGATCGCGCTGTCTGCCGTTTGCGGCGTGCTGACCACCCAGGGCGTGATGGCCCGCGAGGTCATGCTGCCGCAGATCTTCCGCCAGCACCGTTTTGAAAAAGTCCTGGCCCATGCGCAGATCGCCGACCAGCTCGGCATGGTGCTGGGCCCTTTGCTGGCCTCGCTGCTGCTGCGCTGGATGTCCTGGCCCATGGTGGTCGGGGCG
Organism: Polaromonas sp. YR568; assembly: GCF_943369675.1. Classification (GTDB taxonomy): domain Bacteria; phylum Pseudomonadota; class Gammaproteobacteria; order Burkholderiales; family Burkholderiaceae_C; genus Polaromonas. The sequence continues at coordinate 4,361 of NZ_CALROB020000079.1, read as the reverse complement.
ACAGCAGGCTTTTTCCTGATTGCCGATGGCGCGGTGACCTTGTGGAAGCGCCAAAACACTGTCACTCTGGCCGCGCCGGAAGCCGCACCCGGCCACTGGGCCGCCCCCATTCGCACCGCGTTTTCCCAGGTGATGCACCTGCCCGGCCTCAAAAAAGTCATCGCACTCGCGGCCGGCGTCAACCTCGTCATCGGTGTCACCTTGGCCACTTCGGCTGCGATGGTCACCGGCCTGCTGCAGCGCTCCGCCGGCGACTACGCCGTGCTGCAAACCGCAGGCGCGATCGCCACCGTGGTCATCCTGCTGTTCATCGCCCGCAGCGTGCTTTCATTGCGCACCCTGGGCCTGGTGTCTTACAGCGTGATGCTGGCCGGCGGCCTGCTCACCGGGCTGGCCCCCAACTTCTGGGTCTACACCGCCGGCTTCCTGCTGGTGATCGGCTTTGACAAGATGTTCAACGTCTACATCCGCAGCCTGCGGCAAAAGCTGATCCCGCCGCGTGATCTCGGCAAGACCACCGGCGTGATCGTGATGCTGAACAACCTGTCGCAGCCGCTGGCCGGGATGCTGGTTGGGGTGTTTGCGGGGGTGATGGAGGGGCGGGGGGTGATTTTGGGCTTGGTGGGGGTGATGGGCTTGATTGGGGTGTTGGCTGCTTGGAGTGGAAGAGGGGGGTGAGGCCGGTTCCTGCTCCGGCGGTGCGCCCTCTGCATGGGCTTGCTGGCCGGGGATTGCCCGGCGGCAACTCACTTTTCTTTGCTTCGCCAAAGAAAAGTAAGCAAAAGAAAGGCGACCCTGGTTGCTGCGTCCCCTGCGCTTCGCTCCGGGGCAACCTGCGGTGCTCGGTCCAGCCGGGGTCAAAAACAACTCGCCTTCGGCTCAAACAAGTTTTTGCCCTTATCCGTCTGGCCCTCCGCTCCTCGGCGCATCCACAAGGGGCAATCGGGATCGGGAACCGAAGACAGAAATACCAAGAAGACAAATACAAACAAGGACACGCCACGGCGTGTCCTTGTCTCTTCAGGTATTCGGTATTGGTATTCCTTCCCCACCCCTTGTGGATGCGCCGAGGAGCGCAGGTTCAGGCGGATCAGGGATCGCGTTGTTTGAGCGAAGCGAGTTTAGCGAGACCCCGCCTGAACCGAGCACCGCAGGTTGCCCGTAGCGCAGCGGAGGGACGCAGGAGCCAGGGTCGCCTTTTCTTTGGTGACTTTCTTTTGGCGAAGCAAAAGAAAGTTACTGGCCGCCGGGCCACTCCCGGCCAGCAAGCCTTAGCAAAGGGCACAGGCGCGCAAGCCGGCGCTTATCCGGTATTCCGTAACCCGGCCGCGATGCCATTAATAGAAATATGAATCCCCGTCTGCACCCTCTGGTCAGCCTGCCCCGCCCGATAACGCCGTACCAGCTCGACCTGCAAATGGTGCAGCGGGTCGATGTAGGGGAAGCGGTGGCGTATGGAGCGCTGCAGCGCGGCGTTGCCGGCCAGGCGCTGCTTTTCGCCGGTGATCAGCACCAACGCTTCAGCCGTGAGGTGCCATTCGGCTTCAATCGCGCTGAAGATTTTCTTGCGCAGGCGCGCGTCGGCCACGAGGTCGGAATAGCGCGAGGCCAGGGCCAGATCGCTTTTGGCGAGCACCATGTCCATGTTGCTGAGCAGGGTGCGGAAGAAGGGCCATTGCTTGTACATTTTTTGTAGCAGCGCCAGCGCTTCCTTGCGGGCGGCGGGCGTGCCGCCTTCGTTGAGCATGTGGGCGATGGCCGAGCCGAAGCCGTACCAGCCGGGCAGGGTGAGGCGGCACTGGCCCCAGCTGAAACCCCAGGGAATGGCGCGCAGGTCTTCGATCTTCTGCGAGGCCTTGCGGGACGCCGGGCGTGAGCCGATGTTGAGTTCGGCGATTTCGCGGATGGGCGTGGCGCTGAAGAAATACTCGGTGAAGCCGGGGGTGTCGTAGACCAGCGTGCGGTAGGCCGACATGCTGGCCTCGGAGAGCTCGGCCGCGGCCTGCAAAAAGGCCTTGGTCGCGGGCTTGGTCGGCTGCAGCAAGGTGGCTTCCAGTGTGGCGGCCACCAGGGTTTCAAGGTTGCGCCGGCCGATTTCGGGGTTGGCGTATTTGGAGCCTATGACCTCGCCCTGCTCGGTCAGGCGGATCTGCCCGCGCACCGTGCCCGGGGGCTGGGCCAGGATGGCCTGGTAGCTGGGGCCGCCGCCGCGGCCCACGGTGCCGCCGCGGCCGTGGAACATGCGCAATTGAATATTGTGTGAGTTGGCCAGCACGTCGAACAGCTCGACCAGGGCGATCTCTGCGCGGTACAGCTCCCAGTTGCTGGTGAAGATGCCGCCGTCCTTGTTGCTGTCGGAGTAGCCGAGCATGATGTCCTGCTCGGCGCCGCTGCGCTTGACGAGCTGGGCGATGCCGGGCACGGCGTAGAAGTCGCGCATGATGGGCGCGGCATTGCGCAGGTCTTCAATGGTTTCGAACAGCGGCACCACGATCAGGTCGTTGGTCGCGTTGTTGTCCAGCGTGCCGTGCATCAGGCCGACTTCTTTTTGCAGCAGCAGGACTTCCAGCAGGTCGCTCACGGTTTCGGTGTGGCTGATGATGTAGTGGCGTATCGCTTCCTTGCCGAAGCGCGCGCGCGCCGTGCGGGCGGCTTCAAAAATCGCGAGTTCGCTTTGCGCATGGGCCGAGTAGGCGGTGCCGATGACGCGCAGCGGCCGCGCGTCGTTGAGCAGGCCCACCAGCAGCGCGCGCTTGGCAGTCTCGTCGAGCTTGCTGTAGTTCGCTTCGATGCGCGCGACGGCCAGCAGCTCGGCGACCACTTCCTCATGTTTGTCGGAGCTCTGGCGCAAGTCGACCGTGGCCAGGTGAAAGCCGAAGACCTCGACCGCGCGTATCAGCGGGTGCAGGCGCTGGGCGATCAGGGCCTGGCCGTGGTTGGACTTGAGCGAGGATTCGATGGTGCGCAGGTCGGCCAGGAAATCTTCCGATTTGGGGTAGGCGTTTTGCGGCGCCACGGCATGGCGCGCGGCTTCGCCGCCGGTCAGGTCTTTCAGCGTGGCGGCCAGGCGCGCATAGACGCCGGTGAGGGCGCGGCGGTAGGGCTCGTCCTTGCGGTGCTCGCTGGTGTCGGGCGAGCTTTCGGCCAGGGCGCGCATTTCTGCGCTGAAGTCGACCAGCATGGCCGACAGCGAGAGTTCGCCGCCCAGGAAGTGGACTTCGGTCAGGTAGTGGCGCAGCGCCACTTCGGCCTGCCGGCCCAGCGCGTAGTTGAGGGTGTCGGCGCTGACGTTGGGGTTGCCGTCGCGGTCGCCGCCTATCCACTGGCCCATGCGCAAAAAGCTGTGCACCGGCTGGTTGCCGAGTTCGCGCTCGAGGTTGGCATAGAGCTTGGGAATCTCGCGCAGGAAGGTGGCTTCGTAATAACTGAGCGCGTTCTCGATTTCATCGGCGACCGTGAGCTTTGAAAAGCGCAGCAGCCGGGTTTGCCACAGCTGCATGACGCGGGCGCGTAGCTGCGCTTCGTTGGCGGCGAGCTCGCGCGGCGTGAGGGCGTCCTTGGCGGCGTTGTGGGCCTGGGCCAGCGCCTTGATGTCGTCGCGCGCGGTCAGCAGCTGCGCGATGTCGCGTTCGGCGTCGAGGATGCTTTTGCGCTGCACTTCGGTGGGGTGGGCGGTGAGCACCGGCGAGACGAAGCTGTGCGCCAGCGTGTTGGAAATCGTGCGTGTCGAGATGCCGGCCCAGCGCAGGCGGGCCAGCGCGACTTCGATGCTGCCTTCCTGCGTGTCGCCCGCGCGTTCGTGCACGGCGCGGCGGCGGATGTGGTGGCGGTCTTCGGCCAGGTTGGCCAGGTGGCTGAAATAGGTGAAGGCGCGTATCACGCTGACGGTCTGGTCGCCCGACAGGCCCTTGAGCAGCTTTTTGAGCGCCTTGTCGGCTTCGGGGTCGGCATCGCGCCGGAAGGTGACGGAGAGCTTGCGCACCTGCTCGATCAGCTCGTAGGCGGCCACGCCTTCCTGCTCGCGGATCACGTCGCCGAGGATGCGGCCCAGCAGGCGAATGTCCTCGACCAGCGGGCGTTCGTTGTCCCGGGACCGGGTGGAGGCCTTGGCCGCAGCGCCTGCGGCACCGTCCCTGGCGCCATCGCTGGCATGTTGCTTAACCCTTTTGGCGCGCGTGGAAGTGACCATCTCTGCCCTCTAGTTCTTGATCCTTAGAACCTGTTCACGGTCTAAACGGCGCCGCGTTGGGATGCAATCGGGATGAGTGGGCCGACCGGGCACGCCGCATGGGCTGATGCCCATGCAAGGGCCTGGGTGGCTCAATCGCCCGATTTCATCCCAACCCGGAGGGCAAGTGCCT
>NZ_CALROB020000078.1:0-10911 GCF_943369675.1 Polaromonas sp. YR568 | reverse complement strand
GGCGGCACCGTCACGCCGAGCTGGCCCAGCATGTTGTTCAGGCTTTGCGTGGTGAAAGGCGTCTGCATGGTCTGGTCGCCGCTGCCGTCCAGGCCCACCATCAGGCCGTAGCCGATCAGCGGGTTGTCGCGCACGCCCTGGATGCTGGCGAGGTCCTTGATGCGTTCGGCTTTCGCGTGCGGCACGGCCAGGACGGCCACCATCACCACGGCCGGCGGCAGCAGGCACAGCTTCAGCAGGTACGCAAAAGCCGCGAGCGGGCCTCGGCGGCGGTGGCCGTGGCGGGGAATGGAAGTTTTGGGGGTGCGCATGATGGTGCTCAGAACGGCAATACGTTGAGGAAGACGCGCTGCAGCCAGCCCATGGTCTGCGCCTCGTCGATGTAGCCCTTGGCGCTGTATTCGATGCGCGCGTCGGCCACCTGGTTGGAAGGCACGGCGTTGTTGGCGCCCACGGTGCGCGGGTTGACCACGCCGGAGAAGCGGATGTATTCCGTGCCCTGGTTGATCAGCATCTGCTTTTCGCCGCTGACCAGCAGGTTGCCGTTGGCCAGCACTTCCACCACCGTGACCGTGATCACGCCGTTGAAGGTGTTCTTGGAATTGGCGCCGCCCTTGGCGCTCATGGTGTTCTTGCCGCTGGCGTCGGCATCCTGGTCGCTCGATATCAGCCCGCTGAGCAGCTTGGGCACCAAGGTCAGCAGGGAAGTGGCGCTGCCGCTGCGGCTGGCATCGGCGGCGGAGTTCTTGCTGGCGTTGATGTTCTCGCTGACCACGATGGTCAGGATGTCGCCGACGTAGCGCGGGCGCCTGTCTTCAAACAGCGCCTGGGTGCCGAAGCCGGTCCGGTAGATGGAGCCGTAGGCGGGCCCGGCCTGCCGCGGCTGCGTCTCGGCGCGCGCCGTCATGGGCTGTTGCACGATGGGCTCGCGCGGGATCTGGGCGCAGCCGCCCAGCAGCAACCCGACGGCGGCCGCCATCCAGCCGCAGGCGCGGCGGGTGTGCGCTATCGGGTGGCGCATCACAGCTGGGCCAGGCGCGCGAGCATCTGGTCGGAGGTCTGCACCGCTTTGCTGTTGATCTCGTAGGCGCGCTGGGTCTGGATCATGTTGACCAGCTCTTCCACCACGTTCACGTTCGATGACTCGACGTAACCCTGGTTCAGCACGCCCGCGCCGTTCTGGCCCGGGGCGGTCTGGTTGGCGCCGCCCGAAGCGTCGGTTTCGACGTAGAGGTTTTCGCCCTTGCTTTCCAGGCCGGCGGGGTTCATGAAGGTCGCCAGCTGGATCTGGCCGATCTGCACGTTGGCGCTGCTGCCGCCCTGCGTGATGGAGACCGTTCCGTCGCGGCCAATGGTCATGCCGGTGGTGTCCTGCGGCAGCGTGATGGCCGGCTGCAGCGGGTAGCCGTTGGCCGTCACGAGCTGGCCGTTCTGGTCGGGCTGGAAGGAGCCGTCGCGCGTGTAGGCGGCCGTGCCGTCGGGCATCAGCACCTGGAAAAAACCGCCGCCGTTGATGGAGACGTCGCGCGGGTTGTCGGTCTTGGTCGGGTTGCCCTGGGTGTGGATGCGTTCCGTCGCCACCACGCGCGCGCCGGTGCCTATCTGCAGGCCCGAGGGCATGCGGGTCTGGTCGGAGGTCTGGCCGCCGCTCTGGCGCAGGTTCTGGTACAGCAGGTCTTCAAACACCGCGCGGCTGCGCTTGAAACCCGTGGTGCCCACGTTGGCCAGGTTGTTGGACACGACGTCGAGCTGGGTCTGCTGCGCATCCAGGCCGGTCTTGGCGATCCAGAGGGAACGAATCATGGGGGAACTCCTGCGAAAGTAAAAGCTTGCAAGGGATGAAGCGGCGGCGGCCGGCTTCATGCCGATTTAAAAAGGGGTGGCTGCCGTCAACCATTGCCCAGCAGCTTGTTGGCCTGCTGGTCGTTGCTTTCGGCGGTCTGCACGGTCTTCATCTGCATTTCGAAGCGCCGCGCGTTGGAAATCATCTGCACCATCACCTCCACCGGGTTGACGTTGCTGCCCTCGAGCGCGCCGGTCTGCAGGCGCACGTCGGGGTCGGCCTGCGGCGCCGGGCGGCCCGCCTGCATGCGGAACAGGCCGTCGTCGCCGCGCACCAGGTCGGCATTGGCCGGGTTCACCAGCTTCAGGCGTCCCACCTCGGCGGCGCCCACCACCGGGTCGCCGGCGCCGATTGCCGTGATGACGCCGTCGCCGCCCACCACCAGGGAAGAGCCGGGCGGTACCACCAGCGGGCCGGCGTCACCCATGACGGGGCGCGAGTTCATGGTGGTGATCTGGCCTTCGGCGCCGACCTGCAGGCTGCCCAGGCGCGTGTAGGCTTCGCTGCCGTCGGGCATCTGCACCGTCAGCCAGCCGTCGCCGCGCACCGCGACGTCCAGCGCGCGGCCGGTCTGCGTCAGCGGGCCCGCGCTCATGTCCGCGCCCGGCGTGGTGGCCACCACCATCGCGCGCGTGCCCATTTCCTCGCCGGTCACGGGCACCGCGCGAAAGCTGTTGATCTGCGCGCGAAAGCCGGGCGTGGACGCGTTGGCCATGTTGTTGGCTACCGAAGCCTGCTGGTCCAGCGCCTGCTTGGCGCCGCTCAGGCCGATATAAATCATCCGGTCCATGCTGTCCTTCGTTTTCTGTTTTTTCTTTTTGCAGATGCCTTGCGGTCAGCCCGGCATCAGCGCATGTTCACCAGCGTCTGCATGACCTGGTCCTGCGTCTTCACCGTCTGGGCGTTGGCCTGGTAGGTGCGCTGCGCGATGATCAGGTTCACGAGTTCGGCGGTCAGGTCGACGTTGGAGGCTTCCACCGCGCCGGAGGCCAGGGCGCCCAGCTTGGTGCCGCTGCCGGGCGCGCCGGTCAGGGGCTGGCCGGATTCGGCGGTCTCGGCCCAGACGTTGTCGCCCTTGGGCTGCAGGCCGTTGGGATTCACGAAGGAAGACAGCACGACCTGGCCCAGGGTCTGGGTCTGCTCGTTGGAGTACTTGCCGGTGATGGTGCCGTCTTCATTGATGGCGAAGGCCGTCAGCTGGCCGGAGGTGAAGCCGTCCTGCGTGAGTTTTTTCGGGTCGTTGGCATTGCCGAACTGGGTGGAGCTGGTCAGGTCCATCGAGAAGCCCATGGCGCTGGAGCCGTTGGCGAAGTCCAGGCCGGCGAAGTTGATCTTGCCGCCCACCAGCGTCGAGGGCGCGCCGGCGACCAGGTTGCCGTTGGTGTCGAAGCTCAGGGTGCCGGTGGCCAGCGGCGCGCTGTTGGCGACGACGGGCGGGCCGGCGGGCGTGGGCGCGGCGATCATGCCGCCGGTAGCGTTGAGCGGGTAGCCGTCGGCGGTGGCGTAGACGCTCCAGGCGTTGGCGCCGGTCTTCACGAAGAAGGTGGCGATTTCGTGCGAGTTGCCCAGCGAGTCGTAGACCTTGACCGGGTTGGAATAGCTGTAGGTGGCCGAGTTGTTGGCATCGAAAGGCGTGGCCGCGGGAACCGGCAGGCGCGAATCGAGGTTGTACTGCGACACGATGCTTTGCGTCGCGTTGGGCGCCATCGCGCCGGTGGGCAGTTGCAGCGGGCCGGGCGTGCCGCCGGCGACCGTGCCGTTGGCCGAGAGCTGGTAGCCGGTCAGGCGCAGGCCGCCGGCGTTGACGATGAAGCCGTCGGCATCCTGGTCGAACTGGCCGTTGCGCGAATACATGACTTCGCCGCTGGGGCTGGCCATGCGGAAGAAACCGTCGCCGTTGACGATGGCCACGTCCAGCCCGCGCGTGCTGCTCTGCACGGCGCCGGCGCTGAAGTTCTGCACCACCGCGGCAACCCGCGTTCCCAGGCCGACGCGGGAGCCCGCGTAGACGTCGGAGAACAGCGTGTTACCCGACTTGAAGCCGACGGTGCCGGAGTTGGCGATGTTGTTGCCGATGACGTCGAGATTGCTGGCGGAGGCGTTCAGGCCACTCACCCCTTGTGCGAAACCCATGGTGTTTCCTTTTTATTCAGTTGTTGCTTGCTTGCGGTTGAAGGGAAATGGGCGAGTGCCCCCGGCTCAAAAAATTCGGAAAAAAATCAGAGCACCTGGCGGACTTCGTCCAGCCCGGCCTTGCGGTCGCCGCCCAGGTCCAGCGAGGCGCCGCCGTAGACCTGCGCCACGCTGGCGACCTTGCCGTAGGTCAGCGCCAGCGACTGCACGTCGTCGGTGCCGGCCTTGGCCGTCACGCTCAGGGTGTAGGCGCCGTCCGGTGCGGTGGTGCCGGTGCCCGTCTTGCCGTCCCAGTCGATCATCTTCACGCCCGGGGGCAGCGCGCCCAGGTCGAAGGTGCGCACGGTGTCTCCGGCGGCGTTCTTCACGCTCACCGTCACCGCGTCGGCGGCGCCGGCCAGGTCAATGCCGAATTTCTCCGAAGCACCGTCCTTGACGGCCACTTCCTTGCCCGGCACCAGCACGGTGCGGCCTATCAGCGCGGCCGACTGCAGCACCTGGCTGGAGCCGCTTTGCGCCAGCAGCGACTGCACCGCGCCGTTGAGTTTTTCGATGCCGCTGACGGTGCTCATCTGCGCCAGCTGCGAGGTCAGCTCGGCGTTGTCCAGCGGGTTCAGCGGGTCCTGGTTGTTCAGCTGCGTGACCAGCAGCTTGAGGAAGCGCTGCTCGCTGTCGGCGGTGGAGCCCTGCTGGGACACCATGGAACCCAGCGCGGCGGCGGGGTCGTAAGAGGCGGGGGCGTTGACGGCCATCAATCTTCTCCTGTGTGGGGGTGAGGTGCGCGGCGCTTACTGGCCGACGGTCAGGGTTTTGAGCGCCAGCGTCTTGGCGGTGTTGAGCACCTCGACGTTGGCCTGGTAAGAGCGCGAGGCCGAGATCATGTTGACCATCTCCTCCACGGGATTCACGTTGGGCATGGCGACGTAACCCTCGGCATTGGCCAGCGGGTTCTTGGGGTCGTGCTGCATGCGCAGCGGCGAGGGGTCTTCAATCACGCGGGACACGCGCACGCCGCCTATCGCGTCGCCCGGCACCGGCGTGGTCTCGAACACCACCTGGCGCGCGCGATAGGGCTGGTTGTCCGGGCCGGAGACGCTATCGGCATTGGCCATGTTGCTGGCGGCCACGTTCATGCGTTGCGACTGCGCCGTCAGGGCGGAGCCGGCGATCGCGAAGATACCGCTGGAGCTGTTGAAATTCGGCATGTGCTGTAACCTTTTGCTTCTTGTTGTTGGTCGGGTTGTTTATTGGGTCGCCGCCAGCAGCGACTTGATCTTCGAGCTGAGCAGCGTGAGGTTGGCCTCGTAGCGCATCGCGTTGTCGGCGAAGTTGACGCGCTCCATGTCCATCTCCACCGTGTTGCCGTCGATGCTGGACTGCGCGGGCGTGCGGTACAGCAACTCGCCCTCGCCGCCCGCATGGGCTTCGCCGGCTATATGGCGCGCCGAGGTGGTCGACATCGTCATCGACATGGACTGGCGGCCGCGCTCCACCGCCTCCGTGAGGCGGCTGCTGAAATCGAAGTCGCGCGCCTTGTAGTTGGGCGTGTCGGCGTTCGCGATGTTGGCCGACAGCACTTCCTGCCGCCGCGCCCTGAGGCTGAGCGCCTCCTGGTGAAAGCGCAGTGCCGAATCCAGTTTGTCGATCATCTTTCTCTCCGTCGTTTCAGCTGTTACCCGGCTGTTGCGCACACGCGCCGCCGCCATCGGTCCGAAAAATAATTGTAGGAATTGCCGGCTTTCGCAATCAGCGGAACAGACGGCGTTTCATCGCCCAATTCGGGCCTTCCGGGTGGCGTCCAAACGCATTCCGGCGCTTACGCATTGCACTACCGGCGGGTGCTTTTCAATCGAATGAACAACAGGTGGATTGCCGCGCACTTCAAGCCTTGGGCCGCGCAAGGGGCTCCTAGAATCCAGGCCTGTTACCGCTATTTATGCAAATGCGAATACAGGCATCCTGGTTTTCAATTTGCGTAAATCCGCGAAATCTGTGGATAGAGATTTATCCGCAGATTTCACCGATTTACGCAGATGAAGACATCCCGGCGATATACGGGTTGTGGTTGTGATCAAAGCCTGTCCATTGAAAGTTTTCATCAACATGCCCGCGCCCATCACCCTGCTTTCACGGTTTGCGTCCAGCCTTGTGCTGGTGATGGCCGGCGTCGCCGCCTTGAACCCGCCGGCCCGCGCCGCGACCTCGCAGCCCGCGCCCCTGGCCGGCGAGGCGCGCCCCGTCATCGAGCAGTTCCTGCAGAACCAGGCCGCGGGCCTGCCCGGCAAAGTGGTGATCACCATAGATACACCCATGTCCGGCGCGCTGCCGGCCTGCGACGCGCTGGAGCCCTTTTTGCCCGGCGGCGCGCGCCTGTGGGGCCGTGTCTCGGTCGGCGTGAAATGCAACGCGGGCCAGCCCTGGACGCGCTACGTGCCGGCCTATGTCGCCGTGCACGGCAGCTATTACGTCGCCGCCAGGCCCATCAGCGCCGGCCAGGTGCTGTCCCTGGCCGATGCCGCCGTGCGCGAAGGCGACCTCACGGCCCTGCCGCGCGGCGTGGTCGTGGACGCAGCCCAGTTCGACGGCGTCACGGCCCTGAACAGCATCGCCTCGGGCGCCCCTTTGCGGCGCGAGTCGCTGCGCGCCGCCGTCGCGGTGCAGCAGGGCCAGAACGTGCGCCTGCGCGCGCGCGGCCCCGGTTTTACCGTCAGCACTGAAGGCAAGGCAATGGCCAACGCGGCCGTCGGCGCCCTGCTCCAGGTCAGGACTCCCGGCGGCCAGCTGCTCAGCGGCACGGTGCTGGCGGACGGCACCGTGGAGCGGATCCAATGAATTTCGGGTGTTTTTTGCAAATGCACCCTAAAGTTTTCACCCGGGTTGCCGTTATGTCGGTGATATCCCTCTGAGGAATACCCTATGAACATCCAGAAAACCTTCACATTCCTCAAGAATGTGGCCGATACCGTCGCACCCGCCTCCACCCGTGAAGGCCGGCCCGCCGCTGAAACGCCGGCCACCGCCAGCCTGGCGCGCCAGGCCTCGGCCGCGCCGCTGCTGTCGAGCCAGTCCGACTTCGACGCCGCCCGGGTGGCGCGTATCCGCGAAGAGATCAGTGCCGGCCGCTACCAGGTCAACACCGGCAAAATCGCCGACGGCCTGATGGCCACCGTGCGCGACCTGCTGGGCGAAGGCAAAAAATGAGCAAGATCCTGGTCGACCTGCTGAGCCGGGAGCACGCCGCGATCGGCGTGTTTCTCGAATTGCTGGGCCAGGAAGCCCAAGCCATGACCGACGGCGACTTTGCCGAACTGCCCGGGCTCGCCGAACGCAAGGCCCGCATGGCCGAACAGATTGCCCACATAGGCACCCGCCGCGACGCGCAGCAGGAAGCCCTGGGCTACGGCCCCGGACGCCGCGGCGCCGATGCCGCGGCCGCCGCCGGCGACGCGGCGCTGAAAACCACCTGGCGCGAGCTGCTGGCCCGCGCGGAACAGGCCCGCGACCTTAACCACCGCAACGGCGTGATGGTCCACACCCACCTGGACTTCACCCGCCAGACCCTGAACTTCCTCAAGGCCGGCGGCCAGCCGCTGTACGGGCCGGACGGCACGCACCAGTCGGGTGGTAGCGGCAACCGGCTCGCGGTCGGCTGAAACGCTCCTGCTCCATCCCCCGCTGGGGAAGGGATAAGCTCTCGGGCCGGCTCTTGCTCCGGCGGGGCGCCTCGCCCTTTGCATAGGTTTGCTGGCCGGGGGTTGCCCGGCGGCAACTCACTTTTCTTTTGCTTCGCCAAAAGCAAAGTAAGCAAAAGAAAAGGCGACCCTGGTTGCTGCGTCCCTTCGCTTCGCTACGGGCAGCCTGCGGTGCTCGGTCCAGCCGGGGTCAAAAACAACTCGCCTTCGGCTCAGACAAGTTTTTGCCCTGATCCGTCTGGCCCTGCGCTCCTCGGCGCATCCACAAGGGGTGGGGACAAGGAATACCAAATCCAAATACTGAAACCACAAGGACTCGCCAAGGCGAGTCCTTGTTTGTCTTGGTTTGTTCTTTGGTATTTGTCTTCTGTCCCCGCTCCCGATTGCCCCGTCCTGGCTGGGCCGAGGAGCGCAGACGTAGGCGGATCAGGGATCGCGCTTGTTTGAGCGAAGCGAGTTTGCGCGAGACCCCGCCGTAGTCGAGCACCGCAGGGTGCCCGAAGCGAAGCGTAGGGACCCAGACTGCGGGTCGCCTTTTCTTTGGTGACTTTGGTGTTCGCGTAACTTCGCTGCGCGAAGTGAGCGAACCCCGCGCGCGCAGCGCGCCTTTTGGCGAACAAAAGAAAACCCGCTTTGCGGGTTTCGCCAAAGTTACTTGCCGCCGGCAACCCCGGCCAGCAAGCCCATGCAGAGGGCGCGCCGCCGGAGCAAGACCCGACCTTAAAACGTCTCCCAGCTCCCGCCGCCGGCCATGGCCAGATCGCCCGTGGGTGCGATGGGTTTGCGCTGTGGCGCGGCAATCGCCTTCCGGGCCCGGGGCGGTTGTTTGGGCGTTGCGGCCGGGCGGGCCACGCTGCGCTGCGGCTGTTGTTGAGCAACCTGCTCGTGCGCGCGGTCCATCTTGAACACGCTGACCACCTGCGACAGGTTGGCCGCTTGCTCCTGCAGCGACGATGCGGCGGCGGCGGCTTCCTCGACCAGCGCGGCATTTTGTTGCGTGACCTGGTCCATCTGCGTGATGGCCTGGTTGATCTGTTCGATGCCCGAGGTCTGTTCCTGGCTGGCGGCGGTGATCTCGGCCATGATGTCGGTCACGCGTTTGACACTGTCCACGATCTCGTCCATGGTCTTGCCGGCTTCGGCGACCTGGCTGCTGCCCTCTTCGACCTTGCTCACCGAATCATCGATCAGGGTCTTGATTTCTTTCGCGGCGGCGGCGCTGCGCTGCGCCAGGTTGCGCACTTCAGCGGCCACGACCGCAAAGCCCCGGCCTTGTTCACCGGCCCGTGCAGCTTCAACAGCGGCATTGAGCGCCAGGATATTGGTCTGGAAGGCAATGCCGTCAATCACACCAATGATGTCGACGATCTTCCTTGAAGACGCATTGATCGCACCCATGGTGCCGACCACTTCGGCCACCACGCTGCCACCCTTGACGGCGACGCTGGAAGCCGACACGGCCAACTGGTTCGCCTGCCGCGCATTGTCGGCATTCTGTTTCACGGTCGACGTGAGTTCTTCCATCGAAGCGGCGGTTTCTTCCAGCGAGCTGGCCTGCTGCTCGGTACGCGACGACAAATCATGGTTGCCGGCGGCGATCTGGCTGGACGCGGTGGCGATGGTGTCGGTGCCGCCGCGCACATTGCCGACGATGCCGACCAGGTTGGCCTGCATGGTCTTCAGGGCCTGCAGCAATTCGGCTGCTTCATCCTTGCCCACACTTTCGATAGGCTGGGTCAGGTCGCCGTCGGCGATAAAACGCGCGCTGCTGGCGGCCTGGCGCAGCGGGCCGGTGATGGAGCGGGTCAGCACCACAGCCGAAGCAGCGCCCAGCAGCAGGGCCAGCACCGAGCCGACGATCAGGATCAGCCGGCCCTGGGCGGCGTTGGCTTCGGCCTTTTCCAGCGATTCGTCATAGCGTTTCTGCTGGAATTCCTCGAGTTTGTGGATGCTCTCGCTGTAGCTGTCGGCCAGCGGCTTGAGCTCGCGCTCCAGGATGGCGGTGACGTCTTCCCCGGCCTGCCTTCTTTTGAGCACGGCGGCGCGCGGTGTGCGGTAGGCTTCGCGCCTGGCATCGATGTCGGCGATGAGTTTTTTGCCTTCGTCCGACTGGATCAGCTCGATCAGGCGCTTGCGCGAGGCCGTGGAGATCTCCGAGGTCTTGTCCATGTCGGCCTGCCACATCGGGATGCGGCTGGTGTCGGCGTCCATGATGGAGGCGCGGGTGCGCACCCAGTTCAGGTCAATGGTCTGGCGCCATTGCACGGCCATCTTGAGTTTTTCGTTGTCGGCGGTGCCGAGCTGGTGCGTCGTGTCGGCCAGGCCCTGCAGGCGCCAGACGCCGATGGCGGAAATCGCCGCCATGATGAGAAGAATCAGGCCGAAGGCCAGCGCCAGGCGGCTGCCGACCTTGATGTTGTTGAGTGTCATGGTTCAAACTTTCAGAAAAACAAGGGGTGGATCGAAGCCGGCTGTTGTGGGTTGTTGTACGGCGGAAAATCGCGCGCTGTCACGGATGGCGGGACGCGCTTAAAAAGTTTCCCAGCTTCCGCCGCCGGCCATGGCGAGCCCGCCCGCGGGCGCGGCGGGCTTGCGCTGCGGCGCGGCAATGGCTTGCCGGGATTTCGGCGGCTGTTGGGGCGTCGCGGCCGGGCGGGCAGGCGGGCGCTGCGGCGCGCGGGCTTGCACGTTTGCGGCGTCGACACGGAACACGCTGACCACCTGCGACAGGTTGGCCGCTTGCTCCTGCAGCGACGATGCTGCTGCGGCGGCTTCTTCGACCAGCGCGGCATTTTGCTGCGTGACCTGGTCCATCTGCGTAATCGCCTGGCTGACCTGTTCGATGCCGGCCGTCTGCTCCTGGCTCGCGGCCGTGATCTCGGCCATGATGTCGGTCACACGTTTGACGCTGTCGACGATCTCGTCCATGGTCTTGCCGGCTTCGGCCACCTGGCTGCTGCCCTCTTCGACCTTGCTCACCGAGTCATCGATCAGGGTCTTGATTTCTTTTGCGGCGGCGGCACTGCGCTGCGCCAGGTTGCGCACCTCGGCGGCCACCACCGCAAAGCCCCGGCCTTGTTCACCGGCACGCGCGGCTTCGACCGCGGCATTCAAGGCCAGGATATTGGTCTGGAAGGCAATCCCGTCGATCACGCCGATGATGTCGACGATCTTCCTGGACGACGCATTGATGGCGCCCATGGTGCCGACCACCTCGGCCACCACGCTGCCGCCCTTGACGGC
>NZ_CALROB020000077.1:0-11430 GCF_943369675.1 Polaromonas sp. YR568 | reverse complement strand
TTTGTGCGTTTTGCCGGCTGGTCGGACCAGCAGCAGGTGGCGCGGCTGATGGCGCGCGCCGACCTGCTGGTCTTGCCGTCTTATGACGAAGGCCTGCCGCTGGTGATCCTGGAAGCGCTGGCCAACGGCGTTGCCGTGGTGTGCAGCCCGGTGGGTGAAATCCCCTCGGTGCTCACCGACGGCAGCAATGCCTGCTTTGTCCAGCCCGGCGATGTCGCCGGCATCGCGGCCGGCTTGCGCCGCGTGTTGCAGGATGGCGAGTTGCGCGCCGCGCTGGAGCGTAACGGCCGCGCGCTGTACGAACAGAAATTTTCGATCGCGCGCTTCTTCTCCAGCGTGGCCCACATCCACCAGCGCGATTTCGGCGTGGCCGGCAAGCCGCTGCGTCCCGCGCCCGCACAGGAAGGCGGCGCATGATCCGCGACGCCAACAGCATCCCGAATGGCAGCCGCCTGGAGGCAGACGTCTGCGTGGTCGGCGGCGGCCCGGCCGGCATCGCGCTGGCACTGTCGCTCAGCGACCAGGGGCATGCCGTGCTGCTGCTCGAATCAGGCAAGTTGCAGGCAGACGCGCCCACGCAAGACCTGTATGAAGGCGAAGTGGCCGACGAGCAATTGCACAGCCCGCCCGGCAAATACCGGCAGCGGCGGCTGGGCGGCTCGTCCGCCATCTGGGGCGGGCGCTGCATGCCTTTCGACCCGATTGATTTTGAAACCCGCGCCCACATTCCGCACAGCGGCTGGCCGCTCTCGTATGACGACCTGCTGCCGTATTACCCGCGTGCCAATGCGCTGGCCGAAGCCGGGCGCTTCCTCTATGACGCGGATGAGGCGCTGGACCCGGGCACCGGCCCGCTGATCGCCGGTTTCGACAGCACGCGTGTGCTCAGCAACGGACTGGAGCGCTTTTCCTGCCCCACCCATTTCGGCAGCCGCTATACGAAGCGGCTGGCGCTGGCGCCCACGCTCGAAGTCTTGCTGGGCGCCAACTGCACCGCGCTGCGGCTGCAAGCGGACGGACAGGCCCTGCGCGAACTCGATGTGCGCACGCTGGCCGGCACGCAGTTCACCGTTGCCGCGCGCCACACGGTGGTGGCCACAGGCGGGCTGGAGACCGCGCGCCTGCTGCTGGCTTCGCGCGACGTTGCGCCGCAGGGCGTGGGCAACCAGCACGACGTGGTCGGCCGCTATTACATGTGCCACATCGCCGGCAACGTCGGCACGCTGACGGTGCACGGCCCCACGCGCAACGTGCGCCACGGTTATGAAATCTCACCCGAAGGCATTTATTGCCGGCGCCGCCTCTCGGTGGTGGCCGCCGAGCAAAAACGCCTGGGCCTGGCCAACGCGGTGGCGCGCCTGCACTTTCCGCGCATCACCGACCCGGCGCACCGCAGCGGCGTGCTGTCGGGCCTCTTCCTCGCCCGCAAGATGATCAGCTACGAATACAGCAAGCGCCTCAAGGACGGCGCGCCGCCCTCGGCCGGCGTGTATGCGCGGCACCTGCTCAACGTCGTCGCCGACCCGCTGGACACCACCGCCTTCCTGGCGCACTGGCTCACCAGGCGCACCCTGGCGGACCGCAAATTCCCCTCGGTGATCCTGCGCAACCGCAGCAACCGCTTCAGCCTGGAAGTGCATGGCGAGCAGATCCCCCAGCCGCACAGCCGGGTCACGCTGGCCGACGGCGTCGATGCGCTGGGCATGCCGCGCATCAAGGTGGACTGGCGCTACAGCCGCGCCGACATCGATTCCGTGGGCGCCAGCCTGGACGTGATGGCCGAAGAATTCGCGCGCAGCGGCAAGGCCCGCTTCGACTACAACCGCCACACGCTGGAAGAAGACCTGATGCGCTTCGGCGCCTACGGCGGCCACCACATCGGCACGGCGCGCATGGGCATTGACCCGCGCAGCAGCGTGGTCGACGCCGATTGCCGCGTGCATTCGGTGCGCAACCTCTTTGTGGCCGGCAGCGCGGTGTTCCCGACCTCCAGCCAGGCCAATCCGACGCTGACGCTGGTCGCCATGTCGCTACGGCTCGGCGACCATCTGTCGTGGCGGCTGCGCGCGGAACGCTCGCCGCTGCAGATGAAGGAGGCCGCATGAAGATTCTGGTATTGGGCGCTTCCGGCCACATAGGCGCGCGCCTGCTGGAAATGCTGCGGGCCGCGCCCTGGGCCGATGCCACGGGCGCGTCGAGGCGCATGAGAAACGACACCCCCTGGCTGGAGATCGACAGCCGCGACCCGCGCGAGCTGGCGCAGGCCCTGAAAGGCTTTGACGCCGTGGTGAACTGCGTGGCGGGCGATGCGGCCTCGATTGCCGGCGGCGCGCGCGCGCTGGTGCAGGCCGCGCTGCAAACCGACTGCCGGCGCATCGTGCACCTGAGCACCATGTCGGTCTACGGCGGAGCCGAAGGCAGCGTCCGCGAAGACGCGCCGCTGGGCCCCAACCTGGGCTGGTACGGCAAGGCCAAATGCGAAGCCGAGGCCGCCATGCGCGACTTCGTGCAGCACGGGGGCGAAGCCGTATTGCTGCGGCCCGGCTGCGTCTTCGGCCCCGGCAGCCAGCTATGGGTGGGGCGCATAGGCCGTTGGCTGCGCGCCGGGCGGCTGGGCGACCTGGGCATCGCCGGCGACGGCTGGGCCAACCTGGTCCACGTCGACGACGTCTGCCAGGCCCTGCTGCTGGCGCTGCAGCTGCCGCTGGCGGCTGGCGACATGCCGGTCTTCAACCTGGCGGCGCCCGACAGCCCGCGCTGGAACGACTACTTCGTGGACCTGGCCCTGGAAATCAAGGCCACGCCCGTGCGCCGCATCAGCCGCCGCCAGCTCCAGCTCGATGCCTGGCTCTGCGGGCCGCCGCTCAAGGCGGCCGAGCGCGCATTGAAGTTGCTGGGCAATCACAGCATCAAGCTGCCCGACGCACTGCCGCCCGGCCTGCTGGGCCTGTGGTCGCAGCACATACACCTCGACGTACAGGCCGCCACCGGCCAGCTCGGTGTGCAGTGGACATCCTACTCCGACGCAATGCGCGACTCCGCCTTGTGGTTCAACGCGCCCGCCGCCGCCGGCCGACCTGCCCTGGACAAAATGATATGCACGCCCTGAAAGCCGACACCCATAGAAAGTACGGGCAGTCCGATGCCCAGCTCACGTTCAAAGCCGCCCTGCTGGACCCGGCATTCCGCGTGCTCGCCGTGATGCGCCTGTGCCAGGCCGCCAACGAACTGCCGGCCAGTTGGCGCTGGCTGGCCGTACTCCCCGCGCGCCTGCTCTACCGCATGGTCAGCCAGATGGCCGGCATCGAAATTCCCTGGCGCACCGCGATAGGCCCGGGGCTGGCGCTCACGCACGGCCGCGGCATCGTCGTCAACGCCGGCGCGCGCATAGGCAGCAACGTCACGCTGTTCCACGGCGTCACCCTGGGCCAGCGCGACCACATCGACGCGCAAGGCCGCAGGCACAGCCTGTACCCGGTGATCGAAGACGAAGTCTGGGTGGGCCCGCACGCCATCATCGTGGGCGGCGTCACCGTCGGCAGGGGCAGCCGCATCGCCGGCGGCGCCTATGTGTTTGAAGACGTGCCGCCGTATTGCGTGGTGCTGGGCAACCCCGGGCAGATCGCCAGGCGCGACTGCACGCCGGATGTGGACAACCGCTACGACGCGGAAGAAATGCCCGTGCCTCAAGCCAGTCACCCGGCAACAGCTGCGGATGCCGGCATCAATGCCGGTTAATGCCCCTTTTTTTCGCCAACAACAGCCAGAACACTCAGGCGTTTACATCGAAGCGTCGCGCCCGAAACTCGCGGCAGCAAACCGAAAATCATCCAACCTTCACCACTTGTACCGCATGCCGCCGTAGATGCTGCGTCCGCTCCCCGGATTGAACAAGGCCGATGCGGCATTGGCGGTTTCGACCACCACGGTGCTGGAGATATAGCGCTTGTTGAGCAGGTTGCGTGCTTCGAGGTAGCCGGACCACCCCGCGCGCGGGTTGTCGTAGCCGATCCTGAAATTCAACAGCCTGTAGGGATCTATCGTTACCTGATTGGCGTTATCGGCGAAGTAGGCTTTTGGCATCCATTCGACGTTCGGACCCGCGTAGAAACCGCCCGGATGTTTATAGAGCACTTCGGCGCGAATATTGTGCGGCGCGACACCGGGAAGGCGATTGTTGCCGTAGCGAGCGTCGCCATCAAAGAAAAAATCGTTGTAGGTGTAGGTAGCGTTAAACCAGAACCGGTCTCCTTTATCGAGGACCGACTTGAGAAACGCAAGGCCAAAACCCGCTTCGATTCCCTGGTGCACGGTTCGGTCGGCATTCCTCACCGTGCATGAACCCGGTGTGGCAGGGCTCGTCAGGCATTGCAGTTCCTTCCCGATATCCGCGCGGTAGAGGGAGACGTCCCAGGTAAGGTCCTCACGCTTGCCGCGCGTGCCGATTTCATAGGTAGTCGCGGTTTGGGCGTCAACGGCCGAACTCGCCGTCGACCCGAACGAATTCGCGTCAAAGGTGGGCGCCTCGGCACTGCGCGAAATGTTGCCAAATACCTGCCACGCGGGATCGACATCCCACAACACGCCAACCTTCGGGCTGAAGTTGTCGTAGGTACGGCCGCCGGACTGGTCTCCATTGGACAGGAAGCGGTCCTGGCGTTCGCGAACCGCATGCTGGAACTGCCCGCCGGCAACGAGCGCGACGTCCGGACGGATGAAGAAGGAGTTCTCCAGATATGCCGAGATGTTCTCCGACTTGTCGATGTTGGACGCGACCAGCGCGCCCTTGACGGCGCCTGGCAGATTGACAAACTGCTCGTTGTCGATCGAGCCGTTGTGCACATTGACCCCCGCGATCAGGCGATTGCGAAAGCCGCCTATGGAGCGGTCATCAGTGGCTCGCGCGAAACCGCCGTAATCATTGACGCGGTAGTCCAGCCACTGGTAGATGGGGTGCATTACATGGCGCTGCGCGCCGAAGATGCCGAAGTCCACCGTGGTAGGACCGAAGCGCAGCGTGGTTTTGTTGGCAACACGCATCGAATCGATGTTGCGCTGCTGATCGACCAGGACGAAATAGGCGTCCGCATCCTTCGGTGAGTTCAACGCCGCAGTCTTGGTTACCTCGCCGGGCAGGCGAGAGCGCCATGTGTTCGCATTCACGTAAAAGCGCGTTTCGGCATCCGGCGAGAATTGATAACCGATGTTGCCGCTCAGACGCTCCTGATGGCCATTGCTGTGGTCGCGGAATCCGTCGAACCGCTCCGCGGAAGCGGTGATGAAGTAGTCCACGGGGCCATCGGCCGCGCCGGTGCTTGCCTGCGCCCTGCGATAACCGAAGCTGCCCACATCAACACGCCCGTCGAACCGTGACGCATCCCGGCCGGTCGGCGTGACGAAGTTGATTGCTCCGCCCAGCGCGTTGGCACCGTAGCGCAGCGCGTTGGCGCCCTTGAAAACCTCGACATAGCGGTAGGCGGTCGGATCGATCTCGAAGAGGTCAAACAAACCGTCGGAGGTGTTGATCGGGATGCCGTCCATGTACATATTGATGCCGCGATTGCCGTAGGCACGAGACAACCCGGAGCCCCGGATCGACAGGCGCGCGTCCGGACCCCACCTGGACTGCGTGACCACGCCGGGCACCGAAGCGAGGACGTCCTTGATCGTCTGTGCGGGGCCGTTCTTGAAGTCGGTGTCAGGAACGACTTCGACGCCGCCCGGCGTGCGCCGGATGTCGGCAGTTGCCTTCTCCGTGTAGGGCACGGTCAGTGCACCCGTGTCACGACTTTCGGTAACGGTCACAAGTGGCAAGGTGGACTGGGCATTCGCTATCTCCGGTGCGGATAGCGCGATGAAGATCAGGGCCGCGGAGGCGGTAGACAGGTTTTTCATGGAATTTTTCTTGAGTAAATTATTGTTCGCGCTATTTCAAAGGCCGAAGCGTTCATGCCAGCGCCGCGGCACAGCCGCATCGACAAGCAGCGCCACAAGCATCGACGCGCCAAGCAGCGGGTAGAGCAGGCCGAGCAATACCGCGACAGCGACCGCGCCGATCGCAGCCCGGTCACCAGCCCGGCGCGGCGGCGCAGCCAGGCGGCCTCGCGGTCGGCGCTTCCACCACATCACGGCAGAGGACATGGCCAGGGCGATGATGGCAAGGCAGCCGGCCAGCATCACGAGCTGGTTGACCCAACCAAACTGCACGCCGGTGTGGATGTTGATGCCCCATTCGACCAGGCGCCCCGCTATGCCGTAGTTCGCGTATCCCACATCGGCGAGCACCGCCCCCGAATACCGGTCGAGGTGAACGACACGCTGGGCCCTGACGTCGTCTGGAAAAAGCATCGCGGTGTAGGCCCCGCGCGGACCGGCGGGCAGGCTTACCGGTGTTCCCGCAGGCAGGCCCAGCCGGGCGAAGGTGAGCAAGGCTTCATTCAGTCCGATAGAGGAGGAAGCGCCCCCGGTTGCCGGCGCCGGGGGCGCTCCGGCGTCATGGCCCGCATGTTCAGCATGTTCCGCGTGGAGCGTCGACCGCGGAAGCTGCGCCTGGCTGAGCGTCCATGGCACGCTGCCAAGGTTCGCCATCGGAGGCAAGGACTGCGGCTTCCCCCACAGGTATTGAGGCAAACCGATGCCCCACTCGTTGGTAATGCGGCCAAACTGTTGGCCCCAGAAAGCCGACCAAGGCATGCCGGTGACCGCAAGAAAAAGGATGACAGCGGCCGCGATGGCGCCGGTGACGGCGTGCAGGTCGCGCCACCAGGTGCGCTGCGCGGGGCGCCCGCGCAAGCTGTAAGCCCCACCTGAGCGTCCGCGCGGCCACCACAGGAAGACGCCGGACACAACCAGCACGATCGCCCAGCCGGCCACCACCTCGATCCAGTAGTTTGCAACCGTGCCGGCGATTGCAAGCGAATGGATGCGCTTGACGACTTCCATCAACCTGAAGTCGTCGCGCAGGCGGCCCAGTACGCTGCCGCTCGCAGGATCCAGGTACACCGCCACAGTGCCCCCAGCCGTCCGGATGCCCACTTCTGCGGTGCGGCCGGGCCGTGCGGGTGCGACAAAGCGGACGGCCTCGCCGGGTTCGGCCGCCCTTGCCTTCGCGACCAGCGATTCGGCGTCCAGCGCCGGTTCCGACGTTTGCCCGGTGAAGCGCAGTTGCGCGTACACGAGCGATTCAATCGGTTCTTTGAACAGATAGAGCGCACCGGTCAGCGCCATCATCGCGAGAAATGGCAGGCAGATCAGGCCGGCGTAGAAATGCCAGCGCCAGACACGGCGGTACAACGCCGACTCGGGGTTGGCGGGGGTCGTTTGGGAGTTCAAAACAAGTCCTTCAGATCGAGGGGGAGAATAGGCTCGGTCAACACAACCCGGTGTGAAACAACGGCCGAGGCATACAACAGCCCGGTCTGCATCACGGCAGACTTCCGGCACTGCTTACAAACCCTGGGAGCATCCCCTCCCACACCCATGGCGTTGGCAGGCGGTATGACTTCCACCAGGGTCAAGGTTGCGGCGAGGCATGCACCCAACACCGCCACGGCCCCCGACATGGGTGACAGGGCGAGCTTCACTTCTTCCCAGTAAATGGCATCGCTCATAGGCCCGGACCTGCCTGTCCGCGGTCGACGGTTAGCTCAAAATTTTTGACCGGCCTGATGGCGGGATGAGGCCGCGTTGCCGCTTCGGCTTCAACTGCAGCCTGTGCAACAGCGATGGCGCAAGCCTCTGCTGCCCAGGCCGAGACGGCATTTAAAGACAAGGAAAATCGCGTACGGGAAAGTACCATGGTGTCCCACTTGAGAATTGAGAGCCGCGCATGCGGCCAGGCGCATGCGACAGCCCGTCGCGCACGCGAGAATGCCTCAGACGAGGCAAGTCAATTCAAAGTACAGGGGGCCCGCGGCTGAACGGCAGCCCGGGTATTGCAGCACTGTCGGCGACAGGATGATCAATTGCAATCAGCTGGCTGCTGGGAGAGCACGGAATTGCGGCAACGGGCAAGGGCGGCAACACCAGCCCTGTAGACGCGCAAAGATCGCAACGCAACCCGGACTGCGGTGCATCACTGTCTCCTGAATCGGCACTGGCGGTTGAGGCCGTGTTGACGCTGCAAATGCCGCCAAGCTTGCCGGTTCGCACGTCTTGCGCCAGCATGGCAACTGGCGCCACCAACGCAGACAAGACAGCCAGAAAAGCCAGCCACGCAGCCAAGCGCACCCAAATGGAGGCGGTGGAGCGTGATGATGCGGGTTTGGACACGCGGGAATTATATGCATGCACTGCTTTATTCAGCGCCCCAGATCAAGCTATACGTTGTTTCCTCACAAACAATTCTCCTGGATGTGCTGAGGAGATGCTGCGGGACATGGATCAACCCCACTGTGCGGCAAACCATGCAACAACTCCAAGGAAAGGTTGTCATGGTCACCCTCAAGGTTTCTGACATCGCCCTGACGCAGACCTCGATGAACTACCCGGCGGCCTTGCGCAGCCTCTTGGGGAAAAACGTTCTTAAGCGTCTGTAATCGATCAAAGTCCCGGTCACTGTGATCCACACAAGAATGGTGTGTGTTTTGAATTTTGGAGTCTCTGGCGGAACCTCCTGTCATCGTCGCGCCGCCTGGCCAGGACTGCCAGGCCGGATTTGGTGTCAGTGGTTGTTCAACGCCGGTTGACCGACGCCAACCGCAACGCCCGCGTCAAAAACAGCGGGTTGCCGATCACATAACGCTGGAACAGCCGGCGTGGCTCCAGCGCCAGGCGATAGACCCACTCCGTGCCCGTCTTGCGCATCCACAGCGGCGCGCGCGGCGTCTTGCCGCCCAGGAAATCGATGATGGCACCGCCGCAGACGATCAGGCAGGGATAGTCCAACACCCCGCGCAACTGGGCTGCGACTTCTTCCTGCCGCGGCATGCCCATGCCGAGCACGATCAACGCCGGCCGGTGTTCGGCCGCGAGCTGGGCATAGGCCTGTGCATCGAGGAAACCGTTGGCGTGTATGACGGTGCTGTGCGGTGCGAGTTCATCACCCACACGCTTCCAGGCCTTCTCAAGCCAGGGATCACGCGTGCCGAACAGCGCGATGCCGCGGCCGTCGAAGGCGTGTATCAGTTTGGGAATCAGGTCGGTGCCGTTGAGGTTGAGGCCCGGTTCCATGCGCAGCATCTTGAACAGCGTCGCCATGCCCGAGCCGTCCCTGAGCACCCTGTCGGCCGATTGCATGGCCTCAAAAAAAGGCGCGGACACGGCCATGGAGTTCATCGCGTGGGCATTCGCAAAGGCCAGCACCGAGGGTGCAGTGGGATGGCTCAACTCGGCCAGCAACGCCTGCCCCTGGGCGGGGCTTTGCACGCGCTCGATTTTGGCCAGCAGCAGCGACCAGCGGCGGCGCCAGTCGGGGGTATCTCCGGCAGCGGGATTCAGCATGGTCCCACCTGCCCGCCGGCTTTGGCCATGAGAAAATCAGGCCCATGTTGAACACCACCACCGCAAGCGCCCGCGACAATTTCCAGCGCAGCATTCGCATCCTCGCGGGGCTGGCGCTCGCCCTGAGCGCCGCGGTGCTGTACGTCGCCGGCGCCCAGCCGGTGGCCGTGGGCCTGTTCCCCGCGCCCTGGGACAAGCTGGCCCACCTGCTGACCTTTGCCGTAGTTGGCGCGGCTGCGGGCCTGGCCGGCGGAATGCGCGGCTGGCGCATGGCCTTGTGCTGCATCGCGGGAGCCCTGTTGGTGGGCGGCATGGACGAGGTGCACCAGATGTTTTTGCCGGGCCGCTCGGCAAGCTGGTACGACCTGGCGGCAGACGCTGCGGGCGGCCTGCTGGGCGCGGCCGCGCTGGCTGTGCTGCACACACTCAAGCACCGCTTCAAGCATCATTGAGCACCGAGCCCACCAGGGCCACGCCGAATTCGCGCAGGCTGTGCGTGAAGCGCGTCATCTGCGGCACCGAGCTGGTGTTCTGCCGCGCCACCACCAAAGCCGCGCCCGCGCGCACCGCCACCGTGTGGGCGTCGGCGCATTCGCTGGCCGGCGGGGTGTCGATGATGATGATGTCGAAATCCTGGCCCAGCGACTGCAGCAACCTGGAAAACTCCTGCCGCCCCAGCAGCTCCTGTGGGTTGGGCGGGATGACCCCCGCCGGCAGCACCGACAAATCCTGCAGCGCGGGCACGCTGACGACGGCCTCCGCACCGGCGCGGCCCGCCAGCATGTCTGACAGGCCCGCGCCTTTGCCGAGGTTGAACAGCTGGTGCTGGCGCGGCGCGCGCATGTCCGCATCGATCAGCAGGGTGCGCTGGCCCAGTTGCGAAAACACGATGGCCAGGTTGGCCGCGATGTAACTGCGCCCTTCCTTGGAACCGGCGCTGACGATGGCCAGGCCGCGCCGCTCGGCGCCGGTGTCGAACCAGCGCAGCATCAGCTGGCTGCGCAAGGCGCGCAGCTGCTCCACCGGCTGGCTGTCGGGCTGGTAGGCCGCCACCAACTCGCGGCTTAAATTGCTTTCACGCGCCAGATAGGGGTAGTCGAACTGCACCGACAGCGCATAGCGCACGTCGTCGTCGGTCAGCAGCCCCAGGGCCTTGCCGGAGTCGCCGAAGCGGGCCCCGCGGTCGCGCTGGAAATTCAGGATGCGCTCGGCATCCAGCGGCGACAGCCGCCCGGCATCGACCAGGATCATGCCCATGGCCCGGCCCGAGCCGGTGGCCGGTTTGCTGGGCACGGTCAGGGGAACGGGGCGCACCGCCGTCGCGTTGTTGTTTCTGTTCATGCTTGTTTATCCTCCAAGACCCAAAGCCAGACGGCGCGGACCGCTGAGCCGGGCGCTGCCCGCGCTCGACGAAATGCTGGCCAGCACCGGCAGGTCCAGCATCTGCACCAGGTCTTCGGCCGAGCGCACGCGGCGGTTGGCCAGTTCCAGCAGCAAGGCGCAGGCAACGCCCAGCAGCGTGCCGCCGAAAGCGGCGATCAACAGGTTGACCAGCAAACGCGGGCTGGACGGTCCGGCCGGCGGCGTCGCGACATTCAGGCGCACGACGTTGGTCTGGTTGCTCAGGCTTTGCAGCCGCGTCTGCGAAGCGCTCTGGCTCACGGCCTCATAGGCGCGCTGGGCCGACTCGACGTCGCGGCGGTAGACGTTGAGTTCGTCGCGCTGCTTGTTCAGGGCCAGCACACGGGCCTTTTGCGCGCCGACGGCTCCCTGCAGTTCGCGCTCGCGGTCCTTGCCGACGCGGTAGGTCGTTTCAATCGACGCATTGATGCGCGCCGTCTCGCTGGCCAGCCGGCTCTTGAGGGCCGCCAGTTCGGACTCGGCGCGCTGGCGCTCGGGATGGTTCTCGCCCAGGCGCACGCTGACTTCCTGCACCTTGGCCTCCTGCCGCGCGACGTCGGCCTTCAGGCCGTTGATCAGCGGGCTTTG
>NZ_CALROB020000076.1:0-12028 GCF_943369675.1 Polaromonas sp. YR568 | reverse complement strand
GCGAGGAGTTGCGTCTTGTCGCCCATTTCGGCGAGGGCGACGATGCCCGTGGAGACGAGGAAAGCTTCCATTCAAAAAGACTCCGGCCGGATGAAACCCATGACTGCACGGCATCCCCGGCCTGAAGCGGAGGCTGTGCAGTCAAAGGTCTCGCGTGATCCGAAGACCGCTTGCGCCATGCTCTGAATGAGCAAGTCTGTTGACGCAAGCCCCTTTCAGGATTGAAAGGCTGGCTACTCCCCAATGACAGCCTGCATTGTATCGTTAGCTTTCAAAGCTTCGATTGGCGCCGGGCATTCACCCCGGAATCGCCTCAAGACGGCTTTTTGCACACTTGCGGCGCATTTCTTGCTTGTATTTGGTGCGGTTCCTGAAATTCACGGAATAACGCACCAATAAATCACATTTCATCCGAAGAGGGACCTATGGAAGCACTAAAACAGGGCTCTGACGCCTTGTTCATCCTGCTGGGCGGCATCATGGTGCTGGCCATGCACGCCGGTTTTGCCTTTCTGGAACTGGGCACAGTCCGCAAAAAAAACCAGGTCAATGCCCTGGTCAAAATCCTGGTGGACTTCTCGGTGTCCACCGTGGTGTATTTCATGGTGGGTTATGGCGTGGCCTACGGCACCCATTTTTTCGTCGGCGCGGAGCAACTCTCCGCCAGGAACGGCTACGAGCTGGTCAAGTTCTTCTTTTTGCTGACCTTTGCCGCGGCGATCCCGGCGATTATTTCGGGCGGCATTGCCGAGCGCGCGCGCTTTTACCCGCAACTCATCGCCACGGCCGTCATCGTCGGCCTGGTGTATCCCTTCTTCGAGGGCATTGTCTGGAACCAGCACTTCGGCGTGCAGGCCTGGATCAAGTCGCTGACCGGCGCGGAGTTCCATGACTTCGCGGGCTCCATCGTGGTTCACGCGGTAGGCGGCTGGCTGGCGCTGCCGGCGGTGATTTTGCTGGGCGCACGCAGCAACCGCTACCGCAAGGACGGCGCGGTATCGGCCCACCCGCCGTCGAACATCCCTTTCCTCGCACTGGGTGCCTGGATCCTGACCGTGGGCTGGTTCGGCTTCAACGTGATGAGCGCGCAGACCATCGACAAAATCTCCGGCCTGGTCGCCGTCAATTCGCTGATGGCCATGGTGGGCGGCACGCTCGCGGCGCTGGCCTTTGGCAAGAACGACCCGGGCTTTGTGCACAACGGCCCGCTGGCCGGGCTGGTGGCTGTGTGCGCGGGCTCGGACCTGATGCATCCGCTGGGCGCGCTGGTAACGGGCGGCGTGGCCGGCGGCGTGTTCGTCGTGATGTTCACGCTGACGCAAAACAAATGGAAGATCGACGACGTGCTGGGCGTCTGGCCGTTGCACGGGCTGTGCGGCCTCTGGGGCGGCATTGCGGCCGGCATATTCGGCTGCCAGGCCTTCGGCGGCCTGGGCGGCGTGAGCCTGGTCGCGCAGCTGATCGGCAGCGCGATGGGCGTGGGTTGGGCGTTGCTGGCGGGTTTTGCCGTCTACGGCGCCCTCAAGGCCACGATGGGCCTGCGCCTGAGCCAGGAAGAAGAATTTGAAGGTGCCGACCTTTCGATCCACCGCATAGGCGCGACGCCGGACCGCGAAGTCAACTGGTAAAGCGTGCGGCCGAGACCGCCTGCCGCTAGACTTGCCGCCATGCCTACTTTTGAAGAGCAGCTGGTTGAGCACCGGCTCTACCTCCTTCGTTTCGCGCGGCTTCAGCTGCGCAACGACGATTGGGCGGAAGATGCCGTGTCGGAAACGCTTTTGGCGGCCTTGTCCAAGCCGCAGTCTTTCGGCAACCGGTCGCAGCTCAAGACCTGGCTGGTCGGCATCCTCAAGCACAAGGTCATAGACCTGATCCGCAGCAATGCGCGCCTGGTGGCCGTGCCCGACGCGCAGGCCGACGAAGAGGGCGACGAGCTGGACCGGCTGTCCTTCAAGGCCGACGGCCACTTTGCCGAGACGCCCAATGACTGGGGCAACCCCGACCAGACTTTGCAGCAGACGCAGTTCTTCCAGGTGCTGGACGCCTGCATGGAGCGACTGCCGCCGGCACTGGGCCGGCTGTTCCTGATGCGCGAGTGGCTGGAGCTTTCTTCGCAGGAAGTCTGTAAGGAACTCTCGCTGACGCCGACCAACCTGTATGTCCAGTTGCACCGGGCACGCCTGCGCCTGCAGGAGTGCCTGAATATCCACTGGTTCGGCAAGCCCGGCACATAAGCACACCCCGCTTGATGCATTCTTCTTTTTCTTTGACGTGAAACCCAGGATCACACCGCTAAGACGCACCTGCCGTGAAGCGGCGGCCCTGCTGATCGCCCGCGAAGACCGCGCGCTCAGCCTGCCTGACCACGTCGCGCTCAAGCTGCACTTGATGGCCTGTGATGCCTGCCCGAAGTTCGAAAACCAGGTGCTGACCATGCGCGCCGCGATGAAACGCTGGCGCGATTATTCGGGTGACGCCTAGCGCGTCCGAGGTATAGCGCTTCGATCGCGATGTTGAAATTTTGTGTAACTATTTCCATTCGACCGCATCGTCCAACAACGGAATTCGCCCTGGCTCCTTGAGTTGCATCGTGCCATCGCGTTGGTCAAACATGCTGGCGCGGCGAACTGGGGCACGGCACATCACTTTTCTTGTTTTGTGGCATTTATTCTGTATATGTATGCGCTAACTTAGCTTACCGGTCCGTTACTGCTTGACTATTTAGCTGGATCAGCACAAATCATCTCAGCATCCATGACGGTCCGGCGTGCAAAACTTTATGCCTCATTAGTTCCCCACAGGGCTTCTTGAGTGGCCCCTTGGGACAATGTGCGCGCAGCAATTTCCCGCGAGAAGCGGTCACCGACTTGTCGTTCAGGAGCCCCGAAAGCCCCTGTTTATGCGGGCTTGCGGCGTCTAGGTAGTAACGATAGTGGATTGTGTTTTGGATAACTGAAGCATAATATGCCGGTGCGAGTGTCAGCATTCGCACACGTTAGGTGATCGGTCAGTTTCGCGCGCTACAGCGGTACGTTTGAAGATTTGTTGTGCTTTCGGGACCCCATCGCTTTTGTTTTTGTGTTTTAGAGGAGTCCCTTCATGGGCAACAAACTATACGTCGGCAACCTGCCTTACTCGGTGCGTGACGAAGACCTGCAACAATCTTTTGGCCAATTCGGCGCTGTTACCAGCGCTAAAGTCATGATGGAACGCGACACCGGTCGCTCCAAAGGCTTTGGCTTTGTCGAAATGGGCAGCGATGCAGAAGCCCAGGCAGCTATCAACGGCATGAACGGCCAGCCTCTGGGCGGCCGTAGCGTTGTCGTGAACGAAGCACGCCCCATGGAGGCACGTCCTCCACGTAGCGGCGGCTTCGGCGGCGGCGGTGGTGGCGGCTACGGTGGTGGTGGCGGCGGCGATCGTTCCGGCGGTGGCGGCTACGGTGGCGGCGGTGGCCGTTCCGGTGGCGGCGGCAGCGACGGTGGTTTCCGTAGCCCGTACGGCGGCGGCGGTAGCGGCGGTGGCCGTTCCGGCGGCGGTGGCGGTGGTGGACGCGGCGGCTACTAAGCCCTGCTGACCCCTCTCTTCAGCCCCGGCTGAAGAGCGCTTTAAAAGGCTTCAAGACTTCGGTTTTGAAGCCTTTTTGCTTTTCCGGGCTTGGTTAAAAACCTCAGTGCTCCCCCTGGCGATGCTTGCGCGCGCGGCCGGACAGTGCCTTGTCAAACAGCGCATTGGGCAGCAGACGCAGCAGTTTCGCCACCACGCCCATTTGCCAGGGAATCACGCGGTAGCTGTGCCCGGCGTGAATGGCTGCGAAGGCCTTGTCGGCAAACGTTTCTGCCTTCATCAGGAAGGGCATGGCGTAGCGGTTTTCGCGGGTCAGCGGCGTATCGATATAGCCGGGGCAGATCGTCACCACCTTCACGCCGCTGGGGCGCAGCTCACCGCGCAGGCTTTCGCAGTAAGCGATGATGGCCGCCTTGCTGGCGCAATAAGCGCCGTGGCCGGGCAGGCCGCGTATGCCGGCCACGCTGCCTATGCCCACGAACGTGCCGGTACCGCGCCCCGCCATGCCGGCCATGAAAGGATGGAAGGTGGCGGCCACGCCGATGTTGTTGGTCGCGAAGGTCTGCGCCATCACGTCGAGGTCCCCGCGCACCGCGGTGTCCATGCCGACGCTGATACCGGCATTCGCGATCACCACGTCGGGCACGCCCTGCGCGGCGATGCAGGCCTGGCCGGCCGCAACAATGCTGTCGATGTCGGACACGTCGGCGCCGTAGACCTGGTAACGGCCCGCGCTGATGGCGTTGGCTTCAGCCCAGGCCTGGACCTCCGCCGTGCGGCGCGCGGCGAGTGCCAGCCGGTAGCCGGCCGAATGAAAACGCATGGCCAGCGCCTGGCCTATGCCGCTGGACGCTCCGGTGATGAATACGAGTCTGGACATGGTGGCCCTTGGAAAAGGCGGTCGCTAAGGAGTGACCGGTTTGGCGGGGCTTGCCGGCGCGGGCGCCGGCAGGGTCAAGGTGGGCAGGCCGGGCGCGCTGGCCGCGGAGCGGGGCACCAGGATGCCGTGGACACGGCCCTTGAGGTCGGCAACCTGGTCCAGGTTGTCGTAGGCGAAGGTGTCGCCGACGAACTGGTCGGTACCGCGAATCAGCAGCACGGGCTTGTGGGACTGGACTCGCTCGTCGTTCAGGAATGCGTGAAGGAACTCGCCGCGAAACTCCATGCGCGGGGTTTCCTTGCCGCTGGCGTCCTTGCTGGCCTCCCTGATCACTAGCGCATTGCCGGTCAGCTGCACTTCCGAGCCGTCGCCGTTGGAATAGGCGCGGTTGGCCGTGGCGGTGGTGATGCGCCCGTCGGGGCTGATGCTGCGGATGCGCGCCTGGTCGATCTCGAGGATGTCGGTGTCGGGGAAATGCCGGGCCTCGATGCCGTAGATTTCGCTCTTGAGCAGCCCGCCTTCGTCAAAAGTCTTGACGGTGAATTTGCGCATGAAATAGTCGATGTCGTGGCTCGCCTCTCTGGCGGCCTCCGGCGCGCTGAAGATCGGGGTGTTGCGCACCAGCCAGTAGGTGCCCAGCGCCAGCGCGCCCATCATGAGCAGCGGCATGTAGATGGCCATGCCGTCCCACACGCGCAGGAAGCTGCGCCATGCTTTTTTGAGCCGTACAGCGCCGCCGCGACCTGCACTCTGTGAGGCCGTCGTCACTGGCGATACTCCTGAAGAAACTCGCCGTAGCACCCGCCGGCAATCAGCAGCAGGTCGCAGAACTCGCGCGCCGCGCCATGGCCGCCCGGCACCCGCGTGACATGGTGGGCCTGCGCAAGGACCTCCGCGTGCGCATTCGAAGGCGCGCAGCTCAGGGCCACACGGGACATCACCGGCAAGTCGGGCCAGTCGTCGCCCATCGCGGCGGCTGCGGTCCAGTCCAGGCCCAGCGCCCGCAGGGCGAGTTCGGCCGCGGGGCGCTTGTCTTCGGTGCCGAAATACGCGTGCGTGACGCCCAGGGCCTGCAAGCGGGCGCGCAGCACATGGCTGTCGCGCCCGGTGATGACCACGGGAGTGATGCCGGCGCGTTGCAGCAGTTTCAGGCCGTGGCCGTCCAGGGTATTGAAACGCTTGATGATCTCGCCGGCGGCGCGGTAGCCACCCATGGGCTGGGCCAGTTCATGGTCCTGCGGGTATTCCGAGAAATACAGGCCGCCGTCGGTCAGCACGCCGTCCACGTCAAAAAAGGCCACTTTCACGCCTTGCGCGCGCAGCAGCAATTCCGGCGCGAAGTTCAGGGTGGGGGCGGCTTGGGGCATGGAGAGGGAGATCAAATGACTTTGGCGCGCATCAGGTCGTTGGTATTGAGCGCGCCCACCAACACGCCGTCCTCGTCGATCACCAGCACGCTGGTGATTCGGTGCTGCTCCATCAGCGCGACGGCCTCGACGGCCAGCGCATCCGCGCGCACGGTGCGCGGGCCGGCATGCATCACGTCGCCGGCGGTGCTGCTGCGCAGGTCCACGCCTTTTTCGACCAGCCGGCGCAAGTCACCGTCGGTAAAAATGCCAAGCACGCGCTGCGCGTCGTCGACGACGGCCGAAGCGCCCAGCCCCTTGCCGCTCATCTCGCGCATCAGCTCGGTAAAACTGGTATCCAGGCGCACCCGTGGCACGTCGCTGCCGCTGCGCATCACGTCGCTGACGTGCGTGAGCAGCTTGCGGCCGAGCGCGCCGCCCGGGTGCGAGCGGGCGAAATCATCTTCCTTGAAGCCGCGCACGTCGAGCAGCGCCACGGCCAACGCATCACCCATGGCCAGCTGCGCGGTGGTGCTGGCCGTCGGCGCGAGGTTGAGCGGGCAGGCCTCCAGCGCGACGCTGCTGTCGAGCGTGACACGCGCCTGGCGGGCCAGTGCGGACTGCAGGCCGCCGGTGATGGCGATCATGGGCACGCCCTGGCGGCTCAGCACCGGCAGGATCGCGGTCAGTTCCTGGCTCTCGCCGCTGTTGGAAATCGCCAGCACCACGTCCTGGCTGGTGATCATGCCCAGGTCGCCATGGCTGGCTTCGGCCGGGTGCACAAACATCGCGGGGGTCCCGGTGGAGGCCAGCGTGGCGGCGATCTTGCGGCCTATGTGGCCGCTTTTGCCCATGCCCATGACCACCACGCGGCCGCGGCAGGCCAATACCAGCGCCACCGCCTCGGCAAATTCGCCGCCCACGCGTCCCGCCAGGCCCGATACGGCGGCGGCTTCTATCTCAAAGGTCTTGCGAGCCAGGTTCAGCACCTGCTGGGCATCAAAATTCACGGCGTCTGGGCTCATGGCTGCATTCTATAGAGGCGCACAAAGCCTACGCCGCCCTTGCCCACAGCGGAGCGCCACGGGGCCACCGCAATTTCCTCGGCTACCATCGAAGCATGAGCGCGCTTGAACTGACCCTGCTGTACCTGCTGGCCGCGGTGCTCGGTGTGGTCGCCTGCCGCTCACTCAAGCTGCCGCCCATGCTGGGCTACCTCGCGGTGGGCGTGGTCATAGGCCCCAATGCGCTGGCGCTGGCGCAGAACTCCGACGGCGTACGCCACCTGGGCGAGTTCGGCGTGGTGTTCCTGATGTTC
This sequence comes from Polaromonas sp. YR568, assembly GCF_943369675.1. Classification (GTDB taxonomy): domain Bacteria; phylum Pseudomonadota; class Gammaproteobacteria; order Burkholderiales; family Burkholderiaceae_C; genus Polaromonas. The sequence continues at coordinate 4,917 of NZ_CALROB020000076.1, read as the reverse complement.
GTGATCGGGCTGGAGTTCAACCTGCCCAAGCTGCGCTCCATGCGGCGCCACGTGTTCGGGCTGGGGCTGTTGCAGGTGGTGCTCACCATCGTGCTGGCCACCGTCGGCTCGCTGTTCCTGGCGAGCATGGCGCCCAGCCTCTGGACCATGGGTTGGCAAACCGCGCTGGCGCTGTCCGGCGCGATCGCCATGAGCAGCACCGCCATCGTGGTCAAGCTGCTGTCCGAGCGGCTCGAGCTGGAGTCCGAGCACGGCAAGCGCGTCATGGGCGTGCTGCTGTTCCAGGATCTGGCCGTGGTGCCGCTGCTGGTGCTGATACCGGCGCTGGGCGCACCCGCCGACGCGCTCTTCACGGCGCTGGCCGTCGCCGGGCTGAAGGCGGCCGTCCTGGTCGGGCTGCTGCTGACCGGCGGGCAGCGCGTCATGCGCTGGTGGCTGACCATCGTGGCACGCCGCAAGAGCGAAGAGCTGTTCGTGCTCAACCTGCTGCTGGTCACGCTGGCGCTGGCCTGGCTGACCGAGCGCGCCGGGCTCAGCCTGGCGCTGGGCGCCTTCATCGCCGGCATGCTGATCTCGGAGACCGAATACAAGCACCAGGTCGAAACCGACATCCGGCCTTTCCACGATGTGCTGCTGGGCCTGTTCTTCATCAGCATCGGCATGCTGCTCGACTGGCGCCTGGTGCTGGAGCGTTGGCCGCTGGTGCTGCTGCTGATGACGCTGCCCGTCGTCTTCAAGCTGGTGCTGGTCACGGCGCTGGCCCGCTCGCTGGGCGCGACGGCCGGCGTGTCGCTGCGCACGGGCCTCTACCTGGCGCAGGCCGGCGAGTTCGGCTTCGTTCTGCTCACGCTGGCCCAGCAGAACCGCCTGGTGCCGCCGGCTTTGCTCAACCCCATCCTGGCCAGCATGGTGCTGTCCATGCTCGCCACGCCTTTCATCATCATGTACAGCAACCGCATCGTGATGAAGCTGGTCTCCAGCGAATGGCTGCAGCAATCGCTGCAGATGACCACCATCGCGCGCAAATCCATCAACGCCAACAAGCACGTGATCATCTGCGGCTACGGCCGTTGCGGGCAGAACCTGGGCCACATGCTGGAGCGCGAAGGCATCCAGTACATGGCGCTGGACCTGGACCCCGACCGCGTGCGCCAGGCCGCGGCCGCGGGCGACTCCGTGGTATTCGGCGACGCGGTGCGCCTGCAGGCCCTGATGGCCGCCGGCCTGGCGCGCGCCAGCGCAGTGGTCATCACCTACCTGGACACGGCCAGCGCCCTCAAGGTGCTGGCCAACACGCGCGCCCATGCGCCCACGGTGCCGGTCATCGTGCGCACAGTGGACGACCACGACCTGGAAAAGCTGCAGGCCGCCGGCGCCACCGAAGTCGTGCCCGAGGCCATCGAAGGCAGCCTGATGCTCGCCAGCCACGCGCTCGCGCTGGTGGGCGTGCCCATGCGCCGCGTGATCCGCGTGGTGCAGGACCAGCGTGACGCCCGCTACAACCTGCTGCGCGGCTATTTCCGCGGCGCCGACGACGACACGGTTAACGAGTTGGAGCAGGAGCGCCTGTCCAATGTGACGCTGCCGCTGGGCATCAAGTCCCTCGGCAAGCCCCTGGGTGCCATGGCGCTGGAGGCCGGCGGCGTGCGCGTGGTGAGCCTGCGCCGCGGCAATGGCAAGGCCGTGGCGGCGCAAGCGGAAACCCTGCTGGAAGGCGGCGACACGCTGGTGCTGTCAGGCAAGCCCGAAGCACTGGCCATGGCCGAAGAAAAATTGCTGCGCGGCCGGCCGGCCAAGGCGGCGCCCGCCGGCGCCCCGGGCTAAAGCCGTTGTGCGCCTGGCGGGCGCAAAATACGCGCTCCCAAACCGCACGGTGAACCATGCCCGATCTGCACAGCCTCCAACACCAGTCCGTCAGCCAGTACCTGCGCAACCACATCCGCACCGTGCCGGACTGGCCCGCGCCGGGCGTGCAGTTTCGCGACATCACGCCGCTGCTGCAAAACCCCAAGGTCTTTCGCGTGCTGATCGATGCCTTTGTGCACCGCTACATGGACCCGGCACTGCGCCCCGACGTGGTCGCCGGGCTGGATGCGCGCGGTTTCATCCTGGGCGCGGTCGTGGCCTATGAACTCAACGTCGGTTTTGTGCCTATTCGCAAGAAGGGCAAGCTGCCTTTCACCACGGTGCAGGAAACCTATGAGCTCGAATACGGCAGCGCCACGGTGGAGCTGCACACGGACGCCGTGAAGGCCGGCGACAGGGTCCTGCTGATCGACGACCTGATCGCCACGGGCGGCACCATGATGGCCGGCAAGAAGTTGCTGGAAAAACTCGGCGCCACCGTGACTGAAGGCGCGGCGATTGTGGATTTGCCCGAACTGGGCGGATCGGTGAAGCTGCAGGCCGCGGGCCTGCCCTTGTTCACGCTGATTGATTTCGCCGGGCACTGAAGGCCGCGGGCGGCGGACTCAGCGACAGAAGACCTAAACCAGGTCACCGTATTGCGTGCTGCTGAGCGCCGGCGAAGACGGCAAATCAGGCATCTCCGTGTCTTCGAAGCCGGTCAGCACGGTGTAGGAACGCGGACCGCTTTTGACCTTCACGCCGTTCTCGGGCGCCGCGCCCGGTCCCTGGGCCGACGCGGCCTGCAAGGCCTGCTTGAAAGCCGCCACTTCATCGGCCTGGATGGGCTCGTAACGGGGCCTTGCCGGTTTGGCCGCCGCATCGGCTTGCGGTGCCGCAGCCTGTGCGGCATCCGTGGTGTTCAGGCGTGGCTTGACCACCACCGCCACCTCATCCATGCGCCAGTACACGGCGGGCACCGTAATTTCAAAACGCGCCTTGGCGTTTTGCACAATCAGTGTCTCAATTTCAGTGAGCTGCTCGGGCTGGCCGCCAAAGGCCTTGGCCAGGTCCATCATGACGAGGAATTCATTGCCGCGCTGGTCCAGCGATAACACCTTGAATTTATAGCTGGCGGACAGCACGCCGGCGCGCGTCATGGCTTCACGGATCGCGACATAGAGCTGCTCGCGGCGGGCGTGGCGCTTGACCTTGCCGGCGTCACCGCCGGCGCCGGTGCTGATTTCGACCGGAACACGCGGGGAAATGGGCGCGGCAGGCTTTTCGCGCCCGGCGGAGGGGCGCTTGTGCTCGTCGGTGAAAGCGGATTTCGCTGGGTACGGCTTGCTCGAAAACCAGTTTAGAAAAGACATGTGCAGCGCTCTAGTAATGATTGGGCAATTTTCCACCAACGCGGTGTGTGGCGTCTGTAAGCAATCCTACAAACTTCAACCGCTGTTGTTTGACGGCAGATTTGGCGATTGACTTTATCGAATCGCCCTCACATCGTCTGGTAAAAAGTCACGCCCATCACAACTTTGGTGCGAATTCACACAAAGTCGGGCCGCCGGCCCGGAAGGCCGATGTCTGATGACTGCCGTGCGGCGCACTGGCCATGCGCGCGCAGATCAGGTGACGGCGACGCGTTTGGGCCGGTTATACAGGCGCTTCGCCATCACCGAGCCCATGGCCATGGTCAGCTCCAGCGCAATGGGGCTGTGGCGGTTGGCGAGTTCGAGGAAGCGCATGGGTGTGAGGCACCACAGCTTGCAAGGGGTGGAAGCATGCACCGTGGCACTGCGCGGCATGTGCGAGAAGAAGGCGCCTTCGCCGAGCACCGTGCCGGCCCCGACCAGCGCCATGCGCACGCGCGCTTTTTCGTCTTCGTAGTGAACGCTCAGGGTGCCGCTTTCGACAAAGTACAGCGTGCGGTCCAGCGCGCCTTGTTCCATCAGCACCTGGCCGCTGTTCAGCGCGAACGGCTGCATGTAGCTGGCCAGGATGTCCCAATGCGGCTGGTTGAATTGACAACGCAACGCATCACTGGCGTGGCAATGCAGGATGGCCTGGGCCAGGCCCTGGATGTCAAAACGGATGGCGGCGGGGAGTGGAGCGTTCATAGTGCAACGGAAGATACCTTCGCACTACAACAGCCACAAGGGCTCTTAACGCCCCCTTACACCTGATACAGGAAACCGGATTTTGTAATTTCTCCTCGACGGCAGACCAGTTTTAACCATTCAGGAGGGTCTGCGACCGCTGATCCGCGCAGGGCGCCCGCCTGTCGCCGGCTTACTACTTTCCTATGCAGAATCGGGAAAAAATTTCGCCCAGCAGGTCGTCCGGCGTGAAGGCGCCGGTGATCTCGCTGAGGTGCAGCTGCGCCTGCCGCAGGTCTTCGGCGAGCAGGTCCAGCGCAGGCCGTGCCGCGCGAAGTTGCGCGTGCGCTTTTGTCAATTGATCCGCCACCTGGTGCAGGGCACGCACGTGGCGTTCACGCGCCATGAACACGCCTTCGGGCGCGGCCTGCCAGCCCACCACCTGCAGCAGTTGCGTACGCAGAGACTGCAAGCCCTCGCCGGTTTTCGCGGAGATCAACACACCGCCGTTGATGGCGCCCAACACCTTCGCATCGGCCGCGTCCGATTTGTTCCAGACATCGATGATGGGCGTGTTGCGCGGCAGCTCACGGCCCAGCACCTGCGCGATGGCCGCGTCGGCGGCCAGGTAATCGCCGGCGTGTCGGGTCAGGTCGTGCAGGAAGAGCACGGCATCTGCGCTGGCGATTTCGGCCCAGGCGCGTTCGACGCCGATTTTTTCCACCTCGTCGAGCGCGTCGCGCAGGCCGGCGGTGTCCACCACGTGGAGCGGCACACCCTCGATCTGGATCAGCTGCGAGACCTTGTCGCGTGTGGTGCCGGCGATGGGTGTGACGATGGCGAGCTCGGCACCGGCCAGCGCATTGAGCAGCGAGCTTTTGCCGGCGTTGGGCTGGCCCGCGATCACCACCTTGATGCCTTCGCGCAGCAGCGCGCCTTGCACCGCGCGCTGCATCACGCCGGCCAGCGTCGT
>NZ_CALROB020000075.1:0-12765 GCF_943369675.1 Polaromonas sp. YR568 | reverse complement strand
TGGACGTGACGGTGCAGCTGCAGGTGCTGTCCATCCTCGACACCCTGGTGGCCGAACGCGGCATGGGCCTGATCCTGGTCTCGCACGACCTGCGGCTGGTCTCCACCTTCTGCGACCGCATCCTGGTGATGTACGCGGGCCGCGTGGTGGAAGAACTCGCCGCCGGCGGCCTCGCGAATGCGCAGCACCCTTACACCCGTGGGCTGATGGCCTGCCTGCCGCAACTGGGCGCATCCACCCATCCGCTGGCCACGCTGGACCGGCAACCGGAGTGGGCGCTGTGAACGCGCCGGTTTCTCCCGCCTCGCTGGGCCTGGAAGTCAGCGGCCTGCGCGTGGTCTACGACGGGTTTGTCGCGGTCGCCGATACCTCGTTCACCGTGGCCCCCGGCGAAAGCTTCGGCATCGTCGGTGAATCGGGCTCGGGCAAGTCCACCGTGCTGCGCGCCATCTGCGGGCTGGCGCCGCGCACGGCCGGCACCGTCAAGCTGCTGGGCCAGGACAGCGCGCCCGGCAGCAAGGCCTTCAGGCGCCAGGTGCAGATGGTGTTCCAGGACCCCTATGGCTCGCTGCACCCGCGTCACACGGTGGACCGCATCCTGGCCGAGCCGCTGGCCATCCATGGCATCGCCGACGCGGAAGCGCGCATAGAACGCGCGCTGGAAGAAGTCGGCCTGGGAACCGGTTTTCGTTTTCGTTACCCGCACCAGCTTTCGGGCGGGCAGCGCCAGCGCATCGCGATTGCGCGGGCGCTGATCCTGGAGCCGCAAATCCTGCTGCTGGATGAACCGACTTCGGCGCTGGACGCTTCGGTGCAGGCCGAGGTGCTCAACCTGCTCGAAGAACTGCGCCGCCGGCGCGGCCTCACGTTCGTGATGGTGAGCCACGACCTGGCCGTCGTCACCCACCTGTGCGAACGGCTGATGGTGATGCAGCGCGGCCAGACGGTGGAGATGCTGGCCTCGGCCGACCTGGCGGGGCGCAAGGCCAGCAATGCCTATACGCTGAGCCTGATGGAGGCCTCCACCGGTTTCAAGCGCCGCGCAGCCACCGAGGCGCCCGTCACGGCGTAAATCGTTACCACGCGCGGCTGGCACACACGCTGGCTGCATGCTTTAATTTCCTTTCAACATACCGAGTCCTCACCATGATCAACTGGGAAGCCCACGCCTGCCTGCCGCTGCACCCGGCAGCCGATTTTTCACCCATGGACACCTTGCGCGCCGCGGGCGTCAACTATGTCTCCATCAACGTCGGCATGGACATGAACCCGGTGGCGCAAATCATGGCGGTCATCGCCGCCTTCCGCGCGAAGATTGCGGCCAGCCCAGAGCGCTACAAGCTGGTGTCCAGCGTGGAAGAGATTCGTGAAGCCGCCGCGGCGGGCCAACTCGCCATCGGCTTTGACCTCGAAGGCGCGATACCGCTGCAAGAGCAAACCGAGATGGTGGCGCTGTACCGCGAGCTCGGCGTGCGGCAAATCCACTTCGCCTACAACCGCAACAACAGCGTGGCCGACGGCTGCCATGACGAGGCGCGCGGCCTCACGCCGCTGGGTGTGCGCATGGTGGAGGCCGTCAACAAGGCCGGGCTGCTGATGGACTGCTCGCACACCGGCCGGCGCTGCAGCCTGGACATCATGGCAGCCTCCTCGAAGCCGGTGATCTTCAGCCACGCCAATCCCCTGGCGCTGGTCGAGCACGGGCGCAACGTCACTGATGAACAGATACGCGCTTGCGCCGCGACCGGCGGCGTGGTCTGTGTTTCGGGCGTCTCGGCTTTCCTGGGCACGCGCACGCCCACGGCCGAGGACATGGCGCGGCACGTGGCTTACGTTGCCGGCCTGGTCGGTGCGCAGCACGCGGGCATAGGCCTGGACATCAGCTTCCGCCAGGACGAACTCAACGACAACCCGCCCGGCGACTACGACCCGACTTACTGGTGGCCGAAGTCGGCCGGCTACAACCGCGCTGTGCAGCGCATGACCTACACGCCGGTCGAAACCTGGCAACTGCTGCCCGATGCATTGCGCCAGGTGGGCCTGAGCGCGGCCGAGATTGAAGGCGTGATGGGCGACAATATGATGCGTGTCGCCGCCATCGCCTGGCAACATGCCTGAACATTTCGCCTGAACCTCCCGCAACCCACCGGTAGCCCCATGTCATCCATCACCCTGCGATTCCTGGCCGAACCCAGCACCGTCAACTTCGGCGGCAAAGTGCATGGCGGCACCGTCATGAAATGGATTGACGAAGCCGGTTATGCCTGCGCCACCAGCTGGGCCAAACGTTATTGCGTCACCGTGTCCGTAGGTAGCATCCGCTTCCAGCGCCCCATCATGATCGGCGACCTGGTCGAAGTCGAGGCACGCCTTGCCTACACCGGCACGACCAGCATGAACATCTCGGTGGAAGTGCGCGCCGGCGACATGAAGGTCGGCCAGATGCAGGTGATTACCGAATGCCTGGTGGTGTTCGTCGCGGTGGACCTGGACGGCAAGGCCTTGCCCGCCCAGGAATGGCGCCCCGAGACCCCCGGCGACGTCGCGTTGGCCCAGCACGTCAAGGCCCACCTGGACGCCGCGCGCGCCATGCAGCCGGCCTGAATTCCGGCTCTCCCAACATCTCGATGCAAAGCAATACCCTGACGGGTCGCGACCTGGCGGCCGCCCTCACGGTGGTCGTGCTGTGGGGCGTGAACTTCGTGGTGATGAAATTCGCGCTGCGCGACTTCACGCCTTTTCAATTGGGCGCGGCCCGCTATGTGTTCGCGGTGCTGCCGCTGGTGCTGCTGGTGCGCCCGCCCAAGGTGGCCTGGAAATGGATCGTGGCTTACGGCCTGCTGCAGGGCGTGGGGCAGTTCGGCATTCTTTTTCTCGCGCTCAAGGTCGGTATGACGGCGGCGCTGGCCTCGGTACTGCAGCAAACGCAAGTGTTCTGGACCGCGCTGTTTGGTTTTGTGCTGTTGCATGAGCGCGCGAGCCGCCCGCTGCAGGCCGGCCTGGTGCTCGCCGCGCTGGGACTGGCCTGCTTCGCGCTCAACTACGTGGGTGCGGACGGCGCCGGGGCCACCACGCCGCTGGGCTTTGTGCTCACGCTGTGCGCGGCGTCCATGTGGGCCATGTCCAACATCGTGGCGCGGCGTGTGCAGCAAACCTACAAGGACTATTCGCCGCTGGCCTTTGTGGTGTGGAGCAGCCTGGTGGCGGTGCTGCCTTTTGTGGCGCTGTCTTGGGCGTTTGACCCTGAAGCCGTTCGCTGGCACTGGATGGAGGCGCGCGCCTCGAGCTGGGCGGCCGTGGCCTACCTGGGATGGGCCGCCACCATCCTGGGTTACGGCCTGTGGACCAGCCTGCTCAAGCGCCACCCCGCAAACCGCGTCGCGCCCTTCAGCCTGGGCGTGCCCGTTGTGGGTTTGGCCACCGGCATGCTGGTGCTGGGCGAGGTCGTCACGCCCTGGCAATGGGCGGGCACCGCGCTGGTCGTGGCCGCGCTGGGCTGCGTGATGCTGGGCGGGCTGGTCTTCAAGCCGCGTCCGCAGCAGATTTGAATTCACCGCCAAACCAGGCCGCGAGCAAGTCCAGCGTGTAGCGCACCTTGGCCGGTTGCTCGCCACGCCGCGGCGTGACGGCGTACACCGGCAGATCCGCCATGCGCCAGCCCGGCAACACCGGCAGCAAGCGCCCTTCGGCCAGCGCCTTGCGGTCGTCCTCACTCACCCCCATGCTGATGCCCCAGCCCGCCACGGCCAGCGCATGCAGAACCGTGACCTGCGAGGCCTGCACGCGGCCTTCGAGCCGCAGCGTTTCGCGCTCGCCCGACGGGCCCAGCAGCTCCAGCATGTCCACGTTGTTGCTGCTGTTGGGTTTGCTGGCCAGCCAGTCGTGGCGCAGCAAGTCCTGCGGCGCGGCGGGCCAGCCGCGCTCGGCCAGGTAGGCCGGCGAGGCGCACAGCTGGCGCGGCATGCTGCCCAGCTTGCGCGCCACCAGGCTGGAATCGGCGAGTTCGCCGACACGCAGCGCGATGTCCACACGCGCATCAATCAGGTCTATCAGCGTGTCGTCCAGCAGCAGGCGCAGCGTGAGCCTGGGGTAGCCGCGCAGCGGCGCCAGCGCCGAGGCCAGCAGGCTGCCAAAACCCACGGGCGCGGCCAGCCGCAGCTCGCCCTCGGGCTCGTCGCGCAGGCGCACCAGGGCTTGTTCCGCCGCGCGCGCCGCGGCCAGCATGGCGGCGCAACCGGCGTGGTAACGCTCACCGGCTTCCGTCAGCGTGAGGCGCCGCGTCGAGCGGTGCAGCAAAGCCAGGCCCAGCGCCTGTTCCAGCTGGCGCAAATGCTGGCTCACGGCAGAAGGCGTCATGCCCAGGCGCCGCGCCGCCGCCGTCAGCGAGCCCGCCGCCACCACCTCGGCAAAGACGGCCATGCGCTTGAGCTGGTCCAGGGATTTCTCGCTCATTGATTAGTTGTACTTCACAGTGTTGGTGGATTTTGCCGTCTATTCATCCATCTGTGAAGCAATCAGACTAAGGGCTTCTTTCACCAACAGGGAATTTTCATGAACATCGCACTCATAGGCGCCACCGGTTTTGTAGGCGCGCCCATTCTTTCGGAACTGCTGAGCCGCGGCCACACCGTCACTGTGCTGGCCCGCAACCCCGGCAAAATCGCGCCGCAAGCCGGCCTCACCGTGGTCGCGGCCGATGCCCTGGACGCGAACCAGGTCGCCAAGGCTGCAAGCGGCCACGATGCGCTCATCAGCGCCTACAACCCGGGCTGGGGCGAGCCGAAGATCCATGACCTGCACCTGCAGGCCAGCAAAGCCATCGTCGATGGTGTCAAGCAGTCCGGCGTGAAACGCCTGCTGGTGGTGGGCGGCGCGGGCAGCCTCTACGTGGCGCCCGGCCTGCAACTGGTGGACACGCCGGAGTTTCCCGCCGAATACAAGCAGGCCGCGTTGGCCGCGCGCGAAGCGCTGAACCAGCTCAAGCTGGAGACCTCGCTGGACTGGAGTTTTGTCTCGCCCCCTATCGACCTGGCGCCCGGCGAGCGCAGCGGCAAATACCGGCTCGGTGCGGATGATTTGTTGCCCGGCGAGGGCGGCAAGCCGGCCGGCATCTCGGTGGCCGATTTGGCCGTGGCGATCGTCGATGAGATTGAAACGCCACGGCATGTGCGGCGCCGGTTTACGGTGGCCAATTGAGCTGATTGGCCTGGCAGCTCTAGGGCCGGTTCTTGCTCCGGCTTGCGCGCCTGTGCCCTTTGCATGGGCTTGCTGGCCGGGCCACTCCCGGCCAGCAGGCCTCAGCAGAGACCAACAAAAAATCGATCAAGCAGAGCCCCCCGCAAGGGACAAAACTCAAATCTCAAATCTCGATTTTGCTACCCAACTCCACAACAGAGTTATTAGGCAAATTCAAAAAATCCGCCGCCCCGCTCGCGTTGTGGTGCATCTGCGCAAACAGCTTCTCGCGCCAGGGCGCCATGCCGCTGCCAATCGTCGGGATCACGGTGTCGCGCGAGAGGAAATAGCTGGTGGTCATGGACTCCAGCTCGCAGCCGCGCCCCTTGAGTTGCTGCAGGGCTTTGGGCAGGTCCAGGTCGTTCTTGAAGCCGTAGTGCACGTTGACCTGCCAGCAGTCGTGGCCCAGGGCCTCGATCTCCAGGCGCTTGTGCATGCCTATCCAGGGAATCTCGTGGTTGCGCACCGTCACGAACAGGTTCTGCGCGTGCAGCACCTTGTTGTGCTTGAGGTTGTGCAGCAGCGCATTGGGCACGCTGCCGGGCTCGGCGGTCAAAAACACGGCCGTGCCTTCGACGCGGGCCGGCGGGCTGACGAAGACGGCGTCGAGAAAACTGGGCAGGTCGATCGCGTCGGCGCGCAGCTTTTCATTGAGGAGGTAGCGGCCTTCCTTCCAGGTGATCATCAGCGTGAACACCGCGCCGCCTATCACCAGCGGGAACCAGCCGCCGGCGAACAGCTTCATGAGGTTGGAGGCGAAGAAAGCGAAATCGACGATAAAGAACACACCGGTGGCGGCGATGCACAGGCCCAGCGGGTACTTCCAGCCGTAGCGGATCACGTAGAAGGTCAGGATGGTGGTGATCAGCATGTCGGTGCAGACCGCGATGCCGTAGGCGGCCGCCAGGTTGCTGGATGAGCGGAACATCACGACCGCGAGCACGATGGTGATGAAGAGGCCCCAGTTGACGAAGGGCATGTAGATCTGGCCGGTGTCGCGCACGCTGGTGTGCTGGATATTGAGGCGCGGCAGGTAGCCCATCTGGATGGCCTGCTTGGTCACGCTGAAGGCGCCGGTGATCAGGGCCTGCGACGCGATCACCGTGGCCATGGTGGCCAGGCACACCAGCGGCAGCAGCGCCCACTCGGGCGCCATCAGGTAGAAGGGGTTTTTCACGGCGGCGGGGTTGCCGATCAGCAGGGCGCCCTGGCCGAAGTAATTGAGTACCAGGCAGGGCATGACCACGGAGAACCAGGCCAGGCGTATCGGCTTCTTGCCGAAATGGCCGAGGTCGGCGTACAGCGCCTCGGCGCCGGTCACGCACAGCACGACAGCCCCAAGAATGATGAAGGTGGTGCCCGGGTTGTTCCACATGAAAATCACGGCGTAGTGCGGGCTCAGCGCGACCAGGATGTGGGGGTTGGTGGCGATCTGCGAGATGCCCAGCAGCGCGAGCACGCCGAACCAGACCAGCGTGATGGGTCCGAAGAATTTGCCGATGCCGGCCGTGCCGTGCTTTTGCACGGCGAAGAGGGCGAACAAAATGACCAGCGTGATCGGGATCACGCCCTGCTTGAAGGCCGGCGAGATCACTTCCAGGCCTTCGACGGCCGACAGCACCGAGATGGCCGGCGTGATGACGCCGTCGCCGTAAAACAGGGAGGTGCCGAAGATGCCGACGACCAGCAAGGTCTTGCGAAGCTGGGGCTTGTCTTTCACGGCGGTGGAGGCCAGCGCCAGCATGGCGATCAGCCCGCCCTCGCCGTTGTTGTCGGCGCGCAGCACCAGGGCCACGTACTTGATGGAAACGATGACGGTCAGCGTCCAGAAGAAGATGGACAGGATGCCGTAGACGTTGTCGGGGGTAAAGGGAACGTGCCCGGAACCGAAAACTTCCTTGACGGCATACAGGACACTGGTTCCGATGTCGCCGTAGACGACGCCGATAGCGCCCAGGGTGAGCGCCGCGAGGGATGATTTTTTACTGGACACAAGAACTTCCCGTCTTTGCGCCCGGCCCGTTCAAGCGGGCCGAAAGCGGCGGGAATGGTTACCTTTGGGAGTGCTATTTTGCGCCCGGGTGCCGGGCTTGCAAGTGGGCGGGCCTGCCTAACGCCAATTAAAGCCGGTTTTGTTGCACTGCAACAACTTGTAACGGAGGCAGGCCAATAGAGGGCTGGACGCGGCGTTTCGCTGCCCGGCGGTTAATGCTATTTATTTAAGAGTACGCCACGCGCGGCCCGGCAGGCCGAAACCGCAGCGGCGATGAAAAAAGCCCCTTGCGGGGCTTTTTCAGTCGTAGACCTCGGCGTCCGGGTCGGTGGCTTCGAGTTCGTAGCTCGCGGCCAGCATGGCCAGGCGGGCGATCACGCCATACATATAGAAGCGGTTGGGGCTGCTGGAGCCGGGCTTTTCGCCGGGCTGCGGCAGGCGGCCGCTGTCGGCGAAAGCCAGGGGCACAAAGCTGGCGCCGGGGGCGTTGAGGTTTTCGTCCACGCCGCGTTCGGCATGCACGCGGTAAAAGCCGCCGACCACGTAGCGGTCCATCATGTAGACCACGGGCTCGGCCACCGCGTCGTTGACGCGCTCGTTGGTCAGCACGCCTTCCTGGATGATCACTTCGGACAGCGCCTGGCCGTCCTTGGTGGTGCTCATCTTGTTTTTGGTCTTGCGGTTCAGCGCGTCCAGGTCCTTCACGTCGCGCACCGTCATGATGCCCATGCCGTAGGTGCCGTTGTCGGCCTTGACGACGACAAACGGCTTTTCGTTGATGCCGTATTCCTTGTACTTGCGCTTGATCTTGGTCAGCAGCGCGTCGACGTTGGTGGTCAGGCACTCCATGCCGGTGTTTTCGGCGAAGTTGACCTCGCCGCACTGGGCGAACATCGGGTTGATCAGCCAGGGGTCTATGCCCAGCAGCTTGCCGAAGCGCTTGGAAATTTCCTCATAGGCCTTGAAGTGGTGCGACTTGCGGCGCACCGACCAGCCCGCGTGCAGCGGCGGCAGCAAATACTGCTCGTTGATGTCTTCCAGGATGCCGGGGATGCCGGCGGACAGGTCGTTGTTCAGCAGGATGGTGCAGGGGTCGAAGTCTTTCAGGCCCAGGCGCCGGTCGGTGCGGATCAGCGGCTCAATCGTGATGCTCTCGCCGGTCGGCAGGTTCAGCGTGGTGGGCTCCTTGATGTCGGCGCTCAGCGAGCCGAAACGCACGTTCAGGCCGGCCTGGTGGAAGATGCGCTTGAGCTGCAGCACGTTGGACAGGTAAAAACTGTTGCGCGTGTGGTTCTCGGGCACGACCAGCAGGTTGCGCGCTTCCGGGCAGATTTTTTCGATCGCGGCCATCGCGGCCTGCACCGCCAGCGGCAGCATCTCGGGCGTCAGGTTGTTCCAGCCGCCGGGGTAGAGGTTGGTGTCCACCGGGGCCAGCTTGAAGCCCGCGTTGCGGATGTCGACCGAGCTGTAAAACGGCGGCGTGTGCTCCATCCACTCCAGCCGGAACCAGCGCTCGATCGCGGGCGTGGAGTCGAGGACGCGTTGTTCGAGTTCGTTGATGGGGCCGTTCAGGGCGGTGATGAGGTGCGGAACCATTCGGCCACTTTCGATAGGGGAGTCTGTTGTTATGTACTTCGGTTATATCTGACCGAATTTTAGGGATATTGGGATGCAATCCCCGGGTTACAAGGGGTAACGCCTACGCCAGCCATCCAAAAATCCGTGGGCCGGGGTCGCGGCCCGGCATGCCTTCAGGCGCGTACTTCGCCCTGTCCCAACACCACGTATTTGAGTGAGGTCAGGCCCTCGATGCCCACCGGCCCGCGGGCGTGGAACTTGTCGGTGCTGATGCCGATTTCGGCGCCCAGGCCGAACTCGAAACCGTCGGCGAAGCGGGTGCTCGCATTCACCATGACGCTGGCCGAGTCGACTTCTCGCATGAAACGCTGGGCATGCACGTGGTCGCGCGTCAGGATGGCGTCGGTGTGGTGGCTGGAATAGTGGTTGATGTGGGCGATGGCCTCGTCAATGCCTTCGACCACCTTGATGCTGATGATGGGCGCCAGGTATTCCTCGTACCAGTCCTGCTCGGTGGCGGCCACCAGGCTGGCATTTTTGACGCCGGACAGGATGGCCAGCGCCTCAGGGTCGCAACGCATTTCCACGCCCTTGGCCGCGTAGATTGCGCCGATTTTTGGCAGGAAGGCGGCGGCCACGCCGCGCGCCACCAACAGGCCTTCGCTGGCATTGCAGGGGCTGTATTTCTGGGTTTTGGCGTTGTCGGCCACCTTCACGGCCATCTCCAGGTCACAAGGGTCGTCGACGTACACGTGGCAGTTGCCGTCCAGGTGCTTGATGACGGGCACCTTGGCGTCGCGGCTGATGCGCTCTATCAAGCCCTTGCCGCCGCGCGGGATGATGACATCCACATACTGCGGCATGGCGATCAGGTGGCCGACGGCCTCGCGGTCGGTGGTGGGCACCAGCAGCACCGCGTCGGGCGGCAGGTCGGCATCGGCGAGTGCCTGCTGCACCAGCGCGGCCAGCGCCTTGTTCGATTCAATCGCTTCCGAGCCGCCGCGCAGGATGCAGGCGTTGCCGCTCTTGATCGCCAGCGACGCGGCTTCTATCGTCACGTTGGGCCGGCTTTCGTAAATCATGCCGAAGACACCGATGGGCACGCGCATCTGGCCCACGCGGATGCCGCTGGGCTGCTCCTTCATGCCGATGATGTCGCCGATCACGTCGGCCATGGCGGCCAGCTGCTCGCAGCCCTGGGCCACGGTGTCAATGATCTTGGTAGTCAGCTTGAGCCGGTCCAGCAGGGGGCCGGCCAAGCCTGCGGCCGTGGCGCGCTCCAGGTCGCGCTGGTTGGCGGCTTCCAGCGCCGCCGTATTTTTGCGCAGCGCCTTGGCCAGGTTCAGCAGGGCTTTGTTCTTGATGCTTGACGGTGCGCGCGCCATCTCGGCCGAAGCCGTCTTGGCGCGGGACCCCAGCAGTTCCATCAATCGCGGGACATCGCTGGCGAGGTCGCTGGAGGAGGAAAGGGCTTTGTGGGAGTCGGGCGCGTTCATCCGGCCATTTTAGGCCCCCCGGCGCGGGCCTATTCAGCTGGGGCTAAGCCTGCCTGGCGCGGCCCTGAGTAGCGCATTGCTCGCACACCATGCCGGCCAGCCGGTGCAGCGCCTGCCAGCCGTCGGCCGGCCAGTCGGGCTGCTTCAGGCCTTTGACGATGCCGTCGACCTTGTGCGCCGCATGCAGCAGGTTGGCCAGGGTGGTGTCGCCGATCTGCGGCAGCACGCGTTCGAACAGTTTTTCCTTGATGCCCCAGACGCGGTTTTCGCGCAGCGCCATGGGCATGGGCCTGCCTGCACTGATCGCATCCTTCACGCGCTTCATGCTGCGGATGTCCTCGGCCAGCGCCCAGTGCACCAGCACTTCGGATTCGCCCTCGGACTGCAGGCCGTCCAGCATGCGCGCCACACGCACCGCCTGGCCGCCCAGCACGGCTTCGGACAGCTTGAAGACGTCGTAGCGTGCGACGTTGAGCACCGCGTTCTCGACCTGGTCGAAGCCCAGGATGCCGTCGCTGCTGCCGGACTGGGCCGGGTAGAGCAGGCCCAGTTTCTGGATTTCCTGGTGCGCGGCCAGCAGGTTGCCCTCGACGCGGTCGGCGAAAAACTGCAGCGTGCGCTGGCCTTCCTCGCCGGCGGCCACGCGCTGGCCCTGCTGCTGCAGGCGCTGGGCGATCCACTGCGGCAGGTTGCGCCTGTCTATCGGGTCGAACTTGACGGTGACGCCGAAACTTTCGAGCGCGCCGAACCAGGCGCCCTTGGCGGTCATGCTGTCCAGTCGCGGCAGCATGACCAGGGTCAGCGTGCTGTCGTCGCCTTGCGCGCGCTCGGCGATCTGTTGCAGTGCGACAGAACCGTCCTTGCCGGGCTTGCCGCTGGGGATGCGGATTTCAACAATCTGTTTGTCGGCGAACAGGCTCAACGAGCCGCCGCTGGCCAGCACCTCGCTCCAGTCGAAGTGCGCGCCGGCGACGGTGTGCACCGTGCGTTCGGTATAGCCCTGCTCGCGCGCCGTGGCGCGCAGCGCGTCGGCGAACTCCTGCACCAGCAAAGGCTCGTCGCCGTGCAGGGTGTACAGGCTTTTCAAGCCGCGCTTGAGGTGTTCCTGGAGTTGGGCGGGGACCAGATTCATGGGGGGAGTTTAGCGGCTGGGGTGGCGCGAGAGCGGGCTTAGAGCTTGGTGGTCGACAGCAGCAGGCTGGTTTCGGTGTTGGCGATGCCTTCGAGCAGGCGTATGCGGCTCAGCACGCTGTCAAAGGCTTCCAGGCTGTCGGCCTGCAGCTCGGCCACCATGTCCCAGCGGCCGTTGGTGGTGTGCAGCGCGCTCACGGCCGGGTCGCCGCGCAGGGCAGTCAGCACGGCCGCCGTGCGGTTGCCTTCCACCGCCACGGTCATGAAAGCGCGTATGCGGTGGCCTTCGGCCTGGGGTTTGAGGCGCACCGTGTAACCGGTGATGGTGCCCTCGGCCTCCAGCCGGGAAAGCCGGTTTTGCACCGTGCCGCGCGAGACGCGCAGCACCTTGGCCAGCGAGGCGACGGAGGCCCGGGCGTTGTCGCGCAGCAGGGACAGCAGTTGGCGGTCGGTATCGTCCATACGGTGATTTTATTGGCATAACGCCAATCAAGCCTGACGATATGCACAAAGAAGGCGTAAATTTGATCAACTTACTGACTTTTATTTGCCACGGAGGCTGCGGACAATCGAAAGGAACAAGGTACGGGCACGGTCGCCCGCACCCGCACACAAAGACCGGGAGCCCCATCATGGTTGACTACATTGGCATTGAAAGCATCCAGAAAATCGTGCGCCAGCGCGGCGCCGCCGCCTTCATCGAAGGCCTGGCCGGCGAAATCGAGCATGACTACCGGCGCTGGAACGATTTCGACAAGTCGGCGCGCCACGCCATCCATTCGCCCGACGGCGTGATCGAGCTGATGCCGACCAGCGACGGCCACCAGTATTCCTTCAAGTACGTCAACGGCCACCCCAAGAACACCGAGCTGGGCCTGCTCACGGTCACGGCCTTCGGCGTGCTGGCCGACGTGGACACCGGCTACCCGCTGCTGTTGTCCGAACTCACCATCACCACCGCGTTACGCACGGCGGCCACTTCGGCGCTGGCCGCGAAATGGATGGCCAGGCCGGACAGTCGCGTCATGGCCATCATCGGCAATGGCGCGCAAAGCGAGTTCCAGGCCATCGCCTTTCACCACATGCTGGGCATACGCGAAATGCGGCTGTTTGACATCGATGCCGCCGCCAGCGACAAACTGGCGCGCAACCTGTACGCGATGGGGCTGGGCGAGCTGTGTGTGGTGATTTGCCAATCCGCCGCTGGGGCCGTGCAAGGCGCCGACATCGTGACCACCATCACCGCCGACAAGCGCAACGCCGTCATCCTGACGCCGGAAATGATCCAGCCCGGCATGCACCTGAACGCCGTGGGCGGCGACTGCCCCGGCA
>NZ_CALROB020000074.1:0-13115 GCF_943369675.1 Polaromonas sp. YR568 | reverse complement strand
TTGCTGCTGCTCGCCATGACCTTCTTCCCGCAAATAGTCCTGTGGCTCCCACAGACCATGGGCTACGGAGGAAAATGACCCACCCCCGAAGCGCCTGCGGCGCCTCCACCCTCAAGGGGGCGACGCTTGCGGCCCGGCAAAGCCGGTTCCGCGGCGTCCGCTTGGTGGATTGGGGTCATGCGTCGGATCTGGCCCTTATCCTGGATGCCGCTAAATGGATGACGATGTGAATGCTGATGTGGTCTGCGTCGCGAGCTGGAACGCCGACCTGATCTCCAGGGTGGCGCGGCCGGTTGCCCGCGGCGAGACGCTGATGGCCTCCGATTTCAGCATCAGCCCGGGCGGCAAGGGCAGCAATGCCGCGGTGGCCGCCGCGCGCCAGGGTGCGCGTGTCGCCTTGCTCGCCCGCATAGGTGACGACGACTTCGGCCGCATGGGCATGGCGCTCTGGCATGACGAAGGCATAGACACCCGCCACGTCGAGCAGGCTGCCGGCGAGCGCAGCGGCGTCGCGCAAATCCTGGTTTATGACGACGGCGACAACAGCATCGCCGTCTACCCCGGCGCCGGCACCGGCCTGGGCGCGCGCCACGCGCAGGCTGCGGCAACGCTGCTGGCGGGCTGCCGCGTCGTGATGGCGTCCTGCGAAGTGCCGGCCGAGGCCACGCTGGAAGCTTTTCGCCTGGCCCGTGCGGCCGGCGCGCTCACCTTGCTCAATCCCGCGCCCGCGCGCCCGCTCAGTGATGAATTGATTTCGCTGGTGGACGTGCTCACGCCCAACGAGAGCGAACTGTATTTGCTGGCCGGCCCGGCGCATGCCGGCTCGGCCGACGAGGCTGCGGCACAGTTGCTGGCCCGCGGCGCCCGCGCCGTGCTGGTCACGCTGGGCGCGGCCGGTTGCCGCCTTTACCAGGCCGGCCACGCGCCGCTGACCATGCCGGGCCGCGCCATGGCCGTGCGCGACACCATAGGCGCGGGCGACACCTTCACCGGCGCGCTGGCGGCGGCCCTGGCGCGCGGCGAGCCCTTGGCCGGCGCCATGCAATGGGCCAACGCGGCGGCCGCGCTCTCGGTCACGCGGCACGGCGCCATTGACGGCATCCCGCGCCTTGCGGATGTGGCGGCGCTGATCGCTTGATCGGCTGAACCGCTACAAGCCCGACCCGCTATCAAAACAGTAGCTGGAAACGCCGCAACGGCGTAATTTCCCGCCGGGGTGTAGGCCAAGCTCCGCTTTACAGGATATTTACGCGCCTCTATCGGGCGCTATACCTGCGCCCTCGGGCTTGCAGTGATAATTATTGAGCGCTGTTGGAGCAGGCCCCAGGGTCTGGGGCAAACAGCGGCAATCCCACACAAAAAAATGCCGCGCCGCCTGGTTGACGCGGCGGGCACCCCAAGGACAGCTGATGGACCCGAAAGCCGAAACCCCTCCCCGCAAACGCATCAGCCGCCGCGCGTCCATCATCGGCAGCGTCATCGCCCTGATCGCCCTGGCCGCCATAGGCTGGCTGGCCTGGCACCTGACCCACCCTTCCGCCGACGCGGCCGGCGGCCCCGGCGGTTTTGGCGCGGGCAGGCGCGGCCCGCCGTCTACCACGGTCGGCGTCGCCACCGCCGAGCGGGCCAACATCCCCATCGTGCTGGACGCCCTGGGCACCGTCACCCCGCAGGCCACCGTCCGGGTGCGGCCGCAGGTCTCGGGCGTGATGGAAAAAGTCCTCTTCAAGGAAGGCCAGATGGTCAAGGCCGGCGAGCTGCTGGCCACCATAGATCCGCGCCAGTTTGAAATGGCCCTGATGCAGGCCAGCGGCCAGCGCCAGCGCGACGAAGCCCAGCTCGACAGCGCGCGCGTCACCTTGCAGCGCTTCAAGACCCTGCTGGAGCAAGACTCCATCGCCCGCCAGGAGGTCGACACCCAGGCCGCGCTGGTCAAGCAGCTGGAAGGCACGGTCGTTGTCGACAAGGCCTCCGAAGGCACGGAGCGCCTGAACCTGGGCTACACCCGCGTGGTCGCGCCCGTGAGCGGCCGCGTCGGCCTGCGCACCGTGGACGTCGGCAACGTGGTGAGCAACGGCGACGCCAACGGCATCGCCCTGATCACCCAGATCACGCCCATCGACGTCGTCTTCGCCATCCCGCAAGACCAGGTCGGCGAGCTGCAGCAAAACGCCGCCAAAGGCCAGGTCATGCAGGTCACCGCGCTCGACCGCACGCGTGCCGTCACGCTGGACACCGGCACATTCGCCTCGCTGGACAACCAGGTCGATATCACCACCGGCACCGTCAAGGCCAAGGCCCGCTTCAACAACAGCCAGCTCAACCTCTATCCCAGCCAGTTCGTCAACGTGCGCCTGCAGGTGCGCACCATTGAAAACGCCGTGGTCGTGCCCGTCACGGCCGTGCGCCTTGGCAGCACCGGCGATTACGTCTATGTGGTCAACCAGGACCGCACCGTCTCACTCAGGCCCGTCAAGCGCGGCCAGGCCACCGTCGAAAAGATCGTGATCAGCTCCGGCCTGGAAGCGGGCGAGCGCGTCATCACCGAAGGCGCCGACCGCCTCAAGGACGGCGCCAGCGTGGTGCTGCCCGGCGATGCGCCAGGTGCTGGCGCCGGAGGCAGGCGCCGCGGCGCCAGCGCACCGGGCGGTGGCGCGTCCGCGGCGGGACGCCACCGTGCGGCGTCCGACGCTGTTGCGGGTGCACCGCTTGCAACCCCTGCGCCGGCGGCGTCGGGTCCCGGCCCCGCCCCTGCGGCAGCGATGCAAGCCAACGCCGCGCCGCCCTCTATCGCAGGCCCCACCGCCGAGCAGCGCCAACGCATGCTGGCCCAGGCCAAGGACGACCCGGCCGCGCTGGAACGCCGCAAACGCTTCCTGGAACAGATTGACAAGGGCGACCCCGCCGCGCTGGCGCGCTGGCAAGGCATGAAGGACCAGCGCCGCGAACGGCCTGCGCAATGACCGCACGGCAGGATCCTTGCGCATGAGCCCGTCACAACCCTTTATCCTCCGCCCGGTCGCCACCTCTTTGCTGATGGTGGCCATCGTGCTGGCCGGCCTGGTGGGTTTCAAATTCCTGCCGCTGTCGGCCCTGCCGCAGGTCGATTACCCGACCATCCAGGTGCAGACGCTCTACCCCGGCGCCAGCCCCGAGGTCATGGCCCAGACCGTCACCGCGCCGCTGGAGCGCCAGTTCGGCCAGATGTCCGGCCTGCAGCGTTTAAGCTCCACCAGCGCGGCGGGCGTCTCCATCGTCACGCTGCAGTTCGGCCTGGGCATCACGCTCGACGTGGCCGAGCAGGAAGTGCAGGCCGCCATCAACGCCGGCGGCTCGCTGCTGCCGGCCGACCTGCCCGCGCCGCCGGTGTATGCCAAGGTCAACCCGGCCGACGCGCCGGTGCTCACGCTGGCCATTACCTCCGACACGCTGCCGCTCACCGAAGTGCAGAACATCGTCAATACGCGCCTGGCGCTCAAGATCAGCCAGGTCAACGGCGTGGGCCTGGTCTCGCTGAGCGGCGGGCAGCGCCCCGCCGTGCGCATACAGGCCGACACGCGCGCCCTCGCCTCCTTCGGCCTGGGCCTGGACTCGCTGCGCACCGCCATCACCGCCGCCAACGCCAACGGCGCCAAGGGCAGCATTGACGGGCCGACGCGCTCCTACTCGATCAACTCCAACGACCAGCTCGTCGCCGCGGCCGACTACCAGCGCCTCATCATTGCGTACCGCAACGGCGCGGCCATCCGTGTCTCCGACGTCGCGCAGGTCATCGACAGCGCCGAGAACATCAAGCTGGGCGCGTGGAGCGGCCTGAAACCCGCCATCATCCTCAACGTGCAGCGCCAGCCCGGCGCCAACGTGATCGCCACGGTGGACGCCATCAAGGCGCGCCTGCCCGAGTTGCAGGCCGGCCTGCCCACCTCGCTCAAGGTCGACGTGCTGAGCGACCGCACCACCGGCATACGGGCTTCGGTGCTGCACGTGGAGATCGAACTGGTGCTGGCCGTGCTGCTGGTGGTGCTGGTGATTTTTGCGTTTCTGCACAGCGTACGCGCCACCGTGATCGCCAGCCTGGCCGTGCCGATCTCGCTGATAGGCACCTGCGGCGCCATGTATTTGCTGGGCTACAGCCTGAACAACCTGAGCCTGATGGCGCTGACGATCGCCACCGGCTTCGTCGTCGACGATGCCATCGTGATGATCGAAAACATCTCGCGCTACATCGAAAAAGGCGAAGAGCCCATGGCCGCCGCCCTCAAGGGCGCGACGCAGATCGGCTTCACCATCATTTCGCTGACAGTGTCGCTGATCGCCGTGCTGATCCCGCTGCTCTTCATGGGCGACGTGGTGGGCCGGCTGTTCCGCGAATTCGCCATCACGCTGGCCATCACCATCCTGATCTCCGCGGTGGTCTCGCTCACGCTGGTGCCCATGATGTCGGCGCGCTGGCTCACACGCCACCCCGAGAACGAACCAGA
The DNA here is from genome assembly GCF_943369675.1 of Polaromonas sp. YR568. Taxonomy (GTDB): domain Bacteria; phylum Pseudomonadota; class Gammaproteobacteria; order Burkholderiales; family Burkholderiaceae_C; genus Polaromonas. Next base: position 8,634 of record NZ_CALROB020000074.1, on the reverse strand, counting down.
AGGCGGGAAATTCGGCAAGCGCATGCAGGCATTTTTCGACGGGGTCATCGTGCACTACGACCGCTGGTTGACCTGGGTGCTCAAGCGCCAGGGCCTCACGCTGCTGGTGGCGCTGGGCACGCTGCTGCTCACGGTGCTGCTCTATGTGCTGATCCCCAAGGGCCTGTTCCCGACGCAGGACACCGGCCAGCTGCAGGCCCGCATCGAAACCGCGCAATCGGTGTCCTACGCCCGCATGGCCGGCCTGCAGCAGGCGGCCGCCAAGGCCATCCTGGAAGACCCCGACGTCGAAACGCTGAGCTCCTTCATCGGCGTGGACGCGGCCAACAACACCATGCTGCACACCGGCCGCATGCTGATCAACCTCAAGTCCAGCCGCAGCGGCAGCCAGCAGGAAACCATGGACAGGCTCAAGGAGCGCGTCGGCAAGGTGGCCGGCGTCACGCTCTATTTGCAGCCGACACAGGACTTGACGATTGACGCCGAAACCGGCCCCACGCAGTTCCGCGTCTCGCTCGAAGGCTCGGACAACGCCACCGTGGTGCTGTGGGCCAACAAGCTCAGCGAGCGCATGCGGCAGTTGCCCGGCGTGCGCAACGTCGCCTCCGACGCCGGCTCCAGCGGAGCCTCGGCCTACATCAACGTCGACCGCGACACCGCCTCGCGCCTGTCGGTCACCACCTCGTCGATCGACGACGCGCTCTACAGCGCCTTCGGCCAGCGCATCGTCTCCACCATCTTCACCGAGACCAACCAGTACCGCGTGATCCTCGAAGCCATGCCCGACCCGCTGGCCACGCCGGCTTCGCTGGGCGCGCTGCAGCTCAAGACCGGCGGCGGCACCACCACGCCGCTGTCGGCGATTGCCACCATCAGCGAGCAACCCGCACCGCTGCAGATCACCCGCGTCGCCCAGTACCCGGCCACCACGCTGGGCTTTGACACCGCGCCCGGCGTCTCGCTGGGCACCGCGGTCGACGAAATCCGCCAGGCCGCCAAAGACATCGCCCTGCCCGCCAGCGTGACCCTGACCTTCCTGGGCGCGGCCGGCGCCTACCAGTCCTCGCTGTCCAACCAGCTGTGGCTGATCCTCGCGGCCGTGATCTGCGTCTACATCGTGCTCGGCGTGCTGTACGAAAGCTATATCCACCCGCTGACGATTTTGTCCACCCTGCCCTCGGCCGGCGTGGGCGCGCTGCTGGCGCTGATGATCAGCGGCTCCGACCTCGGGGTGATAGGCATCATCGGCATCATCCTGCTGATCGGCATTGTGAAAAAAAACGCCATCATGATGATCGACTTCGCGATCGACGCCGAACGCAACGAAGGCAAGTCTCCGCAGGAAGCCATCCATCAGGCGGCCCTGCTGCGATTCCGGCCCATCCTGATGACTACGCTGGCCGCGCTGTTTGCCGCTGTGCCCTTGATGCTCGGCTTCGGCGAGGGGGCTGAATTGCGGCAGCCGCTGGGCTTGTCGATTTTTGGCGGGCTGATTGTCAGCCAGATGCTCACGCTGTTTACTACGCCGGTTATCTATTTGGGGTTTGACCGGTTAGGGCGGAGATTTAAACGCAAGAAAGAGGTTCTTGCGTGAAGGCCTCTTTTTGCTTTCCCGCCGGAGGCTCCTTGCTTGAGGCTGCTGGCCGGGGGTTGCCCGGCGGCAACTCACTTTCTTTTGCTTCGCCAAAAGAAAGTAAGCAAAGAAAAGGCGACCCTGGTTGCTGCGTCCCTCCGCTTCGCTACGGGCAACCTGCGGTGCTCGGTTCAGGCGGGGTCTCGCTAAACTCGCTTCGCTCAAACAACGCGATCCCTTATCCGCCTGAACCTCCGCTCCTCGGCGCATCCACAAGGGGCAATCGGGAGCGGGGAAAAATACCGACAAGGACACGCCTTGGCGTGTCCTTGTTCCTTCAGGTATTCGGGATTTTGTCTTCGGCTGTTCGGTATTCCTGTCCCCATCCCTTGTGGATGCGCCGAGGAGCGGAGGGCCAGACGGATCAGGGCAAAAACTTGTTTGAGCGAAGCGAGTTGTTTTTGACCCCGTCTGGACCGAGCACCGCAGGTTGCCCGCAGCGAAGCGGAGGGACGCAGCAACCAGGGTCGCCTTTTCTTTTGCTTACTTTTCTTTTGGCGAAGCAAAAGAAAAGTGAGTTGCCGCCGGGCACCCCCCGGCCAACGGCCCTCAGCAATGAGCGTCCCGCCGGAGCAAGAACCGGCCAGGTCGGGGGAGGAATCCCCGCATGAACCTCTCCGAGCCCTTCGTCCGCCGCCCTGTAGCAACAGTCCTCCTCACCATAGGCCTGTGCCTCGCGGGCATAGGCGCCTTCTTCGTCCTCCCGGTCTCGCCGCTTCCGCAAGTCGACTTCCCGGTCATCTCGGTCAGTGCCTCGCTGCCGGGCGCCAGCCCCGCGACCATGGCCAGCAGTGTGGCGACGCCGCTGGAGCGGCGCCTTGGGGTGATCGCGGGTGTCAATGAAATGACGTCTTCGAGCGGCAGCGGCTCGACGCGCATCAGCCTGCAGTTCGACCTGAACCGCAAGATCGACTCGGCCGCGCGCGAGGTTCAGGCGGCCATCAATGCCTCGCGGGCGGACCTGCCGGCCACGCTGCGCAGCAACCCGACTTACCGCAAGGCCAACCCGGCCTCGGCGCCGGTCATCATCCTGGCACTCACGTCCAAGACGCGTTCGCCGGGGCAGATTTACGACGAGGTCTCCAACCTCATCCAGCAAAAGATCGCCCAGGTGCCGGGCGTGGGCGACGTGGAGCTGGGTGGCGGCTCGCTGCCTGCCGTGCGGGTGGAGCTCAACCCCTTTGCGCTGAACCGCTACGGTGTGAGTTCGGAAGACGTGCGCGCCGCGCTGCAGGCCTCCAACGCCAACCGGCCGCGCGGCGCGATTGAGGGCAACGGCCAGCGCTTCCAGATCTACACCGGCTCCAGCACCGCCAGCGGCGGGCGGCGGGCGGCCGACTACCAGGACCTGATCGTGGCCTGGCGCAACAACGCGGCGATACGCCTGCGCGACGTGGCCGAGGTTCTGGACGGCGTGGAGAACGTCAACACCCTGGGCCTGTTCAACGGCGAGCCGGCCGTCATCGTTCTGGTCACGCGCCAGCCGGCCGCGAACGTGATCGAAACCGTCAACGGCGTGCGCGACCTGCTGCCCGAGCTGCAAGCGCAGTTGCCGCAAGACGTCAAGCTGGAGGTCGCGTCCGACAGCACCAACTCGATACGCGCCTCGCTGCATGAGATCGAAATCACGCTGATCATCTCCATCGTGCTGGTGGTGCTGGTGGTCAGCGCCTTTTTGCGCAGCGCGCGCGCCACCATCATCCCGGCGGTGGCCACGGTGGCCTCGCTGCTGGGCACCTTCGGCGTGATGTACCTGATGGGGTTTTCGCTCAACAACCTGAGCCTGATGGCGCTGACCGTCGCCACCGGCTTTGTGGTCGACGACGCCATCGTCGTGCTCGAAAACACCAGCCGCCACATCGAGGCCGGCATGGACCGCTTCAAGGCGGCGCTGCTGGGCGCGCGCGAGGTCGGCTTTACCGTGCTGTCCATCAGCCTGTCGCTGGTGGCGGTGTTCATCCCGCTGCTCTTCATGGGCGGGCAGACGGGCCGGCTATTCCGCGAATTCGCCGTCACGCTGTCGGCGGCGGTGCTGATCTCCCTGGTCATTTCGCTGACCACCACGCCCATGATGTGCGCCTGGCTGCTCACGCCCGATGCGCACGACAAGCCGCCCGGCCGCGTTGCCCGCTGGTTTGAACGGGGCTTTAACCGGGTGCACCGCGGTTATGAAACCAGCCTCGACTGGGCGCTGCACAGCAAGCTGCTGGTGATGCTGATCCTGGCGGCCGTGGTGGGCCTGAACGTTTACCTGTATGTGAAAGCGCCCAAGGGCTTCTTCCCGCAACAGGACACCGGCCAGATCAACGGCGGCCTGCGCGCCGACCGCAGCATTTCCTTCCAGGCCATGCAGGCCAAACTCAAACAACTCGTCGACATCATCCGCGCCGACCCGGCGGTGGACACCGTGGTCGGCTTTACCGGCGGCTCGCGCGCCGGCGGCGGCTTCATGTTCATCAACCTCAAGCCGGTCGGCCAGCGCAAGGACGGCGGCCAGGCCGTGATCGCGCGGCTGCGGCCGCAACTCGCGCAGGTGACGGGCATCAGCCTCTTCCTCAACACCGTGCAGGACTTGCGCGGCGGCGGGCGCCAGACCAACTCGACCTACCAGTACACGCTGAAAAGCGACAACGCGGCCGACCTGAGCCTGTGGGCCACGCGCCTGGCCGAACGCATGAAGACCCAGGACGCGCTGACCGACGTGGACACCGACCAGCAGGAAAACGGCGTGGAAACCATGGTCACCGTCGACAAGGAAAGCGCCGCGCGCCTGGGCATCAGCTCGCGCGACGTGGACAACGCGCTCTACAACGGCTTCGGCCAGCGCCAGGTGGCCACGATTTATGCCGAGCTCAACCAGTACCACGTGATCATGGAGGTCGCGCCGCGCTACACGCGCAGCCCCGAGTCGCTCAAGGACATTTATGTGCCGGCCAAGGGCGGGGGCGGGGCGAGTACCACCACCACAGCCTCCACCAGTACCACGTCCACCACAACAGGTGGCACGGGCACATCGGGCACGGCGGCCACCACGGCCGCAAGCACGGGCAGCACCCCCACCAGCAGCGCCAACCCGGGCCTGCGCGATTCGTCGAGCGGCAATGTGCTGAGCACGGCGGCGACCAACATGGTGCCCCTGTCGGCGATTGCGCGTTTCAGCGAGAACCCGACCGCCGCCTCCATCGCCCATGAAGACGGCGAGCTCTCAACCACCGTGTCTTACAACCTGGCCGACGGCTCCACCTTGAGCGACGGCGAAGCAGCCGTGCGCCAGGCCGAGGCCGACATCCATATGCCCAGCAATGTGCGCGGCAGTTTTGCCGGCACGGCGCGCAGCGCGCAGGAATCGCAGGGCCAGCAGCCGCTGCTGATCCTGGCCGCGCTGGTGGTGATCTACATCGTGCTCGGCATCCTGTACGAAAGCCTGATCCACCCCATCACCGTGCTCTCCACCCTCCCCTCCGCCGGCGTGGGCGCGGTGCTGGCGCTGCTGATGTTCAAGCTCGACTTTTCCATCATCGCGCTGATCGGCGTGTTCCTGCTGATAGGCATCGTCAAGAAAAACGCCATCCTGATCATCGACTTCGCGCTGGAGGCTGAGCGCTCGCGCGGCATCTCGGCGCTTGAAGCGGTGCGCGAAGCCTGCCTGCTGCGCTTTCGCCCCATCCTCATGACCACACTGGCCGCCATCCTGGGCGCGCTGCCGCTGGCCATAGGCTTCGGCGAAGGCGCCGAACTGCGCCGCCCGCTGGGCATCGCCATCATCGGCGGGCTGATCGCCAGCCAGGTGCTGACGTTGCTGACCACACCCGTGGTCTATGTGCTGATGGACAAGCTGCGCCGCCGCAGCCCCCAGGAGCGCCAGCTCAGCCGCCATCCCGGCGAAACCGACGCGCCGCTGCAAGCGCAATGACGGACTAGCACCATGAACAACACTTCCCGCACTCCTCGTTTTGACCTCAAGCTGCTTGCCGCCGCCGCCCTGCTGGCCGTGCTCACCACCGGCTGTGCCGTCGGCCCCGACTACAAGGTGCCCGCCACCGCCGAAGTCACCCGTTTCAAGGAAGCCGAAGGCTGGGTGCCCGCAGCACCGGCCGATGCACTGGAACGCGGCCCCTGGTGGCGCCTCTTCAACGACCCGGTGCTGGACCAGCTGCAGTCGCGCGTCGACGTCTCCAACCAGAACGTCGCGCTGGCCGTGGCCGCCTATGCGCAGGCGCGCGCGCTGGTGCGCGAGCAGCGCGCCTCGCTGTTCCCTTCGGTCACGCTGGACGGCGGCGCCTCGCGTTCGCGCTCCAGCGGCAACGTCGCCACCGGCACCACAGGCCGCATCGGCAACAACTACCAGCTCAGCATAGGCGGCAGCTGGGAGCCCGACGTCTGGGGCCGGCTGGGCCGCGCGGTCAGCAGCGCCACGGCGGGCGAACAGGCCAGCGCCGCCGACCTGGCCTCGGCCAAGCTTTCGGCCCAGGGCGAACTCGCCGCCAACTATTTTTCGCTGCGCCAGACCGATGCGCAAAAGGCGCTGCTCGAAAGCACGTTGACGGGCTACCAGCGTGCGCTCGAGATCACGCAGAACCGCTACACCGCCGGCATTGCCGCCAAGACCGACGTGCTGCAGGCGCAAACCCAGCTCGCCAACGCCCAGGCCGACAACGCCGGCCTGGTGCGCACACGCGCGCAGCTGGAACACGCGATTGCCGTGCTGGTCGGCGAAGCGCCCGGCAACTTCAGCCTGCCGCCCATCGCATGGAACCCGCTGGTACCCGAAGTGCCGATAGGCGTTCCCTCAGACCTGCTGCAGCGCCGCCCCGACATTGCCGCCGCCGAGCGCAGCGTGGCTTCCGCGAATGAACAAATCGGCATCGCCCAAAGCGCCTACTACCCCAGCCTGGGCCTCAGCGCCTCGGTGGGCACCGGCGCCAGCCGCGTGGCAGATTTGTTCAAGGCATCGAGCAACGTCTGGTCCTTGGGCCTGTCGGCCGCGCAGCTGATTTTTGATGCCGGCGCCACCGGCGCCCGTGTGGACGGCGCGCGCGCCGCGCACGAACAGACCGTGGCCCGCTACCGCCAGACCGTGCTGGTCGCCTTCCAGGATGTGGAAGACCAGCTTGCCGCCACCCGCGTGCTGCTGACGCAACAGGAACTGCGCCGCCAGGCCTCGGAAGCGGCCGACCAGGTCGAGCAGCAAGTCCTGAACCGCTACCGCAGCGGCCAGGTCGGCTACACCGAAGTCATCACCGCCCAGGCCACGGCCCTGAGCGCCCGCCGCGCCCTGGTGCAAGCCATGGCCGACCGCCAGACCACCGCAGTGGCGCTAATCCAGTCGCTGGGCGGCGGCTGGCAAGCGGCGAAATAAGAAGACCCAAAGAAAAAGCCCGCCGCGCAATCAAGCACGCCGGGCTCGCCAGGCTGCGCGAACGCGCAACCCTGAACCGGTTTAAAGCAGCTTAGTGCCAGTTGGCCGCCAGCACAGGCGCCAGCGCTGTTTGCTGCGCGGCCGTCAGATTCGTCTGCCCCATGGGCGGCGGCGCAAAAGCAGCCATGGCCTGCACCAGGCTCTGAACCTGCGTGTCCAACAGCAGCATGTTGTCACCGCTCTTGATCTGCTCGACGTGGTAGGTATTGCCCGAGTACCAGTTCTGTACCAGGGTCTTGTCGGCCGTGCCGATAATGCTGACTTCCAGGTCATTGCCGGTTTGGCGGAACCACAGCTGCTGGGTGTTGACGTCGCCGAGGAACTGCAGCACATCGGTGTTGCCGGCCGTACTGTCGTTTTCTTGAATGATGTCGGCACCGCAACCGCGCTGGAAAACATAGATGTCTGAACCGGTTCCGCCGATCAAGGTGTCATTGTCCGCTTCACCATACAAGACGTCATTGTCGTCATCGCCGAACAGCAAGTCGTTGCCATTGCCGCCCCACATGCGGTCAACACCCATTTGCCCGCCCATCCTGTCGTCGCCACCCTCGCCATAGAGCCAGTCATTGCCGTCCTCGCCATGGACCAGGTCAGCGCCGGCCCCAGCCCAGATCGTGTCACTGCCCCCGCCGCCAAACAGGCCGTTGGCGCCGGTGTTGCCCATAAGAAGGTCGTCCACCACCGTGCCCACCACGTCCTCGATTTCCACGAGCGTGTCGATATAGCTTGGTAAGTTGAGGCCTGCCGTGAGGAATTTTTCCACCCTGCCGGTGGCCAGGTTGACCCTGAGGCCGCCGGCCATTCCGCTGCTGAAATAGTCCGCCACGTCTATGCCGCCGACACCGCCATCCAACGTGTCATTGCCAGCGCCGCCAAGCAACCTGTCATAGCCGGACTGGCCGTACAGAATGTCATTGTCCGCGTCGCCAGACAAGAGGTCATTGCCCTCATCGCCGTACAGCGTGTCATTGCCGCTGCCGCCCAACAGGGTGTCGTGACCGATCTGCCCGCCCATCCTGTCGTCACCGTCCTCGCCATAAAGCAAATCGTTGTCGTCCTCGCCATGAAGCAGGTCATTGCCGCCCCCGCCCTTGATCGTGTCGTCGCCGCCGTTGCCAAACAGGCCGTTCGGCCGCTCGTTGCCCAGGAGGAGGTCGGCCGCCGCCGTGCCCACCACGTCCTCGATCTCCACCAGCGTGTCGATATAGCTGGGTGTGGTGAGGCCTGCCGTGAGGAATTTTTCCACCCGGCCGGTGGCCAGGTTGGCCTTGACGCCGCCGGCCATGCCGCTGTTGCGGTAGTCCGCCACGTCTATGCCGCCGGCTCCGCCGTCCAGCCAGTCATTGCCCGCGCCGCCAAGCAACCTGTCGTTGTCGGCCTGGCCGTACAGGGTGTCATTGTCCGCATCGCCGGCCAAGACGTCATTGCCCTCATCGCCGAACAGCGTGTCATTGCCGATGCCGCCCCACAGGCAGTCATCGCCGAGCTGCCCACCCATCCTGTCGTCGCCGTCCTCTCCATAAAGCAAATCGTTGTCGCCATCGCCATGAAGCAGGTCATTGCCGGCCCCGCCCTTGAG
>NZ_CALROB020000073.1:0-14212 GCF_943369675.1 Polaromonas sp. YR568 | reverse complement strand
AAAGCCTTGTTGCAAGAGCGCAGGCAACTCTACCAGGCAGCCCGGGACCGCCATCCGCAACGCTGGTCCGCACAGATCAGGAACTGGCACCTGGCAGACGCCGTGTACCTCAATCCGGAACGCGAACAAGCGCAAAGGCAAAATCTCGCGGCATAAGTTCACCCGAGGCGACAACTACCTTGACACACGCCGCGCCAAAGAAAAGTAAGCAAAAGAAAGGCGACCCTGGTTCCTGCGTCCCCTGCGCTTCGCTCCGGGGCAACCTGCGGTGCTCGGTCCAGGCGGGGTCTCGCTCGAACTCGCTACGCTCAGACAATCGCGATCCCTTATCCGCCTGAACCTGCGCTCCTCGGCGCATCCACAAGGGGTGGGGAAGGAATACAGAACAGCCAAATACCAGACAGCCGAAGACAGAGACCCTTCTTGTCCCCTCTCCCTCTGGGAGAGGGTTAGGGTGAGGGCCAGCAGCCTTCGCACCTGCAGCGACACATCAACCGCCGACGGCCCTCACCCCTGCCCTCTCCCAGAGGGAGAGGGAGTAAATTCATGGCCACCGCATCGCCGTCTGCTCCTGTTCTGCCCCCTTTTTAGTCCCCGCTCCCGATTGCCCCTTGTGGATGCGCCGAGGAGCGCAGGTTCAGGCGGATCAGGGATCGCGATTGTCTGAGCGAAGCGAGTTCGAGCGAGACCCCGCCTGAACCGAGCACCGCAGGTTGCCCGTAGCGAAGCGAAGGGACGCATACACCAGGGTCGCCTTTTCTTTGCTTACGTTCTTTTGGCGAAGCAAAAGAAAGTGAGTTGCTGCCGGGCAACCCCGGCCAGCAAGCCTCCAAGGAGAGCGCACTGCCGGAGCAAGCGAGGCTTCGACAGGCTCAGTCCGAACGGTAGGGATGGCACTGGCTTCGATACCTCAGCCCGAACGGTGGGAAGGCAGCGCCCCGCCGGCGCAAAGCCGGCTTGGGCCACACGCTCAGGCGTGCTGCTTGACCCAATCAACATAAGCATCCACCCACCCCTGCAAAAACTTCCGGCTGGCCTCACCAATGCTGCCGTCGGCGTTGTACAAGCCCTCCTTGTTATGGATGAAGGCTTCAGGCTGCCCCAGCGTAGGCGCATTGAGGTAAGCCAGGATGTTGCGCAGGTGCTGCTGCGACAGCGCCGTGCCGATAGGGCCGACCGAGGTGCCGATCACGCCGGCCGCCTTGCCGTCCCAGGCGCTCTGGCCGTAGGGGCGCGAGGCATGGTCGATCGCGTTTTTGAGCACGCCGGGAATCGAGCGGTTGTATTCGGGCGTGACGAACATCAGGCCCTGCGCGGCCTTGATCTCGCCCTTGAGCCGGATCACCGAGGGCGCCTGGTTGGCGTCGTCGTCCTGGTTGTAGGGCGGCAGGTCGTCGATGCGCACGTGGGTGAAGCTGAAGTCGGCGGGAAACAGCTTTTCCAGCGCGTTCGCAAGCTTTTTGTTGAACGAATCCTTGCGGATGCTGCCGACGATGACGGCGATGTTGTACTGCGCCATGGGGTTCTCCAGGATGTGTCTGATGGGACGGGGTTGGAAAGCACTGAGCGCCTGGCTGGCGCCAGCGCTTCAGGCATTCCACTTTGTAAACCAATTCGGCAACATCCGCTGTAGGACTTCAGGACGGAAGCCACTCCCCATGCTCAATGTGGCTCAAGGCCTGGGCGTGAAATGCGAGCGCATGAAAGCCATGTAGTCGGCCTCAGTCATCTCGCGCCGCGCCTTCACAAAACCGCGCGCGTCGTCACCGACCAGGTAGCGCAGCTGGCTGCTGCCGTCGGTGACCGCACCGTAAATCACTTTGGCCACGTCGTCAGAGCTCATGTTGCTGGCCGACGTCATCGCAGCAAAGGCCTTGGCGGTGTTGGCGACGAAGTCGTCGTAGTCGGTCAAGGTGGTGTCGTTCGCGCTGCCGGCTGCGGTGCGGGCATTAAAGCTGGTGCTGGTCACCCCGCCGTGCGGTATCACCAGCTTGACGGCGATGTTCTGCGACGCCAGTTCATAAGACAGCGCCTCTGAAAAACCTTCGAGCGCGAACTTGCTCGCGCAGTACATCGAGATCATCGGCAAGGTGAACAGGCCGGCGCCCGAACTCACGTTGATGATGCTGCCGCCTTTGTTTTTCCGGAAATGCGGCAGGATGGCGCGCGTAAGTTCCATCACGCCAAAGACGTTGACCTCGAACTGGGCCAGGATCTGCTCGTGCGACACGGCTTCAAGCAAGCCGTACTGGCCGTGGCCGCTGTTGTTGACCAGCGCATCGATGCGGCCGAAGCGCTGAATGCCGGCGTCAATCGCCGGCGCCATGCTGGCGATGTCCTGCACGTCCAGGCGCGTGACCAGCACGTTGGGGATGTCGCGCAATTCAGTGTCTTTTTCGGGTGTGCGCTGGGTCGCGACGACGTTCCAGCCCTGGGCGGCGAAGCGTTTGGCGGCCGCCAGTCCTATGCCGGAGGAAGTTCCGGTGATCAGCACGGTTTTAGCGGTGGGTTTGCTCATGATGCGGTTCCTTGAGGAGACGTTAAGGGGAGTTGATGACTTGCCTCAAGCATATGAGGCTGCAACTTATTCAACAATCCTCGCAATTCGGCATGAGTTGGTGCATGATTTAGCACAATGAAACGCACCGGACTCCCAGAACTCAATGCCGTGGTCGCGGTGGCGGCGCACCGCAGCTTTCGCAAGGCCGCCGCCGAACTCGACATGTCCCCTTCCGCCCTGAGCCACGCCATCGCCACGCTGGAGCAGCGCCTGGGACTGCGGCTGTTCAACCGCACCACGCGCAGCGTCTCGCTGTCGGAGGCCGGTGCCTCTTTCCTGGCGCGGGTGCAGCCGGCGCTGCAGGAGATCACCGCCGCGATGGAAGGCGCCAACGATTTCCGCGACACGCCGTCGGGCACGCTGCGCCTGAACACCTCGGAAGGCGGCGCGCGCATGATCCTGGCGCCGCTGCTGCTGGAGTTTTTGCGGCGCTACCCCGACATGCAGGTCGACCTGGTCACCGAAGGCCGCTTTGTCGACATCGTGAAGGAAGGCTTCGACGCCGGCTTTCGCCTGGCCGAGGCCGTGCCGCTGGACATGATTGCCGTCCCCTGCACGCCGCCGCTGCGTTTTGTGGTTGTCGGCTCGCCGGCCTACTTCAAAGGCCGCAAGCCGCCGAAAACGCCGCACGATTTGCAGGCCCACGCCTGCATACGCAGCCGCATGCCCAGTGGCGCGCTGCTGAAATGGGAGTTTGAAAAAGACGGCCGCAAGCTGGACGTGGACGTCGCCGGCCGGCTGACGCTGGACAACGACAACCTGCGCATCGCCGCCGCACTCGAGGGCGAGGGCCTGACCTGGACCAGCGAATGGCCGGTGGCGCAGCACATCGCCGATGGCCGCCTGCTGCGCGTGCTCGAAGACTGGACACCCAGCTACCCCGGCCTGTGCCTCTATTACCCCGGCCACCGGCTGGTGCCCGCGGGCCTGCAGGCATTCATCAGCCTGGTGCGCGAAAAAATGGCGCTGCTCTCGGCGAGGACAGCGCCACTTTGATCAGGGCCTGAAGAAGGCTGGTCGCTTAGAAGCCGGCCAGCACGGCGCCCTTGAACTCCGCCTGGATGAACTTGCGGACTTCTTCCGAGTGGTAGGCCTTCACCAGCTTGGCGACCCATGGCTTGTCCTTGTCCTGCTGACGCACGGCCAGCAGGTTGACGTAAGGCGACTTGGCCGCTTCCTGCGCAATCGCGTCCTTGGGGTTCAGCCCGGCCGACAGCGCGTAGTTGGTGTTGACGGCCGAAGCGTCCAGGTCGTCCAGCGAGCGCGGCAGCTGTGCGGCGTCAAGCTCCACGAACTTGAGTTTCTTGGGGTTCTCGATCACGTCCAGCGGTGTGGCTTTGAGGCCCGCTTCAGGCTTGAGCTTGATCAGGCCCTTGTCCTGCAGCACCAGCAGCACGCGGCCGCCGTTGGTCGGGTCGTTCGGGATGCCGAAACGCGCGCCTTCCTTCAGCTCGGCCAGGCTCTTGACCTTCTTGGAATACAGGCCGATCGGAAAGTTGACGGTGTAGGCCACATTGACGATCTTGTAGCCGCGGTCCTTGACCTGTTGGTCCAGGAAAGGCTTGTGCTGGTAGCTGTTGGCGTCCAGGTCGCCGGCGGCGAGCGCGGCGTTGGGCTGGATGTAGTCGCTGAACTCGACGACCTGGATCTTCAGGCCGTCTTTTTCGGCGATCTTCTTGACCTGCTCAAAAATCTGCGCGTGCGGTCCGGCGGTGACGCCGATTTTGAGCGGCTTGTCTTGCGCGAGCACGGCGCCGGAGAAGGAGGCGGCCAGCGCGAGTGCGATGGCGGATTGGATGAGCGTGCGTTTGTTCATGGTGTTTCCTTTGGATGAATTAAGAAAGTTTTGTCCCCTCTCCCCTTGGGGAGAGGGTTAGGGTGAGGGCCGGCAGCGTTGGGAACCGTAGTGGCGGATTGATCGCTGCCAGCCCTCACCCCTGCCCTCTCCCAGGGGGAGAGGGAGGAATCCGGGGATCAACATCGCTGTTGAAAATAAGAATCAGCGAGCACCCTCATTTGTGACTCAACCTGCGCACAGCCCAGTCACCCAGGCTTTGCACCGCCTGCACGAACAAGATCAGCACCAGCACCACGGCCAGCATGACTTCGGGCAGAAAGCGCTGGTAGCCGTAGCGGATGCCCAGGTCGCCCAGCCCGCCGCCGCCAATGGCGCCGGCCATGGCCGAATAACCGGTCAGGCTCACAAAAGTGATGGTCAGGCCCGCGACGATGCCGGGCAGCGCCTCGGGCAGCAGCACCTTGAGCACGATCTGCCGCGTGGTCGCGCCCATGGCCAGGGCCGCCTCGATCAGGCCGTTGTCCACTTCGCGCAGCGAGGTCTCCACCAGCCGCGCGATAAAGGGCGCCGCCGCGATCGTGAGCGGCACCACGGCGGCGGCCGTGCCAATCGATGAGCCGGTCAGGAAACGCGTGAGCGGAATGATGGCCACCAGCAAGATGATGAAAGGCGTGGAACGCACAGCGTTCACGATGCCGCCCACCACGCGGTTCACACCTGCGTTGCGCAGCACGCCGCCCTCGTCCGTGAGCCGCAAAAACACGCCCAGCGGAATACCGATCAGCGCGCCGACCAGGCCGGAGATGCCGACCATGACGATGGTTTCCCACAGCGAACTGACAAACAGCTCCAGCAAGGCCTGAGAAAAATTACTGAACATGAATTAACGAGCCCCCACGCTTTTCACTTTGTGTGCCTTCGGCGGTACGCTGCCCCTCGCCCAATACAAAGGGGCCGTGCTTGCTTGGGGCGGCCCGGCGCGGCGCACCGCCTCCGGTCAAATCACCGCCGACCTCATCGACATGCACGCCGGCGCCGCGCAGGTGCGCCACCGCCGCATTGAGTTGCTCGCGCGCGCCGCGCGCAAACACCGCGAGCGAGCCGAAAGGCTTGCCCTGGATTTCGTCGACCTGGCCGTGCACGATGGAAAGATCTATGCCGAAGCGGCGTATCACGTCCGACAACAGCGGCCGGTCGGAATCGTCGCCGGCAAAGGCCAGGCGCAGCAGTTGGCCCTCTTCGGGATGCTCGGCGCTCATCAGCGTGCGTATGCGCGCCAGCACGCTCTCGGGCAGGTCCTGCGGCACGATCTCGGCAATCAGGCTGCGCGTGGTCTCGTGCTGCGGGCGCGTGAAGACGTCGATCACCGGGCCGCTTTCAACGATGCGGCCGGCATCGATGACCGCCACGCGGTCGGCCACCTGCTTGATGACCTGCATCTGGTGCGTGATCAGCACGATGGTCAGGCCGAACTCCTTGTTGATCTGCTTCAGCAGGCCCAGGATGGAACGTGTCGTTTCCGGGTCCAGCGCCGAGGTGGCTTCGTCCGACAGCAGCACCTTGGGCCGGTTGGCCAGCGCGCGTGCAATGCCCACGCGCTGCTTTTGCCCGCCGCTGATCTGCGCCGGAAAGCGGTCGCGCAAGGCGCTCAGGCCGACGAGCTCCAGCAGCGGCTCGACACGGGCCTTGATCTCCGCGGCCGGCAGCCCGGCGATTTCGAGCGGCAAGGCCACGTTGCCGTAGACCGTGCGCGACGAGAGCAAATTGAAGTGCTGGAAGATGATGCCGATGTCGCGGCGCGCCACACGCAGCGCGTCGCCGTCCAGCGAGGTCAGCTCGCGGCCGCCCACCAGGACCTGGCCGGCGGAAGGCCGGTTCAGCAGGTTGATCACCCGCACCAGCGAACTTTTGCCCGCACCGCTGCGGCCGATGATGCCGTAGACCTCGCCCGGCTGGATGTGAAGGTCGACGCCCCTGAGCGCTTCGACCGGGCCCGTGGGACCCTTGTAGGTTTGAAAAATGCCTTTGAGCTCGATCATGAAATCCCGCTAGACCTTGTCGCCTGTTGCGCTTCTTTTGGAAACACGCGAGGCTCTTTTTGTGAACAGGTAGCGAATGTATAAGCTTGAAGCACAAACTCAAAAGAATATTAAATAGGTTGATTAGACGATTCAGGTCTATAGAGAAGAGTTACACCCGGATTCAATTTATCTGGACAAGTTATACCCGGGCGTTATAGAATTTATTCACCCGGATGAAACTCATCCTTTTGAACATTCTTCGCAAAGCTTCTTTTATGCCCTCCATGCCATCCCCCGAAACTTCAGCGCGCTTCGTCGCCTTTGCAGGCTTCCGGCAAATCGCCGCCGGCGACCGCACGCTGGTCATCAACACACTGCGCAAGCTGCCCAGCACCGAAGACTCGCTGATCCGCGTCTTCAACGACGCCACCGGCGAGCGCATAGACCTGGACCTGCGCCCCGAGGCCGACGTCGCGCCCTCGCCCGCTCCTGCCGCAGAGACAACACAAACGCCGGAAGTCTCGGCCACGCGCCCGGTTGGCCGGCCCAAACTCGGTGTGGTCGCGCGTGAAGTCACCCTGCTGCCCCGCCACTGGGAATGGCTGGCCAGCCAGCCCGGCGGCGCCTCGGTCACCCTGCGCCGCCTGGTCGACGAATCCCGCAAGGCCGGCGAAGGCCGCGTCAGCGTGCGCGCCGCGCGCGAGAACGCCTACCGCTTCATGAGCGAGATGGCCGGCGACTTCGCCGGCTTTGAAGAAGCCAGCCGCGCGCTCTTCGCGGGCGACAGGCCGAAATTCGAAGGCCTGGTCGCGCCCTGGCCCGAAGACGTGCGCCTGCAATTGGCCAAGCTGGCCGACCCCAGCTGGAGCGCCGCATGAAGCCGCCTGACATCACCGCCCTGGACCACCAGCTCGAAACCGAAATGCACGAAGGCGACCTGCGCGCCGCCGGCGAGATCGCCGCGCCGCCCGCCTCCGTGGCCGAAGCGGCGCCGCCGCTGGCGCCTTCGCCCACAAGGCCGCCGCCGCGCGCCGTGCTCACCGACAGCGTGCCGATGTGGAAAACGTTTGCCGCCTTCCTCGGCCCCATGCTGCTCAGCAACATCCTGCAGTCGCTGTCGGGCACGCTGAACAATGTGTATGTGGGCCAGATGCTGGGCGTGGGCGCGCTGGCGGCCGTGTCCAGCTTTTTCCCCATCCTGTTTTTCTTCATCGCCTTCACCATAGGCCTGGGCGCCGGCGCCTCGGTGCTGATAGGCCAGGCCTGGGGCGCGCGCGACACCGGCAAGGTCAAGGCCATCGCCGGCACCACACTCAGCGTCGGCCTGGCCTTCGGCCTGCTGGTCGCCCTGTTCGGCGGCATCTTCACCGGCCCGCTGCTCAGCGCGCTGGGCACACCGGCCGACATCCTGCCCGACGCCACGCGCTATGCCCGCATCATGATGATTGCCGGGCCCGGCCTCTTCGTCTACCTGCTGGCCACCGCCATGCTGCGCGGTGTGGGCGACACCGTGAACCCGCTCTACACGCTGGGCATTTCCACCGTGGTCGGCCTCATCGTCACGCCGGCCCTGATACGCGGCTGGGGCGGCCTGCCGCAACTCGGCGTGGCCAGCGGCGCGGTCGCTTCCATCCTGTCGATGGTGACGGCCACCGCCTGGCTGGCCTTCCGGCTGCGCCGCATCCACAGCCCGCTCGCGCCCGATGCGGAGTTTGTGCGCCACATGCGCATCAATGGCAAGATCCTCAAGACCGTGCTCAAGGTCGGCGTGCCCACCGGCGTGCAGATGATCGTCATCGCGCTGGCCGAAGTCGCCCTGCTCTCGCTCGTCAACAGCTACGGCTCCGGCGCCACCGCGGCCTACGGCGCCGTCAACCAGGTCGTGGCGTATGTGCAATTCCCCGCGATTTCGATCGCCATCACCGCCTCCATCCTGGGCGCCCAGGCCATAGGCGCGGGCCGCACCGACAAGCTCGGCGCCATCGCGCGCACCGGCCTGCTGATGAACCTGGTGCTGACCGGCACGCTGGTGCTGCTCGGCTATCTGTTCTCACGCCACCTGATGGGCTTTTTCATCACCAGCGAACCGGTGATTGAACTCGCGCAAACCCTGCTGCACATCATGCTCTGGAGCAGCGTGATCTTCGGCATGGCCTCGGTGCTCTCCGGCATCATGCGCGCCAGCGGCTCGGTGCTGGTGCCCACCGGTATCTCCATCTTCTGCATCGCAGTTGTCGAAGTGCCGGTTGCGTGGTTCACGAGCCATCGAATCGGGATCAATGGGATCTGGGTTGCTTATCCCGTTACCTTTATTGCGATGTTGGGGTTGCAGACGGCTTATTACCGGTTGGTTTGGAAGAAGAAAGCGATCAGGCGTCTGGTGTAAAAAGGTCAACACTCGCGGCAAAGCACGCAAAAAAAACGCCAGGACTGCAAGGCCCTGGCGTTCCCCCTTCGTTTTTATGCCGCCCGCCTCATCAATGCCAGTTCGCCGCAATCACAGGCGCCAGCGCCGTCTGCTGCGCGGCTGTCAGTGAAGTCTGGCCCATGGCCGGCGGCGCAAAGCCAGCCATGGCCTGCACCAGCTTGTCAACCTGGGTGTCCTGCAGCAGCTTGCCGTCGCTGGTCTTGAACTGCTCGACGTGGTATTCGCTGCCCGAGTACCAGTTGTAAACAGTGCTTGAGTCCCCGGTCCCGATGATGCTGACTTCCAGGTTGTTGCCCGCCTGGCGGAACCACAACTGGCTGGCGCTGACGCCCTTGGCGATGGACAGCGTGTCCTTGTTGCCGGCGCTGGGGTCATAGTCGATGTTGACGTCAACGCCCGAGCCACGCCCGAAGGCATAGCTGTCGTTGCCCTCGCCGCCATAGAGCCAGTCATTG
The DNA here is from genome assembly GCF_943369675.1 of Polaromonas sp. YR568. Lineage (GTDB taxonomy): Bacteria > Pseudomonadota > Gammaproteobacteria > Burkholderiales > Burkholderiaceae_C > Polaromonas. The sequence continues at coordinate 4,950 of NZ_CALROB020000073.1, read as the reverse complement.
CCGGCGCCACCGTCCAGAAAGTCGTCGCCGGCGCCGCCATCCACACAGTCGTCACCGTTGCCGCCGTTCAGAACGTCCGCACCGTCATGCCCGTACACACGGTCATCGCCGTCCAGGGCCTTGATCGTGTCATTGCCGGCGTAACCGGTGAGGGCATCGTTGCCCGTGGTGGCGACCAGCACCTTGGTCTTCATGTCCGCAAGTTTCCATACGGTTTTGGGGGCATCGGTAAAGCGGATTTCCTCGACCAACTTGCTACTGACCCCGTCGTTCGTGAAGTAGCCGTCGACACGAAGCTGGTCGCTGGCACCGGCGATCTTGAGGACCAGCGAGTCGTATTCACGGGTTGCCTGCACGTCTGCGACTGCCACCCCGGCCTTGAAGACGACCTTGTCGACGTTGCCAGCCGTGGCGTCGTCGTCATAGACGGTGTCTTGCCCGTCGCCTTTGCCGAACTGGTAAACATCGTTGCCCGCGCCGTCACTCCAACCGTAAGAGTGGGTACCACCGGCCAGGACGTCGTTGCCTGCGCCGCCGTTGAGGACATCATCGCCCGCGCCGCCCTGCATATGGTCGTTTCCATCGCCGCCAAGCAATGCGTCGTTGCCGTCGTCGCCCTCAAGATAGTCGGCACCCGCATCACCGCTCACGACATCGTTGCCGGTTCCGCCATCGACATAGTCATCGCCAGCGCCACCATTCAGGGTGTCCGCGCCATCGCGCCCGTACACACTGTCGTTGCCGTCCAGAGCGTTGATGGCGTCTTTCCCGGCATAACCTGTGAGGACATCGTTCGCGCTGGTGGCGACCAGCACTTTGGTCTTCATGTCGGCCAGCTTCCACACGGTCGTGGGAGCGTCGGTAAAACGGATCTGCTCGATCAATTTGCTGGTGATCCCGTCATTCGCGAAGTAGCCATCGACACGAAGCTGGTCGCTGGTGCCGGCGATCTTCAGCACCAGTGCATCGTATTCACGGGTTGCCTGCACGTCTGCGACTGCCACTCCGGCCTTGAAGATGACCTTGTCCACATTGCCGGCGGTCGCATCGTCGTCATAGATAGTGTCTTGCCCGTCGCCTTTGCCGAACTGGTAAACATCGTTGCCCGCTCCGTCCCCCCACCCGTAATAGTAGGTACCGCCGGCCAGGACGTCGTTGCCCGCGCCGCCGTTGAGGGCATCATCGCCCGCGCCACCCTGCAGCATGTCGTTGCCGCCATCACCGGCCAGGGCGTCGTTGCCCTCGTCGCCATAGACCCAGTCATCGCCATTTCCACCACCGAGCTTGTCCGCGCCGTCACGCCCATAGAGCGTGTCATTGCCATCGGCACCGCCGATCTTGTCCGCGGTACCGTAGCCCGTCAGGATGTCGTCGGCACTGGTTCCCATCAACACCTTGGCCTTGACATCGGCCAGTTTCCACACCGTGACGGGTGAGTCGGTGAAGCGGATTTCCTCGATGACCCGGTTGTTGGCCCCGTCGTTGGTGAAATAACCTTCGATGCGCAGTTGGTCGGAAGTCCCGATGAGCTTGAGCAGCAGTGCATCGTTTTCCCGCACGGCTTGCACGCCGGCAACAGCCACGCCGGCTTTGAAGACGATCTTGTCCAGGTTGCCGGCCGTGGCGTCGTCGTCAAAGATGCTGTCTTGGCCGTCACCCTTGCCGAACTGGTAAACATCGTTGCCGGCACCATCGTAGCTTCCCCACCAGGGGTTGTACACACCACCGGCCAGGATGTCGTTGCCCGCGCCGCCGTTCAGGGTGTCATCGCCGGCACCGCCCTGGAGCACGTCGTCGCCATTGCCGCCGTCGAGCTTGTCGGCGCCACCACTGCCCGACAGCTTGTCATTGCCGTCGGCGCCATGGAGGGTGTCCGCGGTGGCGTAGCCTGTCAGCGTGTCGTCGCCGCTGGTGGCGGCCAGCACCCTGGTTTTGATGTCGGCCAGCTTCCATACGGTGCTGGGGTCGTCGGTAAAACGGATTTGCTCAATGGCGCGGCTGTTGACGCCGTCGTTGGTGAAATAGCCTTCGACGCGCAACTGGTCGGTCGTGCCGGCGAGCTTGAGCACCAGCGCGTCGTAGTCCCGAACCACCTGCACGTCGGCGACTGCTACGCCGGCCTTGAAGACGACCTTGTCCACATTGCCGGCCGTGGCATCGTCGTCCGTGATGGTGTCCTGCCCGTCGCCCTTGCCGAATTGGTAGATGTCATTGCCCGCAACGCCGTACAGCATGTCGTTGCCTGCGCCGGCGTTGAAGGTGTCGGCGGCGATGGTGCCGCGAATCACGTCATCCCCACTGCTGCCTGCGAACACCTTGTTCTGGATGGCGGCCAGGTTCCACACGGTGCCGTCGGCAAACTTGAACTGCTGCACACCGTTGTAGGGGTTGGCGGTGTCGTCACCGTAGAAGAAACCGCTGAGGGTGATTTTGTCGGTGGTGCCGATAATCGAGACCTCCAGCGCGCTGTAGCCTCCCATGTAGGGGTCATAGACTTGTTTGAGGACTACTTGCGAACTGGGCAAGCCCGCCTTGAACTGCAGCGTACTCAGCTTACCCGCCGTGATGTCATAGCTGCAGCTGATGACGTCCTGCCCATCGCCCTTGCCGAAGAGATAGACATCGTTGCCTCCTCCACCGTTGAACGTGTCGTTGCCGGCGCCGCCGTCCAGCGTGTCGGCCCCGTCCCCGCCAGCCAGGCAGTCGTCGCCGGCGCCGCCGCTGAGCGTATCGTTGCCGGCTTCGCCGTACAGCAGGTCGTTACCGTCTCCGCCGTTGATGGTGTCGTTGCCAACGGCGCCATTGAGGTTGTCATTGCCTGAGCCGCCGTTGAGAGTTTCCGCCGCGCTGGTGCCACGAAGTATGTCATCTCCGTTGGTGCCCAAAAACAGCTTGCTCTGGATCGTCGCCAGGTTCCATACCGTGCCGTCGGAAAACTTGAACTGCTGCACGCCGTTGTAAAGATTGGCGGTGTTGTCGCTGTAAGTAAAAGCGCTGATGGTGACTTTGTCGGTGGTACCGGCGATGGAGATTTCCAGTGCGCAGTTGCTGCTGAATGCGCTGTCAAAGACCTGCTTGACGATGATCTCCGAAGCCAGCACACCGGCCTTGAACTGCAAGGTGCTGAGTTTTCCTGCCGTGGTGTTCTGGGTGTAGTTGATGACGTCCTGCCCATCGCCCTTGCCAAACAGGTAGGTGTTGTTGCCCATGCCCCCGGTCAGGGTGTCGTTGCCGGCGCCGCCGTCCAGCGTATCGGCGTCGTGTCCACCGTCCAGAATGTCATTGCCGGTGCCGCCGTTGAGCGTGTCGTTGCCGAAGCCACCGTTGAGGCTGTCATCGCCTGCGCCGCCGCTCAGTGTGTCGCCGAAATTGCCGCCCGCGGCCAAATCGTCGCCGCCGCCGCCTTCCATGCGATTGCCCAAGTCGGTTGAACCCAGCAGGGTGTCGCTGCCGTCGGTGCCGGTATAGGTCAGCAAACTTGCAACCTTGATATCGTTCCACTGGGTGCCGTCGGCAAACGCGATGGTTTGCAAGCGAAAGTTCTTCTCGAAGTAGTTTTTGAGCGTGACTTGGTCGCCACCGCCAAAGACCAGCGTCAGGTCGTTGCGGATGTCGCCCAGGCCGCGCTGCAATTGGGTGGTTTCCGGTGTGAGCCCGGCGCCCAGCCGCAGCACGTCTTTGTTGATGCCGCCGATTTTGTAGCCGCTGCTGACCTCGTTGATCGTGTCCTGGCCGTCTCCTGTGTTGAATGCAAACACATTTTTTGATGCTCCGGCGTTGAGTGTGTCGTTGCCGGCGCCGGCCACAAAGAGGCTGTCAACCCCTGTCGGGGCATTCAAGGTGTCCGCACCCGCCGTACCCATTACCAGGCTGTCGCCCATGGTGGCTAGGTACCAGTCAAATCCCTGGCCCTGAAGATCACCGTGCTGTTGCAGCTTGGTGAAAATTTGCGCACCTGCCTCGCCCATGATCTGGAGGTTGCCTCCGAAACTGACGAGCCATGCCAGCCCTTGTGCCGGGTCGGTGTTGTACTGGGTTCTCAGCGTTGCCACCAAGGCGGTGACGTCGAACTCAAGGCTTTGGCTGTGGGCATTCCAGCTCAGGCCGACACAGTCATACAACGGCTTGAACAAACTTTGCGCCAGCAACTGGCTGTCAACCCATTGGGCCAACTCCTCGTACGCGCCGATCAGAATGGGCGCGGCAGGGGCGTGCGGGTTTGGATCTTTCTCGCCCCAGCACCAAGTCCCCAGATAACCTTCACCAAGGAAGGCTTCCAGCGTGGCAAGCTTGCGCGCGTCGCCGATGACGTTGCCGTAATACAGTGTGGCGGCGCGACTGGCCGGGTCTATGTCCTGCACGCCGGCCCAGCGGTAGATGAGGTCGTTCAGCAGACCGGTGCGCGCAGCCGGATCGATGGCGCTGGTGTACTGCTGCACCAGCGCTTGCAGCTTGCCGCTGATATCGCGCGCCATGGCCTGGTGCAGGCTGTGCACATTGCCGAAGCCGGCCAGTTCGGGCAGCGCGGCAATTGTGCTGTTGACGGCAATAAGGTCGGATTCGGCGGTACGGGCCAGGTCTATTGCAAACCAGACGTCGTCCATGGCGCGGGTTTGCCCGGCCGTGGTGGTGAAGCTGCCGGCCTGCAGATGCTGGTTGCCGCTGGCGTCTGTCACGGCTTGCGTGGTGTAGCCGGTGTTCAGGCTCTTGACGCCGGCATGGGCCAGGGTCAGCAGTTCACCGGCATCCACCACGCCATTGCTGTTGGCGTCTCTGAAAACACGCAGACTGGCGGTATCCAGGTCTTGCGCGTCGACGACATGGTCATGGTTGCTGTCCAGTTCATCGAGTGCGGCAAAACCATTGGCGGCCTTGCTGCCGTCCTTGAGAATCGTGTTGTTGCCGAAGAGTTCGGCGCCGTTGTCTATCTGGCCGTTACCGTTGCGGTCC
>NZ_CALROB020000072.1:0-14888 GCF_943369675.1 Polaromonas sp. YR568 | reverse complement strand
GCCATCAATGTGACCCAGCTTGCGCAGGCGCAGACGCTGGCCTCGAAGGGGCAGGCCAGCGCGACCACCACCATCGGCAGCGGGGCCGCCACCATTTCCATCGGCTTCGGCACCTTCGTGCCTTCCGTTGTCGACGCGGGCACGGGGCTTCCCACCACGCCTTCTTTCACGGTGAACGCGGACAAGAAACCCGCCAGCATTGCGATTGCCGCGGACAGCTCGCTGGAAGACATCCGTGATGCGGTCAACGCCGCCAATGCGGGGGTGTCCGCCAGCATCGTGAATGACGGCAGCGGCACGCCTTACCGCCTCGTCCTGGTGTCCAGCGACACCGGCGAGGCATCGAGCATGAAAATCTCGGTGACAGGCAATACGGCGCTGGGAACCCTGCTCGACCACAACCCGGTTTCCCCGCAGAACATGACGGAAACGGCGGCGGCGAAAGATGCCAAGCTGACCGTGGACGGCATGCCCGTGACCAGCGCGACCAATACCGTGAAGGAATCCATGCAGGGCGTGACGCTCACCCTGGTCAAGCCGGGCGACAGCACGCTGACGGTGTCGCGTGACACGGCCAGCATGACATCGGCCATCAATGCCTTTGTGACCGCCTACAACAGCCTGCTGGCCACCGGCAAGGAACTGACAAGCTACGACGCAACGACCAAAAAGGGCTCCGCCTTGATGGGCGACTCGACGCTGCGCAACCTCCAGGTCAGCCTTCGCCAGGCGCTGACCTCGCCGCAGAGCGGCGGGCCCGGCGACCTCACGATGTTGTCGAAGATCGGCGTGTCCTTCCAGAAGGACGGCACCCTGGCCGTCGATGCCACGAAGCTGGAGACGGCCCTCAACACCAACCTGGACGGGGTCGCCAAGCTGTTTGCCGGCACGGCGACCGACAAGGCGGGATACGGAAAACAGCTGTCCGCGCTGGCGCTGAGCTTTACCTCCAGCGGCGGACCGTTGACGGCTGCCGCGAACGGTGTGACGACGACGCTCAAGCAGCTCGAAGACCAGTACGACGCCATGGAAACCCGGGTGAATGCGACCGTGGAGCGCTACCGCAAGCAATTCACCCAGCTGGACATCATGATGTCCAGCATGAATTCGACCAGCAATTACCTGACCGCGCAGTTTGATGCGATGAACGCCAACAAATAGCCGACACCTCCATGTACACCCCAGCTCACTCCCACAACACGGGCGCCAAGGCCTACGCCAAGGTCGGCATCGAAATAGGCGCCATGAGCGCCTCGCCGCACCAGCTGATCACGATGCTGTTCGACGGCGCAAAAACGGCCATTGCCATGGCGCGCCACCACATGGCGAACAAGGACATCAGCGCCAAGGGCCAGGCCATTTCCAAGGCCATCAACATCGTCGACAACGGCCTGAAGGCCAGCCTGGACGCGGACGCCGCGGGCGTGGCCGGCGCCCAGCTGGTGGCGGACCTGTCGGCGTTCTACGCCTACGTCACGCAGCGCCTGCTGTATGCCAACCTGCGCAACGACCCGGCGCTGCTGGACGAGGCCGACCGGCTGCTGGACAGCATCAGCTCCGCGTGGCGCGAAATCGACCCGCAACGCACGCAGCCACTGGTGGCCTCCGATGCACCCGCCGCCGCGCGTTTCTCCGCGGGGGCCTGACCCTATGGGCTCCCAGAGTGAAGTCATGCATTGCTACGAACAGATCGCCCCGCTGACCGAGCGCATGCTCGTGCTGGCGCGCGCCAAACAGTGGGGCGAGCTGCCCCAGCTGGAGGGCGTGTACAGCAGCATGGTCGAGCGCCTGAAGGACATCGAGCCCTTGAGCTCGCTGGACGAGGCGCAGTCGGCGCGAAAGTACGCGTTGTTGACGCGCATCAGCGCCAACTCCAATGAAATCTACAACATGGTCATGCCACAGCTCGCCAAGCTGGTCGGCGTCATGAAAAGCCTGGAGCAGCAACGCAGCCTCCACAAGGCTTACGGCCAGCCGGACGACGCCCACCTGTCATGAGCGCCGTCACGCCATTGGTGGATACCTTGTTGGCCACGCGGCTGGGACAGCGCGTGGACCTGGTACCGCTGAAGGCGCAGGTTGCAATCACCGGCCCGGGCGCCGTGAGCGATGTGGAGCAGGTCGAGAACGACGTCCGCCTGCCTTCGCGCGAAGCGCTGCAGCGCCAGCTGGGCCCCGGCCTGGTTGGCGGGGGCGGCGCCGCGCTGGACTTCTCGCAGGCCAGGGCCGGCGGCGCCGTCACGCTGAGCGCGGCGGCCCGCACGGTCAGCGCGCTGCTGAAACTTCCCGTGGGCACGACGCCCGCCGTTCGCGGCCTGGCGCCGCTGCTGCCCGACATGCGGGCGCCCGCGGTGCCGGTGCTGGCGGCCGCACTGTCGCGCACGGTGGCCGAATCGGGCCTGTTTTACGAATCCCACCTGCAGCAGTTCGCGGCCGGCCAGCGCACGCTGGCGCAGCTGGCGCGGGAGCCGCAGGCCGGCCTGGCATCCCCGGCCGGAAAAACGCCCGCACCGGAGGGCGGCCTTCGCCTGCCCGCCGCCGGCCCGGCCATTCCGCCGCTTGCCGCCCTGGTGCTTCCCTCGAGCGATGTAGCTGGGGCGCCGGGCGTGCCAAGCGTGCCTCTCTATATAGAGAGCGCACCGGCGGCGGACCTGCCGGAAACGCCGGACGTGGTGTCGAAACTGGCCGCGCCGCAGCTTGCGGGCCCGGCTCCGGCTTTCACAAATCTTTTGGCCTCGCCGGGCGGCGCCCATTCGCCCGAGCCCGCCGGCCCAGCCACCAGCTACGGCCCGACCGGCCTGCCGGACCACGCAGCGCCCAGCCCCCACGATTTTTCCCTGCAGGATGCCGGTGCAGCAGCTTCCGACGCAGCTCCCGATGGCGCCGCGCGCGGCGGCCACCCCGCGGCGACCCCCATCCATCCCGAAGCGGTGAGCCTGGTGCGCCAGCAGCTCGAGATGCTGGCGGTGCCGGTGTTCCGCTGGAGCGGCGAAGGCTGGCCGGGCATTCCCATGGACTGGGAAATACGCCAGGCGCCGCATGAAAACGAGGAGCGTGCAGGCCACGAAGACGGGGCGGAGGACGGCAGCGCGCCGACGGCGCCCTCGGCCTGGACGACCCGCATGACCCTCAAATTCCCCCGGCTGGGCATGGTCGACGTGCGCCTGGGACTGGCGGGCGCGGCGCTGCAATTGCGCCTGAACGCCTCGCAGGACGGCACGGTGGCCGTCCTGAAGGAGGCCCGCGCCGAACTGCCGCGGCGCTTTGGCGCCGTGGGGCTGGAACTGACGGATCTGCAGATAGGCCGCGCGGAACGCACGGCCGGCGCGGCGCAGGCCGGGGAATCCAGGGGAGGCAGCCATGCCGGATAAGCGGCCGGAACAGCCCGAAGGCCGTGGGCTTGACCCCGATCGGCCCGGTGCCGTGGCCTTGTCGCTGGGCGCCGGCGGCCAGGCGCCCACGGTGGTGGCCAAGGGTTACGGGGCGGTGGCCGAGCAGATCGTGCAGCGGGCGCGGGACAGCGGCCTCTACGTCCACGCGTCGTCCGAATTGGTGAAATTGTTAATGCATGTAGACCTGGATTCGCGGATTCCGCCCAATTTGTACCTGGCCGTGGCGGAAATGCTTACATGGATGCATCAGCTTGAAACTGATGAAATTACTACTTAAAAAGTAGATTTGTTGTTTTTTCATCGAAATGACATATCAGCAGCTTTTATAGATTCGATAGTTAACTACTTATTTTTCTTGTTTTGACGCTTAAATGTTACGAAATTGATAAATTTGATTTATTCATGTAATTGTCAGTTTAATGTGTTAAAAATTGCAATTGAGACGAAGTTGTAGGACAGACATCTCAATCAATCTGTGATAGGTGGCGAAATTGTCGGTTCGATGGTTTGGTCCCCTCTGTACAAGCAAATTTTTGAAAGAACAGGAACCCAAAGTGATTGAAACTGGTACCGCAAACGATATTGGTGATTTGAACTTGGCCTACCTGCTGCTCGCAAAGCGGCTGGTGAGCGAGGACATCGCGTTGGCGATGTTCCGCCTGGGCATGAGCCGGGAGCTGGCCGACCTGCTGGGCAGCCTGTCGCTTTCACAGATTGTGAAACTGGCCGGCTCCAGCCTGCTGCTGTGCCGTTTCCGCTTCGACGACCACCCCATGCTGTCGGCGCTGACGCTGGAAGGCAAAAACCCGGCGCTGCAGCAGGCCCATGCGGCCATCCTGCTGTCCGGCCAACAACTTGAGGCCGCGCGGTGATCGCGGTCGCCCTCGCCGCGGCCTGTTTTTCCGGGAGCCGTCATGGCCGGTAAAAGCGTCATCGTCGAAGCCCGGGAAATCCACCTGGCCATGGACCTGATCAAGCTGGGCGCACGCCTGCAGTTTCTCGAGGCGGAAACCAGCCTGAGCCGCGACCGCCTGATCAAGCTCTACAAGGAAATCAAGGGAACGTCGCCGCCCAAGGGCCTGCTGCCGTTTTCGACCGACTGGTTCATGACCTGGCTGTCCAACATCCACTCGTCGATGTTCTACAACATCTACCGTTTCATGATGACGCACGGCGGCTGCACGCGGATTTCCGCCATCATCAAAAGCTACCGCCTCTACATCGAGCAGGTGCAGCAGCAGGGCGGCGAGCCGGTGCTGGACTTTACCCGGGCCTGGACGCTGGTGCGCTTTTTCGACAGCGACATGCTGCAGCTGAGCACCTGCACGCGCTGCACGGGCCTGTTTGTCGCCCACGCCCATGATTCGCAGAGCAACTATGTGTGTGTGCTGTGCCGGCCCCCGTCGCGCGCCGGCAAGACCCGCCCCTCCGGCGGCGCCAGGCGCGACGTCGCCGACGATGCCTCCGGCGACGCCGCCGGCACCGTCGGCGCCATCGGCCATACGCCCGCACTGTCGTCCTCGCAATGGCTCGCCAACGTGATGAACAGCTCCCGCAGCGCCTGACGGCGGACGGTTTTCGTTTTTATTGATCCGCAGGAGAACCTCGTGCTCGTAATCATTGGCTATCTGGTCGTACTGGGTTCCGTCTTCGGCGGCTACGCCATGATGGGCGGGCATTTCGGCGTGTTGTACCAGCCGCTGGAATTCCTGATCATCGGCGGCTCGGCGCTGGGCGCCTTCGTCGCGGGCAATGACGGCCGCACCATACGCGCCACGGTCAAAGAGCTGCCCAAGCTGCTGCGTGCCTCGAAAAAGCACGACAAGGCGCTCTACATGGAGCTGCTGGCCCTGCTCTACGTGCTGCTCTCCAAAGGCCGCAAGGACGGCATGATGGCGCTGGAGTCCGACATCGACGACCCGCTGAACAGCCCGATCTTTGCGCCCTACACGGTGATCCTGGGCGATGCCCGCGTGCTGGAGTTCCTGACCGACTACCTGCGCCTGATCGTGAGCGGCAACACCGACCCCTTCGAGATAGAGCAGCTGATGGAGCACGAACTCGAAACCTACAAACATGAAGCCGAAGTGCCGGCCCACAGCCTGGCGCGCGTCGGCGACGCCCTGCCGGCCCTGGGCATCGTCGCGGCGGTGCTGGGCGTGGTGCACGCGCTGGCCTCGGCCGACCTGCCGCCCGCGGAAATGGGCCAGCTGATCGCGCACGCCATGGTCGGCACCTTCCTGGGCATCCTGCTGGCCTACGGTTTTGTGTCGCCGCTGGCCACGCTGATCGAGCACAAGGTGGCGGAGTCGCTGAAGGCCTACCAGTGCGTGAAGGTCACGCTGATGGCCAGCCTGAACGGCTACGCGCCGCAGCTGGCGGTGGAATTCGGCCGCAAGATCCTGTACTCGACGGAGCGCCCCTCCTTCGTCGAGCTGGACGTCCACGTGCGTGAAGTCAAGGCGCGCTGACGCGCCCCCAACGCAACGAACGGAACTGCCATGAGCGAAGCCGCCCGCAAAATCATCGTCATCAAGCGCCCCGTGCAGGCCGCCGCCCACCATGGCGGCGCCTGGAAGATCGCGTTTGCCGACTTCATGACGGCGATGTTCGCTTTCTTCCTGGTGATGTGGATACTGAGCATCTCCACGCCCAAACAGCTCGAGGGCATCGCCGACCAGTTCAAGATGCCGCTGAAGGTGGCGCTGGCCGGCGGCAGCAAAAGCAGCATGACCGCCCACGTGATTCCGGGCGGCGGCGTGGACCGCGTGCACATGGACGGCGAAACCCGCAACTCCCAGGCCGAGAGCGGCAACGACCCGGACGACGGCAAGCGGCTGGAAGCGCTCAAGGAGCGGCTGGACAACATGATCGAGACCAGCCCGGTGCTGCGGCAGTTCCGGCCCCAGCTGCTGATCGACATCACGCCCGAAGGCCTGCGCATCCAGATCGTGGACAGCAACAACCGGCCCATGTTCGACCGCTCCAGCGCGGTGGTGGTCGCTTACATGCGCAGCATCCTGCGCGAGCTCGCCCCGGTGCTCAACGAGCAGCCCAGCAAGCTCACGCTGACCGGCCACACCGACGCCACCGTGTATTCGCAGGGCGACAAGTCCTACAGCAACTGGGAACTGTCGGCCGACCGGGCCAACGCCTCGCGCCGCGAGCTGGTCGCCGGCAGCATGCAGGACGGCAAAATCCTGCGCGTCATGGGCGTGGCGTCCAGCGTTAACCTGAACCAGGAAGATCCCTTCGCGGCGGTCAACCGGCGCATCAGCATCGTGGTGCTGAACAAGCGCGCCCAGGCGGACATCGAAAGCGGCAACACCACCACGGTGACCGCCACGCCCGCGGCGCCCATTACGCCCGTTACGCCGGCTTCACCCGCGGCCAATACCGGTAACACCGCCAATACCGGCAAACCCGCGAACCCCGGGAACGCCGCGAATGACAGCTACAACAGCAGTTCCGGGATCAAGTCCGTGAACACGCCGCGCGGCGCCCGGCCGGCGCCGCTGAACCCTTCGGCCGCCAAACCTGAAAGCACGACCTGATGAACAAAAAAACCATCCTGGTGGTCGACGATTCCGCCGTCATGCGCCACCTCAATTCCGCCGTGCTGGAAGAAGGTGGCTACCAGGTGCTGCTGGCCGGCGACGGCCAGGCCGCGCTGGCGCAACTGGCGGCCAAACCGGTCGACCTGGTGTTGACCGACTGGACCATGATCCCGATGGACGGCTGCGAACTGACGCGCCAGCTGCGCGCGCGCCCCGATGCGGCGGAACTGCCCATCCTGGTCCTCAGCACCCTCAGCAACGAGGCCAGCAAGGCCGACGCCAAAAAAGCCGGCGCCACCGGCTGGCTGTGCAAGCCGATAGAACCCGAAACCCTGCTGGCCGTGGTGGGCAGCCTGATGCACCCGGCCAGGGCCTGAAGCCCGCGCGGAGCGGCACGGCAACAGCTCCACAGTACACAACAAGAGAGATTTTTTCGATGGATATCACTCAGTTCTACCAGACGTTTTTTGAAGAAGCCGACGAGCTGCTCGCCGAGATGGAGCAGCTGTTCCTGGGCCTGGACCTGGAAGCGCCCGACGGCGAACACCTCAACGCGGTGTTTCGCGCCGCGCATTCGATCAAGGGCGGCGCGGCCACCTTCGGCTTCGTCGCGCTGACCGACACCACCCACCTGCTGGAGAACCTGCTGGACCGGGCGCGCCACGGCGAACTCAAACTGAATACCAAAATGATGGATGCCTTTCTGGAGACCAAAGACGTGTTGCAAAAACAATTGAGTGCCTACCGGGCCGGCACCGAGCCGGAACCTGAAATGGTCGCGGCCATCTGCGCCGTCTTGCGCCAGCTGGCGCTGGAAGCCGGCGGCACGCCTGCGGCCGCGCCGGTGGTTGCCGCGCCGGCGGCCCCGGTGGTGGCCGTGCAGGCCGCGCCCGAAGCCGCGGCCGCGGGCGCCGGTGAGCGGACCCTCAAGGTGCGTTTCACCAAGGTGTCGGACAACGACTGCAAGCTGCTCAGCGAGGAACTCGCCAACCTGGGCCAGGTGACGGCGCAGACCCAGGAGGCGGGCAGCCTGACCATCTGGCTGAAGACCGCCTGCGACGGCAGCGACGTGATCGCGGTCTGCTGCTTCATCATCGAGACCGACCAGATCGACATCCGCGAAGAGGGCGCTGCTGCTCCCGCTCCTGCCGCGCAAGCCGCGCCGCAAGTGCAGGAGCCGGTGGCGGTTGCCGCCGTCCAGCCCGTGCTTGCCGCCGTCGCCGATGCCGCGCCGGCCAACTCCGCCGGTAGCGCTGGTAGTGCCACTGCCGCCACGCCGGCCGCGGTGCAGAACAAGGAGTCCAGCTCCATCCGCGTCGACGTGGAAAAAGTCGACCAGATCATCAACCTCGTCGGTGAACTGGTCATCACCCAATCCATGCTGACGCAGACGGCCTCGTTGCTGGATCCGGTGATGCACGAGCGCCTGCTCAGCGGCATGGGCCACCTCGAGCGCAACGCGCGCGACCTGCAGGAATCGGTCATGTCCATCCGCATGATGCCCATGGACTATGTGTTCAGCCGCTTCCCGCGCCTGATCCGCGACCTCTCGGCCAAGCTCGGCAAGCAGGTGCAGCTGATCACCGTCGGCAAGGAAACCGAACTCGACAAAAGCCTGATCGAGCGCATCATCGACCCCATCACCCACCTGGTGCGCAACAGCCTGGACCACGGCATCGAAGGCCCGGAGCGCCGCGCCGCCGCGGGCAAGGACCCGGTCGGGCGCCTGACGCTGTCGGCCCAGCACCAGGGCGGCAGCATCGTGATCGAGGTCAAGGACGACGGCGGCGGCCTGGTCCGCGAAAAAATCCTGGCCAAGGCGCTGCAGCAAGGCATGCCCGTCAGCGAGGCCATGACGGACGACGAGGTCTGGCAACTGATCTTCGCGCCGGGTTTTTCCACCGCCGAAGCCGTCACCGACGTGTCGGGCCGCGGCGTCGGCATGGACGTGGTCAAGCGCAACATCCATGAAATGGGCGGCCATGTGGAAATTGCCTGCGTGCAGGGCCGGGGCACGACGATACGCATCGTGCTGCCGCTGACGCTGGCCATCCTGAACGGCATGTCCGTCAAGGTCGGCGAAGAGGTCTACATCCTGCCGCTGAACTACGTCATCGAATCCCTGCAGCCCATGGACAAGGACGTGCACTCCATCACCGCCGACGAGCACGTCATGCACGTGCGCGGCGAATACCTGGCGCTGCTTGAACTGCACAAGCTCTTCGACGTGGCCGACGCGGTGGAGCAGCCCACCCAGGGCATCGCCGTCATCGTGCAGTCCGAGGGCACGCGCTTCGCGCTGCTGGTCGACCAGCTCGTGGGCCAGCACCAGGTGGTGGTCAAGAACCTGGAAACCAACTACCGCAAGGTGCCGGGCATTTCCGGCGCGACCATCCTGGGTGACGGCAACGTCGCGCTGATCATCGACGTGGCGGCCGTGCAGCGCGCCAACCGCGACAAGGCCGCCCAGCGCAGCCCGGGCCGCGCGGCACCGGCGCTTGCAGCGAGCGCAGCCGCAGCCGCATCGCGCGCCCTTGAAGTGGCCATGGCGGCGTGAGGTCCGGCCTTGGCGATGCCGCCTTGGCCACAAATGCTTTGTATTCAATCTGCGTGAATCTGCGGATGAATTCCTTTATCCACAGATTACGCGGATTTGCGCAGATAAAACATTCAAGATCCTGCACGCCGGCGCGGTGAAAGGATTTGCACTCCTTCGCAGGCAGGGGTTTTGTATGTCTATGTATCCGCGATGTCTGCGGATACAGCCGCATGCCATAAGGCGGCCCCGGCGACACAGCGCGGATACGCGATGGCGGTTCAATCACGGAGGTGCCCACTCCTGAAACCGCCAGACCATGACCTTCCTCATCCTTGCCTATATCGCCGGCGTCCTGACCATCGTCAGCCCCTGCATTCTTCCCGTGCTGCCTTTTGTGCTGGCGCGGGCCGACCGGCCTTTCCTCAAGAACGGCCTGCCCATGCTGCTGGGCATGGCGCTGGCTTTCACGGGGGTGGCCACGCTGGCGGCCGTGGGCGGTGGCTGGGCGGTACAGGCCAACGAGTACGGGCGCTTCGCGGCGCTGAGCCTGCTGGCCGTGTTTGCCTTGACGCTGATGTTCCCGGAACTGGCCGACCGCCTGGCCAGGCCGCTGGTGGCGCTGGGTGCGCGCATCGCGGAATCGAGCGACGGCGGCACGCTCAAGGACCGCGCCTTTGTGTCGTCTCTCGTGCTGGGTGCGGCCACGGGTTTGTTGTGGGCGCCGTGCGCGGGGCCTGTGCTGGGCTTGATCCTCACCGGTGCGGCGATACAGGGCGCCAACGTGGGCACTTCGCTGTTGCTGCTGGCTTATGCGGGCGGTGCGGCGACCTCGCTGGCGCTTTCCTTGCTGGTCGGCGGGCGCGTGTATGCGCTGCTGCGGCGCTCGCTGGGCATCAGCCAATGGGCGCGGCGCGGCATGGGCGCGGCGGTGCTGGCCGGTGTGGCGTTGATCGCGACCGGGCTGGACACGGGGCTGCTGAGCCAGCTCTCATTGAACAGCACGTCCAGGATCGAACAAAAGCTCGTGGATGTATTGAAGCCGCAAGATATCGCAGTCAAGCCGGCCATGGGCAATACCGTGACGGAGACGGCAGCGTCCGCACCCGAAGCCGCACCTCGGGCCGCGTCCCTGGTCGCCGCGAAGCTGGCCACCCCCGGCGCGACCGCCGTTGCCCATGAAGCGACCTTCGCGCCGCTGGCCGGCGCAAGCGGCTGGATCAATTCATCCGCACTCGCAGGCGCGGACCTGCGCGGCAAGGTTGTGCTGGTCGACTTCTGGACTTACTCCTGCATCAACTGCCTGCGCACGCTGCCCTACATCCGCGCGTGGGCCGACAAATACAGGGATGCCGGCCTGGTCGTCATCGGTGTGCATTCGCCGGAGTTCGCGTTCGAGAAAAACGAAGACAAGGTGCGCAGGGCCGTCAAGGACCTGGGCATCACGTACCCCGTCGCCGTCGACAGCCGGCATGCCATCTGGCGCGGCTTCGAGAACCAGGCCTGGCCGGCGCTGTATTTTGTCGATGCGCAGGGCAGGGTGCGGCACCGGGTGTTCGGCGAAGGCGACTACGAGGCGTCGGAGCGCTTCATCCAGAAGCTGCTGGCCGAGAACGGCAAGGTCACGCGCGGCGGCGGGCTGGTGGCCGTCCAGGGCGAAGGCGTGCAGGCCGCGCCCGGCGACCGTGTCATGTCGGGCGAGACCTATGTGGGCCATGAGCGTGCCGTCAACTTCGTGCCCGCGGGCGGCCTCCAGGCTGACCGCCCGCACGGCTACGAAGCGGCGGCCAGCCTGCAGCTGAACCACTGGACGCTGGGCGGCGAGTGGACGGTGCAAGCCGAGCGCGCCGCCGCATCGCGCGCCGGTGCACGCCTGGCCTACCGTTTCCGCGCGCGTGACCTGCACCTGGTGATGGGCCGCGAAGACGGCGCGGCGCCGGTGCGCTTTCGTGTGCTGGTTGATGGCAGGCCTCCCGGCAAGGTTCACGGCACGGACGTGGCCGCCGACGGCGGCGGCGTGATCGACGCGCACAAGCTGTACCAGCTGGTCAGGTTGCCGGGCTCGGCGGGCGACCACCTGTTCGAGATCGAGTTTCTGGATCCCGGCGCGCATGTCTATGCCTTCACTTTCGGCTGAGCTGGTCAAGCCTTCAACACCTCTTCAGGAACAGCATCATGAAAAAAATCTGGATGGCCTTGACCTTCTTTGTGGGGGGCTTTGCGCATGAGTTGCGCAACCCGCTCAGCTGCCAGTGCATCCCCACGCGGGTGGCCGTCGCCTGGCGTTCGGGCCGCGGCGAACGCTGAAGCAGGCGCCGGGGCAAAGGAGAGATTTGTACCGCAATGTGTCTGGGCGGCTGATACGTACAGAACATTGCGCGGCTGAGACAGCTGCGACACGCCGGCCCGTTGTAATTCATCCTGTGCTTCGGACACAGACGACGCATTTTTTGTTCTTCCATTTTTCACAAGGAAACCACCATGAGCAACATCACCACCATCGACAAAGTCCTCTACACCGGCAAGACCCACACCACCGGCGGGCGCGAGGGGCAAGCCCAGAGTTCCGACGGCCGCCTGGACATCACGCTGTCTTCGCCCGGCAGCGCCGGCAAGGGTACCAACCCGGAGCAGCTGTTCGCGGCCGGCTGGTCGGCCTGCTTCATAGGCGCCATGGGCCGCGCCGCCGCGACGCAGAAGGTGACTTTGCCGGCTGGCCTTGCCGTGGATGCCGAAGTGGACCTGGGCACGGCCGGCGACGCTTTCTTCCTGCAGGCGCGCCTGAACGTGAGCCTGCCCGGTCTGGACAGCGTGACGGCCCGCGCCATCGTGGATGCCGCCCACCAGCTGTGCCCTTACTCCAAGGCCACGCGCGGCAACATCGGTGTGGTGATTAACCTCGTCTGAACACCGCATATGGCAAAGCCGGCCTGCCCGATCAAACGGGCAGGCCGGCTTTTTTTTGTCCGCTCCGGGGTATCAGGCGATCTCGGGCGGATTCAGGTAGAGCGCCTTGTCGCCAGACAGGCTTTGTTTCATTTCGCGTGTGAAGCTGTCTACCAGCACTTCTTCCTGGTTTGCTTCGACACCTGCAAACGAGGCCTGCGCGACCTGCAAGGGGCTTGTCTTCTTCATGTCGAAGCCTTGCGTCATGTCGGTGTCCATAAAACTCACGTGCAGGCCCTGTACCAGGGTGCCCTGGCCGCGCAGCTCAACGCGCAAGGCATTGGTGAAACTCCACACGGCGGACTTCGATGAGGAATACGAGGCCAGCAGGGGGCGCGAGAACCAGGTCGCGTCCGACAGCACGTTGACCACGGCGCCGCCGCCGTTTTTAGCCAGCACGGGCGCAAAAGCCTGGCTCAGAAAAATCGTGCCGTAGTAGTTGGTCTCGAAAATCTCGCGGCTGAGATCGACCATGGACGCATCCAGCACGCTGCCGTTCAAACGCGCGATGCCGGCATTGTTGACCAGCAGCGTGGTGTCGGCGCACTGCCTGGCCGCCGCGGCCACCGACGCCGCATCGGTGACGTCGAGCTGGACCTGGACGATGCCGGGCAGCGTCACGGCCGTGGGGGTTCGCACGCCCGCATAGACCTTCTTCGCGCCGCGCTTGAGGGCCTCCTGCGCGAAGGCCAGGCCCAGGCCGCGGTTGGCACCTGAAATAAATACAACGGAATTTTCAATCTTCATGGTGTTCTTTCTGTGAGGTGAACACCGGGGGCCGGCGTTCATGCCGGCAGCGTGCCGACCTCTTGAAAGCTTGGGGCGGCTGAAGAGATTTGAAATGCCGTAGAAGCCGCGTTTTGGGCCATCGTGCGGCGTCGAGATCGGCTACGGCTTACTGTTCGAATGCCGACGCGGCCGGCATCACCAGCCGCGCCGCCAACCCGCCGCCGGGTCGGTTCGCCAGGCTGAGCCGCGCGCCTATGGACACGGCCAGCTGCTGCGCGATGGCCAGGCCCAGGCCGGTGCCGCCGGTGTCGCGGTTGCGGGAGTTCTCCACGCGGTAAAAGGGTTGCAGCACGGCCTCGAGTTCGGCCTCCGGTATGCCGGGCCCGCGGTCCAGCACGCAGATCTCGATGTCTTGCTGTGCATTGACTTGCACGGTCAGTTCCACAGCCTCACCGAACTTGAGCGCGTTGTCGGCCAGGTTGGTCAGGATGCGCCGCATCGCCAGCGGCCGGCTCATCACGGGGCGGCCGACCTGGCCGCTCACGGTGATGGGTTTGCCGGCGTCTTCGTAGTCGCAGCGCAGGGTGTCCAGCAGCGCGTCCAGGTCCACGCGGCGCGGGTTCTCGTCGGCGCCGTGCAGGCTGCGCGCATAGGTCAGGGCCTCGCGCACCAGGGCCACCATTTCGTCGAGGTCGTGCTGCAGCTTGCCGCGCTGCTCTTCGTCGTCCATCAGGTCGGTGCGCAGGCGCATGCGGGTGATCGGCGTCTGCAAATCGTGCGAGATCGCGGCCAGGATCTGCGTGCGCTCCGTCAGGTAGCCGGCGATGCGCCGCTGCATCGCGTTGAAGGCGGTGGAGGCGCGCGCCACCTCGGTCGGTCCGCCCTCGGGCAGCGCGGTGCCCTTGAGGTCGGGACCCAGCGCATCGGCGGCATTGGCGAGCTGGCGCAGCGGCCGGGTCGCGATGCGCACGGCGAAGAAGGCGCAGACTGCCAGCAGCGACAGTTGCAGCAGCAGCAGGGCGGGCAGCCACGGCGAGATCGGCATGGCCGCGGCCCAGAGGTTGATGGTCAGCGGCGCGCCGTCGCTGAGCACCAGGTGGATGTGCACGCGTTTCGGGTCGCCGGGAATGGCATTGACGCTAACCTTGTAGCGCTGGTCCACCGCGTTGTCGATCGATGCGCTGACCCGCGCGGCGATCTCGTTGTCGCTGCCCACCTCAGTGATGCCGCCGTCCAGCTGGTAGCGGTAGTTCTTGCGGTCTATCAGCGGCAGCCAGGCGGCGCGTTCGGCCGCCGGCACGCGGTCCAGGATGGCGACGGAGCTGGTGATGTCTTTTTCCAGGTTGTCCAGCATCAGGTCGCGGCCCACCAGGCCGCGTTCGTACATCACCAGCAGGTAAGACATGGCCTGGGCGGCCAGGATGCCCAGCAGCAGGATCAGCATCAGGCGGGCGAACAGGCTTTGCGGCCAGCGCGGCCATGCGCGCGAAGGTGCCACCGTCATGCGGCCTCCGCCCGGCCCTGCACTGCGGCGCTGAACACATAACCTTCGCTGCGCACCGTCTTGATGTAGCGCGGCTCGCGCGCGCCATCGCCCAGGCGCTGGCGCAGCCGGCTGACCAGCAGGTCGATGGAACGCTCGAACAATTCGGCGTCGCGGCCTTGTGTGAGGTTCAGCAGCTGGTCGCGGTTGAGTACGCGCTGCGGATGGTCCAGGAACACGCGCAG
>NZ_CALROB020000071.1:0-15276 GCF_943369675.1 Polaromonas sp. YR568 | reverse complement strand
TTTCTTTCAGCAGCCAGGCTGACACCGGCCGTTCACGCGGCAACGGGTTCGGGGTCTATGGCAGCTATGCCGCGGGTCCATGGTCCTTCAAGGGCCTGGCCAGCCTGGCCTGGAACACCAGCCACATGGATCGCGCCATCACATTCGGCGGGCTCTCGCGGACCGCCAGTTCGGACTTCGACAGCCGCAGCCAGTCGCTCTACGCAGAAGTCAGCCATGACCTGCCGCAAGGCGGCTACCTGCTGCAGCCGCTGGCCGCGCTGTCTTATGTGCGGACAAAAACCGACGATTTCACCGAGACGGGCGCCGGTGCGCTGAACCTGCAGGTGGCCGGCCAGACCACCCGCTCGACCCGCACATTGCTGGGCGCGAAGACGGTGCATCAGGTGGGCAAGCTCAAGGTCGAGCCGCGCCTGACCTGGGCGCATGAGTTCGGCAACGTCAATGCGCCGCTGGCGGCCAGCTACACGGGCGCGCCCGGGGCGGGCAGCTTCCAGGTCTCGGGCGTGGCCCTCAAACGCGACAGCCTGGCGCTGGGCCTGGGCGTCTCGGGTCAGTTGGGCAAGGGTTTCACGCTGACGGCCGATGCGCAATGGGAAGGCAATGCGCAGCAGCGCAATGTGGCCTTTTTTGTGGCGCTGCGCGGCGCCTGGTAAGGGAAAGACGGACTCGCCCGCCGAGTCACAGGCAACTCCGCAACCCGCAAACCCGCCCCGCTCGCCCTGCGAGCCGGCTATAGGAACGTTCATGCGCCGAAGGCCGGAAGGCCTGCAACTGGCTGGCCGAGGGCGAGTGAAACAGCGCTTTGTCAAGATTGGGTAGATCAGCGGCCTGCAACGCGCTCACCTTTTTCGTTGACCACGCGCTCACCGTCTTCCTTGCTGAAAGCGCCCTGCTGCGGCGCGGGCAGGATGTCCAGCACGGCTTCCGAAGGACGGCACTGGCGCGTGCCCAGCGGCGTCACCACGATGGGCCGGTTGATCAGGATGGGGTGGGCCAGCATGGCGTCCATCAGCGCGTCGTCGCCAAGCGCGGGATCATCCAGGCCGAGTTCCTTGTAGATGGCTTCCTTCTGCCGGATCGCCTCGCGCACCGGCACGGCCATTTGTGCGATCAGTTCCTTCAGCTTTTCCCGCGTTGGCGGTGTCTTGAGGTATTCAATGACCTCGGGTTCGATGCCGGCATTGCGGATCAGCGCCATCACGTTGCGCGAGGTGCCGCACTGGGGGTTGTGGTAAATCGTGACGGTCGTTTTGGACGGCATAGGTTCTCCTGATCAATGAGCGGCTGGATGGCGGATTTGCCTCGATTCAATAATTCAATTATATTTGAATCATGGAAATATCAATACAATCCCCGGAACTTGCCACTCTCGACGAAGGCGCGGCCGTCAAGGCGCTGGCCGCCCTGGCCCAGGCCCAGCGCCTGCGCGCGTTCCGCGCCCTGGTGGTCGCCGGCCCCGAGGGCTTGACGCCGGGCGCGATGGCCGAGCAGCTGGGCGTTGCGCCCAGCGCGCTGTCGTTTCACCTCAAAGAACTCTCAAACTCAGGCTTGGCCAGCAGCGAGGCGCGCGGCCGCAACCTGATCTACCGCGCCAACTTCGGCCAGATGAACGCCCTGCTCGGCTACCTGACCGAGCATTGCTGCGAAGGCGGCACCTGCGAAGTCGACACGCAGGCCGCTTGCGCCACCTGCTGATCCGCCCCCTTCACATCCACCACCCCAGGAGAGCACGATGAAACGCTTCCATGTCCACGTCCACGTCAAAGACCTTGAAAAGAACATCGCCTTTTATTCGGCCATGTTCGACCAGCAACCGGCACGCACCGAAACCGACTACGCCAAATGGATGCTCAGCGACCCGCCGGTCAACTTCGCCATCTCCACGCGCGGCGATGCGCCCGGCGTGGACCACCTGGGCATACAGGTCGAGCAGGCCGAAGAACTCCAGGCTCTCAAGGCCAGCGCAACACGCGCAGACATGACCTTGCTGGACGAAGGCCCCACCAGCTGCTGCTATGCGCGCAGCAACAAGTACTGGCTGACCGATCCGCAAGGCATTGCCTGGGAACAGTTCCATACGCTGGACAGCATCCCTGTGTTCAGCGAGGCGAAGCCCGCCGGCGATGGGGCGCCCCAGGCCTGCTGCGCGCAACCCGCCGCGCAGGCACTCGTGAAACTCCCCCAAACCACCCCGGCCCGCAACACCAAGGCATGCTGCTGAAACAACCATCATGAACCCACAAATCATCAACGTCCTTTTCCTGTGCACCCACAATTCGGCGCGCAGCATCCTGGCCGAAGCCACACTCAACCACATCGGCAAAGGCCGTTTCAAGGCCTTCTCAGCCGGCAGCAGCCCGCGCGACAACCAGCAGCCCCACCCACTAGCCCTTGAAATTCTGCGCAGCGCGGGCGTTTCAACGGAAGGCCTGCACAGCAAAAGCTGGGACGAGTTCGGCACGCCGGATGCGCCCCACATGGATCTGGTGATCACGGTCTGCGACAACGCCGCCGGCGAGGTCTGTCCCTTCTGGCCCGGCCAGCCCGCCACCGCGCACTGGGGGTATGCGGACCCTTCGGAAGGCGACGCTACGGACGCGCAGAAACGCGAGGCTTTCCGCCAGACCCTGCATGCGATACGCCGCCGGCTGGACCTGCTGGTCAACCTGCCGCAGCAGGGTGTGGACAAGCTGATGCTGCAAACGCATGCGCGGGGCCTCGTCGGTTCGGGCGCTGCAGCCGTCGCGGCCTGAAACCACGGCGCCGCCACAACGCCCTAAAATGCCGCGGCCCCATGGTGGGCCGCGCGGCCAACTTTGTGCCTGATCGCACCCTCATCACTTCAACCACCGGAAACCCCACGTGCTTGCCGCCCTGCTTATTTTTCTACTGACCCTTGTTCTTGTGATCTGGCAACCCCGAGGCCTGGGCATAGGCTGGAGCGCCACGCTGGGCGCCGTGCTGGCGTTGCTGTTCGGCGTCGTTCACCCGGCCGACATCGCGGCCGTATGGCACATCGTCTGGAATGCCACGGCCACCTTCATCGCCATCATCATTACCAGCCTGTTGCTCGATGAAGCCGGTTTTTTCGAGTGGTCAGCCCTGCACGTCGCGCGCTGGGGGCGCGGCCGGGGCCGCTGGCTGTTTGTGCTGATCGTGCTGCTGGGCGCCGCGGTGTCCGCGCTGTTTGCCAACGACGGCGCGGCGCTGATCCTGACGCCCATCGTCATGGCGATGCTGCTGGCGCTGGGGTTCAGCGCCGGCGCGACGCTGGCCTTCGTCATGGCAGCGGGTTTTATCGCCGACGTGGGCAGCCTGCCGCTGGTGGTCTCCAACCTGGTGAACATCGTTTCGGCCGATTTTTTCAGGATAGGCTTTGCCGACTATGCGGCCGTCATGGTGCCGGTGAACATCGCGGCCGTGCTGTCGGCGCTGGCCATGCTGATGGTCTATTTCCACCGCAGCATTCCCGAGGCTTATGACGTCACGCAACTCAAACAGCCCAAAGAAGCCATTCGCGACGCCGCGACCTTCCGCATGGGCTGGGTCGTGCTGGCCCTGCTGCTCATCGGCTTTTTCGGGCTGGAGCCGCGGGGCGTTCCGGTCAGCGCCATCGCGGCCACCGGCGCGCTGCTGCTTCTTGCCGTGGCGGCGCGCGGCCACGTCATCAGCACACGCAAGGTGATGCGCGAGGCGCCCTGGCAGATCGTGGTGTTCTCGCTGGGCATGTACCTGGTGGTGTACGGCCTGCGCAACCAGGGCCTGACGGCTTACCTCGCCGGCTGGCTCGACTTCTTTGCCACCGGCGGTATCTGGGGCGCGGCCTTCGGCACGGGCTTTCTCACCGCCCTGCTGTCTTCCATCATGAACAACATGCCGACCGTGTTGGTGGGCGCGCTGTCGATTGACGCCAGCCATGCCACCGGCGTCGTGAAAGAGGCGATGGTCTACGCCAACGTGATCGGCAGCGACCTCGGGCCCAAGATCACGCCCATCGGTTCACTGGCCACCTTGCTGTGGCTGCACGTGCTGGCCCGCAAGGGCATGACCATCACCTGGGGCTACTACTTCAAGGTGGGTGTGGTGCTGACCGTGCCGGTGCTGGCCGTGACCCTGGCGGCCCTGGCGCTGCGGCTGAGCCTGATCGGCGGATAGGCATGCGCCGCCATCAACAGGCTGCGGGTTTCTTGCGACTCTTGTGCCAGTGACTTCACAAAGCCGCACCGCCACCATTGTCCAGCTGGGCATCGCCCAGACCCTGGCCTGGGCCTCCAGCTACTATCTGCCCGCCATTCTGGCCGTGCCCATGGCGCGCGACCTGGGCGTCAGCACCCCCACGGTGTTTGCGGCTTTTTCGGCTGCGCTGGTGGTGTCGGCCCTGCTGGGGCCGGCCGCGGGCAAGGCCATAGACCGGCATGGCGGCCGGCCGGTGCTGGCCGCCAACAGCCTGGTGTTTGCCGCCGGGCTGGTGATGCTGGCGCTGGCGCAAGGGCCGGTGGGCCTCTTTGCGGGCTGGGTCATCCTGGGCATTGCCATGGCCGGGGGCCTCTATGAAGCGGCCTTTGCCGCACTGGTGCATCTGTACGGCAAGGACGCGCGTGGCGCCATCACGGGTATCACGCTGTTTGCCGGTTTTGCCAGCACCGTGGGCTGGCCGCTGTCGGCCTGGCTGGAGCTTGAATGGGGTTGGCGCGCCACCTGCCTGGCCTGGGCGGCGCTGCATCTGCTGCTGGGCTTGCCGCTCAACTGGCGGCTGCCGGCCTCGCCGGCTTTGCCCGTATCGCCGGCTCCCGCCGAAGCCCATGCGGATGCGGCGCGGCCTGAAACCGCTGCGTCGACGCCATCAGGCAGCGCCACCCGCACCGCCGTGCTGCTCGCGCTGGTGTTTGCCGTGACCTGGTTCATCAGCACCGCCATGGCCGCGCACCTGCCGCGCCTGCTGCAGGCCCACGGCGTGCCGCTGGCCACCGCGCTGATCTTCGCCGGCCTGGTCGGCCCCGCGCAGGTGGCCGGCCGGCTGCTGGAATACGGCCTGTTGCGCAACGTGCACCCGCTGGTCTCGGCGCGCGTGGCCGGCAGCCTGCACACGCTGGGCGCGATGGCTTTCCTGTTTTTCGGCGTGCCGGCCGGCGCGGTGTTTACGCTGCTGCATGGTGCCGGCAACGGCGTGCTGACGATCGCCAAGGGCACGCTGCCGCTCGTGCTGTTCGGCGTGCGCGACTATGGCGCGCGGCAAGGCCTGTTGATGGTGCCGGCGCGTTTTGCGCAGGCGACGGCGCCGTGGTTGTTCGGCCTGGCGATTGACCGCTTCGGCGCAGGGGCGCTGTGGTTTTCAGCGGCGCTGGGGCTGGTGGCGTTTGCGGCGCTGATGCTGCTGCAGGACGCTTCTTCCGCAAAACATTAGCGGGTAACCGAATCAGGCTGACAGTCCGGGCGTAGATGAACTACATGGCTGCGAACCAGAGGGGTCGACAGTTCAACCTCTGCCTGTTGCAGAAATTTTCCTGAGTAATTTCAACAACTTAGACCTACTATCGATGAGTACACGCGCATTCCCTTGGGCCAAGTAGCGAAATCTCACCCCCTTTTTTGCCTGAATGCTTATGGCAGGAAATTAGGAAAAACTAAACAAGGCGTTTAAACTTGCTTTATCCCCATCCCCCATTCGGAGAAGGTTTTTTTAGCTAAAAAACCTTCTCCGAATGGGGGATGGTTTTTCAACTTGAAAACCGGGTGAAATATGACCAATCTGCACGCAGGCAAGAAAGACACACCCAAAGCAGCGGGTGAAAAACTGGCTGCCGCGAAGAAGGTTGGCGTTTATTCCGCTAGCGGCCAGGTTGTGCGCCTTTCCGACCCGGCAGTCCGCACGGGCGTTGAAAAGCGCAAGAGTCAGCTCGCCAAAAATCCAAAAGCCGCGCGTGAACTGCTCAAAAAATTGGGCTATCTCACTGCCAGCGGCAAGGTATCTGCTCGCTACGGCTGAGCTGACGCTTGCAATTCCCCGACATCTATCAGCGCTTGCCCGGTTTGGTGCTGGGCTTTCACGGCTGCGACGAGTCCGTCGGCGAAGACATCTTCACGAACCCGAAAAAGCATCTTGACCATAGTGCAAACGACTATGACTGGCTGGGAGGTGGCATTTACTTCTGGGAAAACGACCCGCAGCGAGCTTGGGAGTTTGCCAAGGAGGCTGCTGCCGATCCCAGAATAAGCAAAGGAAAAATCAAGAAACCCTGCGTGGTGGGGGCGGTTCTCGACCTGGGCTTGTGTTGCAATTTACTTGATCGCCGGGCCCTCGACGAGATCAAAGGGTCGTACGATTTTTTGAAGGAAATCTTTGAATCGCTGGGTGACGCACTTCCGATCAACGGAGCGGGTCGCAGGATGAGGCGGCTGGACTGCCTGGTCATAGAGAACATGCATGAACTGCGCGAGAACCAGAAAATCAAGGCCTACGACACGGTGCGCGGCGCATTCTGGGAAGGTGGAGAGCTGTACCCAGGCGCGGCAATTGAGCGCCTTAACCACCTGCAGATTGCCGTTCGCAATAAGGCTTGTATCAAAGGGTATTTTCGTCCGCGCCTTGAGTAAGGCGCGGCAGCCCACTCTAAATCGAATCGCCCTCAAAATTCACGACAACGCTGTCATCCTGATAGACGGTGAACGCCTTGACGTAGCAGTTTTCCCAACATGCTCAGTCCAGCCACTTCTGGAAAAACCGCGCCTGGCCCATGGCCGGGTCCAGCTGGTAGCCGGCAAAGCCCACGCGTTCATAGAGCTTCACTGCACCCGCATTACCCTGCAGCACCTCCAGCGTGAGCTTGCAGGCGCCGCGCTCGCGCGAGATCTCGTCCACCATGTTCAACATTTTTTCGCCTATGCGCTTGCCGCGGTGGCCGGGCAGCACGGCCACGTCGTGGATGTTGACCAGCGGGCGGCAGGCGAAGGTTGAGAAGCCTTCGATGCAGTTGATGAGGCCCACGGCTTCGTCGCCGTCGAATGCGAGCACGCTGAAGGCCTGCGGACGCGCGGCGAGTTCCTTGGCGAGGTTCATTTTGGCGAAGTCGCTGAGCGGCTTGCCGCCGCCGGCCGGGTCCTGCGCATAGCTGTCGAGCAGTTGCACCAGGGCGCGCGCGTGCACGGGGTTGGCGTAGTCGGCGCGGCAGACGCGCAGGGAAGAAGAGGAGTCGGTCATCGGCTGATTTTAAGGAGGCGGAACCTGGAGCCGGTAAAGCCCCATCGCATTGCCGCCCATCACCGCCGCCTGCCCTTCGGCATCCAGCCCGGCCAGAAGCTCTTGCGCCTCGCCCCACCACTGTTCGTAACTACCGGCCAGCTCCAGCACCGGCCAGTCACTGCCCCAGACTACGCGGCTTGCGCCGAAACATTGCAGCACATGCGCGCCCCAGCGCCGCACCGCGCCCGGCGATGGTCGCGGCCCGGCCTCGGTCATCAATCCCGAGAGCTTGCACATCGCCCGCGTCTCGCTGGCGATGCGTGAAATGCCATCAGCCCAGGGCTGCCATTCACCGGCAGCGATATCGGGCTTGGCGCAGTGGTCTATCACCATGCGCAGGTCCGGGTGGCGGGCGGCCAGCGCCAGGATATGCGGCAGGTGCGCTGACTTGACGAGCGCATCGAATACCAGGCCGCACGCGGCCATGGCGCGCAGGGCCGGCTCCAGCGCCGGTTGAAGAATCCATTCGGCATCAGCAATGTCTTGCAGCATGGGCCGCAAACCCTTGAGGCGCGGATGGCGGGCCAGCGCTTCTATGCGGGCAGTCGCATCGGCCGCCAGCATGTCGACCCAGCCCACCACGCCCAGCACGGCCGGATTGGCGTCGGCTTGCGCCAGCAGGAACTGTGTTTCGGCCTCGGTGGGCGCCGCCTGCACCAGCACGCCGCTGCTGATGCCCAGCGGCGCGGCGTGCGCCTGCCAGTCGGCCACGGCCACGTCGCGGTAGATGGGCGCCAGCGCCGGCGTGAGCCAGCCGTAGTCGCCGCGCGCCAGTTGCCAGCAATGGAAGTGCGCGTCGATGCGGGTCACCGGTAGTGTCATGGGCAGCTCAGGGGCAAGGTGTGGGCGCGGCCACGGGCAGCAGGCGATGGGCGCGCAAATCCGCCCAGAAGGCCTGTGAAATCGGGAATTGCATCATCGCCACCCCATCGGCCCATTCGGCGACTTTGCGCGCGCCCAGCATCACGATGTCCACCGCAGGATGCGCCAGCGGAAACTGCAGCGCCGCCGCGCGCAGCGGCACGCCGTGCGTTTCGCAGATCGACTCGATGCGGGCCGTGCGCTCCAGCCATTCGCGGGCGGCCGGCGCGTAGTTGAAGCTGGCCGTGCCGCCTTGCGCGCCCGTCGCCAGGATGCCCGAATTGAACACGCCGCCCAGCGCGATGCGCACGCCGCGCGCCTCGCACTGCGGCAGCAGCGCCGGCAGCGCGCTGTGGTCCAGCAGGCTGTAACGCCCGGCCAGCATCAGCACGTCCAGTGCGCTTTCACGCAGCACCTGCAGCACCACGTCCACGTCGTTGGTGCCCAGGCCGACGGCGCGTATCAGGCCTTCGCGCTTCATCGCTTGCAGCGTGGGCAGGGTTTCGTCCAGCACCTGCCGCAGCACGGCGGGCGCGCGCTCGCCGTGCGAGGCGGCGTCGGGGTCGTGCACGTACACCACGTCCAGCCGCGGCAGGCCGAGGCGCTGCAGGCTCTCTTCCACGCTGCGGCGTGTGCCGGCGGCGCTGAAGTCCCAGACCTGGTTGAAGGGCAGTATGTCCACATAGCCGTGCTGGGCGCGCGCCGCGTTCGCGTCGGGCAGCAGCAGCCGGCCCACTTTGCTGGACAGCACATAGCTGTCCCGTGGGTGGCCGCGCAGCGCGTCGCCCAGGCGCCGCTCCGACAGGCCGTGGCCGTAATGCGGCGCGGTGTCGAAAGTGCGGCAGCCGTCGGCCCAGGCGGCGTCCACCAGGGCACGTGCGTCGGCATCGCCGACGGCGGCAAACAAATTGCCCAGCGGCGCGCCGCCCAGGCCCAGCCGCAGGCCGCTGCCTTCGCACGCGGAAAAAACAGGCGCCATGTCCAAAGTCGTCATAGTCAGAGTCGTTTCAGGGTTAGTCCCGATAAAAGTTTAGCCATGTTATGACTAACATGTCAGTTATTGACAGCGGGAAATCCCGAGGTTTTGCAAAAACCACGCTGCCCTGTTGCCACTTCTTACCCATGCTCAAAAACATCCCGCCCCTGCTGACACCCGACGCCCTGCATGCCCTGGCCAGCATGGGCCATGGCGACGACGTGGCGATTGTGGATGCGAACTTCCCGGCCGCGCAGTTGGCCCGTAAAAGCGGCGCCGTGCTGGTGCAACTGGCGGGCGCCACCGCGCCGCAGGCGCTGGCGGCGGTACTGCGGCTGCTGCCGCTGGACGACTTTGTGCCCGATGCCGCCTGGACCATGCAGGTGGTGGGCGACGCCACGGCCGTTCCCGCGCCTGTCGCCGAATTCGCCACCGTGCTGCACCAGGCCGGCGAACGCCCCGCGGTCTCGCTGGAGCGTTTTGATTTTTACGCGCGTGCCCAGGCCGCTTTCCTGATCCTGCAGACCGGCGAGCAGCGCAAGTACGGCAACATCCTGCTGCGCAAGGGCGTCATCGCCAGCGACCACGCCTGAACCCATGAGCACGGCCGTACCTTCCGCACCCATCAGCCTGCGCGCGCAGGCTTATGAAAGCTTCCAGCAGCAGATCGTGGAGGCCAACATACGGCCCGGGCAATTCGTCTCGCAGCGCGAGTTGATGCAGTTGCTGGGCATGCCGCTGGGCGCCGTGCGTGAACTGATCCCGCGCCTGGAGGCCGAGGGCCTGGTCAAGACCGTGCCGCAGCGCGGCCTGCAGGTGGCCCACGTCGACCTCAAGCTGATCAACAACGCCTTCCAGTTGCGCGGCCTGCTGGAGCGCGAGGCCGCCAGCCGCTTCGTCACCACGGTGTCCGACGCCGACCTGGCCGCCATCGAGCAGGCGCACGTGAACATCGTGAAGCGCGCGCGCAAAAAAGCCATCGACGACGCGCTGCTGGAAGATGCCACCACGGTGGACTGGGGCCTGCACGACCTCATGATCGACACGCTGGGCAACGAGCTGATTTCCGAGGTCTACCGCATCAACAGCCTGCGGGTGCGCCTGATCAAGCTTGAAGCCTCATCCCTTTCCCCGGAGGTGCTGATTCCCGCGATGGAAGAGCACCTCTGGTTCATCGATGCCCTGAAGCGGCGCGACGCACAAGCCGTGGTCGACCGCCTGGGCCATCACATCGAGAGCGCGCACCGCCGCGTGCTCGGACTGCCGCGGCCCGAGATGCCGTGGTCTTTGGAGATCCCTGAATGACGAGTTCCTTTCCCGCCGCCGACAAATCCTTTCGCGGCATCTGGCCCGCCCTGCTGACGCCGCTGACGGCCGGCCTGGACATAGACCACGCCAAATTCGCCGCCCACTGCAAGGCGCTGATCGCCGCCGGCTGCCCCGGCGTGACGGCCTTCGGCACCACGGGCGAAGGCCCCTCGTTCTCGCTGGCCGAGCGCAAGGAAGCGATTGAGCAGCTCATCAAGAACGGCATTCCCGCCGCGCAGATCATGGTCTCCACCAGCTGCGCCGCCCTGCCTGAAACGCTGGAGCTCACACGCCACGCGGTGAAGGCCGGCGTACACGGCTGCCTGATGCTGCCGCCGTTTTTCCTCAAAGGCGTGTCCGACCAGGGCATCATAGCCAGCTACCGCTACGTCATCGACGGCATGGCCGGCACGCCTTTCAAGCTTTACCTGTACCACATCCCCCAGGTCACCGGCGTGCCGCTGTCGCACCACGTGATCGCCACACTCAAGAAGCAGTACCCGGACACCATCGTCGGCATCAAGGACAGCGCCTGCAACACCGAGCATTCGGTGGGCCTGGCCAATGCCTTCATGAAAGACATGACGGTCTACGTCGGCTTTGAACCCGACCTTCCCGAGATGGGCAAGCGCGGCAGCACGGGCGCCATCAGCGGCCTGGCCAATTTCATGCCGCGCCTCGTCAAGCGCCTGGTGACCGAGCCCGGCGCCGCGGCCACACCCGCCGAACGCGAACGCGTGGTCAAGCTGATCGGCCTGCTGGATGGTTATTCACTGATGCCCGCCCTCAAGGGCATCATGGCCATGCTGAGCGGCGATGCCGCCTGGCTGCGCGTGCGCGCGCCGTTGGTGGCATTGACGGACGCAGAATACAAGGCGCTGGAAAAAACCATCAGCACTTTCGGGATTGATACAAAATCCGAGTGATTGCTGAATGACCGCTGAACGCTGACCCGGGGCCCGCCCCCAAACGATTGACCCAAAAAAGGAGACAACCATGAAGACTTCCCTCTCGTCCACCCTGCGCCGCAGCCTTTTGGCGGCTGCTTCCGCCACCCTGCTGATGGGCACCCTGCTGCCCGCGGCCCAGGCCCAGAACAAAATGGTGCTGCGCGTTTCGACGCCCGCCGTGCCCGACGACTGGCACGCCAAGATGTGGACGGTCTTCAAGGAAAACCTCGAGAAAAGCGCGCCCGGCGAATTCGACGTGCAGATCAACCTGAACGCCACGCTGTTCAAGCAGGGCGCCGAGCCCGCCGCCATGGCGCGCGGCAACCTCGAACTCTCCTCCATCTCGGCCTTCGACATCGCCAAGCTGGTGCCCGAGTTTTCCATCTTCACCGCTGGCTACATCGTGCGCGACCCGGACCACCAGCAAAAGGTGTTCTCCGGTCCCATAGGCACCGAGATGTTCAAGTCCGTGGCCGAAAAGATGGAAGTCACGCCGCTGTCCACCGTCTACCTCGGCACGCGCCAGGTCAACCTGCGCGAAGCCCGCAACGTGAAGGTGCCGGCCGACCTCAAGGGCATCAAGCTGCGCATGCCCGGCTCCAAGGAATGGCTGTTCCTCGGCGAGGCACTGGGCGCCACGCCCACGCCGCTGGCCTTCGGCGAGGTCTACCTGGGCCTGAAGACCGGCACCATCGACGGCCAGGACAACCCCCTGCCCTCGGTGCGCGCCGCCAAGTTCTATGAAGTGACCAAACAAATCGTCATGACCAGCCACCTGGTGGACGGCATCTTCATCGCCATCTCCAACAAGGCCTGGAACGGCATGAGCGCCGCGCAAAAGACCAAGGTCCACGCGGCAGCGCAGGCCGCCGCCGTCTACAACAACGAAAACCGCATCAAGGAAGAAGGCCAGCTGGTCGAATTCTTCAAGAAGGAAGGCCTGCAGGTCACCACGCCCGACGTCGATGCCTTCCGCAAGACCGTGCAGGCGACTTACCTGAACTCCGACTACGCCAAGGTCTGGCCCAAGGGCCTGCTTGAGCGCATCAACGCGACCAGGTAAACCTGGCGGCAAGCACCACAACAACGCCCATGAAAAGCTGGCCCCAAAAGGCCGCCAATGTGATTGGCGGCGGACTCTTCCTGACCCTGTTCGTCGTGTTCGTGATCCAGATCACGGCACGTTTTTTCTTCGGCAAGCCCCTGGCCTGGACGGATGAGATGGCCGTGATCCTGTATGTCTGGGTCATCCTCTGGGCCGCCGCCGTGGTCGTGCCCGAGCGCGAGCACGTGGTGTTCGACCTGGTCTGGAACAGCGTGCCTTACCGCGCGCGCCAGGTCATGGCGATTGCCGGCAACCTGCTGGTGGGCGGCCTGGCGCTCTGGGGCATCCCGGGCTGCTGGGACTACGTGCACTTCATGGCCCGCGAAGGAACGCCCGTGCTGGGCGTGTCCTTCATGTGGGTCTTCATGCCTTTTGTGCTGCTGCTCGTTGCCCTGGCAGCGCGCTCGGCCTGGGCGATCTGGAACGCGATCCGCGGCAAGGGTCTGGAAGCGGAGCTGCGCATATGACACACGGTATCTGGGTATTGGTTGGGGTGCTGGTGGCGGGCATGCTGCTGCGCATGCCCATCGGTTTTTCGATGATCGCGGCCGGCATAGGCTACCTCGCCGCCAAGGGCCAGGACATCGGCCTGGTGGCCGAGCAGATCGGCAACGGCCTCTACAACAGCTACGTGCTGCTGGCGGTGCCACTGTTTGTCTTCGCCGCCAACATCATGAATGCGGGCACCGTGAGCGAGCGCATCTTTGATTTCTGCCGCATCCTGGTCGGCCGCATGCGCGGCGGGCTGGCGCAGGTGGACATCCTCGTCAGCGTAATCTTCTCTGGCATGAGCGGCAGTGCGATTGCCGACGCGGCCGGCCCCGGCCTGGTCACGATTCGCCAGATGCTCAAGAAGCCCGAATACTCGCGCGGTTTTGCCGGCGCCGTGGTGGTGGCCAGCGCCACGCTGGGCCCCATCATCCCGCCTTCGATTCCCATGGTGATTTACGCGCTGGTGTCGGGCGCCTCGGTTGGCGCGCTGTTCCTGGGCGGTGTGGTGCCGGGCTTCCTGATGGCCGGCCTCATGATGGGCGTGGTCGCCATCATCGCCAAAAAACGCAACATGCCGCGCGACGAGCCCGTGCCGCGCTCGGAATGGGCCGGCCTGATCTTTCGCGGCGCCCTGCCGCTGTCCATGCCCATCGTGCTGCTGGGCGGCATTTATTCCGGCATCTTCACGCCGACCGAAGCCGCCGCCGTGGCCGCCCTGCATGCGCTCATCCTCGCGGCGCTGGTGTTCCGGGCCCTGACCTGGCGCAGCTTCTGGGGCGTGGTGATGGAATCGACGCGTGGCAGCGCGGTGATCACCATGATCCTGGCCGGCTCCTTCATGCTCAACTACGCCTTCACCGCCGAAGGCGTGCCGCAGGCCATGGCCGCCTGGGTCGACGGCATGCATTTTTCGCAGATCGGCTTTTTGCTGATGGTGAACGTGATGTTCCTGGTGCTGGGCTGCTTCCTCGACGTGTCGGTGCTGCTGCTGGTCTTTGTGCCCATGCTGCTGCCCGCTGCCAAGCTGCTGGGCGTGGACCTGGTGCACTTTGGCGTGCTGGTGGTGCTCAACATGATGATCGGCCTGATCCACCCGCCTTTCGGCATGCTGCTCTTCGTGACCAAGGCGCTGACCGGCATCCCCATCGGCGAGATGATGAAGGAAGGCTGGCCTTTCCTGGTCATGCTGCTGTTGCTTCTGCTGGCCATGACCTTCTTTCCCCAGATCGTGCTCTGGCTGCCCCAGACCATGGGCTACGGGGCCAAATAAATGACGGCCGCCGACGTCGTCTGCGTCGCAAGCTGGAACGCCGACCTGATCTCCAGGGTGGCGCGGCCGGTTGCCCGCGGCGAGACACTGATGGCCTCCGATTTCAGCATCAGCCCGGGGGGCAAGGGCAGCAATGCCGCCGTCGCCGCCGCGCGCCAGGGTGCAAACGTGGCGCTGCTCGCCCGCATAGGCGACGACGACTTCGGCCGCATGGGCATGGCGCTCTGGCATGAGGAAGGCATAGACACCCGCCACGTCGAGCAAGCCGCCGGCGAGCGCAGCGGCGTCGCGCAGATCCTGGTCTATGACGACGGCGACAACAGCATTGCCGTCTACCCCGGCGCAGGCACCGGCCTGGGCGCGCGCCACGCGCAGGCTGCGGCAACGCTGCTGGCGGGCTGCCGCGTCGTGATGGCGTCTTGTGAAGTGCCGGCCGAGGCCACGCTCGAAGCCTTTCGCCTGGCCCGCGCGGCCGGTGCGCTCACGCTGCTCAATCCCGCGCCCGCGCGGCCGCTCAGCGATGAACTGATTTCGCTGGTGGACGTGCTGACGCCCAACGAGAGCGAACTGTATTTGCTGGCCGGCGCGGCGCATGCCGGTTCGGCCGACGAAGCAGCCGCGCGATTGCTGGCCCGCGGCGCCCGCGCCGTGCTGGTCACGCTGGGCGCGGCCGGCTGCCGGCTCTACCAGGCAGGCCAGGCGCCGCTCACCATGCCGGGCCGGGCCATGGCCGTGCGCGACACCATAGGGGCGGGCGACACCTTCACCGGCGCGCTGGCGGCCACCCTGGCGCGCGGCGAGCCACTGGCCGCTGCCATGCAATGGGCCAACGCGGCGGCCGCGCTCTCGGTGACACGGCACGGCGCCATAGACGGCATCCCGCGCCTTGCGGATGTGGCGGCGCTGCTGAACTGAGCCGCTATCAAAACAGTAGCTGCCGGGGCCGCAACGGCGTAATTTCCCGCCTCACTGTAGGCAAACCGCCGCTTTACCGGATATTTACGCGCCTCTTTCGGGCGCTATACCTGCGCCCTCAGGCTTGCAGTGATACTTATTGAGCGCTGTTTGAAC
>NZ_CALROB020000070.1:0-15426 GCF_943369675.1 Polaromonas sp. YR568 | reverse complement strand
AGTTCTACCCCTCGGTGCGCCTGGACATCCGCCGCATCGGCTCCATCAAGAAGGGCGAAGAGGTGATCGGCAACGAAACCCGGGTCAAGGTGGTCAAGAACAAGGTGGCGTCGCCGTTCAAGACGGCGGAGTTCGACATCCTCTACGGCGAGGGCATCAGCCGCCTGGGCGAGGTGCTGGACCTGGGCGTGGCCGGCCACATCGTCGAGAAAGCCGGCGCCTGGTACGCCTTCAACGGCGAAAAAATCGGCCAGGGCCGCGACAACTCGCGTGAGTTCCTGAAAGAAAACCCTGAACTCGCGATCGAGATCGAAAACAAGGTGCGCGAATCGCTGGGCATCCCGCTGGTGCAGGTTGCCGGTAGCGTAGACGCCCCGGCCGAAAAGCCGGCCAAGGCGGAAAAAGCCGAGAAGGCCGAAAAGCCTGCCAAGGCTGCAGCCTGAGAGGTTCCAGCCCAGCCTGAGGGCGCATAAGCGGATGTCTAAAGGCAGCGCTTGTGCGGCCCAGGCATGTTGACCATGGACAAGCCCTCGGATCGCAAGCCCTCCAAACCCGCCTCTCGTGCGGGTTTTGGCCTTTCGCTCAAGGGGCGCGCCCTGCGCTACCTGGCCGGGCGCGAACATTCACGTGCCGAACTGGAGCGCAAGCTGGCGCCCCATGAAGAAACGCCGGGGCAACTGGCGCAGGTGCTGGACGACCTGCAGGCCAAGGACTTCATCAGCGAGGCGCGTGTGGTCGAGTCGGTGATCAACCGGCGTGCCGGGCGCTTCGGCGCGGCGCGCATCAAGCACGAGCTGCTGAATAAAGGCCTCAGCGCGGAGCGCGTGGCCGGGGCCATGGCCAGCCTCAAGGGCAGTGAGCTGGAACGCGCCCGCGAGATCTGGCGCAAGAAATTCGAGGGACCGGCGCCCGATGCGGCGGGGCGCGCCAAACAGATGCGCTTTTTAGCGGCGCGGGGCTTTGGCGGCGAGGTGATCCGCCGCGTGGTGTCCCAAGCCGATGAGGACTGAAGCCAGGCTTACAGCCCGAGCATCAATTTCAGGTTTTGTACGGCGGCGCCCGAAGCGCCCTTGCCCAGGTTGTCCAGCCGCGCCACCAGCACCGCCTGGCGGTGCTCTTCATTGGCGAACACGCGCAGTTCCATCTTGTTGGTGTCGTTGAGCGCCAGCGCGTCCAGCTTGCCCGATTCGGGCGCGGCTTGCACCGTCACCCATTCGCTGCCGGTGTAATGTTTGGCCAGCATGTCCTGCAGTTGCGCGCCGGTCGGCTTGCCGGGCAGCAAGTCCAGGTGCAGCGGCAACTGCACCAGCATGCCCTGCTTGAAGTTGCCGACGGAAGGGATGAACACCGGGCGGCGTGACAAGCCGGTGTATTTCATGATCTCGGGCAGGTGCTTGTGCTTCAGGCCCAGGCCGTAGAGTTCAAACAGCGGCGCGGTGCCGGCCTCGTAGTCTTCGATCATCTGCCGTCCGCCGCCTGAGTAGCCGCTCACGGCCGGAAGGCTCAGGGGGAAATCGGCCGGTATCGCGCCGGCGTCAACCAGCGGGCGGATCAGCGCGATCGCGCCCGTCGCATAGCAGCCGGGGTTGCCGACGCGGTCGGCGGCCGCCACGGCGGCGCGCTGCGTCTGGGTCAATTCAGGAAAACCGTAAACCCAGCCGGGCACGGTGCGGTGCGCGGTGGAAGCGTCGATGATCTTGGGCTTCTTGCCGGTCAGCGAGTCGATCATGGCCACCGACTCGCGGGCCGCGTCGTCGTGCAGGCACAGGATCACCATGTCCACTTGCGCCATCAGTGCGCGCTTGGCCGCCGCATCCTTGCGCAACTCGGGCGCGATGCTGACCAGCTCGATCTGCGGCATGGCTTGCAGCCGCTCGCGGATTTGCAGGCCCGTGGTGCCGGCTTCTCCATCAATAAAAACTTTGGGCATGAATACTTCCAGCTACTGTCAACAGAAATACGCAAATAACAAAAATGCAGGGTCGCGGGACGGCTCAAAAACGCCCGAAAAAGCCCGATTTCGGCCCATTTGGGGGTGTAAGCCCGGCACAGGAATTGTGCGTCGCACCATGATACAGTTCTGCGTTGCTGCCTGCAGTGACCGCCGACGTGGTTTTTTGGGCCGGTGTGGCCTGTTTCCGACACCCCATAGCCCTGCCCAAATCCCAGTTGCACCCCCTCTTTTACTGAATTCTGAAGGTTTTTCATGAAAATTCACGAGTACCAGGGCAAGGAAATCTTGCGCAATTTTGGTGTGCCTGTGCCCCGCGGCATTCCGGCCTTCACGGTGCAGGAAGCGGTGGAAGCCGCCCAAAAGCTCGGCGGCCCGGTATGGGTGGTCAAGGCGCAGATCCATGCGGGCGGACGCGGCAAGGGCGGCGGCGTGAAGGTTGCGAAGACCATTGAGGACGTCAAGCGCATTGCCGGCGAAATCCTGGGCATGCAGCTGAAGACGCACCAGACCGGCCCCGAAGGCCAGAAAGTCCGCCGCCTCTATATTGAAGACGGCGCCGACATCCAGAAGGAATACTACATCTCGGCCGTGACCGACCGCGAGTCGCAGAAGGTGGCCTTCATCGCTTCCAGCGAAGGCGGCATGGACATCGAAGAGGTGGCCCATTCCAACCCCGAAAAAATCATCAAGGTGTTTGTCGATCCGCTCATCGGCATGACGGACGCCCAGGCCAAGGAAGTCGCCGCGGGCATCGGCATGCCTGCCGACTCCGTGCCCCAAACCGTCGACATCCTGCAAAAGCTCTACAAGTGCTACATGGAGACCGACGCGTCCCTGGTTGAAATCAACCCGCTGAACCGCAACAGCAAGGGCGAAATCATGGCCCTGGACGCGAAGTTCAACTTCGATGCCAACGCGCTGTTCCGCCACCCTGAAATCGTGGCTTACCGCGACCTGGACGAGGAAGACCCGGCCGAAGTCGAAGCCAGCAAGTTTGACCTGGCCTACATCAGCCTGGACGGCAACATCGGTTGCCTGGTCAACGGCGCCGGCCTGGCCATGGCGACCATGGACACCATCAAGCTGTTCGGCGGCGAGCCGGCCAACTTCCTGGACGTGGGCGGCGGCGCAACGGCCGAGAAAGTCACCGAAGCCTTCAAGATCATGCTGAAGAACCCCGATGTCAAAGGCATCCTGGTCAACATCTTCGGCGGCATCATGAAGTGCGACACCATCGCCGACGGCGTCATCACCGCCTGCAAGGCCGTGAACCTGTCGGTTCCGCTGGTCGTGCGCATGAAGGGCACCAACGAAGACCTGGGCAAAAAAATGCTGGCGGACTCCGGTTTGCCCATCATTGCCGCAGACACCATGGCCGAAGCCGCGACCAAAATCGTGGCCGCCGTCAAGTAAGCCCAGGAGAACACAAGCATGTCGATCTACATCAACAAAAACACCAAAGTCATCACCCAGGGCATCACCGGCAAGACCGGCCAGTTCCACACCCGCATGTGCCGCGACTACGCGAACGGCCGCGAAGCCTTTGTGGCCGGTGTGAACCCCAAGAAAGCCGGCGAAGACTTCGAAGGCATCCCGATTTTCGCCAACGTCACCGAGGCCGCCCAGGCCACCGGCGCCACCGTCTCGGTGATTTATGTGCCGCCCGCAGGCGCGGCCGCCGCCATCTGGGAAGCCGTGGAAGCCAACCTCGACCTGGCCATCTGCATCACCGAAGGCATCCCCGTGCGCGACATGCTGGAAGTGCGCAACCGCATGAAGGCCAAGGAAGCCGCCGGCGGCAAGAAAACCCTGCTGCTGGGCCCCAACTGCCCCGGCCTGATCACGCCCGAAGAGATCAAGATCGGCATCATGCCCGGCCACATCCACCGCAAGGGCCGCATCGGCGTGGTCAGCCGCTCCGGCACGCTGACCTATGAAGCCGTGGCGCAACTGACCGAAATCGGCCTGGGCCAGTCCAGCGCTGTCGGCATCGGCGGCGACCCGATCAACGGCCTCAAGCACATTGACGTGATGAAGGCCTTTAATGACGACCCGGACACCGATGCCGTCATCATGATCGGCGAAATCGGCGGCCCGGACGAAGCCGAAGCGGCGGTCTGGTGCAAAGCCAACATGAAAAAACCCATCGTCGGCTTCATCGCCGGCGTGACGGCCCCGGCCGGCAAGCGCATGGGCCATGCGGGCGCGCTGATCTCCGGCGGCGCCGACACGGCGGACGCCAAGCTGGCCATCATGGAAGCCTGCGGTTTCACCGTGACGCGCAACCCCTCGGAAATGGCCAAGCTGCTCAAGGCGCTGCTGTAAGGCACCCGGCGGCCGCATTCGTAAGCATTAATACGAACGCTGCCTGGCCCCATCCGGGCTAAACTCGAAAAAACAAAAAAAGCGCTGCCCGGCGCTTTTTTTCATTCATAACAGGAGATAGCCATGATTTTCGGACTGGACCTCGCGTCCCCTCTCTTCTGGAGCGCTTTCGGCTCCATCATCCTCGCCAACATCGTGCTGTCCGGCGACAACGCCGTGGTGATCGCCATGGCGGCGCGTACGCTCAAGCCCGAGCAGCGCAGCAAGGCCATCTTCTGGGGCAGCGCCGCGGCCATCGTCATGCGCATCGTGCTGACCATCGTGGCCATCCAGCTGCTGAGCCTGCCTTACCTGAAGCTCATAGGCGCGATCCTGCTGGTCTACATTGGCGTGGACCTGCTCAAGGGCGAAGAAGACGAAGACGGCGAAGGCCATGAAATCAACGGCATGATGGCCGCCATCCGCACCATCCTGATCGCCGACCTCGTCATGAGCCTGGACAACGTGCTGGCCGTGGCCGCCGCCGCCAAGGGCAACCTGCCCTTGCTGGTGCTGGGCCTGCTGGTGAGCATTCCGCTGATCATTTTCGGCGCCACCTTGTTGACCAAGGTCATGGAGCGCTTCCCCATCATCATCACCATCGGCGCCGCCCTGCTTGGTTTCCTGGCCGGTGAAATGCTGCTGACCGACCCGGCCGTGGTGTCCTATTTCGGCCCCATCAGTGAGCATACGGTGACGGTAGGCGGTATTTTGGGTGCCGTGCTGGTCGTGGCCCTGGGTACCTACCTCACAAAACGGCGTCGGAGCAAAGCGTCTTCCGCCTGAGTCCGGCCGGCCCCTTCCCCGGCGCCGGCCCCCAAAACCCCCGATTTTCCATGCCCGCCCCGCGCGGGCATTTTTACGTGGGCTGAAAACCACTTATTTGCAACAGTCGGCGCGGCCGCCGTGCAAAAGTCCCTTGTCCAGCCGCACCCCGTCTGTTAATGTCCTTTTATTCAGGGGACTTGTAACCTGCCGAAACAGCCGGCGCTGCTTGGTGCGTCAAAACGGCTGTTGCCGGGTGGCGGGTAATACAAAGCAATTAAAAAAAACGGCTAGCTTATGCACAGCGAATCAGGACAAGGGACGGGTAGTGGCCTCATCATCTAGAAAGCTGAGTCAGTTCTGGCGGGCCGACTGGTTCGTCGGTGTCCTGGTGGTGCTGGCCGTCCTTTTCCTGCATGGCCTGACGGACTTCTTCGGCACGCTGGAGCGCCGCTACTACGACTTCGCCAGCACCAGCACCTCGCGCCAGCCGTCCGACCGCATCGCCATCATCGCCATTGACGACCAGAGCATTGCCAACATCGGGCGCTGGCCCTGGCCGCGCGACGTGCACGCCCAGCTGATCGACCAGCTTTCCGCGGCCAAGGCTAAAACCATCGCGCACACCGCTTTCTTTTTTGAGCCCCAGACGGACCGCGGGCTGGTGTTCATCCGCAAGATGAAGGAGGCGCTGGGCCCCGTCGCGGATCCCGCCGCGGCGACCCCGGGCGGCCTGCCCGAGCAGCTCGGCAAGGTCATCGCCGAGGCTGAAATCGCCTTGGACACCGACGCCAAGCTCGCAGCCAGCATGGCCAAGGCCGGCAACGTCCTGGTGCCCTCCGTATTCCAGCTGGGAGTGCCGCAGGGCCGTCCCGACAACCCGCTGCCGGCCTATGCGCTGAAAAGCGCGGTCGATGAAACCAATAACTTCTCCCTGCCGGCCATACGCGGCCAGCAGCCCATAGAGCAGATAGGCACGGCGGCGGCCGGCATTGCGCACCTGAACCAGCTGCCCGACGTGGATGGCGCCGTGCGGCAGGAGCCGCTGCTGATCAACTACTACGGCAAGGCCGTGCCCTCCATGAGCCTGCTGGTGGCGGCCAACAGCCTGAACCTCGGTCCGGCCGACATCAAGCTCAATGTCGGCGAATCGGTGCAGATTGGCAAGCTGATGGTCAAGACCGACGAATCGGCGCTCATGCTGCCGCAGTTCTACAAGGGCAAGGACGGCCGGCCGGCTTTTGCCGTCGATTCGTTTTATGACGTGATTTCCGGCAAGATCCCGGCCGCCAAGTACGCCGACAAGATCGTGATCATCGGTGCCACCGCCGCGGGCGTGGGCACCCAGTTCCCGACACCGGCCGGCGGCCTTTCCCCGGCGGAAACCATCGCGCACATCACCTCCAGCATCCTGAGCGAGCATTTCATCGTGCA
Source organism: Polaromonas sp. YR568 (assembly GCF_943369675.1). Classification (GTDB taxonomy): domain Bacteria; phylum Pseudomonadota; class Gammaproteobacteria; order Burkholderiales; family Burkholderiaceae_C; genus Polaromonas. The sequence goes on along the minus strand of NZ_CALROB020000070.1, from coordinate 8,909 downwards.
GCCGGGCTGGGGTGTGTGGGCCACGCTGGGTGTGCTGCTGCTGGTCGCCGGCTACCTGGTCGCCGGCCTGCCGCGCCTGTCGGCGGGCAAGGCGGCCATGGTCACCCTGGCGCTGTTCGTGGTGCTGCTGGTGGCGGAGTTCAGCCTGCTGTCCGCGGCCGCGACCTGGCTCAAGTTCGTCTTCCCCGCGGCCCTGCTGGTCATCGGCCACCTGGCGCTGACAACCAAGCGTTTCCTCATGACCGAGGCGGGCAAGCTCAAGTCCGACGAGGAATCGGCCGAAACCAACCGCATGATGGGCCTGGCGCTGCAAGGCCAGGGCCAGCTCGACATGGCATTCGACCGTTTCCGCCGCGTACCCTTCACCGACGCGCTGATGGACAACATGAACAACCTTGCGCTGGATTTCGAGCGCAAGCGGCAGTTCAACAAGGCCCAGGCCGTGTACGAGTACATGGCCAGCTACAACAAGAACCACAAAGACCTGCAGTCCAAACTCAAGCGCGCGAAAAACCTGTCGGAGACCGTCATCCTGGGCGGCGGCGGTTCACACCCCGGCGGCACCATGCTGCTGGACGGCGGCGCCGTCGAAAAACCCATGCTGGGCCGCTACCAGGTCGAAAAAGAACTGGGCAAAGGCGCCATGGGCGTGGTCTACCTTGGCAAGGACCCCAAGATCGGCCGTGTCGTGGCGATCAAGACCATGGCGCTGAGCCAGGAATTCGAGGGCGAAGAGCTCGACGATGCGCGCGAACGCTTCTTCCGCGAGGCCGAAACGGCCGGCCGCCTGCAGCACCAGAACATCGTGACCATCTTCGACGCCGGCGAAGAGCACGACCTGGCCTACATCGCGATGGAATTCCTCAAGGGCAAGGACCTGGCCGACGTCACCAAGGACGGCAGCCTGCTGCCCATCCCCAAAGTGCTGTCCATCGTGGCGCGGGTGGCCGAAGCCCTGGCCTACGCGCACAAACAGAACGTTGTGCACCGGGACATCAAGCCGGCCAACATCATGTATGAGCCCGACAGCGACACGGTGAAGGTGACCGACTTCGGCATCGCCCGCATTACCGATTCGAGCAAGACCAAGACCGGCTTGGTGCTGGGCACGCCCAGCTTCATGTCGCCGGAGCAGATCGCCGGCAAAAAAGTCGACGGGCGCTCTGATTTGTATTCATTGGGCGTCATGCTGTTCCAGATGCTGGCCGGCGTGTTGCCCTTCCGGGGCGACTCCATGGCCGAGCTGATGTACAAGATCGCCAACGAAGAGGCCCCGGACATTCGCATCATCCGCAAAGAGCTGTCCGACCGGCTGGCCGGGATCGTCGCGCTGTCTCTGGCCAAAAAGCCTGAACTGCGTTACCAGGATGGCGACAGCTTTGCCGCCGACCTGCGCGAGGTCATCGCCGCCTTGGGCGCCGGGTCCGTGGCCGCGCCCGGGGCGTCACCCTATGCCGCGCCGCCGACCGCAGCCGGGGCTTCATTCGATGCCACGGTGGTGCAGTCCGCCTCGGCCGCGCCGGCGCCCGATCCCAGGGCCTATGATGCGACCCAGGCCATGAATGCCGGCGGATCCCCAGCGTTTGACAAAACCGTTGTCTCCGCGCCGTCCGCCGCCGACAAAGATACCCAGTGACAACACGAACAAGATGATCTACGAGATTTGTACACACACCGACCCAGGGCTGACGCGGGACAACAACGAAGACGCGGTCGCGTTTGATGCCGCGACCCGGCTTTGCATCCTGGCTGACGGCATGGGCGGCTACAACGCCGGCGAGATCGCCAGCGGCATGGCCGTGGCCTTCATCAAGTCGGAAATGGGGCGCTGGCTGTCCCAGGCGGGCCGGCACGCCAACGCCAAGGAAGTGCGCCGGGCGCTGGAAATCTGCGTCGAAAACGCCAACCATTCGATCTTCAACGCGGCCAACTCCAACCCCCAATACACGGGCATGGGCACCACGCTGGTCGTGGGTGTCTTCCAGGACGGGCGCCTGATGCTGGGCCATATCGGCGATTCGCGTTGCTACCGCCTGCGCGGCCAGGAGCTGCAGCAGATCACCAAGGACCACTCCCTGCTCCAGGAGCAGATCGACGCCGGGCTGATCACACCCGAACAGGCGCTGACCTCTCTGAACAAGAACCTGGTGACGCGCGCCCTCGGCGTGGAAGACACCGTGCTGGTGGAAGTCAACGAACACCGCGTGGAATCGGGCGACCTCTACATGATGTGTTCAGACGGTTTGTCGGATATGGTGGCGGACCCGGGCATTGCCGCCATCCTGGCGGGTACGGGCACGTTGGAGCAAAAGTCAAAGCAGCTGATTGCGGCGGCGAACGAGGCCGGTGGACGCGATAATATTTCCGTCTTGCTGGCCTATGCGAAAGAAGACTCGGCCAAGCGCGGCCTTTTGTCCAGAATGCTGGGAAAATAGCGCGGTGACTGAAAATTTAAAAACAGACAGGAGTCGGCCATGCCGAAAATGATCGTCTCTATTGACGGCGTTGTGATCAAGGAAGTCCAGTTGACCAAAGACCGCACGTCTTTGGGCCGCAGGCCCTACAACGATATCGTCATTGACAACCTCGCTGTCAGCGGGGAGCATGCCGTCCTGCAGATGTCCGGCAACGAGGTCTATCTGGAAGACCTCAACAGCACCAACGGCACCTACGTCAACGGCAAGGCCGTCAAAAAGCTGCTGCTGCAAAACAGCGACACCGTGGAAATCGGCAAGTACAAGATCAAGTATGTGAACGAGGCCGCACCGGCCGGGTTCGAGAAAACCATGATCATCAAGGCCGGCTCCGCGGGCCTGGTCGCGCCGCCCCCCGGTGCGGCTCCCGCGGCGGCCCCGGTTGACGCCGGTGGCGGCCCCAGCGCGGCCATCAAGGTCATGTCGGGTGCGGCGGCCGGCCGTGAAGTTGCGCTGGTCAAGGTGGTGACCACCATCGGCAAGCCCGGCGTCGCGGTCGCGGCGATCACCAAGCGGCCCCAGGGCTTTGTCGTGGCCCATGTGGAAGGGACCGGAAAACCGACCCTCAACGGCGCGCCTATCGGTGCCGAGCCCGTGGTCCTGAAAAACGGCGACATGCTCGAGCTGGCCGGAACGCAGATGCAGTTCGTCCAACATTGACCCGGGTTGCCGGGCGGGCTTCACCGTAACGTGAGCCGCCGGCCCCCAACACCCGAGGTCTCATGAGACTCCTCTCCCGGCACTGGCCTCGCATCGCCGTCACGCTGATTCCGCTGGTTTTTGCCTTGCTGCATGCCGGCGGCGTTTTGCGCATCGGCGTGCTGCAGCGCCTGGACGACATCATTTACGATGCGCGCCTTCGGGCGACCATGCCCCACACGCTGGATGAGCGCATCGTCATCGTCGACATCGACGAGAAAAGCCTGGCCGAAGTCGGCCGCTGGCCCTGGGGGCGCAACCGGCTTGCCGAGCTGGTCGAGGAACTGCAGGACCGCCAGAAGACGGCACTGCTGGGGTTCGACGTGGTGTTCGCCGAAGCCGACGAAAGTTCTGGCCTGAAGCGGCTCAAGCAGCTGGCACAGGCGGAACTGAAGGACCAGCCGGGTTTTGCGGAAAAGCTCACCCAGTTGCAGGCCGGACTGGACTACGACGCGGTGTTCGCCAAGGCCATTGAAAAGCGGCCAGTCGTGATGGGTTACTACTTCACCAGCGACCGGGACGGCCGCGTCAACGGGATGTTGCCCGCGCCCGTCATGGACCGCGATGCGCTGGGCGGGCGGCCCATCAGGTTCACCAGCTGGAACGGCTATGGGGCCAACATCGAGCTGCTGGCCAAGGCCGCGCCCCTGGGCGGCTTTTTCAACTCCATCACCGAAGGCGACGGCGTCGTTCGCTCCATTCCCCTGCTGGCGGAGTACAAGGGCCAGTACTACGAATCGCTGGCACTGGCCATGTTCCGCATGCTGGTGGGCCTGCCCAAGGTCGAGCCGGGATTTCCGCCCGAAAAATTCCTGACGCGCAACTACCAGGGGCTGGAGAGCATTCTGCTCAAGCAGGGCGGCAAGACCCTGGCGATCCCGGTCGACGACCGCGTCGCCACGCTGGTGCCGTTTCGGGGCAACGGCGGCGCCAATGGCGGCTCCTTCCGTTACATCTCGGCGGCCGACGTGCTGGCCAAGCGCCTGGCGCCGGGCGCGCTCAAGGACAAGATCGTCCTGGTCGGCACCACGGCGCCGGGTTTGCTCGATCTGCGGGTCACGCCGGTCGGTGAGACCTATCCCGGCGTGGAAACCCACGCCAACGTGATTTCCGGCTTCCTGGACGGCAAGGTCTTCGTCAAGCCCGACTACGCCGTCGGGTTCGAGATCGTCATCCTCCTGCTCTCGGGACTGACGCTGGCGTTCGCGCTGCCTTTGCTGTCGGCTTCGCGCGCGGTGATGGTCAGCCTGGCGGTGATCGCCGCGATCGCCGGGCTGAACTTCTGGCTGTACGCCGGCTATGGCCTCGTGCTGCCGCTGGCCAGCGCGCTGGTCATGGCGCTGACGGCCTTCGCGCTCAACATGAGTTACGGCTATTTCGTCGAAAGCCGTTCCAAGCGCGAACTGGCCAACCTGTTCGGCACCTATGTGCCGCCCGAACTGGTGGACGAGATGGTGAAAGACCCCGACAGCTACAGCATGAAGGCGACCACCAAGGAGCTGACGGTCATGTTTTGCGACATGCGCGGCTTCACCAAGATGTCGGAGACCATGGAGCCGACGCAGCTGCAGGCGCTGCTCAACAGCGTCTTCAACCGCCTGACGGACCTGATACGCGGCAACCGCGGCACCATCGACAAATACATGGGCGACTGCGTCATGGCGTTCTGGGGCGCACCCGTGGACACGCCCGACCATGCTGCGCTGGCCGTCAAAACGGCGCTTGAGATGTCGAACGCCGTGCGCAAGATCAATGAAGAGCACAAGACCAAGGGTTTACCCGAGATCGGTATCGGCATAGGCCTGAACACCGGCACCATGTGCGTGGGCGACATGGGCTCGGACATCCGCCGCAGTTACACCGTGATCGGCGATGCCGTGAACCTGGGCTCTCGCCTGGAGGGCTTGTCGAAAACTTACGGTGTGGATATCGTGGCCAGCGAGTCCACCCGCAAGCTGGCCGGCGACTTTGCATGGCAGGAACTGGACAAAGTCCGCGTGAAGGGCAAAGATCAGGCTGTCGCCATTTTCTGGCCGCTGGCGCCGGCGGACCGGATCGACAAGGACAATGCCCTGGAGCTGAAAACCTGGGGCATGGCCCTGAAAGCCTACCGCGCCCAGGATTGGGACCAATGCGACGTGCAATTGCTCAATTTACAGCGCGGAAATGGCAAAAAGTTCCTTTACCGGCTGTATGCGGAGCGTGTAGCCTCCATGAGGCTGTTGCCGTTTGATCCGGAGTGGGATGGCGCGACCAATTTTGAGACCAAATAATATAAAAGACCACCTCAGGGCCAACCGGAAAACCTCATGAAAGTACGTGTACTCGGCTGCTCGGGAGCCATCGCCAAGGACTGCCGCACCACGTCTTTTCTGCTCGACCACGACTTGCTGGTCGACGCGGGCACCGGAGTGGGCGACCTGACGCTCGACGAGATGGCCGGCATCGACCACGTGCTGCTGACGCATTCGCACCTGGACCACGTCGCGGCGCTGCCGCTGATGGTGGACGCCATCGCGGCGCGGCGCACCACACCGATACAGATCCACGCCTTGCAGGGCACGATAGACGCGTTGAAAGCGCATATCTTCAACAACACCATCTGGCCGGATTTTTCCAGGATCCCCACGCCCGCGGCGCCGTTCATCAGCTTTCACCCACTCGAAGTGGGCCAGACCTTGCTGCTGGCGGGAAAGCATGTGGAGGCGCTGCCGGCCGTGCATACCGTGCCGGCCGTGGGGTACGCCGTGGCCACCGGCAAAGGCTGCTGGGTGTTCACCGGCGATACGGAACAGAACCCCGCCCTGTGGGCCCGCATCAACCAGATGAACGTGGCCATGCTGGTCATCGAGACCGCCTTCAGCAACCGCGAGCGCGACCTGGCCAAACGCAGCCTGCACCTGTCGCCCCACGCCCTTGCCAATGAGCTCGACTGCATAGAGCGCGGAAAGAATTACCCGATTTACATCACACACACCAAGCCTGCCGAAACCGATCTCATCATGGCCGAGATACAGCGTTTTGACCAAACCCGCCCGTTTGGCCCCAACGTTTCGCACGATATCCGGTGGTTGCGGGCGGGCCAGGAGTTTGAACTATGAGCGCCGTATTGCAACGAGATCCCCAGGACGAGTTTTTCGACTCGCAGATGCTGCCGCCGCAAGAGCGCGGCGTCACGTTTGAGGCGCTGTACTTCCGGCAATTGCAGCTGGTCACCAACCGCATCCACGAGACCGAAAACATCGACCAGATCATGCTGGAGGCGAGCCAGGACATCTGCAAGCTCTTCAACGCCGACCGCTTGACTTTGTACGCGGTCAATGAGGACCGCACCTCCATCGTCTCCAAGGTCAAGACGGGCCTCAATACCAGCCGCGACCTGAAGCTGCCGGTCAGCGCGCAAAGCATCGCCGGTTATGTGGCCATGTCCCGCCAGATGGTCAACATCGCCGACGTCTACGACGAAGAAGCCCTCAAGAAAATCCACCCGGCCCTGAGTTTCCTCCAGGAGGTCGACAAGCGCTCCGGGTACAGGACCAAGCAGATGCTCGTGGCGCCCGTCATGGACGGGGACACGCTGTACGGCGTCCTGCAGGTCATCAACAACCGCAGCGACCAGCCCTTCGGAAAACTTGAGGAAGACGGCGCGCGCCAGCTGTGCCAGACGCTCGGCATCGCGATACGCCAGCGCATGCAGCGGTCGGAAGAAGGCCAGCGCCGCAAGGCCACCAAGTACGACGGGCTAGTCACCGAAGGTGTGCTGTCGCAGGACGAGCTGCAGCAAGGCATCCAGCGCGCGCGCGAAGAGGGCAAGTCGGTCGAGCACATGCTGATGGCCGGTTACCACATCCGCCCCGCCCAGATCGGCCAGTCGCTGGCCAAGTTCTTCGGCGTGGGCTATGAGCCCTTCAATAGCGGCCGGATACGCTCCGAGATGCTGCACGGCGCGCTCAAGCGGGAATTCATCGGGCAACAAGGCTGGATACCGCTGGAAGAAACCACCGACGGCCTGGTGGTCATGTGCATGGACCCGGAAGCCGTGCGCGGCGCGCGCGTCGTCCCGCAGGTGTTTCCGCGCATCAGCAAGTTCGCCTACCGCGTCACCACCCAGACCGAGTTTGACGAAACACTGAACCAGCTGTTCGGCACGGGCGCCGACAACAGCTCCATCGACCAGTTGCTGGCCGACATGGACTCGCCGCTGGAAGGCGAGTCCATCGACGACACCTCGCTGGAATCAGCCGCCGCCGACAACGAACTGGTCAAGTTCGTCAACAAGGTCATCATCGACGCCTACAACCAGAAGGTCTCGGACATCCACATCGAGCCTATGCCCGGCAAGGCCAAGACTGGCATCCGCTTTCGCATTGACGGCACTCTGCAGCCCTACATCGAAGTGCCGGCGCAGTTCCGCCAGGCCATGGTCACCCGGCTCAAGATCATGTGCGACCTGGACATTTCCGAAAAGCGCAAGCCGCAGGACGGCAAGATCAAGTTCAAGAAATACGGCCCGCTGGACATCGAGCTGCGCGTCGCCACGATTCCCTCCGCAGGCGGCGTCGAAGACGTGGTCATGCGTATCCTGGCCGCGGGCGAACCGATTCCGCTCGAAAAGCTCGGCCTTACCGCGAACAACAGGGAGCGGCTGGAAAAAACCGTCTCCAAGCCCTACGGCCTCTTCTACGTGTGCGGCCCCACGGGTTCCGGCAAGACCACGACGCTGCACTCCATCCTGAAATTCCTCAACACGCCGGACACCAAAATCTGGACGGCCGAGGACCCGGTCGAAATCACCCAGAAGGGTTTGCGCCAGGTGCAGATCAACCGCAAAGCCGGCATCGACTTCGCGCTGGTCATGCGCGCCTTCCTGCGGGCAGACCCGGACATCATCATGGTCGGCGAGTCGCGCGACAAGGAAACCGTGGCCATGGGCGTGGAGGCCTCGCTCACGGGCCACATGGTGTTTTCAACCCTGCACACCAACTCTGCACCCGAGTCCATCACCCGCCTGCTGGACATGGGCATGGACCCCTTCAATTTCGCCGATGCGCTGCTGGGCATTCTTGCGCAGCGCCTGGCCAAAAAACTGTGCGATTGCAAAGAAGCTCACGTCATGAGCTCGCAGGAAATCAAGGATTTCATCCGTGAATACGCCGAAGAACTGCGCCACACCGACGCCTGGAAGGCCGATGAGGGCGGTGAGTCGCAAAAGCTGTTTGAAGGCTGGATGGAGCGCTACGGCAAGGACGGCAAGCTCACCGTGTACCGCGCCGTGGGCTGCGACAAGTGCGGCAAGACCGGCTACAAGGGTCGGATCGGCCTGCACGAACTCATGATTGCCGACGACGCCGCAAAAAAGCTGATCCAGGAACGGGCCCGCGTGGCCGAGTTGTTTGCCAGCGCCGTCAGCAGCGGCATGCACACGCTGAAGATGGACGGCATGGAGAAGGTGCTGATGGGGCTGACCGACTTGAAGATGGTTCGTTCGGTGTGTATCAAGTGATGGGGATTTCACCTCTCACGCATGTTGGCGCTTGAAGGGCGATAAGGGCGCGGCGCCTGGGCGCTCGTCAAACCCGCTGCGCTGTACACCACGTGCGCCACATGCCGGACAAGGCGTTCTCAAAATGCTGTGCAAAGCGAGGCGCGTCAAAGACGGGCGAATCAAGGACTTTTTGCCGCAGGCTTTCCCGTACGGTGGCCAGTCGTTGCAGATCCCCGGCATGCGATACCGCG
>NZ_CALROB020000069.1:0-19458 GCF_943369675.1 Polaromonas sp. YR568 | reverse complement strand
GAACTATCCCGCGACCTATCCGAACACCGCCAGCTACCCTAACCAGACCTATCCTGCCGGCACCTACCCCGCTGGTACTTATCCGGCCAACCAGCAAAACCAGAACCGTTATACCGAGTACGGACGCGTCAGCAACGTGGAAGTGTTCCGCACGCCGGAACAAGCCCGCAGTTCGGGCATAGGCGCCATCCTGGGCGGCGTTGCCGGCGCCGTGGTGGGCCACCAGATCGGCGGCGGAACCGGTAAAGATGTTGCGACCGTGGTTGGCGCTGTCGGCGGCGCCGTCGCCGGCAATGCGATCGAGAATAACCGCAATAACGCCACGGTGCGTGAAACCTATCGTGTGTCTGTGACGCTCGACAACGGCACCGGCCGTGCCTATGACGTGCCGTCCACCGGCGACCTGCGCATTGGCGACCGCGTGAGGATTGAGAACGGCCTGCTGTACCGCATGTAAGCAGGAAGCCCTGAAAAGGCAAGGGGCGGCGCCGGTACCACCGGCTCCGCCCCTTTTTTTGTGCGCTCGCTCAGTGAAGGGTGCCGCTTCCGGGCGTCAGCGGCTCAAGCTTGAAGAAGCCGGTGCCCAGTGAGCCCTGGCCGATTTCGTCTTCGGTGGCTTCGCGCACGGATTCGACCTTGAGCGCCAGCCGGATGGCGATGCCCGCCAGCGGATGGTTGCCGTCAAGCACCACGTGGTCGGGATAAATTTCGGTCACCGTGTAGATGTGTTCAGCCGGTGCCTGCCCACTCCCGCCCTTGGGGAGGGCGGCGCCGTCGAAGGTCATGCCTTCTTCAAGTTCGGCCGGGAAAATTTTGCGCGGCTCCAGGAACACACGGTTTTCGTCGTAGTCGCCGAAGGCGTCTTCGGGCTCCAGGTGCAGCTCAAGCTTGTCGCCGGCTTCATGGCCTTGCAGGGCTTCTTCGACCTTGGCCAGCAGGTCGTCGCCGCCCAGCAGGAACTCGATCGGTTCGTCCAGTTCGTCCAGCACATCGCCCAGGGTGTCTTTCAGCGTCCATGTCAGGGCTACGACGCATTGCGGGGTGATTTTCATCCGACAATTGTCCCATGGATGTAAACCAACCACTAGCGCTCCTTGCCGGCCTGAGCCCGGCGCAATTCATGCGTCGGCACTGGCAAAAAAAGCCGCTCCTCGTGCGCCAGGCCCTGCCTGGATTCCAGCCTGTGCTCAGCCGCGCCGCGCTGTTCAAGCTGGCAGCCGGCGAACAGGTGGAGTCGCGCCTCATCGTCCAGCAGGCCAAGGGCTGGCGCATGAAGCAGGGGCCTTTTGCCTCACGAGGCCTGCCGCCGCTGAGCCAGAAAGCCTGGACTTTGCTGGTGCAGGGCGTGGACCTGCATGACGCGGGGGCGCATGCGCTGCTGCAGCAGTTCCGTTTTGTTCCCGATGCGCGGCTTGACGACTTGATGATCTCGTTTGCCACCGCGGGCGGCGGCGTGGGGCCGCATTTCGACAGCTATGACGTTTTCCTGCTGCAGGCCAGCGGGCGGCGGCGCTGGAAGATAGGGCGGCAAAAAGACCTGAGCCTGCAGGAAGGCGTGCCGTTGAAGATATTGCAGAATTTTGAGCCCGAGCAGGAGTTTGTGCTCGAGGCGGGCGACATGCTCTACCTGCCGCCGCGTTATGCGCATGACGGCATCGCCGAAGCAGCCGTTGCCGGTGACGGCAAGGCGGCCGACTGCATGACCTACTCCATCGGCTTCAGGGCGCCGGGGCGCGGTGAGCTGGCCGCGGAATTGCTGCAGCGCCTGGCTGAATTCGGTGACGATGATGATGAGGAGGAGGGCGCCTCTCGCGGCCGCCGTGGCGCCAAGGCGCCCGACCTGTACCGCGACCCGGGCCAGGAAGCGACGGCCACCCCGGCCGCGTTGCCGGCGGACCTGGCCATCTTCGCCAGCCAGGCCGTCCAGGACGCGCTCAAAGACCCCTTGGCGTTGGGCTGCGCCCTCGGCGAGTACATGACCGAGCCCAAGCCTTCCGTGTGGTTTGACGAAGCCGCGCAGGAATGGGATGAGCACGCCGCACGTGCGGGGCGAGCCGGCGTTCAGCTGGATGCGCGCACCCGCATGATGTATGACGCCGACCATGTGTTTATCAACGGTGAAAGCTACCGGGCCAAAGGCGCTGACGCCACCCTGATGCGCCGCCTGGCCGACAGCCGAAGCCTGGCGCCGCAGGAGTTGCGAAAAGCCGGCGCCTCCGCGATGGCGCTGCTCGCGGATTGGCATGACGCCGGCTGGTTGCGCCAATCGGCACCCGCGGATTCCTGATTCTGGCCATCATCTGTTTTGCCACCCTTGCCAAGGAGACGCTTCATGGACACCGAAACATCACCCACCCCGCCGCAAGCCTTGCCGGAAGGCCGGTTCACCGGACGCACGGAGTTCACGGACATGATTCGCCAGGCTTTTTCCGTGGCGGCGCAGCAGGGTTGGCGCGAAATCATCGTGTGCGACCCGGATTTCGAAGACTGGCCGCTGGGGGAGCGTGTGGTGGTGCAGGCCTTGAACGACTGGTCCAAAACCGGCCGCAAGTTCACCATGCTGGCCGGGAATTACGACGAAGTGCTTAGAAAGCATGCGCGCTTTGTGACATGGCGGCGGACCTGGGCGCACATCGTGGAATGCCGCGCCAGCGCATCGGCCGCCGCCGATGAAACGCCCAGCGCCTTGCTGGGCCCCGGCTGGGTCTTTGAGCGCCTGGACCTGCAGCGTTGCACGGGTGTCGCCGGGTCCGAGCCGGCCCGGCGCGTCGCCTTGAGGGAGCGGCTGAACGAGCGTTTGCTGAAAAGCTCACCGGCCTTTCCCGCGACCACACTGGGGCTCTAGCATTCATGCTGTCATACGCTGTAAGCGGGCCGTCAGTGGGCTTGTTTGTCGTCTCAGGGTTATCCGGACTTGTGCTATCCGGCATATAATTTAAAGCTGGGTAGAAAGAGCTCGAGTCCTTTCCCCGGTCAAAAATAACTTGAATTCCGGTTTGGGTTTCTTTTGGCAATTTCCGGAAATTGTTTTCTTAAATATCACCAAGGATCGTAAAAATGAACAAGTCTCTCGTTTTGGCAGCCATCGTTGCCGCTATTGCACTGGCTGCTTGCGGCAAAAAAGAAGAAGCTCCAGCAGCTGCGCCAGCCGCCGCCGCTCCAGCACCTGCTGCCGACGCATCCGCACCAGCCGCACCTGCTGCTGACGCATCCGCACCAGCCGCCGCCCCATCTGCTGACGCAGCTGCCGCCGCCGCTGCCACTGCTGCTGCCAGCGCTGCGAAGTAATTCTTCAGCGAGTTTAAAAAAGCCGCCGCGAGGCGGCTTTTTTATGGCCGCCAGTTTGTCGGCGCGGCTCAGATGTGAAGCCAGGGAGTACCGACGTCGGGCCTTGCCACAACGATGTCGTTCGCGCCGCAGGACAGCGCCTCGGCCATCAATTCCTGGACCAGTGCGGGCCGGTTGTTTTGCGCGCTCAGGTGCGAGGCCACGAAGTGCTTCAAACCCCCATGAATGACGGCACGCGCGATCTCCGCCGCCGAGGTGTTGGAGAGATGGCCGTACTGGCCGCCCACACGCCGCTTTAAAAAGGGCGGATAGGAAGACCGCGCCAGCATGTCGCTGTCGTGGTTGCATTCGAGCATCAAGGCGTCGCACGCCGTCAAATGTTCCATCACATGCGCCGTGGCGTGCCCAAGGTCCGTCAGGATGCCGAGCTTCGCCGAGCCATCGGTGCAGGTGAGCTGCAGGGGTTCCCTGGCATCATGCGGTACCGTGAATGGCGTGATCCGCATGCCCCCCAGGTCGATGGCTGTGCCGTCGCGGGCGGTGTGCAGCAAACCGTCGAAATCCGGCGCGCCGATGGCGGCATGCGTGCCGTGGCTCATCCAGACGGGAATGCGATAACGCAGCGAGAGTGACCTGGCGCAACCGATGTGGTCGCCGTGCTCGTGCGTGATGAACACCGCATGGATGTCTTCAGGTTGCAGCCCGGCCTCGCCCAGCCGGGAAGTGAGGTGCTTGAGTCCAAGCCCGCAGTCGACGAGGATGCGCATGGGCGCGATCCCCATGGATTCGACCACGGTGCAATTTCCCGAACTGCCGCTGCCCAGGCTTTTGAACCTCAACATGGGCGTCGCGATCGCAGTTCGGGCTCGGGCGGCGGGCCCGGATTACTTGAGGTCGTCGGCGATCACCTGCACGATGCGCTGGGCATTGGCCGACGATTCGGCGGCGCCCTGGGCATTGAGGACGGAGACCGTGGTGCTTTCGCCCTGGCTCTTGACGGCGATGCGGTACTTCAGGGGCGGCACGGCGGCCGGTGAGCCGCTGAACAGCTTGCTGAAGAAGCCGGGCTCGGTCTTCGTGACGGGCTCGACGTAGCGCACGAAGTAGGTGCCCTGGCTGCGGTCGCGGTCTTCGACGGTGAAGCCGGTGCGGTCCAGTGCCAGGCCGACGCGGCGCCAGGCGCGTTCAAAACCTTCGTCGATCTGCACGACGGGCAGGTTGTTGACCGTGGCGATGCGGGATGTCTGCTTGGTGGCGCCCGCAGCTACCAGGGCCCTGGATTCCTCTTGCGTGACACCCAGCTTGACCATCAGGCGGCGCAGGAATTCGGCTTCCAGTTCCGGATCGGCGGGGCGGGGCTGCCAGAGCGTGCTGTCGCCGGCGGCGGTGCTGTTCTTCGCGCCGGTGATGACTTCCACCATGCCGCGATGGCTCACGTAGATTTCGGTGCCGCCGTCGGGGCGGCGTTCCAGCCGGGTGCGGAACTTGTCGCGCTCGCCGGTGGAATAGAGGCCGTCAAATACCTTGCCCAGCGCGCTGCGGATAAAGTCCTGCGGCAGCTTGGCGCGGTTCTCGGCGTAGTCGGTTTCCATGATGCCGAGGTTTTCCTGGTCCTGCGACAGCAGGAAACCGCTTTCGAGCCAGAAATCGCGAACAGGGCTCCAGAGCTTGTCGGCGGGGCGGTTCACGACGAGCCAGCGCTGCGTGCCCGAGCGTTCAATCCGCACGTCGCCGACAGCGGTGGCGGCCGTCTGCACGGCCTGCGTGGGCTGGGCTGTCTGGTAGCTGCTGGCGGACACGGCCGTGCCGGGCACCACATAACGCGTTTCGCGGCTGAGCTGGGTCAGGTCGGGAGGAACGTCCAGGGAAGGACCCTTCGCGCCGCTGGTTTTGTAGTCGACGCGCTCGCCCTCCATCACATCCCTGATGGAGGAGCAGCCGGCGAGCAGGGCGAGGGCAAGCAGTGCGGACACGGCTGCCGCGCTCCGGGCTTTTGAAAATGCAGGACGTGTTGGCGATATCTTCACTTGGGGGTTCCCTTAAAAATCAGATCAGGCAAATCAAATCAGGCCGCAGGCGCGCAATGCGCTTTCCACGGCCGCTTCGTTCGATGTCTCCAGCGGCGTCATGGGCAGGCGCAGCGTGCCGCCGCAAAGACCCATCCGGGCCATGGCCCACTTGACGGGAATCGGGTTGGCCTCGATAAACAGGTTTCTGTGCAGCGGCAGCAGCTTGAGCTGCAGTTCCATGGCGCGTCGGGTGTCGCCCGCCACGGCGGCGACGCACAGTTCGTGCATGAGGCGTGGCGCCACGTTGGCCGTCACGCTGACGTTGCCCTGGCCGCCGCAGAGCATGAGCGCCACGGCGGTCGGGTCGTCGCCCGAATACACGGCAAAGCCCTTGGGGACTTCCTTGATCAGCCACTGCGCGCGCTCGATGTTGCCGGTGGCTTCCTTGATGCCGACGATGCCGGGCACCTGGGCCAGGCGCAGCACGGTGGCATGCGCCATATCGGCCACGCTGCGGCCGGGCACGTTGTACAGCACGGTGGGCAGGTCGCCGACGGCTTCGGCGATCGCCTTGAAATGGCGGTACTGGCCTTCCTGGGTGGGCTTGTTGTAATAGGGGACGACTTGCAACTGGCAGTCGGCGCCCACCTGTTTGGCGAACCTGGCGAGTTCGATCGCTTCGGCGGTCGAATTGGCGCCGCAACCGGCCATGATGGGCACGCGTTTTTTCGCCTGCTCGACTGAAACGCGGATGATTTCGCAGTGCTCCTCGACGTTGACGGTCGGGGATTCGCCGGTGGTGCCGACCACGCCTATGCAGTCGGTGCCCTCAGCGATGTGCCAGTCCACCAGTTTGCGGAGGGTGGGGTAATCTACGCTGCCGTCATCATGCAAGGGTGTTGCCAGTGCAACGATGCTGCCAGTAATGGGTTTCATGCTTTGCTTGTAAACGTTCGCGGCTGAGGAGGGCTTGGCCGCAATAGCCGCCGGCCGGCTCCCAAAAGCCAATCCTGCATTCTACCCAGAGCCTAAGACAGGAAGTAGCGCGGCGGGGCGGGCAAACCCGCAGTCGCGGCGGCTTCGCGGACGGCGGCGACGCGCTGGACGAAGCGCGGCGGGTTTTCATGGAACCCCTCCTCGAAGGCCACCACCCGCAGGCCCGAGCAGATTTCCAGCAATTCGCCGGTGCGCAGCAAAAAATCGGGCCGCGACGGCTTGCCCACGGTCTCGTTGCCTTGCGTAAAAGTTTCGTAAATCAGCGCCCCGCCCGGCGCCAGGCTGGCCAGCAGCGTGGGCAGAAGCGGGCGCCAGAGGTAATTTGTGACCACAACCGCGTCGAACCGGCGGCCCGCAAAAGGCCAGGGTCCGGCTTCAATGTCGGCGACCACGGCCTCGAATGCCTGCGCAGGCATGGATGCCGCGATGAAATCGATGGCCTCCTGCGAGCGGTCCACCAGGACCAGCGGATGGTTTCGCCGCTGAAACCAGCGGGCGTGGCGGCCGTGCCCGCAGGCGACGTCCAGCACCGTGCCGCGCTCGGGGACCAGGTGCGACCAGCGCTGCACCCAGGCGGAGGGCGGCTCCGTTCCATCGGGCTTGGGCCCGGTCAAAGTGGTTTCACCTCGTCCTTGAGCGCGGCCAGCGCCATGGACTCGACCCGGCCCGGCGCGATCAGCTTGAGCCAGCGGCCCAGCTTGCCTTTGGCCGTCATGACGACCTCGCGGTCCCGGCGTGCCATGCCTTGCAGGATCAGCCGGGCGCATTCCTCCACGCTCATGGCGTCGTCTTCCTTGAGCCCGCTGGCGCCCGCGGCCACGCCCGACGCGTTGAAGCCGCGGTGGCGGATGTGGGTGGCGACCACGCCCGGGTAGGCGGTGGTCACGCTGACCCTCGCGCCTTTCATTTCGGCGCGCAGCGCCTCAAAAAAGCCCACCATGGCGAATTTGGTGGCGCTGTAGGCCGTGCGCCCCGGCACGCCGATCAGCCCGGCCAGGCTGGACACGGCCACGATGCTGCCGTGGCGCAGCTTCAAATACGGCAAGGCGGCATGGGTGCACCAGACGCTGCCCCAGAGGTTGATGCGCATCAGCTGTTCGTACCAACCCAGGTCATGAGCTTTGACGTCCTCGAACAGGGCCTGGGCCGACATGCCGGCGTTGTTGATCAGCGCGTCGATGTGCCCGAAGCGGCCGACGGCGGCGTCCACCAGGTGGCGGCACTGGGACTCGACGGACACGTCGGTCTTGACGACCAGGGTCTGCGCGCCGAGCGCGGCGCATTGGCCGGCGACCTCGTGGAGCAGCGCTTCATTGCGTGCCGCCAGCACCAGCGCGACGCCGGCGCCGTGGGTTTTGGCCAGCTGCCGCGCCATTTCGGCGCCTATGCCGTCCGATGCGCCGGTGATGATGATGGTTTTCATGTTGTTGTCTCCCGTTCTGTTGGGGTGGCAGTCCCCGTCACCCCTGCCGCGTCAAGACGCGCTTTCCTAGAAGCAGGCCCAGAGCTGGTTGGCGAGTGTGAACAGGAATTCCGGCCGTGTGTAGAGGGCAAACACCCCCAGCGACGCGATGACCGCGAGCGCCCACAGGCCGGCTTTTCTGGCCATCTCAGGCCCCTTGCGGCACGCCGCCGCGTGCAATCGGTGCCTCGCGCACCGGCAGGTTCACCAGGGCGGCAAACACACCGAGCGCGATGGCGATGTACCAGACGATGTCGTAGCTGCCGGTGCGGTCATATAAATAGCCGCCCAGCCAGACGCCCATGAAAGAGCCGATCTGGTGGCTGAAGAAAATAAAGCCGCCCAGCATCGACAAATGCTGGATGCCGAAGATCTGCGCCACCACGGCATTGGTCGGCGGGATGGTCGACAGCCACAGCAGGCCCATCAGGCTGGCGAAGATGTAGACGCTCAGCGGGCTCAAAGGCGCGGCGATGAACACGGCGATCACCACCGCGCGGGAGAGGTAAATCGTCGCCAGGATTTTCCGCTTGGCGATTTTCTGGCCCAGCGAGCCGGCAATGTAGGTGCCGAAGACATTGAACAGGCCGATCAGCGCCAGCGCGTAGCTGGCCACTTGCGGCGACAAGCCCTTGTCCTTGAGGTAGCTGGGCATGTGCACGCCGATGAACACCACCTGGAAGCCGCAGACGAAGTAGCCCGCCATCAGCAGCTGGAAGCTCGGGTACTTGAAGGCCTCGCGCAGCGCCTGGCCTATGGTCTGCTCGCGTTTGGCGGGCTGGCCGCCGGCAAAGCCGCCTTCGCGCAGGCCCAGCGCCAGCGGGGCAATCAGCAGTACCGCGCCGCTGAGCACCAGCAGCGCTTCTTTCCAGCCCAGGCCGCTGATCAGGAAACCTTCGACCGGCACCATCAGGAACTGGCCGAAGGAACCCGCCGCCGCGGCCACGCCCATGGCCCAGGAGCGTTTGTCGGCCGAGATGTTGCGGCCTATCACGCCGTAAATGACGGCGTAGGTGGTGCCGGCCTGCGCCGCGCCTATCAGCACCCCGGCCGTCATGGTGAACAGGAAACCCGTGGGCGACAGCGCCATGCCCACCAGGCCCAGCGCGTACAGCAAGGCGCCCACCACGATCACGCGGGAAGCGCCGAAGCGGTCGGCCGCCATGCCGGCGAAGATGCCGAACACGCCCCAGGACAGGTTCTGCACCGCCAGCGCGAAGGCAAAGGTCTCGCGCGTCCAGCCCTGGGCCTGGGTGATGGGCTGCAGCCACAGCCCGAAGCCGTGGCGTATGCCCATGGACAGCGTGACGATGGTGGCGCCGCAGATCAGCACCTGGAGCATCGAGAGTTTTTTGGTGTCGGTAGTCATGGCTGGGCCGCCGCAGGCGGCGAAAAAAGACTGCGAAATGGCGGGAAGCGCGCGATCCTTCGACTGTAACGAAAATGGCGAAGCGTTGCCGCGAGGCTTCTTCGTTCCGGCGTTCGGATTAGTCGGGCTGTACGTTCATACAGTGACTTTTGCGGCCCGGACTACAATTGCGCCAATTCTTTCATCTGCCATGGCCGACAAACTACCCAACGATTATTCCGAAGGCTCGATCCGCGTGCTCAAGGGCCTGGAGCCCGTCAAGCAGCGCCCGGGCATGTACACGCGCACCGACAACCCCCTGCACATCATCCAGGAGGTGCTGGACAACTCCGCCGACGAGGCCCTAGCCGGCCACGGCAAGAAGATCAAGGTCACGCTGCACACCGACGGCTCGGTCAGCATCGACGACGACGGCCGCGGCATTCCCTTCGGCCTGCACCCGGAAGAAAAGGTGCCGGTCATCGAGATCGTCTACACCCGCTTGCACGCCGGCGGCAAGTTCGACAAGGGCAAGGGCGGCGCCTACAGCTTCTCGGGCGGCCTGCACGGCGTGGGCGTCAGCGTGACCAACGCGCTGTCCAAACGGCTGGAAGTCACCTCCTACCGCGAAGGCATGGTCGCCCGCCTGGTGTTCTCGGGCGGCGACGTCATCGAAAAGCTGGACCTGCGCAAAAACGGCGAAGGCGACCGCAAGACCGGCACCACCGTGCGCGCCTGGCCCGACGCCAAGTACTTCGAGTCGTCGGCACTGCCCATGGCCGAGCTCACGCATTTGCTGCGCAGCAAGGCCGTGCTCATGCCCGGCGTCACCGTCACGCTGACCAACGAGAAGACCAAGGACACCCAGACCTGGTCTTACAAAGGCGGCCTGCGCGACTACCTGATGCAGACGCTCACGGGCGACCCGGTCATCCCGATGTTCGAAGGCGAAGGCTTTGCCGACGCCCAGCACGACAGCTTTGCCGAAGGCGAGGGCGCTCAGTGGTGCGTGGCCTTCACCGAAGACGGCCAGCCGGTGCGCGAGAGCTACGTCAACCTGATCCCCACCAGCGCCGGCGGCACCCATGAAAGCGGCCTGCGAGACGGCCTCTTCAATGCCGTCAAGAGCTTTATCGACCTGCATTCGCTGCTGCCCAAGGGCGTCAAGCTGCTGCCCGAAGACGTTTTTGCCCGCGCCAGCTACGTGCTGAGCGCCAAGGTGCTGGACCCGCAATTCCAGGGCCAGATCAAGGAACGCCTGAATTCCCGTGATGCCGTGCGGCTGGTTTCCAGCTTTGTGCGGCCCACCATGGAGCTGTGGCTCAACCAGCACGTCGACTACGGCCGCAAGCTGGCCGAACTCGCCATCAAGGCCGCCCAAACCCGCCAGAAGGCCGGCCAGAAGGTCGAAAAACGCAAGGGTTCCGGCGTCGCCGTGTTGCCCGGCAAGCTGACCGACTGCGAAAGCCGCGACCTGGCGCACAACGAAGTCTTCCTGGTCGAGGGCGATTCGGCCGGCGGCAGCGCCAAAATGGGGCGCGACAAGGAAAGCCAGGCCATCCTGCCGCTGCGCGGCAAGGTGCTCAATACCTGGGAGGTCGAGCGCGACCGCCTGTTCGCCAACACCGAAATCCACGACATCGCGGTCGCCATCGGCGTCGACCCGCACGGCCCGAACGACACCCCCGACCTTTCCGGCCTGCGCTACGGCAAGGTCTGCATCCTGAGCGACGCCGATGTGGACGGCTCCCATATCCAGGTGCTGCTGTTGACCCTGTTTTTCCGCCATTTCCCTAAATTGATCGAATCGGGTAATGTCTATGTGGCGCGGCCGCCGCTTTTCCGGGTGGATGCGCCCGCGCGCGGTAAAAAGCCGGCTTCCAAGGTCTATGCCCTTGATGAAGGCGAATTGACCGCCATATTGGATAAATTGCGCAAGGACGGCGTGCGCGAAGGCGCCTGGAGTATCAGCCGCTTCAAGGGCCTGGGCGAAATGAATGCGGAACAACTCTGGGAAACCACACTCAATCCGGATACCCGCCGTTTGTTGCCCGTGCAATTGGGCAACCAGGATTTCCTGCAAACCGAGACCCTGATCACCAAGCTGATGGGCAAGGGCGAAGCTGCGGCGCGCCGCGAACTGATGGAGTTGCACGGCGATGCCGTGGAAATTGATATTTGATGAAACTGCCTGAGATTTTTTATTCCTTTTTGCGGCGGCCCCTGCGCGCGCTGGGCCTGCCCCTCATGGCCATGGGCCTGGCCGCACTGTTCGCGGCGCCCGCGCACGCCGACATCTGGGGCTATGTCGACAAAGACGGCATCGCGCACTTTTCGGCGGCCCGGCTCGATGAGCGTTATGAGCTGTTCTTCCGCGGCGGCGAAAGCTTCAGCGCCGGCGACAACACCGCCCGAAGCGGCCGGGCCGTGGGCAGCGGCGCCAACCGCGCCACCGGCGTGGCCGCCGCGCCGCCCAAGCTGCTGGCTTACTTCGACGTGTCGCCCAATTACAAAGCCGTCAAGCATTTGCTGCGCGAAGCTTCCGCCACGCACGGCATCGACTACGAACTGCTGCAGGCGCTGATCGCCACCGAATCGGGCTTCAACACCCAGGCCGTCTCGCCCAAGGGCGCGGTCGGCCTGATGCAGCTGATTCCGCCCACGGCCGAGCGTTATGGCGTGCGGGCCAGCAAGGATTCCACGGTCCACAAAAAACTCACCGACCCCAAGACCAACATCCGGGCCGGCTCCAGCTACCTCAGCGACCTGATCGCCATGTTCCCCGGCCAGCTCGAGCTGGCGATTGCCGCCTACAACGCCGGCGAGGGCGCCGTGCAGCGCGCGGGCAACAAGATTCCCAATTACCCCGAAACCAAAAACTACGTCAAGACCGTGATGCAGCTCTACAACCACCTCAAGCCGCCCAGCATGATGGGCGGGTCCGGCGGCGGTCGCGTCCGCATGGAGATGATGGGCGGCAGCACGGGCCGCGGCAACATGGTGCCGACCACGGTCGCGTCCACCGCCTCGCCAGAGGCTGCACCCGAGCGGAACTGAGGCGGTGCACCTGGCGCTTCGCCGGCATCCCCGGAAATCCCAAGACCGGCAGCCCGAAAGCGGCTCTCCCCGATTTTTCTTTCGTAACTTTCGCAATCCTGTACCGGCCGCGCCAGTGCGCACCGGCCCGGCCTAACCTGACCCAGCAGCCAATTCAAATTCACGATGGATCTCTTTACACCGGACGCAGTCGCCCCCCTTCCTCCCGAACCCGCAGACCAGGATTCGCTCGCCGCGTACGCGCAGCGGGCCTACCTTGAATACGCCCTCAGCGTCGTCAAGGGCCGGGCCTTGCCCGACGTCTGCGACGGCCAGAAACCGGTGCAGCGCCGCATTCTGTACGCGATGCACCGGATGGGGCTGTCGTTCACCAATGCCGCGCCTTCTGGCCCGAAGGCGCGCAAAAGCGCCAAGGTGGTAGGCGATGTGCTGGGCAATTTCCACCCGCACGGCGATACCGCCGCTTACGACGCGCTGGTGCGGATGGCGCAGGATTTCAGCCTGCGCTACCCGCTGATCGACGGCCAGGGAAATTTCGGCAGCCGTGATGGCGACGGCGCGGCCGCCATGCGCTATACCGAGGCGCGCCTGAGCCCGATCGCGCGTCTGCTGCTTGACGAAATTGATGAGGGCACCGTCAATTTCATGCCGAACTATGACGGCACCACGGAGGAGCCCAAACTGTTGCCGGCACGCCTGCCATTTGCGCTGCTCAACGGCGCCAGCGGCATTGCCGTGGGCCTGGCCACTGAAATTCCCAGCCACAACCTGCGCGAAGTGGCCGATGCCTGCGTCGCGCTGATCAAGACGCCCAAGCTGGCCGATGAAGAACTTTATGCGCTGATCGCCGGGCCCGACTACCCCGGTGGCGGGCAGATCATCTCCAGCGCGGCTGAAATCGCGGCGGCCTACAACACCGGCCGTGGTTCACTCAAGGTGCGTGCGCGGTGGAAGATTGAAGAACTGGCACGCGGCCAGTGGCAACTGGTGGTCACAGAACTCCCGCCCGGCGTAAGCACGCAAAAAGTGCTGGAAGAGATCGAAGAGATCACCAACCCGAAAATCAAGACCGGTAAAAAAGCCCTGAGCCAGGACCAGGTGCAGCTCAAGCAGACCGTGCTGGCCGTGCTCGACGTGGTGCGCGACGAATCCAGCAAGGACGCCGCCGTGCGCCTGGTGCTCGAGCCCAAGACCAGCAAGATCAGCCAGTCCGAACTCATTAACACCTTGCTGGCCAACACCAGCCTGGAAAGCTCCTCGTCCATCAACCTGACCATGGTCGGGCTGGACGGCAGGCCGACGCAGAAAAACCTGCGCCAGATGCTGACCGAATGGATCGAGTTCCGCCAGACCACGGTGCAGCGGCGTTCGCAGTACCGCCTCGACAAAGTGCTGGCCCGCATCCACATCCTCGAAGGGCGGCAGCTGGTGCTGCTCAACATCGATGAAGTGATCGCCATCATCCGCCAGTCGGACGAACCCAAGGCTGCGCTGATTGCGCGCTTCAGGCTGACCGACATCCAGGCCGATGACATTCTCGACATCCGCCTGCGCCAGCTTGCACGGCTGGAAGCCATCAAGATCGAGCAGGAGCTCAAGACCCTGCGTGAAGAGCAGGGAAAGCTCGAGGAAATCCTGGGCAGCCCGGCGGCGCTCAAGCGCCTGCTGATCAAGGAGATTGAGGCCGACGCCAAGCAGTTCGCCGACCCGCGCCGCACGCTGATCCAGGCCGAGAAAAAAGCCGTGCTCGAAGTCAAGGTGCTCGACGAACCCGTGACCGTGGTCATCAGCGACAGGGGCTGGGTGCGCGCGCGCAGCGGCCATGGCCATGACCCGGCGGGCTTTGCCTTCAAGGCCGGCGACGGCCTCTACGGCACCTATGAATGCCGCACCGTCGACACCCTGCTGGCCTTCGGCTCGCGCGGCCGGATTTATTCGGTGCCGGTGTCCCTGCTGCCCGGCGCGCGCGGCGATGGCCAGCCCATCACCACGCTGATCGACCTGGAATCCGGCACGCAACTGGTGCACTACTTCGCCGGCCCGGCCAATGCCGCGCTGCTGCTCAGCGCCAGCGGCGGCTACGGTTTCCTGGCTACGGTCGAGAACATGACGTCCCGCCTCAAGGCCGGCAAGGCCTTTATCAGCTGCGCCGAAGGCGAAACCATCTGCAGGCCTTCGCACGCCGCCTTCAGCAGCGGCACCACGCCCCTGGTGCCGGCCACGCATGTGGCCTGCGCCTCCACGGGCGGCCGCATCCTGACCTTTGAAATCGGCGAACTCAAAATGCAGTCCGCCGGCGGGCGCGGCCTGATGCTTATCGACCTCGAAGCCAAGGACACCCTGGCCGGCGCGGCAGCTTACACCCGCAGCGTGAAGATCGAAGGCATAGGCCGCGGCGGCAAGGCGCGCGAGGAAACGCTGGAAATCCGCACGCTCAACAATGCCCGCGCCGCGCGCGCGCGCAAAGGCAAGGCGGCCGACCTGGGCTTCAAGCCCACCGGCATCACGCGCGTCGAATAATTGCAGGCCCGTAGCTGCGTGCTACGGGCGTTTGCATCTCAAGCCGCGAGCAGCGATTCGAGTTTCTTCAGGCCCGCCACCGTTTCCAGGCAGGCCTGCGCCACTTCCTTGCCCTTGGTCAGGAAGTGCGCGGTGAAGAACCTGCGGTGCTCTTCATGCTCATGGAAATGCTGCGGCGTCAGCACCGCTGAAAACACCGGCACGCCGGTTTCCAGCTGTATGCCCATCAGCGCGCTGATGACCGCATCGGCGACGAACTCATGGCGGTAGATGCCGCCGTCCACCACCAGCCCGCAGCAGACGATGCCCGCATAACGGCCCGACTGCGCGAGTTTTTTGGCGTGCAGCGGGATCTCGAAGGCGCCCGGCACTTCAAAGGTGTCTATGGATTCGGCGCCCACGCCTTGCCTGGCCATTTCGGCGAGGAAAGCGCCGCGCCCCTGGTCCACGATGTCTTCGTGCCAGGACGACTGGATAAAGGCGAAACGTGCCTTGGGAGCGCCAGCGGAATGCATGGCGGAAGGGGAAGCAACTGAACTGTTTGTCTGACTCATGGATGGCCTCTGTAGGTGTTACCAGAATCAGGGCGCACGAGCCTGCGGCCGGCCGTGAGCGCGCAGGCGCCCACGGCACAGCCGTTTGCATCGCGCTCTCTTTCATCCGGACTGTGACCGTCGGCTTCGGAGTTGAACCGAATCTGCTGACCCCGCCCCTCGGTGAAGAGGGGCGGGCGCTCGCGGGCTGATGCAGTTGCCTGCAAACACCGCCGGTGGGGAATTTCACCCCGCCCTGAGAACGCTGCCCCGGCACAAAGGCCGGGACCGCTGAAGTTTAAGCCGCGCGGGATGGCGACGCCCGCCGCGGGCCGGCTGCCCCGTCGGGCTGTGCGGGTTTGACGGGTTTGAGAGGCGCGCCAACGCAATAGGGCCAATAGGGCTCCCGCGTGTGGGGATATCCGGGTTTCCCCTGTGGGCGCCTGAAACCGGTTTCATACAATCAGCTCTTTGATTGAAACCGCGTGCGATCAGGTCGAACTGAACTGCGCAGGCCCCTGTTCATGAATTACCAATTCCAGTTCGATGCCGTTTTTGCCGCCTGGCCGCTGCTGCTCAAAGGCACGTGGATCACCATCCAGCTATCCCTCATTGCCACGGCGCTGGGCCTCGTCGTCGCCATCGTGTGCGCCTGGGGCAAGACCTCCGGGCCGGCCTGGCTGCGCTTTGTCATCAACGCCTACATCGAGGTGATCCGCAACACCCCGTTCCTGGTCCAGCTGTTTTTCTTTTTCTTCGCCTTGCCGGCCATAGGCCTGCGCTGGTCGCCCTACACATCCGCGCTCACGGCCATGGTGATCAACCTCGGCGCCTACGCCACGGAAATCATCCGCGCCGGCATCGAGTCCATTCCCAAGGGCCAGATCGAGGCGGGCCGCGCGCTCAACCTCAAGCCCTGGGAAATCTTCCGCTTTGTCATCATCAAGCCCGCGCTCAAGGCGATTTACCCGGCGCTGACCAGCCAGTTCATCCTGCTGATGCTCAGCTCGGCCGTGGTGTCGGTGATCTCGGCCGACGACCTGACCTCGGTCGCCGCCAACCTGCAGTCGCAAACCTTCCGCAGCTTTGAGATCTACATCGTGGTGGCCGCGATTTACCTGGCGCTGGCGCTGGCGTTCTCGGGCCTGTTCAAGCTGATCTACCGGCACACGCTCAACTACCCGGACCGCCGATAGGCCCGGAGGAAACACACATGCGTACCTTCGGTTTTCCTGAATTCCTTTTCATCCTTGAAGCGGCCAAGTGGACGCTGGCCCTGTCGGCCATCGCCTTCATAGGCGGCGCGCTGCTGGGCCTGGTGATGGCGCTCGCGCGCACCTCCGACAACAAGCCGCTGCGCGGCGCCGCCGTGGCCTACATCCAGGTGTTCCAGGGCACGCCGCTGCTGCTGCAACTCTTCCTGATCTTTTTCGGCGCGCCTATCCTCGGGCTGGACATCAACCCATGGATTGCCGCCGGCGCGGCGCTGATCCTCAACAGCGCGGCCTTCCTGGCGGAGATCTGGCGCGGCTGCATCGAGGCCGTCCCGGCCGGCCAGGTCGAGGCCGCCAAAGCCCTCAACCTCAAGTACTTCTCGCGCATGCGCTACGTGGTCCTGCCGCAAGCTTTCAAGATCGCCGTGCCGCCCACCGTGGGTTATGTGGTGCAGATCATCAAGGGCACCTCGCTGGCCGCCATCATCGGTTTTGCCGAAATCACGCGCGCCGGGCAGATCATCAACAACGCCACCTTCCAGCCGCTCTATGTGTTCACCAGCGTGGCCGCGATTTATTTCGTGATCTGCTGGCCGCTGTCGCTGCTGGCCGCGCGCATGGAGCGCCGCCAGGCCCTGGCGACGGCGCGCTGACCCCATTCCTTATTCCGTTCCCGTTCCCCGCAAACCCAAGGAGACTTTGACATGACCCGTTCCCTCACCAACCGCCGCTTTGCCACCGGCGCCATCGCCGCCCTGAGCCTGGGCGCCGCGCTGACCGCATTCGCGCCTTTCGCCGCCGCCCAATCCGTCGCGGACCTGAAGAAAAAAGGCGAGATCACCATCGGCATGCTGGTGGACTTCCCGCCCTACGGCACCACCAACGCGCAAAACCAGCCCGACGGCTACGACGCCGACGTGGCGAAACTGCTGGGCAAGGACTGGGGCATCAAGGTCAACATCGTCCCCGTCACCGGCCCCAACCGCATTCCCTTCCTGCTGACCAACAAGGTCGACCTGCTGGTGGCCTCGCTGGCCATCACGCCCGAGCGCGCCAAGCAGGTCAACTTCTCGCATCCCTATGCCGCCGCCACCATCGTGCTCTACGGCAAAACCGCCACCACCATCAAGTCGGCCGCCGACCTGAAGCCGCTGCGCGTGGGTGTGGCCCGTGCGTCGACGCAAGACATCGCGGTGACCAAGGCAGCGCCTGAAGGCACCGAAATCCGCCGCTTTGACGACGACGCATCCGCCATGCAGGCGCTGCTGTCGGGCCAGGTTGATGCGATCGGCTGCTCGGTCACCGTCGCGGCGCAGATCGCCAAGCGCGCACCCGCCAACACCTATGAAAACAAGTTCACCCTGGTGCAACAGGCCATGGGCATCGCCGTGCGCCCCGGCCAGGACGACGTGCTGAAAAGCGTCAACGAATTCGTCGCCAAGAACACCGCCAACGGCGAGCTCAACAAGCTCTACCAGAAGTGGCTGGGCGCCGACCTGCCCAAGCTGAACTGAGCTGACTGGGTAAGGTACTGAACTTCGCCCGCCGCGCGGCGGGCGAAGGGTGCTGAACAGTTGAAAGATTGAAAAGATTGAAAGCAGAGAGCATGACGGAAAAAGCCAGCACACCGACCGGGCAGGACGGCAACGCCGAACCCATCATCCGCATGGAAGCGGTGAACAAATGGTATGGCGAGTTCCAGGTACTCGCGGGCATAGACCTGAGCGTGCGGGCCGGTGAGCGCATCGTGATTTGCGGGCCGTCGGGCTCCGGCAAGTCCACGCTGATCCGCTGCATCAACCGGCTGGAGACCGTGCAGAAGGGCCGCATCGTCGTGGACGGCATAGACCTCACGGCAGGCGGCAAAAACGTCGACTCCGTGCGCGCCGAAGTCGGCATGGTGTTCCAGCAGTTCAACCTGTTCCCGCACTTGACCATCCTGGAGAACTGCACGCTGGCGCCCATGCGCTCGCGCAACATGAGCCAGGCCGAGGCGGAAGAGGTCGCGATGAAATACCTCACGCGCGTGCGCATTCCGGAACAGGCGAAGAAGTACCCCAGCCAGCTGTCCGGAGGGCAGCAGCAGCGCGTGGCCATTGCGCGCGCGCTGTGCATGTCGCCCAAGATCATGCTGTTCGACGAGCCCACGTCGGCGCTGGACCCGGAGATGGTCAAGGAAGTGCTGGACACCATGATCGGCCTGGCCGAAGACGGCATGACCATGCTCTGCGTCACGCATGAAATGGGTTTTGCCCGCAGCGTGGCCGACCGCGTGATTTTTATGGCCGAAGGCAGCATCGTCGAGCAGGCGCCTCCCGCCGAGTTCTTCAGCAAGCCGCAACACGAAAAAACACGCCAGTTCCTGGGCCAGATCCTCAGCTCGCACCAGGGGCATTGACGGAGGCCGCCCTGGTTTCACTGCCCTGGTGCGGTATGGCCAGGCCCGGCCGCGTGCCCTTGAATTCCCCTGACCGGTGACGGCGCCGTTGCCACCCTTCGCGCGAAAACCGCCTACATCCGCAACGCTGAACCATGACATCACCCACCCCTCCAGCTTCCGCCTTCGACGTTGCCCTGTTCGGTGAAGCCATGCTGCTGCTGGTTGCCGACAAGCCGGGCCCGATTGAGAACGCCACGTCTTTTTTCAAGCGCACGGCAGGCGCCGAAACCAATGCGGCCATCGGCCTGTCGCGCCTGGGCCTGAAGGTCGGCTGGGCCAGCCGCCTGGGCACCGACTCCATGGGCCGCGCCTTGCTGGCCACCATGCAAGCCGAAGGCATCGATTGCTCGCATGTGATCTGCGACGCATCGCAGCGCACCGGCTTCCAGTTCAAGGGGCGCGTTACCGACGGCAGCGATCCCCCGGTGGAATACCACCGCAAGGGCTCGGCCGCCAGCCACATGGCGCCCGCCGACGTCGACGAAGACTGGCTGCGTTCGGCGCGCCACCTGCACGCCACCGGCGTGTTCGCCGCCATCTCCGCGACCAGCCTGCAGGCCGCGCACAAGACGCTGGACGTGATGCGCGCCG
>NZ_CALROB020000068.1:0-20011 GCF_943369675.1 Polaromonas sp. YR568 | reverse complement strand
ATCCAGGCCGACAGCGCCATGACTTCCGACAGCGTGACATCCTGGTGAAAGCGCACGCCGCCCTTGCCGGGGCCGCGCGAGACGTTGTGCTGCACGCGGTAGCCCTCGAAGTGGGCGACGGTGCCGTCGTCCATGTGGATGGGCACGTCCACGATCAGCACGCGCTTGGGGCGCTTGAGGGTTTCAGCCCAGCGCGCCAGGCTGCCCAGGTGCGGGATGACGCGGTCGACCTGCTGCAGGTAGTTGCCCCAGGGGCCGAGGTTGTCGGCCTGGAGATAAGAGGGAAGGGGGTGGGTGCCGGAAGGGGCTGCTGCTGCGTGTTGTTGTGACATTGAAAAAACTCCTTGTGGGATTTCTTGGTGGAAAACTTGATGGAAGGTCAATGCACCGAGCTTAAAAGCCCGCCCCCGATTAGTCCAAGGCATTGTGCATCAATATCTATGCAAATAATGCATATGCGTGGCCTTGAACTCGGTTGAACGGCTTGCGGCATGAGGCAGAGCGATGCCGTCACACCGTGAATTGCAGCGCCGCCAACCGTGCGTACACCCCGCCGCGGTTCACCAGTTCCGTGTGCGTGCCTTGCTCCACCAGCCGGCCATGGTCCAGCACCAGGATGCGGTCGGCCTGCTGCACGGTGGCCAAGCGGTGCGCAATCACCAGCGTGGTGCGGTTCTTCATGGCCGACTCCAGCGCTGCCTGCACCATGCGTTCGCTTTCGGCATCGAGTGCGCTGGTGGCTTCGTCGAGCAGCAGCAGCGGCGCGTTCTTCAGCATGGCCCGCGCAATCGCGATGCGCTGGCGCTGCCCGCCCGAAAGCCGCACGCCGCGCTCGCCCAGAAAGGTGTCGTAGCCCTCGGGTAGCGCAGTAATGAACTCGTGCGCGAAGGCAGCCTGCGCGGCGGCGCGGGTTTCCTCGTCGCTGGCTCCGGGCCTGCCGTAGCGGATGTTTTCAAGCGCGCTGGTCGAGAAAATCACCGCGTCCTGCGGCACGATGCCGATGCGGCCTCGCAGGTCTTCCAGTGACATGTCGGCCGTGCGCACGCCGTCCAGTTCGATGCGGCCCGAAGCCGGGTCGTAAAAACGCAGCAGCAGCTGGAACACCGTGCTCTTGCCTGCGCCGCTGGGCCCGACGATGGCCACGGTTTCACCGGGCGCCACGCTCAGGCTGAAATCACGCAGGGCGGGTTGCGCCGGGCGCGAAGGGTAATGAAAGGTCACGGCCTCAAACATGAGGGCGCTGCCGGCTTCGGTGACGCGGGCCGGCACCGGGTTGGGCGGCGAGGTCACGGGCGAGCGCGAAGCCAGCAGTTCCATCAGCCGCTCGGTCGCGCCGGCCGCGCGCAGCAGGTCGCCGTACACCTCGCCCAGCACCGCCGCCGCGCTTGCCAGGATGATCACGTAAACCACGGTTTGGCCCAGGTGGCCCGCCGTGATGTCGCCGCGCATCACCGCCTGCGTGCCCTGGTACAGGCCCCACAGCAGCGCCGCTGAGGTGGCGATGATGATGAAGGCCACCAGCACCGAGCGCGCCTTGGTGCGGCGCACCGCGGTGTTGAAGGCATTGGTGGTCGACTGGTCGAAGCGCGCCGATTCGCGTTCCTCGGCGGTATAGCTTTGCACCACGGGAATTGCATTGAGCACCTCGGCGGCAATCGCGCTGGAGTCCGCCACGCGGTCCTGGCTGGCGCGCGAGAGCTTTCGCACGCGCCGGCCGAACCACACCGAAGGCGCG
Organism: Polaromonas sp. YR568; assembly: GCF_943369675.1. Taxonomy (GTDB): domain Bacteria; phylum Pseudomonadota; class Gammaproteobacteria; order Burkholderiales; family Burkholderiaceae_C; genus Polaromonas. The sequence goes on along the minus strand of NZ_CALROB020000068.1, from coordinate 18,276 downwards.
ACGATCAGCACCAGCACGCCCAGCACCTGCACCATCAGATAGGGGTTGGTATAGACCAGCATGCCCAGCGCGCCTATGCCCATCACGGCATTGCGCAGGCCCATGCTCAGCGACGAACCCACGACAGTCTGCACCAGCGTCGTGTCGCCGGTCAGGCGCGACAGCACCTCGCCGGTCTGCGTGGTCTCGAAAAACTCCGGGCTTTGCCGCACCACGTGGGCATAGACCGCATTGCGCAGGTCGGCTGTCACGCGCTCGCCCAGCCAGCTCACCATATAGAAGCGGCCCGCCGAAAACAGTCCCAGCGCGGCCGCCACGCCGAACAGCTCGAAGAAATGCGTGCGCAAGGCCATCAGCTGCTCGCCTTTGTCGGGCGCGCTGAAACCGCCGTCGATCAGGCCGCGCAAGGCCAGCGGAAACACCAGGGTGGCGACCGCGGCCAGCACCAGGAAGACGGCCGCCAGCAGGATGTGGCCGCGGTAGGGCCGCAGAAAAGGCAGCAAGCCGGAGAGGGAGCGCGGTGAGCCTTTGGGGGCCAGGGAGGAGGGGAGAGTAGCCATCCGGGGAGTTTAGTCAAAAACCGGCCAATAAACTGCCGAAACAAACACAGCCTTGACATTAATTGCCTAGGCATGTATTATTCGTTCCCATGAAATCCAAATCCACCAGCACGAAAGCGGCAGAAATGTCGGAAACCCCTCTTTGCGGGTTGCCGGCGGAGTTCTACTGCGCGGCTGACTACGACGCCGGCCAAAGCACCGGCTACCTGATGCGGCAGATCCTCAACAGCGTCTCGCAGCAAGTCTCGCGTGAACTCGAACCCAAGGGCCTGACGAACGCGCAGTGGGTGCCCATGCTCAAGCTTTACCTCGGCAAAGCCTCCACCGTCGCCGAACTGGCCCGTGTCTGTGAGCTCGACGCCGGCTCCATGACCCGCCTGCTGGACCGGCTCGAAGCCAAAGGCTTTTGCCGCCGCATCCGCTCCAGCGACGACAGGCGCGTGGTCAACCTCGAGTTGACGCCCGAGGGCCGTGAGGCCGCCAAGGAGATCCCGGCCGTGCTCAGCCGCGTGCAGAACGCCCACCTGTCCGGGTTTTCGGTCGAGGAGTGGCAAAACCTCAAAGGCTACCTGCGCCGCATTCTCGAGACCTCGCACTCCCTTCAAGCAGCGAATGAAAAACATGACAAATAACACCTGTTCCACCTGTGACTTTCCCGGGGCCTCCGCAGCCCCCGACATGACGCCGGACAGCGCCGATCGCACCATGCCGGTATGGAGCGCCTCCTTCCGCATGGCCCTGGTGGCCGCTGCCAGCGTGCTGGCCGTGGGCATCATGGCGACCGGCCTCACCGGTTGCGCCGACATGTCCGGCATCTCGCCGCAGTCCAGCCTGCGCGATGCGCCCTCGCTGGGCCTGAAAGCCGACGCCGGCGCGCAAGCCACGGCCCAGGCACCGCTGGCCGCCGAATGGTGGCGCGATTTCGGCGACGAGCAGCTCAACGCCCTGGTCGCGCAAGCCCTGCAAACCAGCCCAAGCCTCAAGCTTGCGCAAGCGCGCCTGGCACGCGCACAGGCCGTCACCGAAGTAGCCGACGCCGCCACCTTGCCGCAACTGACCGGCCAGGTCGACCTGACCCGCCAGCGCTACACCGCCAATGGCGCGGTGCCGCCGCCGCTGGCAGGCTCCATCCGCGAAAGCGGCACGGCCCAGCTGGCCGCCAGCTGGGAACTTGATTTCTTCGGCAAGAACCGTGCGGCACTCGATGCCGCACTGGGCAGCGCCAATGCCGCGGAGGCCGACGCCCAAGCCGCCCGCGTGCTGCTCGCCAGCAACGTCGCCCGCACTTACTTCCAGCTGGTGCGCCTCAATGAACAGGCCAACGTGGCGCGCCGCACACTCGCGCAGCGCGAGGAAACCCTCAAGCTGGTGCAGGACCGCGTCAACGCCGGTCTGGACACCCGCCTTGAATTGCGCCAGAGCGAAGGCGGCCTGCCCGAAGCACGCTTGCAGCTCGAAGCCCTGCTCGAGCAGATGGCGCTCACGCGCAACGCGCTCGGCGCGCTGATCGGCCAGCCCGACGGCGCCGCCGCCCTGACGCCGCCCGCGCAGGCAAGCATCAAAAACGCTGCCGTGGCCGCCACCCTGCCGGCCGACCTGCTGGGCCGCCGCGCCGACATCGCCGCCGCGCGCTGGCGCGTCGAAGCCTCGTCCAAGGATGTGGCCAACGCCAAGACCCAGTTCTATCCCAACATCAACCTGGTTGCCTTCGCCGGTTTTTCCAGCATAGGCCTGGGCAACCTGCTCGACTCGGGCAGCCGCCAGTGGGGCGTGGGCCCGGCGCTGCGCCTGCCGATTTTTGACGCGGGCCGGCTGCGTGCCAACCTGCGCGGCAAAACCGCCGACCTCGACGCCGCCGTCGAAAGCTATAACGCCGCCGTGATCGACGCGGTGCGCGACGTGGCCGACCAGGTGGCTTCTTCTCAAGCCATTGTTCGCCAGCAGACCCAGCAGCGCGCCGCGCAGGACGCCGCCGAAAGCGCCTACGAAATCGCCGTGCAGCGCTACAAGGCCGGACTGGGCAACTACCTCAACGTGCTCACCGCGGAGACCAGCGTGCTGGTCCAGCGCCGGCTCGCGGTGGACTTGTCGGCCCGCGCGCTGGACACGCAGGTTGCGCTGATACGCGCACTCGGCGGTGGCTACACCCCCGGTCCGGCCGTGCCCGCCGGCCGCCAGGCCAGCGCCGCCGCCTTCTGAACTCAGATATCCATAGACAACCCAATAGATAACCAGCAGACCCAACATCATGAGCACTCCTGAATCTCCCAATTCCGCCGCTTCCGCAACGCCCGCAACCGCCGCCGCCCCGGCGCAGGCGCCCGCCGGCAACCCCAAGCGCAAAAAAGCGCTGACCGCGCTGGCCGCCGTCGTGGTGGTCGCCGGCCTGGGCTGGGCCGCTTACGAATACCTGGTGGCCAGCCACTACGAGTCCACCGACAACGCCTACGTTCAGGGCAACGTGATCCAGATCACGCCGCAAATCGGCGGCACCGTCATGGCCATCATGGCCGACGACACCGACTTCGTGAAAGCCGGCCAGGCGCTGGTGCAGCTGGACCCGGCCGATGCCAAGGTCGCGCTCGACCAGGCCGAAGCCGCGCTGGCCCAGGCCGTGCGCCAGGTGCGCACGCTGTATGCCAACAACGGCACGCTGTCGGCGCAGATTGCCCTGCGTGACGCCGACGTCGTCAAGGCGCAAAGCGACATCGCCCGCGCCAGCGACGACCTGAAGCGCCGCCAGTCCCTCACCGGCAACGGCGCGGTGTCCGGCGAAGAACTCAACCATGCCCGCACGCAACTGGACACCGCCAAAAGCGCGCTGGCCGCGGCGCAAGCCGGCGTGGTCGCCGCGCGCGAGCAGCTCTCCAGCAACCAGGCCCTGACCGAAGGCACCAGCGTCGAGCAGCACCCCAGCGTGCAGGTGGCCGCCGCCAAGGTGCGCGAAGCCTACCTGGCCACGCAGCGCGCGGCCCTGCTGGCGCCGGTCGACGGCTACGTCGCCAAACGCACGGTGCAGCTCGGCCAGCGCGTGGCCGCCGGCACGCCCATGATGTCCATCATCCCGCTCAAGCAGGTCTGGGTGGACGCCAACTTCAAGGAAGTGCAGTTGCGCAACATCCGCATAGGCCAGCCCGTCACGCTGGTGGCCGACCTCTACGGCAAGAAGATTGAATACAAGGGCACGGTCGCCGGCCTGGGTGTCGGCACCGGCGCGGCCTTCTCGCTGCTGCCCGCGCAGAACGCCACCGGCAACTGGATCAAGGTGGTGCAGCGCGTGCCCGTGCGCATCGCGCTCGACGCCAAGCAGCTCGCCGACAACCCGCTGCGCGTGGGCCTCTCCATGGACGCCGAAGTCGACGTGAGCAACAGGGATGGCAAGACCCTGGCCGACGCGCCGCGCGATGCCGCCCTGGCGCACACCCAAACTTATGGCGCGCAGGACGATGCAGCCGACAAGGACGTGCAGCGTGTCATTGCCGCCAACACCGGCAAGGCCATCGTGAAGCCGGCCAAGGCCGCCGTCGCAGCCAAGCCCGTCCTCACGCCGGGTAGCGCCGTGTCTCCCGCCAAGGCCGGCGCCGATGCGCAGACCCTCGCGTTCAGCCACACGCTGTCGCTGGCCGGCAACCACACGGCACCGTAAGCCACAGATCCAGTTCACGCAAGCGCGGTGACCCCGCAGCGCTTGCCACCCGCCCCTTATTCGCAAGGCTTTCATGGCTTCCGCACCTGCTACCGCTTACATCCCGCCGCCGCCCCTGACGGGCTCGGCGCGCCTCTGGGGCACGCTGGCCCTGTCGGCCGCGACCTTCATGAACGTGCTCGATACGTCCATCGCCAACGTCTCGCTGCCCGCCATCGCCGGCGACCTCGGCGTCAGCCCCAACCAGGGCACCTGGGTCATCACCAGTTTCGGTGTGGCCAACGCGATTGCCGTGCCGCTCACCGGCTGGCTGTCGCAGCGCTTCGGCCAGGTGCGCCTGTTCACGGCCAGCATCATGCTGTTCGTGCTGACCTCGTGGCTGTGCGGCCTGGCGCCCAACATGACCACGCTGATCTTCCTGCGCGTGCTGCAGGGCCTGGTCGCCGGGCCCATGATCCCGCTGTCGCAGGCGCTGCTGTTGTCGAGCTACCCGAAAGCGCTCGCGGGGCTGGCCATGGCGCTGTGGTCCATGACGACGCTGGTCGCGCCCGTGATGGGGCCGCTGCTGGGCGGCTGGATCACCGACAACATTTCCTGGCCCTGGATTTTCTACATCAACATTCCCGTCGGCTTCGGCGCGGCCTTCATCACCTGGAGCATCTTCCGAAAACGTGAGAGCCCCACCAAGAAGCTGCCCATCGATTCCGTGGGGCTGGCGCTGCTGGTGGTCTGGATCGGCTCGCTGCAGATCATGCTCGACAAAGGCCAGGAGCTTGACTGGTTCCATTCCGGCGAAGTCATCGCGCTGGGCATCGTCGCGCTGGTCGGCCTGATCGCCTTCGTGATCTGGGAGCTGACCGAAGAGCACCCGGTGGTCGATTTGACGCTGTTCAAGCGGCGCAACTTCTGGGCCGGTGCGCTGGCGCTGTCGGTCGGCTACGGCCTGTTCTTCGGCAACGTGGTGCTGCTGCCGCTGTGGCTGCAGCAGTACATGGGTTACACCGCCACGCAGGCCGGCATGGTGCTGGCGCCGGTCGGGCTGTTTGCACTGCTGCTGTCGCCCGTCGTCGGCAAAAACATCGCCAAGGTCGACCCGCGCCGCTTCGCCGCCTTTGCCTTCGCGGTGTTCGCCCTGGTGCTGTGGATGCGCTCGAACTTCAACACCCAGGCCGACTTCAAGACCATCATGATCCCGACGATCATCCAGGGCGTGGCCATGGCCTTCTTCTTCATCCCCCTGGTCACCATCACGCTGTCGGGCATCTCGCCCGACAAGATCCCGGCGGCTTCGGGTTTGTCGAACTTCGTGCGCATCACGGCCGGCTCCTTCGGCACGTCGATCGCCACCACCATCTGGCAGGACCGCGCCGCCATGCACCACGCGCAGATCAGCGAATACGTGAACCAGGGCAGCGTCGCCACCAACAGCGCCCTCACGGGCCTGGCCGCCGCCGGCCTCACGCCCGACCAGGCCCTGGGCACCATCAACCGTCTGGCCGACCAGCAGGCCTACATGCTCGCGGCCAATGACGTGTTCTATGTGTCCGCGCTGATCTTCCTGCTGCTGATCCCGCTGGTCTTCCTGACAAAGCCCACGCATGCCGGGGCGGGCAGTGCCGACGCAGCCGCAGGAGCGCACTAGCCATGAGCGACAAGACCGTCACCCTGATCAACGTGTTCACCGTCGCCCCCGAGCGGCAGCAGCAGCTGATCGATTTGCTCACCCGCGCAACCGAGGGCTCGGTGCGCAATGCGCCCGGGTTCATGTCGGCCCGGTTGCACCGCAGCCTGGACGGCACCAAAGTCACCATGTATGCCCAATGGCGCAGCGAAGAGGACTACCAGGCCATGCGCAAGGACCCGGCGCCGCTGCCGTATCTGAAGCAGGCGCTGGAGATCGCGACCTTCGAGCCGGGCATGTACGAAGTCGTGCAATCATTTCTTCCTCCGGGCAGCGGCGCCTGACACCGGCTTCAAGCGGACCGGCCTGGCATTCGCTGGCGCAACATGGTTATACGCAGGGGCTACGGAGTGCAAAGGAGGGCAAAGTGTCTCGCGGGGGCTGCATAAGGGCCAATAATCCGGCTGCAGCCTTGCGGCAAGACCGGTGGCTCGGGCAAACTGGGTGCATGCGTCTCACATCCAAAACTCAATGCATCACCAGCGCCGGCGTATCGCGTCAGCCCGCAAAGGAGCTCACATGGACACATCGTTTCTCGCTTTCCTTGCAATCTCGGCAGTCGTGATCGCGACACCAGGACCGGATACCGCGCTGACGATCCGAAACACCATGGCCGGCGGGAGGCCTGCCGGCCTGGCAACCGCGCTCGGCGTCTCCGTGGGCCAGCTCGTCTGGGCCATAGCCACCAGTCTCGGCCTCGTCGCCATCCTCCTGGCATCCGAGCCCGTCTTTCACGCGCTTCGCCTCATCGGCGCCGCGTACCTGATCTACCTGGGGGTGCAGTCCCTGCGGTCGGCTTTCACAGGCGCGTCCGCTTCAAGCGCCGGGCAGCGCGGTCATGCCGCCCATGCCCTGTCTCCCGGCAAAGCCTTCATCCAAGGGGTCGTCAACGACCTGGCGAACCCCAAGATGGCAGTCTTCTTCGCCGGCGTCCTGCCGCAGTTCGCTTCGCAAGGCCGGGGCATGCTTTCGCACCTCATCCTGCTGGGCCTGGTTTTCTCATTGCTCACTTTTGTATGGCTCGCTCTTTACGCTTCGGTCATCGCATCAGCGGGAACACTCCTGCGCAGTTCGCGCGTGAGACGCTCAATCGACGGAATCGCCGGCATGGCACTCGTGGGCATGGGCGTTCGTGTCGCGACCAGCGAGCGGTAAAACGGGTGCGGGCCAACCCTTGCATCGAGAGCACCTGCGCCGGCAAGCCGGGTCGGGCCTCTCATGTCAAACCTTAAAACTCTCTCCCGCCTATGTCAGCATCTACCCCACCCGTCGCTCGAATGTTCAGCTTCATCGGAGGCAGCACCGGCCCATGGCTCATTGATCAGATGCACGGTGTCGTCGGGGAGTCGATGGTCATTGCCTCGCGACTGTCCCTGGTTCCCGGCTCCGTGGTTCAACTGCCGCCTGGCGCCGCCTGGTTTCTTCGCGGAATTACGAGCAACGAGCGCTACGTCGTGCGCGAGGAGAAGGAGGCACTGGTCAGCAGGCAGGAAGGGCTGGGCCGGGGCGCTTCAACACGCGCGGCGCTTATCCCGATTCGCAAGAATGCTACCTGGTGGGCACTCACCCAGGACGAGCGCCGCGAAGTATTCGAAGCGCAATCGCATCACATCGCAATCGGGTTGAAGTATCTTCCCGCAGTTGCGCGGCGGTTGCACCACTGCCGGGACCTTGGCCCGGACGAGCCTTTCGACTTCCTGACCTGGTTCGAATACGCGCCTTCGGATTCGTCGGCATTTGAAGATCTTGTGGGGGCGCTGCGGGCCTCACCAGAATGGAAATACGTTGACCGTGAAGTCGATATACGCCTTACCCACGCAGAGGCCTAAGCCTTCGGCCAAGCGGACCTGCCTTGCGCAGGCCGCTTTGGCAGTTCACAAAAGCCCGACGCTTCAAGGATGGCTTGTTGCTGTTTCAAGGGGCGAGTGCATTCAATTGGCCTCCCGACTTTGCCGCGGCCGATGTCATGGCGGTGGCGAACGCGCAGGAACTGGCTCGCTGGAATATCCCGGACTACCGTGATGTTGACAGTTCAGGCGGGCGCGCCGTATCGATGCAGCTCCCGGCGGATTGACCGCAGGGCGCCAGGCAGCCTAGGCACGCGGCCGGGCGGGCGCCTCCACCGGCACCAGAATCGCATTGCCGGTCGCCACCAGCAACAACTCACCGTTTTCCTGCTCCGCAAACAGCTCCGCACTCGCAAACACCTGTTTGCGCCCAGCCTTCACCACGCGTCCGCGTGCCATAAAGCTGCGGCCCACGGCCGGTGCCAGGCAGTTCACTGAAAAGTGCGAGGCCAGCACGCGGCCCGCCAAGGTGGCCGCCGCGTAGCCGCAGGCCGTGTCCAGCATCGCGCCTATGAGGCCCGCATGCAGGTAGCCGGCGTACTGGCCCATGTCTTCTTCGCGCCAAGCCATGCGTATCTCGGCTTCGCCGGCAGCGGCGCGCATGACCTCAAAGCCGGCCCAGCGGTTAAAGGCGGCCGTCTGGTTCACGGCCTGCAAGGTATGGAGGAAAGTGGGGTCCGTCATGAATTGCAATATAGGACCGGCGGGCGCGGAAAGCTGTAGCGTGCGTGACAAGTCGGCAGGACCCTGCGCCGGCGTTCAAACCTCAATAAGCCTGCGCATCAATCGCGCGCCTGACCTTCTGCAGCGCATCGCGCAGCGTGTCCAGGTCGACAGACCCCAGCGCCAGGCGCAGGGCGTGCGGCGCCTGGGCAGACGTTGCGAAAGGCTCGGCCGTCGACACCGCGATCTGCTCGCGCATCAACGCTGTGGCCAGCTGGTCGGCACGCAGCTCTTCCGGCAAGGGAAGCCAGACGAAGTAAGAGGCAGGATGGCGAATACAAGGCATACGCGCGAACACTTCGGCCGCAATCGCCTGCCGGGCTTTTGCGTCGCGGCGTTTCTCCTTTTCGAGGCGGGCGACCGTGCCGTCCGCCAGCCAGCCGCAGGCCAGCGCCGTCATCACGCCGGGCGTGTTCCAGGTGGTGGCGCGGATGGCCCGTTCGAGTTGGGGCACCCATTCGGCGGGCGCCGCGACAAAACCCACGCGCAGCCCGGTGGCCACGCTCTTGGAAAGGCCCGAGACGTAGACCGTCGCCTCAGGCGCCAGCGCGGCCAGCGGAGCGGGCGCCTCCTCGGCGAGGAAGGCATAAGCCGCATCCTCGATGATCAGCAAGCCATGCCGGCGCGCGATGGCCACCAGTTGCCGCCGCCGGCTCAAGGGCATCACCCAGCCGAGCGGGTTGTGCAGCGTCGGCATCGTATAGACGGCGCGCACGCGACGGCGCTTGCACAGGCGTTCAAGCGCGTCCAGATCCGGGCCGTTTCCGGCCGCCGGAATCGGCGCGAGTTCGAGGCGGTGCGCCTCGGCCAGCACCTTGAAACCCGGGTAGCTCAATGCGTCGATCGCCACCACATCACCGGGCTGCAGCAGGGCCATCACGGTGACGGCCAGGCCTTGTTGCGCGCCGTTCACGATCATCACCTGGTCCGCACTCACCGTTAAACCGCGTGCCGCAAGATGGCGGGCCATGACCGCCCGCTCGTGCGGGCGCCCGCCGTGCGGCTGGTAGCGCAGCAGCGCTTCGAGGTCGCCCGACGCAGCGAGCTGGCGCAAGCCGTCACGCAGCAATTCGGCCTGGCCCGGCAGCGAGGGGTAGTTGAAGTTCAGGTCCACCATGCCCGACGCCGCCGCATGCTGGTCTATGCCCAGGTTGCGGGGCAGGGTGCTCTCCCTGACAAATGTGCCGCGCCCGGTTTCGCCGCTGACCAGCCCCATGGCCTCCAGCTCTGCATAGACGCGGCTTGCGGTGACCAGGGCCAGGCCTTCCTGCGCCGCGAGCTTTCGGTGGGTGGGCAGGCGCGTGCCCGGCGGCAGGCGCCCCTCGCGGATGTCAAAGGCGAGTGCGTCGACCAGTTGTTTGTAGCGGGCTTGGGCCATGCTGCATTGTATGCATGACAATAATTTGATTGTATTGGGTTGCGTGTTTACGATGGGAATCCCACCAACCTGATACGAAACCCGACACCATGCACATCGCCATATTGACCTTTGAAGGTTTTAATGAACTCGACTCGCTGATCGCGCTGGGCATACTCAACCGCATCAAGCAGCCGGGCTGGCGCGTATCCATTGCCAGCAATGCCTCGCGCATACGCTCCATGAACGGCGTGGTGCTTGAATCGCAGGCATCGCTGGCCGAGGCTTCCAAGGCTGATGCGGTCATCGTCGGCAGCGGCATGCGCACGCGCGAGGTGGTGGCCGACGCGGCCTTGATGGCGCAACTGCAGCTGGACCCTTCCCGGCAACTGCTGGGCGCGCAGTGCTCCGGCACGCTGGTGCTGGCCAAGCTGGGGCTGCTCGACGGCGTCCCCGCATGCACAGACCTGACAACCAAACCCTGGGTCGAGGAAGCCGGCATCGCCGTGCTGAACCAGCCCTTTGTGGCCAAAGGCAATGTCGCCACCGCAGGCGGCTGCCTGGCGTCGCAGTACCTCGCCACCTGGATCATCGCGCGCCTGGTGGGCATCGACGAGGCGCGCAGCGCAATGCATTACGTTGCGCCCGTCGGAGAAAAGGAAGAGTACGTTGAGCGTGCGATGCGAAACGTCGCGCCTTTCATGCAGGTACCTGCACTGATCTCTTAGCTTCATCGCGGTTGGCCGGGTCATCGCTGCGCGTCATCGCAAGCGACAAGGCTACGTTTTGGCGTGCATGAATGCACTCGCACACACGCCAGGAAAAATATTTTTGATGCAAATTGGGTTTGCAGTAATGCCTGCTCTATTTCTTCTTAACGTTGAACAAGGCGCTACTGAGAAGGTTCTCAATTCAAAGTGAAATTGGATTGAAAACAATTTCACCGTCGCCGGGCCGGCGGGATTCTGCCAGAAGCATGTGAGATTGATAAGGCGGAAAAAACGCATTTGAAAATTCTGTTGTCCCATACGCACACTTGAGATTTCCCTCCTCCACATGGAGGGTGGACAAGCACAACACCCCTCACTAGACTCCGCCGAATTCGCTTGACCCAAGCGTGACAAGAAAAATCAACGAGGGATCCACATGGGATTGTTGCAATGGCTTGCGCCGGGCTCGGTGCAGGTGAGTCGTTCTCGGCGGTGTGAAACGGCAAGCTCTCAGGCCTTGCTTCGCATCCATGGCGGCGCCATCCCTTTTTTCAATTGCCCGTATGTGGCATATCAGGAAACGAAAAGGCAGGCATGAAACTCATAGCACTGGTTTTGCTGGCGGCTGCGCGTGTTGCCGTGTTGTTCGGCTCCATGCTTGGCACGAATGCCTTCGCATCATTCCCGGCAACCTATGACCCCAGCGTTTGCTCCGTTGCGCCTTGCTACCACTATGACCTGAACGGATTTAACGGTTCTCAACCTATTCTCAACATCTCGGGTAGCAGTTATGAAAACACATGTTTCAACTGGCTGCAGGTTGCGATGGCCAAGAGTAATGAAAAGAGCTACACCGGTGCTTACCATGTTGAAGGTGCGGTTTGCCATGTCATCGGGAAGTGGAATTACGAACCCTCGTATTACGATATTGCCCCCGGCACTATCACCAGGACGCCGATAGACCCTAAGCCCCAGTACAGCTGCCCCGACACCATTTATACGGAGCTGTCCGGATCCACCTGCACGTGCAAAGCTGGGAACCTGGAGAACACGGACCATAACCGCTGTATCCCGGGAGGTGTGGGCGCCACGGTCGTCGACATCTTTAACTCCACCAAACCGCCTCCACGCTGTGACTGGCAAGACGGTAACCCCATCCTTCCCTTGCTCGGCGGCAAGGTGGAGCCTGTCGCCACCGGCATGAGTGTGGGGGGACAGCCGCTGGTTTTTACCTACAGTAGCGCCAAGCAGGCCGCAGCTGTCGCCGCAGGCAAGACCGCACGCACCTTTGGCAACAGGCCTGCACTTGGCGGTTTGTGGGAAAGCAGCCTTCACCGCAACCTGATCATGGGAACCGGTGGTTATGGGGCGACCTTGCATCGCGGCAATGGCCGCACTGTCAGCTTTCGCTATTCAGGCGGCGTTTTCATCGCCGATGCGGATGTGACAGGCACTTTCACGGCCATCACCGGCGGCTATCGCTATTTCGATGCGAAGTCCCGCACCATCGAAACCTACAACACTGTCGGGCAGCTCACCAGCTGGGCCGACACAGCCGGCAGTACGCTCACCTTCAGCTATAGCACCGCCGCAAGTGCCACTGCGCCGGCAGCAGGCTACCTGCAGAACATCACGGACCACAACGGGCGGAGCCTGAGCTTTGTCTACAGCCTGCCGGCCGGGGGAGTAGCCGTCACGGATGGCTTGATCTCCAGCGTGACGGACCCCATGGGGCGCACGATGAACATCAGCTTCGATGCCAACGGCAACCTGGCCCGCCTGACGTGGCCGGACACGAAGTTCCGCCAGTTCGTCTACGAAAATACTTCTTTGCCCTGGGCGCTGACAGGTGTGATTGACGAGCGAGGCATCCGCTATTCCACGTTTACCTACGATACAGCCGGCCGCGCGCTGTCGACAGAGCATTCGGGCGGCGTCAACAAATACTCGGTGAGCTACGGCGCGCCGCCGCAAATCATCGTGACGCAGACCTATGACCCCGCTACCCTGCTTACCACCCGCACGCATGACTGGCAAGCTCCGTCCGGCGTGCAACTAACGCGACCCAACGGAGAAACCGCCAACGCCAGTACCACCACCGTACTGGGCTACCCGCTGGCCACTGGCCTGTCGCAGCCGGCCGGCTCGGGCTGCGCAGCGGCCAACAATGCCTCCACCTTCGATGCCATCGGTAACCTGACCTCCACCGACGACTTCAGCGGCCAGCGCAGCTGCTACGCCTATGACTCAAGCAATCGCGAGACGGTGCGGGTTGAAGGGCTGGCCACCACGGCGGCCTGTGCCAGCGTCCTGCCCGGCGGTTCAGCCCTGCCGGCAGGAAGCCGCAAGATTGAAACGACCTGGCATACGGATTGGCGGCTGCCTGTCAAGGTAAGTGAACCCTTGTTGATCACCAGCACGGTGTACCACGGCCAGCCTGATCCCTTCAACGGCAATGCTATCGCCAACTGCACCGCTGCGGCGGCTTTGCCCAATGGCCAAGCCATGCCTCTGGTATGCAAGCAGGTGGTGCAGGGCACCACGGATGCCGATGGCGCCCTAGGGCTTGCCGCCACTGTCGATTCCGCTGTGGCGCCGCGTAGCTCCAGCTTTACCTATGACAGCCAAGGACGAATGCTCACCAGCGCTGACCCGCTGAACCGTGTGACGACGTATGCTTATTACAGTACTTCAGGAAACTTTTCCGGCACAGAGGCCGGTGCAGATCCGTCCTACGGTTCGGTGAGTGTCTTGTTGCGCGGTGGCGGCGCCAGCAACTCGACAGTTATGACGGACAGCGCCTCTTCGCCCAAAGCGGTCACCGCGTTTGGCAACGCCAGGATCAGCACGGCACAAAGCAAATTTGGCGGCTCGTCGATTGCTTTTGACGGCGATGGCGACTATCTGTCAGTGCCGGCCGGCCCCGGCAACAACTTCAGTTTTGGGACTGGCGACTTCACGATCGAGGGCTGGTTTTTCCTTTCTTCGGCTGGGTCGGGCTATCGCAATCTTTTCGTCATTCCCTGGGGGGCGACATACATGATGATCCGGTTCGGCGACGGCGGATTTGGGGGGAGACTTCAATTCGCCTCAGAAGCCAGTGGATTTCCTACTGTCTATAGCTCGGAGCATACGCAAGCCAGCCTTGCCGGCGCCTGGCACCATGTGGCGTTTACACGTAGCGGTGGACTCTCCCGGGCCTTCCTGGACGGAAATTTACTGACTCTTCGCAATAACATTTTCTCAGGTAGCCCCGTGACGTCGTGGGCAGACACCAGCAACATCGCATCGGTCGCACAAGCCTACGTCTCGCACATGGGTGGCGCAGCATGGCTCGGCTATATGGACGATGTCCGCATCACTAAAGGCGTTGCCCGTTACACAGCCAGCTTCATACCGGCCGCCGGCCCGGTGTTGGACCCGGATGGCGCTGGCCACACGGCAGGCGATCTTCAGTCCATCACCAACGCGGCAGGCCACATCACGCAATTCACGCTCTACGACAGGGTGGGGCGCCTGCGCCAGATGATTGATCCCAAAGGCGTGGTTACCGACACGGCCTACACCCCACGCGGCTGGACCAGCAGCGTGACGGTCACGCCACCCGGTGGCGCAGCGCGAACCATGACCTACACCTATGACAACGCAGGCCAGCTCACAGGCGCAAACCTGCCGGACGGCACCACCCTGGGCTACAGCTACGACGCGGCCCACCGCCTGACCGGCGTGACCGATGCCAAGGGCAACTCCATCACCTACACGCTGGACAACGCCGGCAACAAGACCGGCGAGCAGATCAAGGACCCTTCGGGCAATCTGCAGAGAAACATCACACGCGTTTATGACGCGCTGAACCGGGTTCAGCAAGTCACGGGAGCGAGCAATTGAAAACCACCACGATATCCATTAGCTGGGATCTTGCCCGGCAGTTTGCAAAGGCATTTATGCTGAAAAAACTCGTCCATCGTGTCATTGCAGTTGTTGTCCTGGGCCTTGGGCTTGCTTCTTCAGTACAGGCAGCTTTCCCAATGATTCCGGCGCATCAAGGCGTCTACGCGGGCAATGGACCGTGCTCCACGGATTTGGCAACGTCTTGTCAGGCGCAGGGATCGTTTCAGGGGGTCCCGTTTATGTTGCTTAAGGACGCTGTCAACTATGACGTATTAGTCCCCCAGCCGTACTACACAACTCCAGAGCAGGTAATTTGCGGTGTTTCGCACAAAGGGGTTTACTTATACAACTCAAGCTACTGCACCATACCGGTCAGTTGTCCAGCCCATTCAACGCAGTCGGGTACCAGCTGCGTCTGCGACGTCACTTATGCGGAAAATGCCGCCCTGAATGGGTGTATTTCGGGAGGTGTGGGCGTCACGGTCATCGACATTTTCCGGTCCACCAAAGCTTCAAGCTGCCCGTGGTGCGAAGGCAATCCCATCTACCCCCTGGTCGGCGCCAAGGTGGAGCCCGTTGTCACCGGCATGAGCGTGGGAGGGCAGCCCCTGGTATTTACATACGACAGCGCGAAGCAGGCCGCAGCGATTGCGGCGGGCAAAACTGCCAAAACCTTCGGCAACATGCCCGCGCTCGGCGGCTTGTGGGAAAGCAGCCTGCACCGAAATCTGGTCATGGGGCCTGGCGGCTTCGGGGCAACCTTGTACCGGGGGAACGGTCATACGGTCAACTTTCGTTCTTCAGGCGGTGTTTATATCGCCGATGCGGATGTGAACGGTACTTTTACAGCGATTTCAGGTGGCTACCGTTATCTCGATGCGAAGTCGCGCACCCTCGAGACCTACAGCACGGCGGGACAACTCACCAGCTGGGCCGACACAGCCGGCAACACGCTCATCTTCAGCTACAGCACCGCTGCAAGTGCTGCTGCGCCGGCGGCCGGCTACCTGCTGAAAGTCACTGATCACAACGGGAGGAGCCTGAGCTTTGCCTATACCTTGCCGGCCGCAGGAGTGGCCGCCACCGATGGTGTGATCGCCAGCGTGAGCGACACAATGGAGCGCACGGTCAACACCAGCTTCGATGCAAATGGCAACCTGGCGCAACTAACCTGGCCGGACACCAAGACCCGGCAGTTCGTCTATGAGAATTCCTCCCTGCCGTGGGCTCTCACGGGGGTTGTCGACGAGCGCGGCATCCGCTATTCGACCTTTGGCTATGATGCGGCCGGCCGTGCGCTGTCGACCGAGCATGCGGGCGGCGTGGACAGGTATTCGGTGAGCTACGGTACGCCGCCGCAGATCAACGTGACGCAGACTTATGACTCCGCCACATTCCTTACCACTCGCACGCATGACTGGCAGGCGCCGGCCGGCGTGCAACTGACAAGGCCCAGCGGGGAGGTCGCCGACGCCAGTAGCAGCACCGTCCTGGGCTACCCGCTACCGACGGGCTTCTCGCAGCCGGCCGGCTCCGGCTACGGGGCATCCAACAATGCCTCGACATTTGATGCCAGTGGAAATCTGACATCCACTGATGACTTCAGCGGCCAGCGCAGCTGCTACGCCTATGACGTCAGCAACCGGGAGACTGTACGCGTCGAGGGCCTGGCCACCACGATTGCCTGCACGAGTGTTCTGCCCAGCGGTTCAGCCTTGCCGGCAGGAAGCCGAAAGACCGAAACAAACTGGCATCCTGATTGGCGCCTGCCCAACAAAGTGAACGAACCCCTGCTAAGCACCGGCACGGTGTACCACGGCCAGCCCGACCCGTTTAACGGCAACATCGTGGCGAACTGCACGACTGCGGCGGCTTTACCAAATGGCAAAGCCGTGCCCCTCGTGTGCAGGCAGGTCGTGCAAGCCACCACGGATGCCAACGGCGCGCTGGGCCTCTCCGCGCCCATCGATACCGGCGTGGCCGCACGCAGTTCCAGCTTCACTTATGACGCGCGGGGCCGGGTACTGACCAGCACTGATTCGCTGAACCGTGCGACCACATATGCTTACCATGGCGCTTCAGGCAGTTTCTCTGACCTGGACGCCAATGCGGATCCTTATTTTGCTTCGGTGAGCGTGCTATTGCATGGCGACGGCGCCAACAACGCGACGGTCATGACGGACAACGCCTCGTCGCCCAAGGCGGTTACCGTAGCCGGCAACGCCAAGATCAGCACGGCGCAAGGCCGGTTTGGCGGTTCGTCGATTACCTTTGATGGCAACGACGACTATCTTTCCGTGCCGGCCACCCCGGGCAACAACTTCAGTTTCGGGACCGGTGATTTCACCATCGAAGGCTGGTTCTACCTGTCTTCGGCGGGGTCGGGCTACCGCAATCTCATCGTCATCCCGTGGGCGGGGACCTACATGAGTATCCGCTTCGGGGACGGCGGATTTGGCACCAGGCTCCAGTTCGCATCGGACTCCTTGTCATTTGCCCCTCTCTACAGCTCCGAGCACACGCAAGGCAGTCTTGCCGGCGCCTGGCACCATGTGGCGTTTACGCGCAGCAGCGGACTCTCCCGGGCTTTCCTGGACGGCAATTTGCTGACCTTGCGCAACAACATCTTTTCGGGCCCTCCAGTGACGTCGTGGGCAGACACCAGCAACATCGCATCGGTCGCTCAAGCCTACGTCTCTTACACGGGTGGTGCGTCATGGCTGGGTTATGTGGATGATGTTCGCATCACCAAAGGTGTAGCCCGTTACACGGCCAGCTTCACGGCGCCCACGCAAGCCTTTCCCAATTCGGTGGTGGTCATTGACCCGAATGCAGCAGGTCACACGGCAGGCGACCTGCAATCGACGACGAATGCAGCAGGCCATATAACCCAGTTCACGCTGTATGACAGGGCGGGGCGTGTGCGCCAGATGGTAGACCCCAAGGGGGTAGTGACCGACACGGCTTATACCCCCAGAGGCTGGATAAGCAACGTGACGGTCACCCCGCCCGGCGGAACTGCCCGAACTACGACTTACACCTACGACAACGCAGGCCAACTCACAGGCGCGGCTTTGCCCGATGGCACCACCCTGGGCTACAGCTACGACGCCGCCCACCGCCTGACCGGTGTCACCGACGCCAAAGGCAACTCCGTCACCTACACGCTCGACAGCACCGGCAACAAGACGGGCGAACAGGTCAAGGACCCCTCCGGCAACCTGCAAAGAAACATCACCCGCGTCTATGACGCCCTGAACCGGGTCCAGCAAGTCACGGGAGCGAGCAATTGAAAACCACAACCACCATCACCACCATCACTCAACCAGGAGGAATCCGCATGAGCAGCCCTGGCCCCACCCGAGCTTTCACCGCGTGGCTAAGCCGCCTGGTGCTGCTCATCCTCATGGCCCCGGCCGTCGCCTTTGCCGCCCCGACGACCACGGCACTTTCAAGCAGCGCCGGCACGGCTGCACTAGGGCAAAGCATCACGCTGACGGCCACCGTCACAGGCGCCAGCCCGACGGGCACCGTCACCTTCAAGGACGGCGGCGCTGCTATTGGCAGCAGCGCCATCACGGCCGGTGTTGCGTCTGTCAATACCAGCGCCCTGGGCCTGGGCAGTCACACCTTGACGGCTGAATACGCCGGCGACAGCAACAACGACCCATCAATCTCGTCGGGCATCAGCGTCGTCATCAACGCCGCCACGGCCGGCCCCATGACCTGGCAGTACGGCTACGACGCCATGGGCAGGCCCACCACGGTGCTGGACCCCAATGGCCTGGCCAGCTACACCTACTACGACAGCCTGGGCCGCCCGGTGCAGACCCAGCAGCCGGCCAACACCGGCAGCGCCAC
>NZ_CALROB020000067.1:0-21323 GCF_943369675.1 Polaromonas sp. YR568 | reverse complement strand
TCTCAGATCAACCTGGATTTCTCTGGATGCAATTTTGGCGGAGAGGGTGGGATTCGAACCCACGGTACCTTGCGGTACGCCTGATTTCGAGTCAGGTACATTCGGCCACTCTGCCACCTCTCCAGTGTGTGTGGAGCCGATATTCTATCAGCCATCTAACTAGCCCCCACGGTCGCTCACTTCGTGTAGCTTCCTGCCCCCCGAGGGGGCCGCTGCGCCTGCGGCCTGGCAAAGCCAGTTCCGCGGCCCCGGCTGGGCTGGGAGTCCTCAGTCAATTACTTGCCTGCCGGGGTCAACACCGTGACGCCACCCATATACGGCTGCAGCACGGCGGGTATAGCCACCGAGCCGTCGGCGAGCTGGTAGTTCTCGAGCACGGCCACGAGGGTACGGCCCACGGCCAGGCCCGAGCCGTTGAGGGTGTGCACAAACTCGTTCTTGCCTTGCGCGTTCTTGAAGCGGGCCTGCAGGCGGCGCGCCTGGAAGGCTTCACAGTTGGAGACCGAGCTGATTTCGCGGTAGGTGTTCTGCGCGGGCAGCCAGACTTCGAGGTCATGGGTCTTGGTGGCGCCGAAGCCCATGTCGCCGGTACACAGCAGCATGACGCGGTAAGGCAGGCCCAGCTTTTGCAGGATGGCTTCGGCGTGGCCCGTCATGGCTTCGAGCGCTTCGTAGCTTTTGTCGGGGTGCGTGATCTGCACCATCTCGACCTTGTCGAACTGGTGCTGGCGGATCATGCCGCGGGTGTCGCGGCCGTAGCTGCCGGCCTCCGACCGGAAGCACGGCGTGTGGGCGGTGTAGCGCAGCGGCAGCTCGGCCTCGGCGACGATCTCGTCGCGCACGAAGTTGGTCAGCGGCACTTCCGAGGTGGGGATCAGGTACAACGCGGTGCTTTCAGCTTCGGCCGCGCCTTCCTGCCCGCCTTTTTTGGCGGCGAACAGGTCTTCCTCGAACTTGGGCAACTGGCCGGTGCCGCGCAGCGAATCACCGTTGACGATGTAGGGCGTGTAGCACTCGGTGTAGCCGTGCTCCTGGGTCTGCACGTCGAGCATGAACTGCGCGAGCGCGCGGTGCAGGCGCGCCAGCGGGCCCTTCATCACGGTAAAGCGCGAGCCGGTCAGCTTGGTGCCGAGCTCGAAGTCCAGGCCCAGGGGCTGGCCGACGTCGACGTGGTCCTTCACTTCGAAGGAAAACGCCGCAGGTTCGCCGCCCAGGCCTTCGACAGGGCTCCATTTGCGCAACTCGACGTTGCCAGCCTCGCCCGCGCCCTGCGGCACGCTTTCGTGGGGCAGGTTGGGCACGGCCAGCAGCAGGGACTGCATGTCGGCCTGGATCTGCTCAAGCCGGGCGGCCGAGGTTTCGAGTTCGGCTTTGGAAGCGCTCACTTGCGCCATGACGGCGCTGGCGTCTTCGCCCTTGGATTTGAGCTGGCCGATCTGCTTGGACAGCGTGTTGCGCTGGTTCTGCAGTTCCTCGGTGCGGATCTGCAGGGCCTTGCGTTCAGCCTCCAGGGCCTGGAAAGCTTCCACGTCGAGGAAGGCTTGCGGGGTTTTGCGGGTTTCCAGCCGGGCGATGGCCGAGGGCAGGTCTTTGCGGAGCAGGTTGATGTCTAGCATGGGGCGATTGTATTTAGTGCGGGGGCCTGTTCGGCTCAGTTCAGGCTGGCCGGGTCCAGGTTGGCGCCGCAGATGATGAGGCAGACTTTTTCGTCGGCGCGCGGACGGTAGCGGCCGCTTTGCAGCGCGGCCAGCGGCAGGGCCGCGGCGGGCTCGACGGCCAGCTTGAGCTCTTTCCAGAGCCACAGCTGCGCGGCGCGTATCGATTCGTCGGTCAGCAGCAGCGCGTCGCGCACGTGGGCCTGGGTGACTTCCCAGGCGAGGCTGCCTATGCGTTTGGCGCCCAGCGAATCGGCGGCGATGCCGCTGACGCCCACGTCCACCGGCTGGCCGACCTCGCGGGCCTTGTAGAGGGTGGGCGCGAGTTCGGGCTCGAGGGCGACCACGCGGCTGCGCTGCCCGAACCAGCCGGCCACGCCGCCTATCAGGCCGCCGCCGCCCACGCTGACCAGCACCGAGTCGGGCACACCGCCCTGCTGCTCGATTTCGGCGGCCATGGTGCCGGCGCCGGCCAGCACTTCGGGCTGGTCGTAGGCATGCGTGAGCAGCGCGCCGGTTTCCTGCTGGCGCGCCAGGCAGGCCTTGAGCGCATCGGCATAGGCCGCGCCCGTCACCACCACCTCGGCGCCCAGCGCGGCCAGCCTGGCGCGTTTGGCGGGGGTGGAGACTTCGGGCACAAACACCTCGCAGCGCACGCCCAGTTCACGCGCCGCGGCCGCGGTGGCGATGCCGGCGTTGCCGCCCGAGGCGACGATGACGCCGCTGGCCGGGATGGGGTTGGACAGCAGGCGGTTGAGCATGCCGCGCGCCTTGAAGCTGCCGCCGGTCTGCAGGTGCTCAAGCTTGAGCCAGACCTGGTCGCAGTCCACGCCCAGCGCCTTGCCGGGCAGCTGCCACAGCGGGGTTTTGCGGATGAAATGGCTGTAGCCGGCGTCAAAGGTGCGCAGGCAATTCTCGATGTCGTCGCGATCGGTCATGGGAAGAAAAAAATCAGCTGAGTTGGTGGAGCTGGCTGTCGTTGACTTCCAGCATGTGGCCTTGCGCGTCGAGCTTCAGGCCCTTGGGCAGCGGGAACTTGATGGTTTCCTCGATGCCGTCCATCTTGCGCACCGACACCGCGCCCAGCGCCTTGATGCGGTCTATCACCTGCTTGACGAGGATTTCGGGCGCCGAGGCGCCGGCCGTGAGGCCGACCCGGCTTTTGCCCTCGAACCACGACTCCTGGAGCTCGCTGGCGTCGTCGACCATATAGGCCTCGGTGCCCAGCTTGGCGGCGAGTTCGCGCAGGCGGTTGCTGTTGGAACTGGTCGGGCTGCCGACCACGATGAGGATGTCGACCTGCGGGCTCAGCACCTTGACGGCGTCCTGGCGGTTCTGCGTGGCGTAGCAGATGTCCTGCTGCTTGGGCTCGCGCACCTGCGGAAAGCGCTGCTTCACGGCGGCGCTGATCTCGGCCGCGTCGTCCACGCTCAGCGTGGTCTGCGTGACCACGGCCAGTCGCTCGGTCTGGCCGGGGCTGATGCGCCAGACGTCGGCCACGTCTTCCACCAGGTGGATGCCGCTGTCGAGCTGGCCCATGGTGCCCTCGACTTCGGGGTGGCCCTTGTGGCCGATCATGATGAACTCGTAACCCTCTTTGTGCAGCTTGGCGACTTCAACGTGCACCTTGGTCACCAGCGGGCAGGTGGCGTCGAAGATCTGGAAGCCGCGGCGCTCGGCCTCTTTCTGGATGGCCTGGCTCACGCCGTGGGCGCTGAACACCAGCGTGGCGCCGGGCGGCACGTCGTCCAGCTCTTCGATGAAGATCGCGCCTTTTTGTTTGAGGTCGTTGACGACGTAGGTGTTGTGCACGATCTCGTGGCGCACGTAAATCGGCGCGCCGAATTTGGTCAGGGCCCGCTCGACGATTTCAATCGCGCGGTCGACACCGGCGCAAAAGCCGCGCGGCTCGGCGAGCAGGATTTCCTGCGGCTGCTGTTTCGCTTCAGTCATAGGACGCCTATTACATGGACTTCAAACACCACGGGCTGGCCGGCCAGTGGGTGGTTGAAGTCGAACTGCACCGCATCACCGCCCTCCTTGACCTGCTGCACCGCGCCCGCGTACTGGCCCATGCCGTCGGGCGTGGGGAATTGCACCACGTCGCCGACCTTGTATTGCTCGTCAGGGTCGCCCAGCTCATTGAGCAGCTTGCGCGCCACCCACTGCACGAGTTCGGGGTTGCGGTCGCCGAAGGCCGCGCCGGCCGGCAATTCAAAGGTGGTGCGCGTGCCTTCGGCCAGGCCCAGCAGGCGCTGCTCAAGGGCCGGCGACAGCTCGCCCGTGCCCAGGCTCAGCGTGGCCGGTTTGCCGTCAAAGGTGTTGATGATGTCGGCGCCCGGTTTCCCGTTCACGGACGGCCCGGCCATGCGATAGTGCAGGGTCAGGAAAGAGCCCTGCTGGACCAGGGGGGCGGCGGAGAGTTCCACGGTGGGCATAAGGCGGGGGCTTTCGGGGCCGGCCGGAACGGCGGGCCAGTGTTTGTAAACTGCCCCTATTGTAGAAACTACCGCTTGCCCGGGCCAAACCCGGTTTTTTGGCCTTTTTCACGCGACGTGCCCGCACACCTTTACCGCCCTCACAACAACAAGAAGATCGATCCATGATCCTGAAAGACCTCCCCCAAGACACCCGCCCCCGCGAAAAACTGCTGGCCCGCGGCCCCGCCGCGCTCAGCGACGCCGAATTGCTGGCCCTGCTGCTGCGCACCGGCATCCCCGGCAAAAACGTGCTGCAGATGGGCCAGGAGCTGCTGGACACCTTCGGCGGCGTGGCCGGGCTGCTGCACACCACGGCCGAAAGCCTCAAACGCATCAAGGGCCTGGGCGGCGCGGCCAAGCGCGCGCAACTGGTCGCCGTGCTGGAACTGGCCCGCCGCGCCCTGGCCGGGCAGCTCAAGGAAACCACGCTGTTCGACACGCCGCAGGCCGTGCGCGACTATTTGCAGCTGCAGCTGGGCAGCCGGCCGCACGAGGTGTTCGCCATCCTGTTCCTGGACAGCCAGCACAGGCTGATCGCGCTCGAAGAGCTGTTCCGCGGCACATTGACGCAAACCTCGGTCTACCCGCGCGAAGTCGTCACCCGCACCCTGGCCCTGAACGCCGCCAGCGTGGTGCTGGCCCACAACCACCCCAGCGGCTCGGCCCAGCCCTCGCGCGCCGACGAGGCGCTCACACAAACCCTCAAGGCCGCGCTGGCGCTGATCGACGTGCGCGTGCTTGACCACTTCGTGGTGACAAGCAACCAGGCGGTGTCCATGGCCGAGCTCGGATTGCTATAAGGTGAGCCCATGAAAGCGCCCGCACTCAAAAGCCTGCAGGACCTCAAGGCCGTCAAGCGGGAGATCGAAGACCGGGCCCGGCTTGAAAAAGAACTGGCTGCCGCAAAGGCCGCAGCAGCCGCCAAAGCCAAAGCCGAAAAAGAGCTGTTCTCGCGCGCCGTGGGCGCCGTCAAGTCCCTGCCCGCCAAGCACCTGCCCGGCCACAAGGCCTCGCTGCCGCTGCAGCAGGCCGCGCCCATCCCGGTGCAGCAGCAGCGCGACGAACTCGCGGTGATGCGCGAAGCGATTTCCGACGAATTTGATGTGGAAACCCTGCTGGACACCGACGAGGCGCTGAGCTTCCGCCGGCCCGGCATGGGGCCGGACGTGGTGCGCAAGCTGCGCCGCGGCGGCTGGAGCATCCAGGGGCAGCTCGACCTGCACGGCCTGCGCCGCGAAGACGCGCGCGAAGCATTGGCTCTTTTCATCAAGGATGCGCACAAGGTCGGCTGGCGCTGCGTGCGCGTGGTGCACGGCAAGGGCCTGGGCTCACCCGGCAAGACGCCGGTGCTCAAGGGCAAGGTGCAGGGCTGGCTGATCCAGAAGCAGGAAGTGCTGGCCTTTGTGCAGGCGCGTCCGGCCGAGGGCGGCGCCGGGGCGTTGGTGGTGTTGCTGGCGCAGGGCTGAGGCCGCCAATCCGCTAATGGCAGCAGCACATGCCAACCAGGCTCGATCCGCTATTGCATCTGTAGCAACTGAGTGACCACTTCCTCGAGTGCATTGTGCAAGGTGATCTGCCTCAGACCCAGTGCCAGCGCCTCGGCATGTAGTGCGGCGGCAAACGCCGGACCTGCCGCCTCAATGCCCTGCAGGTCCAGCACCAGTTCGCGCGGAACCCATCGGGGCGATCGGCCCGAGGCCAGGCTGCGACGCGAGTCCACAGGAAGCTGATTCATCAGGATGCTGGCCTGGTGGCGCGCCTCCAGCCGTTCGACCCGCAGCAAGCGCAGCACAGGCATCGTCACCACCTCCTGTCCGGCTTGCGCCTGCATCAGCGCATACGTGTCATTCCACCCTGCTGCTTCCGTGCGCATGCGGGTAGACAGGCTGTCCGGATCGGCCCCAAGCAGGCGCAGCACCTCGGTGGAGGGCGTTCCCGTCCGTGGCTTGATGACGATGCGGTCGGCCAGGCGCCGATTGACCGAGGGCAGCGACATGCCATCGTTGGCCGCCCACAGGACATCAGCGGTGCACTGGTTCAGGTGCGCCAGCACACCGCGGTCGTGGCCCAGGGCCCACTGGACCGGCGCGTGGGCATCCACCTCGGCACGGGCACGGTCCGGCGGCACGCCGAGTGCCAGCAGGTTCAGCAGCAAGGCGGGGCCGAAGCGCTCCTGCAGTGTGGCCAAGGGCGCGGCATGCAGCGCCATCGCCCAGCGCGTGGAGGCACTCACCGCCACCACAAATTTGGCGGGCCGGCAATGCACCAGACCCAAAGACCAGGGGCCCAAAGTGCTGCCAGCCGCACTCGAATCAACAGCGAGTTTGGCCGGCAGCTTGAGGGCGCGAGCCAGTTCCCGGGTGACGTGTAACGTGATCATGGCGTGGACCAGCAATAAACGGCGATCAAGCCGGTCGGCCAAGCGCTGGTTGACACTGCCGCATAGGGCAGGTCCATGAACACCGGATCCACCTGACCGGCGTAACGCGGCGGTGGCGGTTGTAGACGTACTCTTTGCCTTTGAAGACGATTTCTGGCATGTGCTTATGGCTCAAGGGCTGCTGGGTGAACAACGGGAACAGGGTGAAAAGCGGTTTTGATTATGCGGGCAAGCGAGCGCGTTATCTGGCTGCCAGCGAGGGCGTCCGTGCCGCTCACTCGCCCCGGTTGCGCATCCAGTCCGCCGTCTGGAAAAACGACGTATTGAGCCGCGTGCGCAGGCCTTCATCGACCCCGGTCTCGCGCATGGCCTGGTCCATGCAGGCCAGCCACTGGTCGCGCTCGGCAATGCCGATGGAGCCGCCGCCGGTCTGCTGCGGCATGTGGCGCATGCGCAGGCGCGGATGGCCGAAGCGATCGGTGTAATACTGCGGCCCGCCCAGCCAGCCGCACAAAAACCAGAACAGCCGCTGCCGCGCGTTGTCCAGCGTGCTGCCGTGCGCGGCGCGCAGGGCCGTGTAGCCGGGCTCCAGGTCCATCAAATCGTAAAAGCGCTCGACGAGGGCCTTGACGCGCTCCTCTCCGCCTATCCAGGCATAGGGAGTTTCGAATGGGGGATTTCCGGGAGGGCGTTCTTCGATCTGCATGAGGGGATTATCGAAGGAGTGGCAGGATCGATTCGGGCCTAGGGCTAATTCCACAGGTTCGCTCTTCGGCAGTTTGGTATTTCTCCTCCCCGCTCCCACCCCTTGTGGATGCGCCGAGGAGCGGAGGGCCAGACGGATCAGGGCAAAAACTTGTTTGAGCGAAGCGAGTTGTTTTTGACCCCGGCTGGACCGAGCACCGCAGGTTGCCCCGAAGCGAAGCGCAGGGGACGCAGGAGCCAGGGTCGCCTTTTTTTGCTTACTTTTTTTGGCGAAGCAAAAAAAGTGAGTCGCATGCCGGGCGACCCCGGCCAGCAGAACTCAGCAAAGAACACGCCCTGAGGACAACAACCGGCCCATCCCGAACGGAGTTGGGAAGGCGCCCGTCACTGCGCCTTCCGAAGCGTCTCCACCACCGGCGTATTCAAAACCGACCTCAACCCCCACCACCCCGCCGCCAAAGCCAGCACAGCCCCCGCGAGGCTGCCAAAAACCGGCACCGTCCACGACCCGGTCCAGTTGAAGTCAAACACAAACCGCGCCAATCCCCATCCCACCGCCAGCGCAACGATGGAGGCCAGGAAGCCAGCCAGCAAGCCGACGCCCGCCAGCTCGGCGCGCTGCACCTGCCGCAGCAAGGAGGCTCGCGCCCCCACCGCCCGCATGATGGCGAACTCGCGGGCACGTTCCTCGCGTGTGGCGGTGATGGCAGCGAACAGCACGACCAGGCCGGCAGCGAGCGTGAAGCCGAATAAAAATTCCACCGCGCGTATCACCTGGTCGAGCACGCGCTGCACCTGGGCCAGCGTGCTGCTCATGTCGACGTTGGTGATGTTCGGGAAGGCCTTGACCAGGGTGTTGTCAAAGCTTTGCGGGTGCGGCTGGCCGGGGGCGGTTGCCAACGGATCGGGCGCGCGGAAGGCGCTGATGAAGGACACGGGCACGTCGGCCGGCAGCTTCGCGACCGTGTACATCACAAAAAAGTTGACGCGCATGGAGCCCCAGTCGACCTTGCGCAGGCTGGTGATCTTCGCCTCGCTGACCTGCCCGCCGATGTCAAAGCGCAAGGAGTCGCCGAGCTTGAGGCCCAGGGTCTTGGCCAGGCCGTCCTCGACGCTGACGGCGTCTTTTTCGCCGGGCGTCCAGCGCCCGCCGCTGGTCTGGTTGTGCGAGGGCATGTCGGCGCTGTTGGAAAGGTTGAACTCGCGGTCGACCAGGCGCTTGGCGCGGTCGTCCTCAAAGTCGTCTGGCGTGACGGGCTTGCCGTTCACCGCGACCAGGCGGCCGCGGATCATGGGATACCAGTCGAACTTTTTCACGCCGCCGTCGCGAAGGGCCTGCTGGAAAGCGTCGCCCTGCTCGGGCTGCACGTTGATGACAAAACGGTTGGGCGCGTCGGGCGGCGTGGCCTTGCGCCAGCTGCTGATGAGGTCGGTGCGCAGCAGCACCAGCAGCATCAGCGCCAGCAGGCCGACGGCCAGCGCGCTGGTCTGCACCACGGCGTAGATGGGCCGCGCGGAAAGCTGGCGCGTGGCCAGCACCAGCCAGCGCGGCGCGGTCTGTTCGTTGACGCTGGCGCGCAGCAGCTTGACGGCGGCAAAACTGGCCGCGGCAAACACCAGCACCGCGCCGGCAAAGCCGCCCACAGCGATCAGACCCAGCTTCAGGTCGCTGCTCGCGGCCACCAGCAAAGCGGCGAAACCCGCCATGCCCACACCCAGCACCGCGAGCGAGGCAGGCTTGAGATTGCCGACGTCGCGGCGGATGACACGCAGCGGCGGCACCTGGGCCAGCTGCAGCACGGGCGGCAGGCCGAAGGCCAGCAGCAGCGTGAGGCCCATGCCCATGCCGAAGAGCACGGGCCAGAAGGTGGCGGCCGGCAAGGCGGTTTCGACCAGGCCGGCCAGCAGCAGCACAAAGCCGTAATGCACGGCAAAACCCAGCACCACGCCGAGCGCGCTGGCAAACAGGCCCGCCAACACGAATTCAAACGCGTAGGCCAGCGCGATGGTGCGCTGCGGCTGGCCCAGCACGCGCAACATGGCGCAGTCGTCCAGGTGTTTGGCCGCGAAACCGCGCGCCACAATCGCCACCGCCACGGCGCTCAGCAAGGCCGCCAGCAGCGCCACGAGGTTGAGGAATTTCTCGGCGCGGTCCAGGGTCTGGCGCATCTCGGGGCTGCCCGATTCCAGCGACTCCAGGCGCACGCCGCGCACGCCCGACTGCTCGAAGGGTTTCTTGATTTCTTCCTCGGCCCATTTCACATAGGCCTTGACCGCCTTGTCTTCGCCGGCGACGGCAAAGCGGTAGTTGGTGCGGCTGGCGGGCTGGATCAGGTTGGTGGCCTTGACGTCGGCCTCATTGACCATGACGCGGGGCGAAAAGCTGATGAAGCCAGCGCCGCGGTCAGGTTCCTGCACGATGATGCGCGTGAGCTTGAAGCCGGCGTCGCCCATCAGCAGAGTCTGGCCGAGCTTCAGGCCCAGTGAATCGAGCAGCGAGGCGTCGGCCCAGGCCGTGCCGGGCGCCGGTATCTCGCGCGTGTCGGCACCGGGTTCTTCGGCGCTGCCGGCCACCTTCAGGCTGCCGCGCAGGGGATAACCGTCGGGCACGGCCTTGAAGGCCACCAGCTTGCTGGCGCCGCCGTCGGCATCAGTGGCGCGGCCCATGGTGGGAAAGGTGACGGTGGAAATGCCTTTGAGGCCCAGCGCCTGGGCTTTGGCGATAAAGGCGGCCGGCGTCAGCCCGTCGCTGCGGATCACGGCGTCGCCGCCCAGCAGCTGGCGCGCGTCGCGCTGCAGCCCGCCCTTGAGGCGGTCGGCAAAAAAGCCGACGGCGGTGAGGGCCGCGACGGCCAGGGTGACGGCCACGATCAGCAGGCGAAGCTCGCCCGCGCGCAGGTCGCGCAGCATGGTTTTCCAGCCGAGCTTGAGGAAAAGGGTGTTCATGCGCCGACCATAACGCAAAGTCGGCGGCCCTGAACGATGGCCGGGTTTGCAGCCGGGTTATGCGGCCGTGATCCGGGCCTTATCCGGGGCGTTATCCGGGCCTTATGGGCGGGTGGCGGCCACGGGCGCCGGGGCAGCGGCCACCGGCAGCGCGTCCAGCCGCTTTTCCAGCGCGCGCAGCACCGGGCTGATGCCCGCGCCCACCCGGATCTGCGGGTTAGAAAAGCCGTCTTCCTTGCCGGCGTCGATTTCGCGCTGCTTGATCAGCGGCACGGCGCGGGCAAAGGCCTGCTCGAAGGAATGCGTCTTGCGCAGCTGTTCGTCGAACATCGCGCGGCCGAAAAAGGTGAGCTCGGAGCGGCTTCCGCAGCCGTAAGAGGTGTGGGTGGCGTCGGCCGCCGTCATGACCAGCGTGGTGTCGCCGGCCAGCGGGTCGACCCAGCCGCCCGAGTAGCAGGCCGAGATCGCGATCACGCGGTTGCGCACGCCGGCCTTGTCGAGCGCCTCGCGCAGCTCGGCGGGCGTCACGGGCGGCACCTGCAGCGGCCAGTGGTAAGCGGCCAGCTTGAAGTCGCTGGCGCCGTGCGAGGTCATGTAGACCACCAGCACGTCCTTGTCGCGGTCCATGCGCTGGGCGATGGCGTCGATGGCGCGCTCCAGGTTCAGCGCGGTGGCCCACAAGTGGGTTTGCGCGGTGCCGGCGTGGTTCACCAGGTGCACCACCCGGCCTTCGGCGTCAAAGCGTTCGGCCAGCACGCGGCTGGCCAGGGTGCTTTCGCGCAGGAACACGTCTTCCGAGGCGTAAGGGGCGAACACCAGCGCGTACACGTCGGTGACGCCGGGGCGTTCCCGCGCGATGGCGGCCATGGTTTTTTCCCACAGCGCCTGCTGCGCTTCAAAGGTTTGCTGGCTCAGCTGCAACCGGGGCTTTTCGGCGGCGGCATCACGCGCGGCGTAGTCTTCCTGCCAGGTGCGCGCCTGGAACTGCCAGACCATCAGGCCGCTGGAGACCAGCAGAACCAGTGCGAACACCGCCGTGCGCCAGGTCCGGCCGGCAAAACGCCAGACCAGCACGGCGGCCGTGCCCACCCCCCAGGCGATGAACAGTGCGTAAAAGGCCCAGTAAAGCCAGGGGGACGAAAACACCGAACCGCTGACCCAGCCCTGGGCCAGGGCGGCGATCACCCCCTGGTACACCACGGTGGCCGGCAGGGACGAGAGCAGCCACAGCACGAAGCAGGCGGCGACACCCATCAGGCGTTCGCCGGGCACTTCATCCGGGCTGCGGTCCGCCGTGGTTTCCGGCACGGGAAGCGCCCACCAGGCCAGCCCCAGGAACAGGCCGGCGGTCCACCAGCCCGACAGCCAGGCCTGCAAATCCAGGCGCGCGGCGCCGGGCACCTCCAGGCGGGACAGCGCCAGCTCAAGGGCCAGCACCAGCACCGTCAGGAGCAGGATCTGCAGCGGCGTGGGCGAATGCCCCGCCACGCGGGGTTTTAAAAAGACGCCGGCGCGCAAACCCTCCAGCAACCAGTGCCGCAGGGGCAGGCCGGCGCCGGCCTGGTCGCGCCCGGGCAAGGCTTCGGGGATTCCGGGGAGCGTGGGCTGGACGTCGATGTCTGTCATGTCGGCATGGCGGAATACCGCCGGCAGTGACCGGGGGAACGGCGGTTTTCAACCGGGGAATTGACCCGTACAGGCAAAGAAAAAAGATTCATGGTTCTTGGAGTGTGTGCCGGCTCACAGGGTAGAGGTCGCGCCGGCCGCCGGGCAGAGTATCAGCGCCCCGCAACCGGGCGTCAAATCCACGGTGCAAACACGTTCACGGGCACGGGGCATAGGCCCCTGAAACCCCGCCTGCCGCGCGGACCGCAGGGCGAAACCCTCACCGTCAAGCGCGCATCAAGCCAGCAATGCGCGGTGGTCCCGCACCGCCGTGCGCACGATGTCGCTGATCTGCGCGCCGGCGTTGCCGTCTATCAGTTCAAGGAAAGCCCGGCGCATGCGCGGGTCCCAGAACTTCTTGAGGTGGGTGGCGAGGTCCTGCTCGGCCTGGTGGCGGTCGGGCATGGACTCGAAAAAAACGCCAATCTGGTTGGCCATGTGGATCAGGTTGTCGTTGTTCATGCTGCGTGGTCTAAATGAATGCGCTCGGCGTGGCAATAAACGGAAAGGTCTTCGCCGCGCGCAAAACCCAGCAAGGCGACACCGGCATCCCGGGCCACGTCGATGGCCAGGCCGGTCACGCCGGACACGGCGGCCAGCAGCGTTACGCCGGCGACGGCCGTCTTGTGCACCATCTCGTAGCTGGCGCGGCTGGTCACGACCACAAAACCTTCACCGGCCGCGAACTTCCCGCGCCGCAGCGCGCCTACGAGTTTGTCCAGGGCGTTGTGGCGCCCCACGTCTTCGCGCAGCAGCATGATCTCGCCGGCCGCGTTGCACCATGCGGCGGCGTGGGTGGCGCCAGTGATGCCCAGCAGCAATTGTTTGTCGCGCAGGGCGGCCAGCGCCCGCGTCACCGACAGGGCGGAAAAGCGCGCATCACCGCCCAGCGGCTGAGGCAGGCGCACGGCATGCGCCAGGCTGTCGGTGCCGCACAGGCCGCAGCCGGTGCGGCCGGCCAGGCTGCGGCGCCTGTCCTTGAGCCGCGCAAAACACGAGGAGGCGATCTCCATATGCACCGTGATGCCCTGCGCGTTGCCGGAGATGTCGATGTCGCGTATCTGGGAGATGTCGTCGACGATGCCTTCCGTCAGTGAGAAACCGAAGGCAAAGTCTTCCAGGTCCGACGGGCTTGCCAGCATGACGGCATGCGACACGCCGTTGTATTCCAGGGCCACCGGAATTTCTTCGGCCACCCAGTCGGTGCCCTCAAAAAAGCGGCGCGAACGAACACCCGTCACCGGCACGGCGCGCGCGCCCGTGGTCTGCGGCAGGGGCAACTCGTTCATCTGCATGACGGCCGGCCGCCGGCCTATTTGCCCACCACGGCTTCGGCAGCCGCTTGGGGCTGCGAGGCCGCCTCGGCCAGTTGCAGCTGCTGCGTGTTGAAGCGCGAGTAAGACTTCTGCCACTCGGACGGCTGCGCCACGGGCATGACCTGCACCGCCGTGACCTTGTACTCGGGGCAATTGGTGGCCCAGTCGGAGGCGTCCGTGGTGATGACGTTGGCGCCCGACTCGGGGAAATGGAAGGTGGTGTAGACCACGCCGGGCTGCATGCGCTCGGTGACCAGGGCGCGCAGCACGGTCTGGCCGGCGCGGCTTTCAATGCCCACCCAGTCGTCGGGCTTGATGCCGCGCTCTTCGGCGTCGTGCGGATGGATTTCCAGCCGGTCTTCGCTGTGCCACTGGTTGTTGGGCGTGCGCCGCGTCTGCGCACCCACGTTGTATTGCGACAGGATGCGGCCGGTCGTCAGCAGCAGCGGGAACTTGCGAGTGACCTTCTCGTCGGTCGCCACGTACTGCGTGATGATGAAGCGGCCCTTGCCGCGCACAAACTTGTCCTTGTGCATGATCTCGGTGCCGAGTTCCTCGGTGCCGTCGTTGCAGGGCCACTGCACGCTGCCGTGCTTTTCGATCTTTGCGTAAGTGACGCCGCGGAAGGTGGGCGTCAGCGCGGCGATCTCGGCCATGATTTCGCGCGGGTGCGAATAACTCATCGGGTAGCCGAGCGCATTGGCCAGCTTGACGGTGACTTCCCAGTCGGCCAACCCGGCCTGCGGCGGCATGACCTTGCGCACGCGCGAGATGCGGCGTTCGGCATTGGTGAAGGTTCCGTCCTTTTCGAGGAAGGAAGAACCCGGCAAAAAGACGTGCGCGTACTTGGCGGTTTCGTTCAGGAAGATGTCCTGCACCACGATGCATTCCATGGCCTTGAGCGACTCGGCCACGTGCTGCGTGTTCGGGTCGGACTGCACGATGTCCTCGCCTTCGCAATAGAGGCCCAGGAAGCTGCCGGCCTGCGCCGCGTCGAACATGTTGGGAATGCGCAGGCCCGGCTCGGGGTTCAGCGTGACGCCCCAGGCGGCCTCGAATTCCGAGCGCACGGTGGAGTCGGAAATATGGCGGTAGCCGGGCAGCTCGTGCGGGAAGGAGCCCATGTCGCAGGCGCCCTGCACATTGTTCTGTCCGCGCAGCGGGTTCACGCCCACGCCTTCGCGCCCGACATTGCCGGTGGCCATGGCCAGGTTGGCGATGCCCATGACCATGGTGGAGCCCTGCGAATGCTCGGTCACGCCCAGGCCGTAATAGATCGCCGCGTTGCCGGCGGTGGCGTACAGCCGGGCGGCGCCGCGTATGTCGTCGGCGGCGACGCCGGTGACTTTTTCCATGGCCTCGGGCGAGTTCTCGGGGCGCGCCACAAAGTCGCGCCATTCGTTAAAGGACTTGTCGTCGCAGCGCTCGGCGATGTAGTCGTCGGCCAGCAGGCCTTCGGTGACGACCACGTGGGCCAGCGCGGAAATCATGGCCACGTTGGTGCCGGGCTTGAGCGGCAGGTGGTAGTCGGCCTGGATGTGCGGCGACTTCACGATGTCGATGCGGCGCGGGTCGATGACGATCAGGCGCGCTCCTTCACGCAGGCGCTTTTTCATGCGCGAGGCGAACACCGGGTGGCCGTCGGTCGGATTGGCGCCTATGACCATGATGACGTCGGCCTTTTCGACCGACTTGAAGGTCTGCGTGCCGGCCGAGGTGCCGTAGGTCTGGCCCAGGCCGTAGCCGGTGGGCGAATGGCAGACGCGCGCGCAGGTGTCGACGTTGTTGTTGCCGAAAGCCGCGCGCACCAGTTTTTGCACCAGGTAGGTTTCTTCGTTGGTGCAGCGCGACGAGGTGATGCCGCCGATGGAATCCTTGCCGTGCTTGGCCTGGATGCGGCGGAACTCGCTGGCCGCGTAGCCGATGGCCTCGTCCCAGCTGACTTCGCGCCAGCGGTCGTTGATGCTCTTGCGGATCATCGGCTTGGTGATGCGGTCCTTGTGCGTGGCATAACCCCAGGCAAACCGGCCCTTGACGCAGGAGTGGCCTTCATTGGCCTTGCCGTCCTTCCACGGCACCATGCGCACGACTTCATTGCCCTTCATCTCGGCCTTGAAGGCGCAGCCGACGCCGCAGTAGGCGCAGGTGGTGATCTTGCTGTGCTCGGGCTGGCCCAGCATGATGACGGTTTTTTCCTGCAGCGTGGCGGTGGGGCAGGCTTCGACGCAGGCGCCGCAGCTCACGCACTCGGATTCCATGAAGGGCTGGTCCTGGCCGGGCGAGACGCGCGACTCGAAGCCGCGGCCGCTGATGGTCAGCGCGAAGGTGCCCTGGGTTTCCTCGCAGGCGCGCACGCAGCGGTTGCAGACGATGCACTTGGAGGCGTCGTAGCTGAAGTAGGGGTTCGATTCATCGATCTTGGGCTTGCTGCCGTCGCGGAAGTGGTTGGCGCCGTCCATGCCGTAGCGCACTTCGCGCAGGCCGGTGACGCCGGCCATGTCCTGCAGCTCACAGTTGCCGTTGGCCGAGCAGGTCAGGCAGTCCAGCGGATGGTCGGAGATGTAGAGCTCCATCACGCCCTTGCGCAGGTCCTGCAACTTGGGCGTCTGGGTGCGCACCTTCATGCCGGCTTCGGCCGGCGTGGTGCAGGAGGCCGGAAAGCCCTTGCGCCCTTCGATCTCCACCAGGCACAGGCGGCAGGAGCCGAAGGGCTCCAGGCTGTCGGTGGCGCACAGCTTGGGCACCTTGATGCCGGCGTCCATCGCCGCGCGCATCAGCGAGGTGCCGGCGGCGACGGTCACGCTCTCGCCGTCGATCTCCAGCGTGACTTCCGTTTCCGATTCGCGCCTGGGCGTGCCGTAGTCGGTTTCCTTGAGATGGTCGAGCATGGTGGACTCCTTAAGCTGCCTTGCGGTCCGGCGTGGTGATGCCGAAATCCTGCGGGTAATGGTTGAGGGCCGACAACACAGGATACGGCGTCATGTTGCCCATGGCACACAAAGACCCATTAACCATGGTGTCGCACAGGTCTCGCAGCAGCTTGACCTGCTGCGGCCGGTTCTGGTCGGCGGTGATTTTGTCGATGACTTCCACGCCGCGCGTGGAGCCTATGCGGCAGGGCGTGCACTTGCCGCAGGACTCGATGGCGCAGAACTCCATGGCGTAGCGCGCCAGGCCGGCCATGTCGGCCGTGTCGTCGTGCACCACGATGCCGCCGTGGCCCACCACGGCGCCCACGGCCGCATAGGCTTCGTAGTCCAGCGGGATGTCCCATTGCGATTCCGGCACATAGGCGCCCAATGGCCCGCCGACCTGCACCGCCTTGATGGGCCGGCCCGAGGCCGAGCCGCCGCCGTAGTCGTACATCAGCTCGCGCAGCGTGACGCCGAAGGCTTTTTCAACCAGGCCGCCGTACTTGATGTTGCCCGCGAGCTGTATCGGCAGGGTGCCGCGCGAGCGGCCCACGCCGTAGTGTTTGTAAAAATCGGCGCCCTTCGCCAGGATGACGGGCACCGACGCAAAGGTGATGACGTTGTTGATCACCGTCGGCTTGCCGAACAGGCCGGTGATGGCCGGAATCGGCGGCTTGGCGCGCACGATGCCGCGTTTGCCCTCCAGGCTTTCGAGCATGGCGGTCTCTTCGCCGCAGACATAGGAGCCCGCCGCCTTGCGCACATGCAGCCGGAAGCTTTTTCCCGAGCCCAGGATGTCGTCGCCCAGAAAGCCGGCGGCTTCGGCCGCCGCAATCGCCTGCGTCATGGTGGCAACCGCATGCGGGTATTCAGAACGGATGTAGATATAACCCTCGGTGGCGCCGCTGGCCACGCCGGCAATCGTCATGCCCTCGATGAGCATGAAGGGGTCGCCCTCCATGGTCATGCGGTCGGAGTAGGTGCCCGAGTCGCCTTCGTCGGCGTTGCAGACCACGTACTTCTGCGACGCCTGCAGCGCCGCCACGGTTTTCCATTTGATGCCGGCCGGAAAGGCCGCGCCGCCGCGGCCGCGCAGGCCGGAATCCAGCACCTGCTGAACCACCTCGGTTGCGGGCATGGCCAGCGCCCTGCGCAGGCCCGCGTAGCCTTCGTGCGCCTCATAGTCGGCCAGCGACAGCGGGTCGGTCACGCCCATGCGGGCGAAGGTCAGGCGCTCCTGTTTGCGCAGGTAGGGAATGTCTTCAGTCAGGCCCAGCTTCAGCGCATGCGCGCCGCCGGTGTGGAAGGAGGCGTCAAACAAGGCGTCCACGTCGCCGGCGTCCACCGGCCCATAGGCGACGCGGCCCGCGCCGGTGGCGACTTCCACCATGGGCTCCAGCCAGAACAGGCCGCGCGAACCGTTGCGCACCAGTTCAATCTCAATGCCGCGTGCTTTCGCGCGGGCAGCGATGGCCGCGGCCACCTCATCGGCGCCTGCCGCCAGGGCCGCCGAGTCGCGGGGAACAAAGACCTTGATGCTCATGCCTGGCTCCTGGCCTGCGCCACCAGGGTGTTGAATTTCTCCACATTGACGCGCGAATGCACCTTGCCGTCAATCGCCATCGACGGCGACGACGCGCACAAACCCAGGCAGTACACCGGCTCGACCGTGAAGGCGCCGTCCTTGGTCGGCTTGTGCCCGTCGCTGTCCAGGTGCAAACAGGCATGCGCCCACAGGCGCTCGGAGCCCATGGACCGGCAGGCCTCGGCCCGGCAGATCTGCACCACGTGCTTGCCCGCCGGTTCGGAACGGAAGTGGTGGTAGTAAGTCACCACGCCATGGACTTCGGCGCGCGAGAGGTTGAGCTCCCGCGCGATGCTGTCCACCGCTTCGGCCGGGATGTAACCCACAGCGTCCTGGATGCCGTGCAGGATGGGCAGCAAGGCCCCCGGCATCTGCTTGTGGCTGGCGACCACCTCGTTGATGGTTTCGCGTGCGCTGTCGGTCAACATCTGGTTCCGTGTCCTTTTTGGCTAGCGATGGCTGGCAATGAAAGTCATGTATTACGTGGCAGCCAGGGTTTTCCGCCGGGCCGCCCCAAGGAAAAACGCGCCCCACGATTCAAGGAAAGGGGCAGCGTAACGCCGTAGGTACACGAAGTGAAAAGCGTGGGGACCATATTTACTGGAAGAACTTGGCAACGCTTTGCAGCGTGCGGTAGATGCCCCAGGCCAGCGGGATACCCACCGCAAGCCAGGCCAGCACCACCACGGCCGGGCTGACTGTGCCGCCGCCGTTGCCGCCATTACCGCCGTTTGTGCGGTGCAGTTCGGAGGCCGCGGCTTTTTCATGCGCCAGGCGTTTTTCTTCGGCAAGCTCGCTGTCCGTCATGAACCACTTCGGGTTCAGCGGGCGCACCAGCAGGTTGCAGATCAGCCCCACCACCAGCATGCCCACCAGGATGTACATGGTCTGGTTATAGACCTGTTCGCGCGGGATGCCAAGGCCGAGCTGGTACTCGCGCATGTAGTTCACCACCACCGGGCCCAGGATGCCGGCCGTGGCCCACGCCGTCAGCAGGCGGCCGTGGATGGCGCCCACCATCTGGGTGCCGAAGATGTCGGCAAGGTAGGCCGGCACGGTGGCAAAGCCGCCGCCGTACATGCTCAGGATGATGCAGAAGGCGCCGACGAAAAGCAAAATGCTGCCGGCCGCCGCGCTGCCGGGCACGCTGAAATACAGCACGCCGCCCAGCACGAAGAAGACCACATAGGTCATCTTGCGGCCCAGCTTGTCGGACAGGCTGGCCCAGAAGAAACGCCCGCCGATGTTGAAGAGGCTCAGCAGCGCGGTAAAGCCCGCGGCGACGGTGGCGATGGCGGCCAGCTGCGTCTTGTCGAGTTCGCCGAACTTCTGGCTCACGCCGATCAGCGAGCCGCCGAAGACTTCCTGCAGCATGGGCGACGCCATGCCGATCACGCCGATGCCGGCGCTCACGTTCATGCACAGCACCATCCAGATCAGCCAGAACTGGGGAATGCCCCACACTTTTTTCACGTGCACGTGGCGCTGCGTGATCATGGTGTTGGTGGCGGCGGCCGGCGGCGTCCAGCCTTCGGGCTTCCAGCCGGTTTCAGGCACGCGGTAGCCGAAGGCGCCGGCCATCATGAAGACGAAGTACACCAGCGCCATGACGACAAAGGTCTGCATCACGCCCACGCTGGTCGGCGTGGCGAAATATTTCATCAGGTCGGCGGCCAGCGGCGAACCTATCATCGCGCCGCCGCCGAAACCCATGATGGCCATGCCGGTGGCCATGCCGCGGCGGTCGGGGAACCACTTGATCAGCGTGGAGACCGGCGAGATGTAGCCCAGCCCCAGGCCTATGCCGCCTATGACGCCCGAGCCCAGGATCATCAGCCAGAACTGGTGCAGGTAAATGCCCAGCGCCGAGATCAGCATGCCGCCGCACCAGCAAACGGCCGAGACCACGCCGGCCTTGCGCGGGCCGGCGCGTTCCAGCCAGCCGCCCCAGGTGGCCGCGGAAATGCCCAGCAGCACGAAGAACAGTGTGTACATCCAGCCCAGGGTGGAGATTTTCCAGTCACAGCTGGTGGTGAAGAGCTCGGCGAAAAAACCGACTTCCGGGCCGCACTTGATGGATTCCTTGACGCCCAGCGCCTTGGACAGCGGCAGCCAGAACACCGAGAAGCCGTAGGCCATGCCTATGCACAAGTGGATCGCCAGTGCGGCGGGGGGAACCAGCCACCGGTTGAAACCAGGGCCGGCAATGATGCGCTCTTTATCGAGGAATCCTGTCATGTCTTTGTCTCCGTGTTATTAGTGTCTATCGCCCCCATCGAGGTGTGCGAAGTGTCACGGCGGCGCGGCAACACGGTCAAATTGAATCGGGACATGCGTTGATTCAAAAAATAAATCAATAGAGCCCCCACGCTTGCTCACTGCGTGTAGCCGCTGCCCCCCGAGGGGGCGCTGCGCCTGCGGTCTGGCAAAGCCAGTCCCGCGGCCCCGACTGGTATTAAGAGTCCCCCGTAGTTGCTTTTTTTGTGCAACTCGAGGGTTACTCCCTAGGGCCTCCGCGTAGTAGGGAGCCGCGTACCGTGCAGTTTTGTGGGGCAGCTAGACGCTCAGCAAGCCGCTGTGGGCGGCTGCGTGGCGCAGCCAGGCGGGATCTTCCGCGAGCGCCAGCGCGGCTTCGAGGGTGCGGGAGGGGCGGTCGCCGCCTTGGGCGATGAAGCCTATGGTGGTGCGCACCTCGGGCGCCACCAAGGGCAAGGCTTCGAGTTCGCGGTAGCCGCGCACCGCGCCAACCAGGGCGCCGGGCATGATGCTGCAGACATTGCCCTCCACCACCGACAGCGCCAGCGTGAGGATGGAGTTGGTCTCTATGCCGGGCTGGCTGGCCACGCCGGCGTCTTCAAAGGCTTTTTCGACGATGGTGCGGTTGTGCATTTCCCGGGTCAGCATGCACAGGGGATGCCTGGACGCCTCGGCCCAGGTGATGCCGGGGCCGATTTGCAGCGTGTCCGCGCGCGGCTTTTCCGCGCGCCGGACGAAAAAATAATGCTCGGTGTATTGCGTGATCTGGCGCAGGCGCGGGCCGTTGGTGCGCAGGCGGTCGGTGTAGCCCAGGCCCATGTCCAGCGCCAGGCTTTCCAGGCCGGTTTCCAGTTCGTTGGAACTCATGGAGCGCACCGTCGGCGAGATGCCCGGGTAACGCGCCTGCAGCAGCGCGCAAAAGCGCGCGGCAATCGGCATGGCGGTGGGCACGGCGCCTATGCTGAGGCTGCCTTGCGGCTTGCCGATGCCGCTGTCGAGTTCCTGCTGCAGCAGCTCGCGCTCATGCAGCATGCGCTGGGCGCTGAGCAGCACGCGCTCGCCTTCGGGCGTGAAGCCCTCAAAGTTGCGCCCGCGCTTGACGATGACCGCGCCGAACTCGGCCTCCAGCGCGCGCAAGGCGTTGGACAACGCCGGCTGGGTGATGTGGCAGGCCTGGGCGGCGCGGCCAAAATGTTTGTGCTCGTCGAGCGCGGCCAAATACCGCAGGGATGCCAGCAGGTTCATGCAGGGGTGCGTCTCGGTTGTCTCAGCGTTGTCTCCGCTGTCGTTGTTATCTCAGCAGTCCTTGTGGTTTCAGGTGTTCTTGCTGATGGTGATGGTCGGAAATTTGGCGGAGAAGTCCTTGGACTTGGCCGCCACGGTGATCGCCATCTTGCGCGCCACGGCCTTGTAGATGCCGGCG
>NZ_CALROB020000066.1:0-24962 GCF_943369675.1 Polaromonas sp. YR568 | reverse complement strand
GTTTAGCGAGACCCCGCCTGAACCGAGCACCGCAGGTTGCCCCGGAGCGAAGCGCAGGGGACGCAGGAGCCAGGGTCGCCTTTTCTTTGCTTACTTTCTTTTGGCGAAGCAAAAGAAAGTGAGTTGCCGCCGGGCAACCCCCGGCCAGCAAGCCTATGCAATGGGCGCGCCGCCGGAGCAAGACCCAGCAGAACG
Organism: Polaromonas sp. YR568; assembly: GCF_943369675.1. Taxonomy (GTDB): domain Bacteria; phylum Pseudomonadota; class Gammaproteobacteria; order Burkholderiales; family Burkholderiaceae_C; genus Polaromonas. Next base: position 24,767 of record NZ_CALROB020000066.1, on the reverse strand, counting down.
CCCCGCCGCAAACCGCTCAAGCACCACATACAACACCAACCCCCCAGCAAGCGGCAAGAAGTAATAAAGCGCCCGGTAAGCCAATACCGCCCCCATCAAGGTCCCCTGCCGCACACTCCCCGACAGCAGCGCCAGGTACACCGCCTCCAGCACCCCCAGCCCGCCAGGGATGGGCATGATCACACCCACGATGGACGCCGCCATCAGCACGCCCAGCACCTTGCCGTATTCCACCTGCGTGCCCAGCAGCAAATACATGGCCGCGCCCATCAACGCCCAGTTGGTGGCCGACAGCCCCAGCTGCACCAGCGCCAGGCCGGCGGAGGGCAACTGCAGGCGCCGGCCGCGCACGCGCCATTCGCGGCCTTTGAAGAATGCGCAGGCCAGCACATAGGCCACGGCCAGCAGCACCATGGCCGCGCCCAGCAGCCGCAGCGCCGTCGCGCCTATGTGCGCCTGGCTGGGCGGGGCGATCAGGCCCGCGGCAAACAGGCTGCCGGCCACCAGGCCGTAACCCAGCCAGTTGGTCGCCAGGCTGATGCCCACGATCTGCGCAATGGTGGTTTCGTCCAGCCCGGCCCGCGCATACAGGCGCGCGCGCAGGGCCACGCCGCCCACCAGTGAGCCCAGGTTCAGGTTGAAGGCATAACTCGTCACCGCGATGGCCCAGGTCTGCAGGCGCGGCAGCTTGTGGCGCGTGTGGTGCCGGCCTATCAGGTCGAAGCAGCCGTAAAGCGCATGGCTGGCCGTTGCCAGGCCCAGCACGGCCAGTAACAGAAGCGGGGAGTAGCGGCGCAGCGCCTGCCAGGCGCCGGCCCAGTCGACCTTGTGCGCATGCGACAGCAGCAGGCCCAGCACCACCAGGCCCAGCGCCGGGAACAGCCAGCGGCGCACGCGCGGCCACAGCGCCGCCACGGTGGAGGAGGGGTTGCCGGCGGAAGCATCAGCGGAAATTGGAGCCGTGTTGGGGGCCGTGGTGCTGGGCATGATGTTTGTCATCTTCGCCACGGCGGGCCTGGCGCGCCAGACGGTTGCGGCGCTGCTTTTTGTAGGCGCAGACCGACGAGACGGGCGGGCACGGGCAAAGAGGGGGATGAAGAATTTAATCCGCAGATTTCGCAGATTTACGCAGATAAAAGAAAACCCAATGGACAGATTTCTTCAGTAATCGTTGCAGCCTCGCGCCCAAGCACGCCCGCAACCAATTTGTCTTCAATCTGCGTAATCTGCGTAAATCTACGGATAAATATTTGCATCATCCGCGGATGAATTCCGATGGCGCCCCACCAGGGCCCGCTAATACCGGGCCAGTTCCACCCAGAAGACGCTGCCCCCGGTATGGCGCGTGGCCATGCCCACCGGGTGCCCCAGTACCTGGCTGAGCCGGTAGACGGCCGCCAGCTCCAGCCCGAAGCCTTCTTCCGTGCCCAGTTCTGGGATGCCCTGGAAGAAGGTCTGCTGGCGCTCGTGGGCGATGCCCGCGCCGGTGTCCCACAGTTCGATGCGCCAGCGGCCCTGACGCTGTCGCACGGCCAGCAGCACGCCGCCGCCGTGCGTGTTGCGCAAGGCGTTGGACAGCAGGCTGCCCACCAGCCGCTTGAGCAGCACCGGGTCGGACAGCGCCCGGCCCGCCGCCGCGCGCACGCGCAGCCGCAGGCGCTTCTCGCGCGCCAGCGGCGCGTACTCGGCCGCCAGTTCGTGCGCCAGCGCCGACAGGCCCACCGGCTGCCGCTGCACCTCCAGCGAGGCCGGGTCCAGCCCCGCCAGGTTGAACAGCGACTCGAACAGCTCGTCGATCTTGCGCGTCGAGTTCGCGATCTTGCGCGCGATCTGCGCGGCGAACTCAGGCTCCATCGCCAGCCAGTCCGCGTACTGGCTCAGCGCATGCACCGGGTAACGCAGGTCGTGCGCGGCGCTCGCGATGAAGCGGCTCCTGACCGCCTCCGCCTCCAGCGCCGCGCGTTTGCGGTCGGCCAGGGAGTTGATCAGTTCCCGGCGGTCGAACTGCAGTTCCAGGTTGGCCCGCCGCGCGCGGTGCATGCGCCGCCCGAACACACGGGCCAGCGCCCAGAACACCAGCACCACCGCCATCTCGACCACGATCTCGAACGCGGAAGCCAGCCCGTCTTTTTCCAGCGGCAATCCGGGGCGAAACCCCATGCCCAGCTCCAGGCCCAGTTCGAGGCTCAGCGCCAGGCCCATCGCCACCAGCACCGAGGCGCACAGCGCATTGCAATAGGCCGAGAGGCTGCGCAGGCTGGGCGGCGAAGACGTCACCGCCACCACCGCGATGCCCACCAGGATGACCATGCACAAGAGCTGGTCCTCCACCGGCGCCTTGCGGTACACCACCAGCATCAGCGAGCCCCAGGCCGCCGCGCTCACCGGCCAGGACCAGCCGTTGCGCAGCATAAAGTTTCGCAGCGCCGTGCCTTCATCGTTGGCCAGGCGCGCGCGGTAGGTGCGCAGGATGCCGTAGCGCAAGGCGGTCGCCGCCGCCGCGGCAGCCGCCCACAGCCACAGCGCCGCGGCATCCACCTGCCCGTATAGCATTGTCAGCACGATGAGGATCAGCGCGCAGGCCGCATGCAGCGGCGGCCGCGCCTGCCGCATGAAAGTGTGGATCAGCTGCGTATCGACCCAGGCTGCACGCGCGCCCGTGGCGGCTCCCGAAAAATTCTGTGGGCGTGTGGGCATCATCGTCGGTGATCCTTCCGCGGGCGAAGCCGGCATGAACACAAAACACTTCTTCCCGCGCCGCGTGGGGGGGGAGGAGGGCATCTGTTCTTCAGCTTATGAAGATTTGCCGCGGCTTTTTCCGCAAAGGTATTCCTGAAGACAATTGCTGTGAGGTTTTTGAAAATGACTGTAGCGCGGCAGGCCGCCTAGCCATCATGGCTATCAAGAGGCATTTTCCGTGCCGTCTTTACCGATGGATACACCGGCCTGCATACCTTTTTATTCGCTGCGCCACGCCGCATCAGGCAAAGCACTTACGCGCCGCCCTCCGCGTGAAGCAGGGGCTGCCGGCGGGGCGTCCGGAAACTTTCCGGAAACTTTTGCGTCCTTTTTGTGTCAGGGTCAGGCGCCGCCCTTCCACAGGCCCTTCAAAAATAAGCGCTTGACTCTTCACCGTCAGGTGGCTTGTAATGGCCTTTGAGTAAAGCCAACCGTGTCCCGCACCGGGACGGTTGCGATGTCACCATCGTACGGAATAGCCATGAAACCACTGCTCGTTTGCGCCGGCCTCGCGGTCGCGCTTCTCGGCTTGACGGCCTGCGGCAAGAAGTCCGAGCCTGCCGCCCCGGCAGCGTCCGGCGGCTCCGCCCCGGCTTCCAGCAGCGCCACCCCTGCCGTCACACCCTCCACAGGCGACATCCCTGCCAGCTCCCCGGCCACCGGGCCCGCCGCGGGTGGCACGGCCATAGGCGGTATGGCCGGCGGCCAGGCACAGGGCGGCGCCAAATCCGGCGGGACACCCGCGGCGACCGGTGGTGACGGCGCTTCCGGCAAGCCCGCAACGGCCGCATCGCAATAAACCGGCCAGCGAATTCCGCATAACCACAACGACAACAACAAGACCCATTTCCCTTTTCCCGTTTCCCATTTCCCATTTCCCAATCCCACGAGTGCGCGCTATCACCGCAGGAGACACCACGATGGACATGAACCGAAGGCAATTTTTCCGCGTCAGCGGCGCGGGGCTGGCGGCGTCCAGCCTGGTCGCGCTGGGCTTCTCGCCGACCTCGGCGCTGGCCGAGACGCGCAATTTCAAGCTGGCGCGCACCACCGAGACCCGCAACACCTGCCCCTACTGCTCGGTGGGCTGCGGCATCATCATGTACAGCCTGGGCGACAAGGCCAAGAACGTCACGGCCGACATCATCCACATCGAGGGCGACGCCGACCACCCGGTCAACCGCGGCACGCTGTGCCCCAAGGGCGCCGGCCTGCTCGACTTCGTGCACAGCCCGAACCGTCTCAAATACCCCGAAGTGCGCGAACCCGGCAGCACCGAATGGAAGCGCATCTCCTGGGATGAAGCGATGGGCCGCCTGGCCAAATTCATGAAGGCCGACCGCGACGCCAACTTCATGACCAACAACGCCGACGGCAAGGTCGTCAACCGCTGGACCTCCACCGGCATGCTCTGCGCATCGGCGTCCTCCAACGAAACCGGCTACCTCACGCACAAGACCATGCGCTCCCTCGGGATGCTGGTCTTCGACAATCAAGCGCGGGTTTGACACGGACCGACGGTGGCCAGTCTGGCCCCGACGTTCGGACGAGGCGCGATGACCAACCACTGGGTGGACATCAAGAACGCCGATCTCGTTCTCATCATGGGCGGCAACGCCGCCGAAGCGCACCCCTGCGGCTTCAAATGGGTGATTGAGGCCAAGCAGCACAACAAGGCCAAGCTCATCGTGGTCGACCCGCGCTTCACGCGCTCGGCCGCCATGAGCGACTACTACGCCCCGATACGCGCCGGCAGCGACATCGCCTTCCTGGCCGGCGTCATCAACTACCTGCTGTCCAACGACAAGATCCAGAAGGACTACGTCGCCAACTACACCAACGCCTCCTTCATCGTGGGCGAGGCCTTCAGCTTCAAGGACGGCCTGTTCTCGGGCTACGACGAGGCCAAGCGCAGCTACAGCGCCGCCAGCTGGGGTTACGAGCTCGACGACAAAGGCTTCGCCAAGGTCGACCCGACCATGCAGCACCCGCGCTGCGTGCTCAACGTGATGAAGACGCACTTCTCGCGCTACACGCCTGAGCTGGTCAGCCGCATCACCGGCACGCCGAAAGACAAGTTCCTGAAGATCTGCGAGATGGTCTCCGCCACGGCCGTGCCCAACAAGGCCATGACCATCATGTACGCCCTGGGCTGGACGCAGCACAGCGTCGGCTCGCAGATGATCCGCACCGCGGCCATCATGCAGCTGCTGCTGGGCAACATCGGCATCGCCGGCGGCGGCATGAACGCGCTGCGCGGCCACAGCAACATCCAGGGCCTGACGGACCTGGGCCTGCTGTCCAACTCGCTGCCGGGCTACCTCTCGCTGGCGCGCGACGCCGAGCAGGACCTGGAAACCTATTACAAGACCCGCGCGCTCAAGGCCCTGCGGCCCAACCAGATGAGCTACTGGCAGAACTACCCCAAGTTCTTCGTCAGCCTGCAAAAATCCTGGTGGGGCAAGGCCGCCACGGCAGAGAACAACTGGGCCTACGACTACCTGCCCAAGATCGACAAGCTCTACGACGTGCTGCAGGCCTTCGAGCTCATGAACCAGGGCAAGCTCAACGGCTACATCTGCCAGGGCTTCAACCCCGTCGGCTCCTTCCCCAACAAGAAGAAGGTCATCGCGGGACTGTCCAAGCTCAAGTTCCTGGCCGTCATCGACCCGCTCAACACCGAGACGGCCGAGTTCTGGAAAAACTTCGGCGAGCACAACGACGTGAAGAGCGCCGAGATCCAGACCACGGTGTTCCGCCTGCCCTCGACCTGCTTCGCCGAAGAAGACGGCTCGCTCACCAACTCCGGCCGCTGGCTGCAGTGGCACTGGAAGGGCGCCAACCCGCCCGGCGAAGCGCACGGCGACGTCGAGATCATGGCGGACCTGTTCAACCGCATCAAGGCCATGTACGTCAAGGACGGCGGCGCCTACCCTGACCCCATCGTCAACCTGACCTGGCCCTACAAGATCCCCAGCGCGCCATCGTCCGAAGAACTGGCCATGGAATACAACGGCAAGGCGCTGGCCGACGTCGTCGCCCCGCCCGACCCCAAGGACCCGAAAGCGCCGCCCAAGGTGCTGGTGAAAGCCGGCGAGCAATTGCCCGGCTTCGGCATGCTGCGCGACGACGGCTCCACCGCCTGCGGCTGCTGGATTTATTCCGGCGCCTGGACGCAGGCCGGCAACCAGATGGCCAGGCGCGACAACGCCGATCCGTTCGGAATCGGCCAGACGCTCAACTGGGCCTGGGCCTGGCCGGCCAACCGCCGCATCCTCTACAACGCCGCCTCCAGCGCGCCCGACGGCAAACCCTGGGACGGCAAACGCAAGCTGGTGCAGTGGAACGGCACGGCCTGGGGCGGCAGCGACGTGCCCGACATACGCCCCGACGCTAACCCCGGCGATGCCGACCGCGTGCAGCCCTTCATCATGACGGCAGAGGGCGTTGCGCGCATGTTCGCGCCCACCGGCATGGCCGAAGGCCCGCTGCCCGAGCACTACGAGCCCTTCGAGTCGCCGCTGGTGAACAACCCCATGAACACCAACCCCAAGGCCAGGGCCAACCCGGCCGCGCGCGTGTTCAAGGGCGACATGGAAGCCTTCGGCACGCCCAAAGACTTCCCCTATGTGGCCACCAGCTACCGCCTCACCGAGCACTTCCACTACTGGACCAAGAACGTGCAGACCTCGGCCATCATCCAGCCGCAGCAGTTCGTCGAAATCGGCGAAGAGCTGGCCAAGGCCAAGGGCATCGCCAACGGCGAGTGGGTCAAGGTCTCGTCGAACCGCGGCTTCATCAAGTGCGTGGCCGTGGTCACCAAGCGCATCCCGCAGCTCGACGTCGACGGCAAGAAGATAGACACCGTGGGCCTGCCCAACCACTGGGGCTTTGTCGGGGTGGCCAAACCGGGCTACCTGGTCAACACGCTGACGCCTTTTGTCGGGGATGCGAACACGCAGACGCCCGAATACAAGTCGTTCACGGTCAACATCGAGAAGGCATAGGGGCCCACCATGTCATCACTGCAATCCCTCGACATCGCGCTGCGCTCCGCCACCACCACGCCCTCGCCGCAGGCCAGGCACCACGTCACCGAAGTCGCCAAGCTCATCGACGTCACCAGCTGCATAGGCTGCAAGGCCTGCCAGGTCGCCTGCATGCAGTGGAACGACCTGCGCGACGACGTCGGCGACAACATCGGCACCTACGACAACCCGCGCGACCTCACGCCGCAATCCTGGACAGTGATGCGCTTCTCCGAAGTGGAGATGAAGCAGAAGGACGAAAGCACGCGGCTCGAATGGCTGATCCGCAAGGACGGCTGCATGCACTGCGACGACCCCGGCTGCCTCAAGGCCTGCCCCGCGCCCGGCGCCATCGTCAAGTACACCAACGGCATTGTCGACTTCATCAGCGAGAACTGCGTCGGCTGCGGCAACTGCGTCACCGGCTGCCCGTTCGACGTACCGCGCATCAGCAAGAAGGACGACAAGGCCTACAAATGTTCTCTGTGCTCAGACCGCGTCGGCGTCGGCCTGGAGCCGGCCTGCGTCAAGGCCTGCCCCACGGGCGCCATCCGTTTCGGCAGCAAGGAAGACATGCATGAATTCGCCGCCGAGCGCATCGTCGACCTCAAGGAACGCGGCTACGAAAACGCCGCCGTCTACGACCCGCAAGGCGTGGGCGGCACCCACGTGATGTACGTGCTGCAGCACGGCGACCAGCCGGGTCTGTACCACGGCCTGCCGGCCAACCCCACGATCAGCCCCTGGGTCTCGCTGTGGAAGGGCGCGGCCAAGCCCCTGGCCGTGGCCGCCATGATAGGCGCGGCCGTGGTGGGCTTCTTCCACTACATCAAGGTCGGCCCGCTGGAAACGGAAGAAATAGACGATGCCAGGGAACGCGAACTGGCCGACGGGGACGATACGCTGCCGCCACCCCCCAAGGAGAGCTGACATGGAGCACATCACCATTGTTCGCAGTGACGAACGCGCTAACGAACGCGGTATGGAGCCCACCATAGAGCGCTACCCCGACCGCACCCGCATCAACCACTGGCTGGTGGCCTTGCTCTTCATCTGCGCGGCCCTGTCCGGCCTGGCCTTCTTCCATCCCGCGTTTTTCTTCTTCACCGCGCTGTTCGGCGGCGGCGTCTGGACGCGCATCCTGCACCCCTTCTTCGGCGTGCTCATGGTGCTGGGGTTTGTCTTCCTTTTCTTCCAGGTCTGGCGCGACAACTTCTGGAACGCAAGCGACACCGCCTGGACGCGCCGCGCGCCCGAGCTGCTCAAGGGCCATGAAGACAACATGCCCGCCGTGGGCAAATACAACGCCGGCCAGAAGATCGTGTTCTGGACTTTCGGTATCTGCCTCATCCTGCTGCTGATCACCGGCTTCATGTTCTGGCAGCCCTGGTTCGCCGACTTCTTCCCCATCGTGCTGCGCCGCATCGCCGTGGTCGTGCACGCCCTGGCCGCCGTCATCCTGATCATCAGCGTCATCATCCACATCTACGCGGCCATCTGGGTCAAGGGCTCCGTACAGGCCATGACACGCGGCACCGTGAGCCGGGCCTGGGCGCGCCAGCACCACCGGCTCTGGTACCGCGACATGGGTGGCGAAAAATAGCCCGGGAGCGCACAATCACCTCATGACCCTGACACAAGCCAGCGCATTGTTGTCCCCGGAGGAAATCGCCGTCCGGGCCGGCCAGCAGGTGCCCCACCTGCATTTGCCCAAACGCCATGAAGTCTTTGCCGAACGCGAAACCCGGCTGCGGCAGCTGGCCGCCTCGCACCCCATGCGCGACTTCCTGCTCTTCGCCGCCGAGCTGGTGCGCGCCCAGCATGAAATCCTGCAGTCCTACCCGGCCGTCGCCTTGCCCGATGCCGATGCCATAGACGCCGCCTCGCGCGCCGGCCAGCCGCCCGTTCCGGCCGTGCACTGGCCGCGCGACCCGCAGTGGCGCGCCGGCTTCCACCGCCTGCTGGCCGCGCTGCTGCCCCGGCTGGAAGGCAGCCCGGCCCAGGCCGTGGTGCGCGAGCTGCAAGGCATCCCCGACGACGCGCTCGAGCAGCAAGCCGACCGCCTGCTGCACAACATCATGTTCGGCCTCGACATGGCCGCCGCGCCCCTCATCGCCGCCGGCCTGCAGGCCTACTGGACGCAGCTGGTGCTGGCCACGGAAGAGGCGCGCGGCACCGACCGCCTCGCCCCCTTCGGCCGCGTCGACGACGCCACCGTCTGCCCCTGCTGCGGCAGCCGGCCCACGGCCTCCGTCTCGCGCATAGACGGCGGCGGCAGCTACCGCTACCTGCATTGTTCGCTCTGCTCCGCCCAGTGGCACATGGTGCGCATCAAATGCGCCCACTGTGAAAGCACCAAGGGCATTCACTACCAGTCGCTGCAACCCGCCGGCGATGGGCCAGCCGCCAGCGGCGCGCCCAAGCAGGCCGTCGAAGCCGAAACCTGCGACGAGTGCGGCCATTACCTCAAGATCGTCCGCATGGACCGCGACATGTACGTCGACCCGGCGGCCGACGACCTGGCCACCGTCACGCTGGACCTGCTGGTGTCGGAGGCCGGCTTCCAGCGCCACGGCGTCAACCTCATGCTGCTGTTCGGCGACCCCGATGGTCCCGACGGCGCTGACCCCGATCCCAACGACGGCGGAGGCGGCTGATGGCCGCGACCGGCGAGTCCGTGGTTCACGGCTCGAAGGCCAGGCCCCAGGATCTGCCTTCGGTTGACAAGCTGCTCCGGCTCGACGCCGCGCAAGCCCTCGCCGCCGCGCACGGCCATACGCTGGTTGCCGAACAAGCCCGCTCACTACTTGATCACTTGCGCGTGTTGGCCCTGGCCGGCGGCCTTGATGCCGGCAGCGTCCTTCCAGAGGCATTGGCCCATGAACTGGCCACCCGCGTGCAGGCCCGCCTCAGCCCGCGCCTGCGCCGTGTGCTCAACCTCACCGGCACCGTCATCCACACCAACCTGGGCCGCTCCGTGCTGCCGCAAGCCGCCATCGCCCACCTCACGGCCATGATGGAAGGGCCCAACAACCTCGAATACGACCTGGCCGGCGGCGGCCGCGGCGACCGCGACAGCATCGTCGAAGGCCTGCTCTGCGAGATCACCGGCGCCGAGGCCGCCACCGTCGTCAACAACAACGCGGCAGCCGTGCTGCTGACCATCGCCGCGCTGGCCGGCGGGCGCGAGGTCGTCATCTCGCGCGGCGAGCTGGTCGAAATCGGCGGCGCCTTTCGTATGCCCGACGTCATGGCCAGCGCCGGCGCCGCCATGGTCGAAGTCGGCACCACCAACCGCACCCACCTGGCCGACTACGCGCGCGCCATCACGCCGCAAACCGCCTTGCTCATGAAGGTGCACACCAGCAACTACGCGGTCGAAGGCTTCACCGCCTCCGTGCCCGAGTCTCAGCTCGCCGAACTTGCGAAGGAACGCGGCGTCGCCCTGGCCACAGACCTGGGCAGCGGCTCCCTCATCGACATGTCTTCCTACGGCCTGCCCAAGGAACCCACACCGCAAGAGATGCTCGCTGCGGGCTGCGGCGTCGTCACCTTCTCGGGCGACAAGCTGCTGGGCGGCCCGCAGGCCGGCCTCATCGTCGGCAGCCGCGAGCTGGTCGGCAAAATCCGCAAGTTCCCCATGAAGCGCGCGCTGCGCCTGTCCAAGCTGCCGCTGGCCGCGCTCGAAGCCACGCTCATGCTCTACCTGCAGCCCGAGCTGCTCACGCGCGACCTGCCCACGCTGCGCTGGCTCACACGCCCGGCCGGGCAGGCCGCGCAGACCGCGCAACAGCTGCTTGAACCTTTGCGCGAAGCACTGGCCCCGCGCTACGCCGTCACGGCCGAAGCCATGCTGAGCCAGATAGGCTCAGGCTCGCTGCCCGTCGACAGGCTGCCTTCGGCGGGCCTGGCGATTGCGCCGCTGCTGCCCGGCAAACGCGGCACGGGCACGGCGCTTGAAGCCCTGGCCACCGCCCTGCGCGAGCTGCCCCTGCCCATCATCGGCCGCATCGCCGACGACCGCCTGCTGCTCGACTGCCGCTGCCTGGACGACGCGGCCGATGTGCTCAACCAGCTCGCCGCATTGCGCGAGCGCATCACCGCTTAAGGACGAGATGATCGTCGGCACCGCAGGGCACATAGACCACGGCAAGACCGCCCTGGTGCGCGCCCTCACCGGTGTCGACGCCGACCGCCTGCCCGAAGAAAAGCGCCGCGGCATCACCATTGAACTTGGCTACGCCGCCATGCCCACGCCAGGCGGCGGCCAGGTCGGCTTCGTCGACGTGCCCGGCCACGAAAAACTGGTACGCACCATGGTCGCCGGCGCCAGCGGCATCGACTACGCGCTGCTGCTGGTCGCGGCCGACGACGGCGTCATGCCGCAGACGGTCGAGCACCTCACCATCCTCTCGCTGCTCGGCATCGATCGCGGGGCAGCCGTCATCACCAAGATAGACCGCGCCGACGACAGCCTGCGGCATGAACGCGAAGTACAGGTGAAGGCACTGCTCGCCGGCGCCGGCCTGGGCGGCTACCCGGTGCTCAGCGTCTCGGCCCAGCGCGGCGATGGGCTGGCCGACCTGCGCGCGCTTCTGCTCAGCGAAGCAGCGCGCCCGCCCGCCGCGGCCACCGAAGAGGCCGGCTTTCGCATGGGGCTGGACCGCGTTTTCACGCTCGACGGCGTGGGCACCGTCGTCGCCGGCAGCATCGCCGCCGGCACCGTGCACATAGGCGACGCTTTGTGCCTGGCCCATGCGCCCGAAAAACACTACCGCGTGCGCAGCCTGCAGGTGCACGGCAAAAGTGCCGAAGCCGCCCACGCCGGCCAGCGCTGCGCCGTCGGCCTGGCCGGGCTGGAGCGCGGCGCGGTCGAACGCGGCCAGACCCTCTGCGACCCTGCAATTGCCAACAGCACGCAGCGCCTCGACGTCTGGCTGCAACTCGCCGCCACTGAAACCAAGGCCCTGCGCTCCGGCACCTTGGTGCATTTGCACACCGGCACGCAGGAATGCATGGCCAGCGTCGCCGTGCTCGGCAAGCCCTCGATTGCGCCCGGCGAATCCGCCCTCGCGCAGCTGGTGCTGCAGCAGCCCGTGCATGCCTGGCACGGCGACCGCTTTGTGCTGCGCGATGCCTCCGCCAGCCGCACCGTCGCCGGCGGCACTGTGCTGGACACGGCTGCCCCCGCGCGCTACCGCCAGACGCCCGAGCGCCTGGCCTGCCTGCACACCCAGCGCGCAGTCGGCGCCATCCAGCGCCTGCGCGGCGCGCTGGCCCACGCGCCCTTCGGCCTGCACGGGCCCTCATGGCTGCGCGGTGAAGGCCTGCGCGCCTGGCCCTTCAAACCCGACGAGCTGCCCGGCGTGGTGTGGGCCGAAGCGCAAGACTGGATCATCTCCAGCGAACAGCTCGCCGCCGGCGAAGCCGCCGTGCTGCAGGCGCTGCAGGCCTTCCACACCGCCCACCCCGAAGACATGGGCCCCGACCTGCAACGCGCCCGCCGCCTCGCCGCGCCCCGCATGCCCGAAGCCCTGTGGGGCCAGCTTGTCGGCCACATGGCCCAGGCCGGCAAGCTCGCGCGGCGCAGCGGTTTTTTGCACCTGCCCGAACACGGCGCCCAGCTGCGCGCCGCCGACAAAATCGTTGCCGAACGCGCGCTGCCCATGCTGCTCGACGGCCGCTTCGACCCACCCTGGGTGCGCGACATTGCCAACAACGCTCACCTGCCCGAAGCGCAGGTGCGCCAGGTGCTGGCCCGCCTGGCGCAAGGCGGCGAGGTCTTCCAGGTCGTCAAGGATTTGTATTACCACCCCCAGGTGGTGCAGCAACTCGCGTCGCTGGCCCGCGGCATCGCGCAGCGCGAAGGCACCATCACCGCGGCAAGCTTTCGCGACGCCACCGGCCTGGGCCGCAAGCGCGCCATACAGATACTGGAATTTTTCGACAGAATAGGTTTCTTGCGCCGCGTGGGCGATGCCCATTTGCTGCGCACCGGAACGCCGCTGTTCCCCGAAGAAGAGGGGGAACAAGCGTCATGAAGATCATGGAAGAAAAACGCTCCTGGTGGGGCGGCTGGGCTTCAAACCCAGTGGGTGGCGCCATGCGCCGCCGGGTGGGTTCGACTCCCGCTTTCTTCCGCCAATTTCCCCGCGCCCGCGCGCGCACGTGTGGCCATGCAGATCCTGGGCTTTGACTACCCCGATGAGTGTTTTTATTTGCTGGAGCGCGACATGTGGTGCCGCCCGCTGGCCGACGGCCGCCTGCAGGTAGGCGTCACCAGCTTCGGCATTCACCTGAGCGGCGACTTCTTCATGTGCCGCCCCAAGCCCGTGGGCACAACGACAGGGCAGGGCGAAACCCTGGCCGTCGCCGAACTCAGCAAGTCCGTCGTCGCCATCAAGACCCCCGTCTCCGGCGCCATCAGCGAGATCAACCCCCTGCTCGAAGACACCCCCGAAATCATCCACCAGGACCCCTACGGCCAGGGCTGGCTCGTCACCATCACACCGAATCGTTGGGAGCAAGACCTGCCGCAACTGGCCCACGGCCCCCAACTAGAGGCCGCCGCTACAGCCCGCATGCGGCTTGAAAACATCAAATTCCCGCCCGCGTGATGACACAACAACAAGACCCAACAAGCACTTCACCGGCAAGCCAGCAAGGCCTGACCATCATGGTCTGGTCCTGCGACCCGCAAAACCCCGAACGCGCCGCCACCCCCTTCATGGCCGCCCAGGCCGCCGCGGCCATGGATTTAAAAGTCGAGATGCTCTTCACTGCGCAAGCCGTGCAGTGGCTGCTGCCCGAGCATGCGGACACATTGATAGGCTTCGGCCCGCAAAGCCTGCCCGTGCGCCACTACCTCGAAGTCGCTGCCGGCCTGGGGATTGAGATGCGGGCTTGCAGCCAGGCCATGCATGCGCTGGGGCTTGGGCGTGAGGGCTTGGTGCCGCAGTGTGCGGGGCTGGGTGGCTTGGTGGCTTTTTTGGGGCGGGGGCAGGAGGTGGGGTGGCGGATGTTGGTGTTTTAGTCGTTCGGCCTACGGTATCGAAGGGCCGGTGAAAATGCAGACTTGGCTAGCCCGGTCCGAACCGTGCCTCAAGACCGCGCAAAGTCCGGAATGCAAAAGCGCTTGCGGTAAGCTCCCGGCGCCATGCCTGTCGTGCGCTTGAAGAGCCGGCGAAAGAAGGCCGGGTCTTCATAGCCCACGCGCCAGCTGATCTCGTCCACCGCCGCGTCGGTGCGCTCCAGGCGGCGCTTGGCGTCTTCGATGCGCAGGCGCTGCGCGTACTCGAGCGGCGCAATTCCCGTGGCCGCCGTGAAACGCCGCTTGAAGGTGCGCTCCGCCAGCTTCGAGCGCTTGATCATTTCCTCCACGGGGCGCGCCACCGAAAAATGCTGCGCCAGCCATTGCTGCGCGCCCAGCACCTCGTTGTCGCCGTGGTCGCTCTTGCCCTCAAAGACCATGTAAGGCGCCAGCCCGTCCTGGTGCCACTGCAGCGCAAACAGGCGCGCCACCTCTTGCGCCATCGTGGCGCCCGCGTGGCGCGCGATCAGGTACAGCGCCATGTCGTGCCAGGTGGTTGACGCGCCCGAGCAGACCAGTTCCTCGCGCGGGCCCGAGATCACCAGCACGCGCTCGGGGTGTACCGTCACCGCCGGGTACAGCGCCGTGAAAGCGTTCGTGTACGCAAAATGCACCGTCGCGTCCTTGCCGTCGAAGAGGCCCGTCTCCGCCAGCAGGAAGAGGCCCGAGCACGCCGAGCACAGCATCGCGCCCCCCTCATGCATGCGGCGCAGCCACGCCACCAGGCGCGGGTAGCGGCCCGTCTGCCAGCCCTCGGGCCCCAGCAGAAAGGACGGCACGATCACGATGTCCGTCGCCGCGATGTGGTCGATGCGCTGCTGCACGTCGATCGGCACACCGCTCACCAGCCGCAAGGCGCCGGCCTCTTCCCCCACGATCTCGATCTGGAAGGGCGGCTTCGCCTTCGCCTCCACCAGGCCCATCATCGCCGCCCCATTCATCACGTCAAGAATGCCCGCCAGCGTCGAGATCACGGCGTCGGGTACCGCCACAAGGCTGACGTGCAGGGTGGTGCTGGATGCTGCGGTGAGGGTCATGTGTTCTTCACCAGGGTGGGGGCGGGGCCGGCATGAAGCGCCTGCCATGCGGCATGGCATGAACAGACCGGTTGCGGGCGATTTTAGCCCTGTCGCTTTGGGCGGCCGACGCGGATCATTGCCCCACGGAATCACCCGCTCACCTTTTTGACCACCCGAGAAAGTACCCCGCACCCATGACCACCGCCGCCATAGACAACGCCAGACTCGAAAATTTTGTGATGCGCACCATAGGCGACCTGACCGCCGCCTACACCGGCCTCATGGTCAGCATCGGCGACAAGCTCGGCCTCTACAAAACCATGGCCGGCGCCGGCCCGCTGGGCGCCAAGGAACTCGCCGCGCGCTCCGGCTGCGCCGAGCGTTATGTGCGCGAATGGCTCAATGCCCAGGCGGCCGGCCACTACATCGGCTACCACGCCCTCAGCGATACCTATGAGCTTTCACCCGAACACGCCCTGGTGCTCGCCGACGAAGCCAGCCCCTTCTTCATCCCGCCCGCCTGGAACGTGCCCGCCGCCATGTGGTTCGACGAAGACAAGGCCCTGCACGCTTTCCGCACAGGGGAGGGCGTGGCCTGGGGCGACCACCACGAGCGCCTGGCCTGCGGCGTCGCGGCCTTTTACCGCAACGGCTACAAAGCCAGCCTGGTCGCCGAATGGCTGCCCGCCCTCGAAGGCGTGCAGCAACTGCTGGAGGCCGGCGTCGACGTCGCCGACATAGGCTGCGGCCACGGCCACTCCACCTTGTTCATGGCCGAGGCCTTCCCCAGCTCCCGCTTCCACGGCTTCGACACCCACGCCGAATCGATCCAGCAGGCGCGCGGCAATGCCGCAAAGGCCGGCGCAGCCGACCGCGTGAACTTCAACACCGCCCGCGCCGCCGACTACCCCAACAAACAATACAGCCTCATCTGCTTCTTCGACACCCTGCACGACCTCGGCGACCCCGTGGCCGCGGCCAAACACGCGGCCGAAGTCCTCGCCCCCGGCGGCACCATCATGCTGGTCGAGCCCTTTGCCAACGACAAAATTGAAGACAACCTGAACCCGGTAGGGCAGCTGTACTACACCGGCTCATGCCTGATCTGCTGCGCGCATGCGATCTCTGAAGGCGGCAAGCTGGTGCTGGGCGCCCAGGCCGGGCAGGCACGGCTGGCGGAGGTGTTCCGCAAGGCCGGGTTCACGCACTTCAGGCGGGCGGCGGAGACGCCGTTTAATTTGATTTTTGAGGTGCGGCGCTAAGGGTGACTATCGTCAATAGGTCGTTATCGACAGCGTGAAATGTTGATTTGCTCAAACAGTTGACGCATCGGCGAAAAAGCCGGTCCATCTGATCTGCCTGCGCACCAGAATGCCGTGCTCAAGCAATGCGTAGCCAGCGCGGCGGGCTGGCTTACGCTGCACTTTCTGCTCAGTCTTTCGGGTCGAACACGCCAGCCGCCTCGGTCGCCTTTAAGAGGCTACCGCTTGCGGGCAGCGGCGCTGCCAGTAAGGCCGCAGCGTTGATGACGCCGCTGCCATAGTCGGTTGAGCCTGCGGGCCAGTTGCCCGGCGTCGCTGTCTGGCGAGCGAGCTTCTTGAAAGCCTGCACGATTTGCCATGCTCCCCCCGCAGCGTAACGGGCCTTCAAAGCATCAATGCCATGCCAGGCTAACCACAGGGCGGCAATACCTGAACAAGTTGCCGTAGCGTAGCTTGTGCCGTGTCCGTCCGCTTTCGGGTACACCGTGCCTGCGGCAGTGCCGTGTGGTAATTTCCTGGCTTCGATCCTGCGAATCACATCGGCGGGAGCGCAAATGTCGACGTATTGCCCACGTGCGCCGCTGCTCCATGGTTTAAAGCCCGGCCCGACGCCGCCCATGGTGACGCACCGGTTGTAGCGCCCGGGGTAGATCACCTCCTGCAAAACCTGTCCGGCTGCGCAGACCACGATCACGCCATTCTCGTAGGCGTAATCCAATGCATCGGCCAGTTTGCCGGAGCCAAACCAGGCGCCCAGCGAGATGTTGACAACATGGCAACCGTCGTCAACGGCTTCGCGAATGGCGTCGGCGACATGCTGTTTGACGTGGTCGATGATGACCGAATCGGTGACGCGGTAAGGGATGATCGTCACACCCGGTGCCACACCATAGTAAGGATGGGTCGGCGTTTGCGCCATGAAGCCGGAGATGGCGCCGCTGATGCGTGTACCGTGGCCGGGGAACCCCGGAAGCCACTCATCACGCGGGTCTGCGTCAGCCGGGCCATCCCAGTAATCATGGCCCAACCCGGGTTTTACCGTTGAACTGTTGCCATTCCTCCATCCCAAAGCGACGTGCTCGGTGTAGCCGGTGTCGATATGACCGACATTGATGCCGTCCCAAGGTAGCCGGTTGGCAAACTTGGGGTCGTTTGCAAACATGGCCCAAGCATTGACGACGTTGGCGCCGCGCCCGTCGAGATGCCAGTCGAATGGCCCTTGAAAATGCTGCGGCAACGGCGTGTCACTTTTCGCAGTGGAGGCCTTTGGCTGGGTGACCAGGGAAACCGCAGCGCTGGGTGCCGCGATCCCTTCAGCGGCCGTCGCTCCACGCTGCATGACCGCCATCAGCGCGCTGCTGCTCAAACTGTTGACGGTCAGCGCGCCCCAGGTCCGCAGTTGGGCTTCCCAATCCTCGGTGCTCGTCAGCGACGGCTGTGCGCGCAACTGCGACTCCAGGATTTGGGGTATCACAAAAACGTTGCTGCTGGGGCCTGGGGTAAGGCTGGTCAGCGAACCCTGGGTACCGAGGGCATCCAGAAGATTTTTCAAAAATCGTCGCTGTGCGGTTGCGGTGGACTGCAACTGCACGGTGGTGACCAGGCTGTCGACGATTTCCTCGTGTCGGTCTTGAGGTGCGTGCGTTGCCATTCCAGTTCCTTTGTGACGGGTGACAGAGTTCTCAGCGGCTGGCGCATATGGTGACAGATGTACCTTGCCAGCACCTCCCCTGATCGGAGGAGGCGACTGGTCAAAATCCGCTTTGGGTGGTTCCCGCTTGAACGCCTGGGCGCCGGCCATGAGGTTGGCGAAGGGGTACTGGAAGGGGGTCTCTTTTTGCCACCTCGCTCAGGCCGAAGCCGGGCAGGCACGGCTGGCCGAGGTGTTCCACAAGGCTGGGTTCACGCACTTCCGGCGGGTGGCGGAGGGCCAGCTTTTGTTGATCGAGGGCTTCATTTTGAATTCGCTGGCATCATTTATCAGCACTCGCCAGAGTTCGATATTCTCTTTCTACGCCCCGCCGGGCCGATTAGAGAGGACGGTTCCATCCAAGAGACGCTGTGACCCTTAGAATAAAAAAGAGCACTCAGAGTTAATTTGAATTGCTCGCGAAACGAACTTCTGGAAGAGCATCCTCCTTAGATTCCTTAAGAAGCTTTTGTAGACTGAGCGCACCCGGAGTAAGTGCGATCACCGTGTTAGCGAACTTTACGCATGCCTGTCGAATACTGGAGGCACTAATAGCCTCTCGGCTTATCGGATCAATAGAGGCGTAATCTGTCGCGTTGAATGCATTTGGTATAGCCTCTATCAACATAGCTATTTGTTCTTCCGTTAACCATTGCTTTTTCACTAACTCTTCTGCAAGTTGGATGAGTTGCTGTAGTCCCACTGAGCGCCCCGATTCGATGATTACGATTAACCTCGAAATTAGTCCCAATAGCTGCGGAGGGCGATCTGCATCTGAGAAGTTCATCCACTTCTGCAGAGCGATTGCTGAATAGCTAACCGTGCGTGATTCATGATCTTGCAAGCTTTTTCGAACAATTTTTTCGATAGTGATCGAAACAGCATCCCCAATCTTCACAAAATAGACGAAGGCAGGAATCACGGAAGATGCCTCCTTGAGGTCCTCATAAAAAACCTTTAATTGTTCAAATCGATTCAATGTTTTCGCTTCGGCGGATAGTGCTGGACAAATGGCATAAGAAAGTGCATTGCCTATGGTTTCTAAGAGTTGCTTTCGATGATTAGTAGCGGCACCAAAAAAATCATCCTCTTCTACGCCTGGACGCCACGCTACCAATTGATCAAACAACGTCATCGCCTGTTCTGACGTCGGAAGTAGGTGTAGTGTTTCATTCGCCGCTGCATTCGCCATGCTTGCATAGATCGTGACGGCATGCTCGATTTCTGGAGAAGGGATACGACGTAGATCTTTCTGAGTGGCCGTCAAAACATCCTCGTTATCCTCATATAGATATCGTCGAACGACCAGCGTGGATCTCGTTACATCTGGCATGGGTAAAAGCAATAGGGCGTGAGGGTATAAGCCTGTTTCAGGCAATTCTCTGTAGTCGGGTGTGTTACCCCAAAGCGCGTTTGCCAGACTGTCGCGCTCAGTCTGCATAAGAAAACCTTCCTTTTTTGCCAATGGCAAGAGCCGTTGTAACGCCGCAGTTCTCGAAATCGATCCCTTCTGTGCCACAGCCGTTATCAACTGGTTTATGCGGCTATCTAATTTGACGTAAGTGTTTCGGGCGTTGGGCCAATTGACAATAGGATTGGGCCAGTGAGGGAAGTTGTCGGCCATTACCTCACTTTGCAAAGGAAATGCCAATGCATCTTCCAATAGTTCGCCTTGCTTGGATTTCGAAATGCCGCTTAGCGAATGAGTTAATAGATGCTCCAAGACATCAAACAGCCACAAATGCCGCGCGTCACTTTGGTGTCCTATTGAGAGAGCCAGTAAGAATACTTCCTTAGATTTTTCGAGAGAAGTTCGAACAACCAAACGTGCCAGAACCTCCATCAGCACCCTGAGAGCCGATAGTGAATAGCCTTGCTGCTCTTTGGTTCCCTCACTTCTCTGCCTGCGCCAGTAGTCAATGGCAGTCAGAAGACGACCAATTAAAGTGTCGACTACCTTCTTTGACGAGCGTGCCACACCGATGCGTGTAAAAACGTCTTTTATGGATGGAGAGCTTTCGCTGCTGGACGCGCGAATCGCCAAAATATAGTCTTCGAGTTCGGCGCCGTTGCCACCAGCCAATACTAATTTCTCAACTGACCCTGCAAGTAAATTGACATTCATAAACGCACTACCCGAGCGCAAGGGAATGCCTACTTCTCTGGTCAAACCTTCAAGTAGGAGAAGCTCTGATGTTTGATTGCTGTATGAACGCTGACTGGAGTTGTCTCGATAGTGGCCTTGTTCAAATAGTGGCTCAATAGTTTTCTGGTCTTTGAGGTATTTTTCTTGCTTCTTATTGGTCTTTTCCTGGATGGCTTCGATCCAGGTCCACGCGTCACACTTCCATTTTCGATAGTTATTCTCGGCGAAGGTAGGTAACTCTTCGGCAGGACCAAATCGGTTGGCTGCGCTGAGTAGAACATGCGCCCAGACTAATCGAGACAAAATAGGGATGGAGTAACGGTCTCGTCGATGACTTTCACGTAGTTCACCGTAGGCCGTTGCTATGAGTTTTCCTCCCTCGTCGAATCGCCCCAATTCCATCAGCAATGCTGCCTTCCTCAGCTTCCATACCGGGTCTTCACCCGTAATTTCTTCAACTAACGTTTCCATTCTCCGAAAGTCCAGCTGATCACGGGCTACAAGAGCTTGGTGGTAGGCTAATTCTGCAGCGCAATCGGGTAAGTATTGAGCATACTTTTCCAGCAATTCATTCAAGAGTCGTACATGTTCTTCAATGACTTGCTTATCGGTTTCCTCGCTCGCGTCGAGCCAACGACTGCTTTTTAACAAGACCAAAGCTATTTCCATCTGCTGTTGCTTGCTGAGGGCGCATTGTTCGTCTTGGTGGGCGACTTGAGAAAGCACCTCCATGAGCCAGGGTGGGATATATTCAAACGTAATACTGTGCCGCCACGCGATTTCGTAGAGAAGCTTGGCGCGATCATCAGACGCTAGGGCAGCAATATTCTTGGGGTTAGGTAACGGGTCGCTCAATTGATTCTGGACCTGCCACTGCAGCGCTGGGGGGCATACCAGCCAGCCTGGATAAGTTTCTCGATCCTTTTTTAGTACACCTAGCTGTTCTCTTAATAGCTGTGCGGCGTACTCATGATCTTTGAATTTTCGGGAATGATCTCCTTGAGCCTCTTGTGGCTGACGCACATTGCCTGGTTTCCACTCATGTGGTCTGGCCTTCGTTTTTCCTTCTTCCCTCATTGCCTCCAAGAACAGGCTGGTTGCCCTCTGATGCCTCAGGTCAGTATCTTGAATGTCTTTTACTGCATCCCACAAATCGACTGGTGCGATTTTTAGGGTCTCCAAGTACACTCGTTGAGATGCCGACAAATTCAAAGCACCAACCAAATAAATCTTGCGCGCATGACCTGCTAAATGGTCGCGCACCCAGCCGGCCCATTGCAAGAAATTCGGGTCGTCGCCCGAAAAACCCAGAAGACAAAGCTCGTTTTCAATAAAGACCTGCCTCGCAAAATTGACGAAGGGGGCAAATTTTTCGGGATAAGTCCGGTAGTCCTCCTGCGCTGCGACAAAAGTATCGGTGACACCGATCGTGCCGTGTAATTTGACAATGCGCGGCGACGGTGCCCAAGCAAGATCAGACGTTCTATTCACTGAGGTGTAATAGGGACTATGAACGTCTTCAGCTGCGCGTTCGAGCAGAGTATCCCAGTTGGTAGTCATAACTTCAGACCACGGCAACTCTAATAGCGACTGGTAGAGCTCACCAGTTCTCCATGCATCGTCGTCAATTTGGGAACGAATCTGATCGTTCAAAGCAGCTTGTCCAAAATAAGCACGGTACTCCTCTGCAACCCGTAGTGGGTCGGAAAAGCTTAGATCTTTATTGTGGGGTTTGAGTTCGGCTAGCAATTTCTTACTAAACGAATCCCATAAAGGCATCTTTTTATTGCCTCCGACGTGATGTGCCGCGCTACGACTAAAACCAGCACCAATAAGGATTGCTGCGCCATGCTGGTTGGGACTAAAACTATGCAAGGCTGCTGCCAGCTTTTTGATGGCCGCATAGTCGGAAATGTCATTGAGCTTGTGCATGGTCTCTGTTGGTTAAGTGATACTGGTTTTTTATTTTCGGCACACATCGGGCCAGACATGCGTAGTCCGTCAAGTTGCCAGTGAAGAATTGCCTTACGGAAATAAGAACTCGATGCGATGCCCCGATTGAAGCATCTGTTTTGCGAGTCGCCGTAATGAACATTTTGCAAATAGTGGGAGTTCTTGCAAAGGATTCCTCTTCTTACGGGTAAGAATGACGACCCTCAGTATCCAGGTTCCTGGGAGGGGGCGGCTGGTGGTTAGGTCGGCATGGATCGCAATCTTCTGCTTGGTAGAGTACGCAGAAAGAGCTGTCCTGAAGCCTGGATTTGGGGAAAACAATAACTCAACCGAACGCCGAACTTGTTCGCATAGATGACTTAGTGGTGCTGAAGTGTCTGCACGTTTAACGAAATACATAGCCCTATTCTTGTTGTCAAGGAAGTCACAGACTTCGAACTTCGACTGTCCACCACCGTAGTGAATGTTCTTCGCGTCAAGTAAAGAGTATTTACCAGTTGCAGATGCTTGTCGGTTGTATTCGGCTTCTTTTAGAATACCGTCCCAAGCAAATAGAGTTGGCGGAGTAGTTGGAACTGAAAGAGTCAGTTCCTTCAATAGGGTGGCGAGAAATTTCGGTTCGGCGATGAACCAGCGGCCTTCGGCCAGTATGTGAGGCACATTGTTTAAATTTACTTCGATGGCAAGGCAAGAGAATATGTCAGTAGTGAAGATCTCCTTCAACTGATCATCGAAGCAATGGACTGCAGTTCCTTTTGCAGTTGTCAACGACGGAGATTGGCTCTGCGATCTTAGAAAGCTCCGCCAATCACTTTCTGCCAAGAAATTCTGTGTCGAAATTGTGGATCCTTGTTTTGCTACTTGTTTTCTCCCTAAGGTGAAGCTGTCGGGGGTTAGTTCAGAGTTTCCTCTCTTCCCGTGAGCGACAAGCATCAAACTGCTTGGCCAATTTGCCGACCTAAGTTGAACATCTAAAGCGTTTTCAAGCTTGAGTTGTAAGTTCGTATCGTTTACTGGGACAAGATAGTCCACTTCGGGCCACATCTTCCGATAGCCCGTGTTCTGAAATTCAACAAAGCATGCGTCTAGCACGGCGCTCAAGTCGCTAAGCGTTAAGCTGATTCGCAAACTTTGTCCGCCGCGGACCTTCGACCCCTTTGGAAGAAGCCCTTCGAGTTTCTTGGGCGTGGTCGGTTTTCCCGTTTTAACACCAAGAATTCCAGTTGTTTTCCCTTCTACAACCTCCAATAGATCTCTATCAGCATCAAGATTGAAAGTATCTTTTGTTGAGGCGATTGGCGCTCTATCCGTCGAAATATGTCGGAGCGCAAATACCTGCTCTGTACGCAGTTCCAACAGTTGATCAATGGAGAGCACATTTAGTGCAACGGTTCTGCCGAAGTTTGGTTCAAGCCAATCATCATTAAGGCGTTGCCAGCCTGACCCGAAAGACAGGATGAAATATCGATTTGCCAAATCGGGAGGTATCGAATTACGCTTTCCCGTAGGCCGCAGTATTAACAGCGCACCGACGGTTTTGGATTCAATGTTAGGAAAAGAACCGGTAATGCTGATACCGGCTGACTTTCTGAGCTCCTCGGCCCAATCAGGAGTGCTCCCTTTCGGTTGAAAGGAGAAGAAGTCTCCTAAATACTCCCCTGCTTCTATTTGGCAGTCTGGAGCGTTGAACGTCGACGATACGTCCTTCTTTTTCCCCTGAAGCGTTAGGTAGATTGACGCATTTATGGTGCCCATAAAGCCTCCCTTGTTCTAAATCCGCTCGGGATCCGCTGAGCGTGACTTGTCTCCTCTGTCACCAGACTCCAGTTAACCATGATCGCTATTGGTTGAAATCCTCCAATTAGAGGGCTAAAGCTGATTTAGCCTGACCTTGATAGCTGCTCCCATATACGCCACCCGGCGTATTCCCCAATTCCCTCCCGGTCCCCAGAATCAACCCCATCGCTGCACCAAAGCCATGTTTTCCGGCTTTCGCGCAGCGAAACGCAATTTAAAGCGCATCAGCACACATGCGCCACGCATGCCGTCGAACAGCTCACCTGGCTCCTCCAATCGAGGGAGGCATGAATAAAATGTTTATGCCACGATGCCAGGCAAGGGTGCATCCCCGGGGCCAGCCAACAGTTGCTGGATAGCTGACGAAGCACGCGCCCAGGCGCCGGCATGCCCGGTTTCAGAAAATCAAAAAATACCGTATCGGCGCACAACGCCGGCCGGTGGGGAGACAAGCATGAGCGAGCTTAAAAAAAGTGCCGAGCTTCCGTTTTGTGATCTCGTGATGAAGGGCGGGATCACCAGTGGGGTTGTCTATCCGAAACTGATCGCCCGTCTTTCGGGCGAGTACCGGTTCAAGAACATAGGCGGAACGTCCGCCGGGGCGATTGCCGCTGCCGGATGTGCGGCGGCGGAGTTTCGGCGCCACAGCGGGAGTCATCAGGGCTTTGACGATCTGGCCAAGCTTCCCGGCGAGTTGAGTGATTCTGTCGGGAATCCACCGGCGTCGCGTCTTCGCCATCTGTTCCAGCCTAGCGTGGCCCTGCATAAGCACTTTGACGTGCTTCTGGCGGCCTTGAATCAGCCCAGCCCCACGGCGAGGGTGGTTTCCACACTCGTGGCGCTGCTGCGCCAGTACTGGGCCTGGGCATTGCTGGCCGGGGCGGCTACCTTTCTTGTGCTGGTGACTTTGGTCCGGTCTTCCGGGGCAATCCCATGGTGGCAGGCGGCGGGATTTTCTTTTGTTTGCCTGCTGGTGTGGCTGGCGGCCGGTTGGTTCGGGGTTTTGCAGCGGGGGCGTGGCACCGGCACTGCACCGACGCTTG
>NZ_CALROB020000065.1:0-25631 GCF_943369675.1 Polaromonas sp. YR568 | reverse complement strand
TGGCTGGCGCAGCACTGGGCGCGGCCGGACGCGGCGGGCAAATGGCAGATCCTCGGCGAAGCCGCGCACAAGATCACCAGCGCCCAGCTTTACCGCGTCGATGAGGCGCTGGCGATCTACCGCCAGATCAGTGCCCCGGTGCTGGCCGTCGAGGCGTCGGACGACTCCCTGGCCACCTGGTGGCAGGGCAAGTACTCACTTGCCGAGTACCACGAGCGGCTCAAACAAGTGCCCGACGCGCGTGTCGCCGTGGTGCAGGATGCCGGCCACATGCTGCACCACGACCAGCCCGAAGCGCTGGCCGGGCTGATCGAAAACTTCGCAAGCTGAGGCTTTCGCCTACAAGGAAATCAGCCGGCCTGGGGCAAACTTGACGCTTTTTGCGATGTAACGCGCGGAGAGAGCATGACCGGGACAGCCAGCATAGACCAGGACAAATTTCGCAGCATCCTGACGCGCAACATCACCCTGCCCCTGGGCATGGGCGCGCTCAGCGCCGCGCTGTTCGTCGGCCTGATCTTTTTCCTGCTTTCGTCCCTGAACTGGGTAGAGCACACCGAACGGGTCATCGGCAACGCCAACGAGATCAGCAAGCTCAGCATCGACATGGAAACCGGCATGCGCGGTTACCTGATCACGGGCGAGGAAAGCTTCCTGCAGCCCTACGACATCGCCAAGTCGCGCATCGGCAGTGAAATCGCGGCGCTGTCGACGCTGGTGGGCGACAACCCCCAGCAGGTAGACCGCCTGCGCCGTATCGCCGCGCTGCAAGCCCAGTGGAACGAATTCGGGCAAAACGCCATCGACCTGCGCCGCCAGCAAGGCAACTACCAGGACGTCATCCGCGCGGGCCGCGGCAAGGCCATCACCGACGAGATGCGCCGCGAGTTCCAGTCCTTCGTCGCGATGGAAAGGCGGCTGCTGCAGGACCGCAATTCGGATGCCAAGACCATCACGCTGTGGAGCGTGCTGCTCTACCTCGTCTTCACGCTGGGCGTCAGCGGCCTGCTGGCCTTCTTCGGCCGGCGCGAGCTGGTGCGCCTGTCCGACACCTACACCGTGGCATTGCGCCAGCAGGCCGCCGACGCCGCCGTGCTGCAGGAGCAGGGCTGGCTGCGCACCGGGCAGACGCAGCTCGCCGAACACATGATCGGCCAGCAGGTGCTGGGCGGCCTGGGCCGCAGCGTGCTGGATTTCCTCGCGCAGTACCTGCGCTTTGAGGTCGGCGCCGCCTACCTGCGCGAAGACAACGGCGGCCTGCGCCGCATCGCGGGTTACGGCTTCAGCAAGCAGGCCGACGAAGCCGGGCAGGCTTTCGCCGGCAATGAAAGCCTGGTGGCCCAGGCGGCGCTTGAAAACCGCGTGCTGCAGCTGGACGACCTGCCGGCCGGCTACCTCAAGGTCAGCTCGGGCCTGGGCGAGGCCGCGCCGCGGCACGTGCTGATCGTGCCGGTGGCGCATGAGGGCCTGGTCAATGGCGTCATCGAACTCGGCTTCCTGCGCGAACTCGGCCCGCGCGACATCGAGTTCGTCAAGCTGATAGGCGGCAGCATAGGCACCTCCATCCACAGCGCGCTGTACCGCCAGCGCCTGCAGGACCTGCTGGCCGAAACCCAGCAGCTCAATGAAGAGCTGCAGGTGCAGCAGGAAGAGCTGCGCACCGCCAACGAGGAGCTCGAGGAACAGTCGCGCGTGCTCAAGGAGTCGCAGGCCAACCTGGAAAACCAGCAGGCCGAACTCGAGCAGACCAATGTGCAGCTCGGCGAACAGGCGGTGTCGCTGGACCAGAAAAACGAGGCCCTGAGCCTGGCGCAGACGCAGCTCGAGCTGCGTGCCGAAGAACTCACGCGCGCCAGCCGCTACAAGTCCGAGTTCCTGGCCAACATGTCGCACGAGCTGCGCACGCCGCTCAACAGCTCGCTGATCCTGTCCAAGCTGCTGGCGGACAACCCCAAGGGCAACCTGAGCGAAGAGCAGATCAAGTTCGCCCGCTCCATCTATTCGGCAGGCAACGACCTGCTGAACCTCATCAACGACATCCTGGACATCTCCAAGGTGGAGGCCGGCAAGCTGGAACTCTCGCCCGAGGACGTCCAGGTCGGCAAGCTGGCCGAGTCGCTCAAAAACACCTTCGAGCCGCTGGCCGGCCAGAAACAGCTGGCCTTCGAGGTCACGGTGGACCCGGCCACGCCGGCGGCACTCTTCACCGACCGCCAGCGCGTCGAGCAGATCCTCAAGAACCTGCTGTCCAACGCCGTCAAGTTCACCGAGGCGGGCGCCGTGCGCCTGAGCGTGTCGCCGCAAGCCGGCGGCTACGTCGCCTTCGCCGTGCAGGACTCGGGCATAGGCATACGCGAAGACCAGCAGGCGATTATTTTTGACGCCTTCCGCCAGGCCGACGGCACCACCAGCCGGCGCTACGGCGGCACCGGCCTGGGCCTGTCGATCTCGCGCGACCTGGCCGCGCTGCTGGGCGGCTCGATCAGCGTCACCAGCAGCGAAGGCCAGGGCAGCACCTTCACGCTGCTGCTGCCCGGCCGCTGGGACCAGCCGCAAGACATGCCGGTAGCCGCACCGGCCTTCGCTCCCGCGCCGGCCCCGGCCCCGTCCGTGGCGCCGGCCAAGGCCAGGCAGCCTGCAATACCGGGCTTTGCCGACGACCGCCACACCCCCTTCAAGGCCCGCCTGGTGCTGGTGATCGAGGACGACTCGGCCTTCGCGCAAATCCTTTACGACCTGGCGCATGAGCTCAACTACAGCTGCCTGGTCGCGCACAGCGCCGAAGACGGCTTCGCGCTGGCCAGCCAGTTCGTGCCGCACGCCATCCTGCTGGACATGGGCCTGCCCGACGGCTCGGGCCTGATGGTGCTGCAGCGCCTGAAGGAAAGCGCGCAGACCCGCCACATTCCCGTGCACGTGGTGTCGGGGCAGGACCGCAGCGAAGCCGCCCTGCAGATGGGCGCCATCGGCTATGCGATCAAACCCACCACGCGCGAGCAGCTCAGGGAAGTTTTCAGGAAGCTCGAAGACAAGCTCACGCAGAAGGTCAAGCGCGTGCTGCTGGTGGAAGACGACGCGATGCAGCGCGACAGCGTGACGCACCTGATCAGCGACGACGACGTGGAAATCACGGCGGTGGAAACCGGCGCCGAAGCCCTCGCGCTGCTGGCCACCACCATCTTCGACTGCATGATCATCGACCTGAAGCTGCCCGACATCCAGGGCGCGGAGCTGCTCAAGCGCATGTCGAGCGAAGACATCACCTCCTTCCCGCCGGTGATCGTCTACACCGGCCGCAACCTGACGCGCGATGAAGAGGCGGAGCTGCTGAAATACTCGCGCTCCATCATCATCAAGGGCGCGCGCTCGCCGGAGCGCCTGCTCGACGAAGTCACGCTGTTCCTGCACAAGGTCGAGTCCGAACTCTCGGCCGAGCGCCGCACCATGCTCAAGACCGCGCGCAGCCGCGACCGAGTGTTTGAAGGCCGCAAGATACTGCTGGTGGACGACGACGTGCGCAACATCTTCGCGCTCACCAGCGCGCTGGAGCAAAAAGGCGTGCAGGTGGAAATCGGCCGCAACGGCCTGGAAGCCATCCGCAAGCTCGAGGAAGTGGCCGACATCGATCTGGTGCTGATGGACGTGATGATGCCGGGCATGGACGGCCTGGAAGCCACGCGCCGCATCCGCCGGAACCCGCGCTTCCAGAAGCTGCCCATCATCGCCGTCACGGCCAAGGCCATGAAGGACGACCAGGAGCAGTGCCTGCAGGCCGGCACCAACGACTACCTGGCCAAGCCCATCGACCTGGACCGGCTGTTCTCGTTGTTGCGCGTCTGGATGCCCAACCTGGAACGACTTTGAGCATGAGCAACGACAAGGTGGACAAGGCGAGTGACGCCGCGGGCGACGGTGCGGGTTCTCCTGCGCCGGTGATCCGCAGCTCGGCCGCGCTGGCCGCCGCCATGCCGGACGGGCCCAGCAGCACCGACATCGAGTTGCGCCTGCTGATGGAGGCGATCTACCTGCGCTACAGCTACGACTTCCGCGACTACGCAGGCGCCTCGCAAAAGCGCCGCGTGCTGCATGCGCTGAGCCAGCTCGACTGCCCGACCATCTCGGAGCTGCAGGCGCGCGTGCTGCACGACCCGACGATGTTCCACCAGTTGCTGCAGTACCTGACCATTCCCGTCAGCGAGATGTTCCGCGACCCGACGTTTTTCCTCGCGCTGCGCGAGCAGGTGGTGCCGCGCCTGGCCACCTACGCGTCGATCAAGGTCTGGATCGCCGGCTGCAGCACCGGTGAAGAGGTGTATTCGCTGGCGATCCTGCTGCGCGAGGAAGGCCTGCTGGATCGCGCGCTGATTTATGCGACCGACATCAACCCCGAGTCGCTGGACAAGGCGCGCCAGGGGATTTTCCCGCTCGAGAACATACGCGGCCACACCAAGAACTACCAGAAGGCCGGCGGCAAGCGCGCGTTTTCCGACTACTACACGGCCGCCTACAACGCCGCCGTCTTCGACAAGTCGCTGCGCGAGAACATCACCTTCGCCGACCACAGCCTGGCGACGGACAGCGTGTTTTCGGAAACGCAGCTGGTGCTGTGCCGCAACGTGCTGATCTACTTCAACAAGCAGCTGCAGAACCGCGCGCTGGGCCTGTTCCACGAGTCCCTGAGCCACCGCGGCATCCTGGGCCTGGGCAGCAAGGAGAGCATCGACTTTTCCGCCTATGCCAACCACTTCGACGCGCTGGACCGCGGCGAACGCATCTTCCGCAAAAAATGACGACGCCCGCAGCCGCTCCTGTCGCCGCATCCGGCTTCCCGCGCCACAAGGTGGACGTGGTGGTGATAGGCGCGTCGGCCGGCGGGGTCGATGCGCTGCTGCAGTTGCTGACCGGCCTGCCCGACGGTTACCGCCTGCCCATCGTCGTCATCCTGCACCTGCCCGAGACACGCGACAGCCTGCTGGCCGACATCTTCCGCCAGCGCCTGGCGATCCAGGTGCATGAAGCCGCCGACAAGGAAGGCATCGCACCCGGCACGCTGTACTTTGCCGGCGCCGGCTACCACCTGTCGATCGAAAACGACAAAAGCTTCTCGCTGAGTTGCGAGGCGCCGGTGCACTACTCGCGCCCCTCCATAGACCTGCTGATGGAGTCGGCGGCCGACGCCTACGGCCCGCGCCTGGCCGGCATCCTGCTGACCGGCGCCAACTTCGACGGCGCGGCGGGCCTGGCCCGGATCAGCGAACGCGGCGGCCTCACCGTCGTGCAGGACCCGGCCGAAGCCCAGGTCGCCACCATGCCCGAAGCCGCCATCGCCCTGTTGCAACCCAGCCTCGTGCTTCCCCTGGACGGCATACGCCGCCTGCTTCTCCAACTGGATACCCTGCCATGAGCGACCACCGCGCCAAAGTCCTGATCGTTGACGACCTGCCCGAGAACCTGCTGGCGCTCGAGGCGCTGATACGGCAGGACGACCGCGTCGTCTTCCAGGCATCCAACGGCGACGACGCGCTGGCGCTGCTGCTGCAGCACGAATTCGCGCTGGCCATCCTGGACGTGCAGATGCCGGGCATGAACGGCTTCGAGCTGGCCGAACTGATGCGCGGCACCGAAAAAACCCGCGGCATTCCCATCGTCTTCGTGACCGCCGCGGGCAAGGAACTCAACTACGCCTTCAAAGGCTATGAAACCGGCGCCGTCGACTTCCTCTACAAGCCGCTCGACGTGGACGCGGTCAGGGGCAAGGTCAACGTCTTCGTCGAGCTTTACCGCCAGCGCCAGGAAGTGCGCCGCCAGGTCCAGGCGCTGGAAAAAAGCCGGCAGGAGCAGGAAGCACTGCTGAAAGAACTGCGGGCCGCCCAGGGCGAGCTGCAGAACGCCGTGCGCATGCGCGACGACTTCATGTCCATGGTGGCGCACGAGCTGCGCACGCCGCTGAACACGCTGTTCCTGGAGGCGCAGCTGCGCAAGATGCAGCTGGACCGCGGCAACACCGCGATCTTCGACGCGGCCTACCTGCAGAAGATGGTGGCGCGCGACCAGCGGCAGATCCAGAGCATGGTGCGCCTCATCGACGACATGCTGGACGTCTCGCGCATCCGCAGCAACCGGCTGTCGATACGCCCCAGCGAGGTCGACCTGCCCGCCCTGCTGCAGCGCGTGGTCGGCAACCTGGCCAACCAGGCGGCCTCGGCGGGCAGCAGCATCACGCTGGAGGCCGGCCCCGCCATCACCGGCACCTGGGACGAGTTCCGCATCGAGCAGGTGGTCATCAACCTGCTGACCAACGCCCTGCGCTACGGCAAGGGCAAGCCGGTCACCGTCAGCGCGGCCCCGGCCGAAGGCGGGGTGCGCATTGAAGTCAGCGACCAGGGCATGGGTATTTCCGAGGAAGACCAGCGGCGCATCTTCGAGCAGTTCGAGCGCGCCGCCGGCAACGACGGCACCGGCGGCCTGGGGCTGGGCCTGTTCATCACGCAGCAGCTGGTGGAGGCGCACGGCGGCCGTATCGGCGTGCAAAGCGAGCCGGGCCTGGGCTCGACGTTTACCGTGACCCTGCCGATGTCGCCGCCGGGTGAAGCCGGGGCCTGAGAACCGGTTCCCGGGCAGCTCCATGGGCCGTATTGCCTTTTTGCCGCCCCGACGTCCCGCTCGTGAGAAAATAGCCGGTTAAGCGCCTTCATGGCGCTCCCCCTACACCGACAGCCTCACAGGACATTCTCATGGACGCAGAACGCATCAACCTCATCAGCAACCAGCTCGTGGACCTGAGCAACCGGGTCAACGAGCTTCGGGGGTATCTTTGACTACCCTGCCAAAGAACGAAAACTGAACGAAGTCAACGCCGCGCTGGAAGACCCGAAGGTCTGGGACAACCCCAAGCGCGCGCAGGAACTGGGCCGCGAAAAGAAATCGCTGGAAGACGTGGTCCACGTCATCGACCGCCTGACGTCCGAGCTCTCCGACAACACCGAACTCTTCGAGATGTCCAGGGCCGAAGGCGACGAAGCCGGCATGGTGACGATTGAAGCCGAGGCCGCCAAGATCGCCGCCGAAGTCGAAAAAATGGAATTCCGCCGGATGTTCAACAACCCGGCCGACCCCCTCCCCTGCTTCCTGGACATCCAGGCCGGCGCCGGCGGCACCGAGGCCTGCGACTGGGCCAGCATGCTGCTGCGCCAATACCTCAAGTACGCCGAGCGCAAGGGCTTCAAGACCACCGTCGAAGACGAATCCCCGGGCGACACCGCCGGCATCAAGGGCGCGACCATCAAGATCGAGGGCGAATACGCCTTCGGCCTGTTGCGCACCGAAACCGGCGTGCACCGCCTGGTGCGCAAGTCGCCCTTCGATTCGTCGGGCGGGCGCCACACCTCCTTCGCCTCGGTCTTCGTCTACCCCGAGATCGACGACTCCATCGAGATCGAGATCAACCCGGCCGACGTGCGCACCGACACCTTCCGCGCCAGCGGCGCCGGCGGCCAGCACATCAACAAGACCGACTCGGCCGTGCGCCTGACGCACATCCCGACCGGCATCGTCGTGCAGTGCCAGGACGGCCGCAGCCAGCACAGCAACCGCGACGTGGCCTGGAAGCGCCTGCGCTCGCGGCTCTATGACTTCGAGCTGCGCAAGCAGCAGGAAGCCCAGCAAAAGCTGGAAGACACCAAGACCGACGTGGGCTGGGGCCACCAGATTCGCAGCTACGTGCTGGACAACAGCCGCATCAAGGACCTGCGCACCAACGTCGAGGTCTCGGCCACGCAGAAGGTGCTGGACGGGGACCTGGACGTCTTTATCGAGGCCTCGCTGAAGCAGGGCGTTTGATGCCGGGCGGCCATGACGGCCGCGCCGGAGTGGATGGGATTTTTAGCGTTTTTCAGACTGTTTTGATTGTGAGGAAGTAGCCATGTTGCAAATGCTCGATGACCGTGGATCAGGACAGGGGCCCTCGGTGGTCATCAACCGCGCCGACTACATCGCCCCGGCCTACTGGATAGACACCGTCGACCTGTGCTTCGACCTGGACCCGGCGAAGACGCGCGTGCTCAACAAGATGCGCCTGCGCCGCAACCCCGACGTGCCGGCGCTGCCGCTCAAGCTGGACGGCGAGGAACTCAACCTCTCGCGCGTGCTGGTCAACGGCCAGGGCACCTCCTTCAAGATGGACGGCAACCAGCTGGTGCTGGAAAACCTGCCCGAAGGCACCGAGCCCTTCGACCTGGAAATCTTCACCACCACCTGCCCGGCCAAGAACACCAAGCTGATGGGCCTGTACGTCAGCAACGACTCCTTCTTCACGCAGTGCGAGGCCGAGGGTTTCCGCCGCATCACCTACTTCCTGGACCGCCCCGACGTGATGGCCAGCTACACCGTGACCCTGCGCGCCGACAAGGCCCAGTACCCGGTGCTGCTGTCCAACGGCAACCTGGTGGACCACGGCCCGCTGGAGCCCGGCCCCAACGGCGCGCGGCATTTCGCCAAGTGGGTGGACCCGCACAAAAAGCCCAGCTACCTGTTCGCCCTGGTGGCCGGCCAGCTGGTCAGCCGCGAGCAGCGCATCACCTCGCGCGCCGGCAAGGAACACACGCTGCAGGTCTACGTGCGCCCCGGCGACCTCGACAAGACCGAGCACGCGATGACCTCGCTGATGCATTCGGTCGCCTGGGACGAAGCCCGCTTCGGCCTGCCGCTGGACCTGGAACGCTTCATGATCGTCGCCACCAGCGACTTCAACATGGGCGCCATGGAAAACAAGGGCCTGAACATTTTCAACACCAAGTATGTGCTGGCCAACCAGGCCACTGCCACCGACGTGGATTTTTCCAACATCGAAAGTGTGGTCGGCCACGAGTACTTCCACAACTGGACGGGCAACCGCGTCACCTGCCGCGACTGGTTCCAGCTGAGCCTCAAAGAAGGCCTCACGGTGTTCCGCGACCAGGAGTTTTCACAAGACCTGTGCGGCGAAGCCTCGGCCCGCGCCGTCAAGCGCATCGAGGACGTGCGCGTGCTGCGCACCGCCCAGTTCCCCGAAGACGCCGGCCCCATGGCGCATCCGGTGCGGCCCGACAGCTATGTCGAGATCAGCAACTTCTACACCGTCACCATTTACGAAAAAGGCGCCGAGGTCGTGCGCATGATGCAAACCCTCTGCAGCAATGCAGAGTCCGATCCTTTGGGGCGCGACGGTTTTGCCCGCGGCATGACGCTGTACTTCGAGCGCCACGACGGCCATGCCGTAACCTGCGACGATTTCGCGCAGGCGATTGCCGACGCCAACCCCATGTCGGACCTGGCGCGCCTCCTGCCCCAGTTCAAGCGCTGGTACAGCCAGGCCGGCACGCCGCGCGTGCATGCCCAAGGCAGCTACGACGCTGCTGCGCGCACCTACACGCTGACGCTGGAACAAAGCTGCGCGCCCACCGTGGGCCAGCCGGTCAAGCAGCCGTTTGTGATCCCGGTCGGCCTGGGCCTGCTGGGCGCGGACGGGCAAGACCTGCCGCTGCAACTGGCCGGTGAAAGCCAGCCGCCCGCCAGCACGCGCACCGTGGTGCTCACGCAGGCCAGCGAGACACTGACCTTCACCAACATCGATGCCGAACCCGTGCCCTCCATCCTGCGCGGCTTCACCGCCCCCGTGGTGCTGGACTTCAGCTACACCGACGCGCAGCTGCTGCACCTGCTGGAGCACGACAGCGACCCCTTCAACCGCTGGGAAGCCGGCCAGCGCCTGGCCGTGAACCGCGCCATCGCCGCCATCACGGCAGTTTCCACACCCGCCGCCGTGCTGGATGACGCCTACCTGGACGCCATGCGCCAGGTGCTGCGCCACCCCACGCTGGACTCGGCCTTCAAGGAACTGGTGCTGACGCTGCCGTCCGAAACCTACCTGGCCGAGCAGCTGGCCGTGGTCGACCCGCAGCGCATCCACGCGGTGCGCGAAGCCATGCGCCTGCAGCTGGCCACAGCGCTGGCGGCGGACTGGGAGGCCGCCTACCAGGCCAACCACGACACCGGCGCCTACACGCCCGACGCCGTCTCCTCGGGCCGGCGCGCGCTGGCCGGGCTGGCGCTCACGCACCTGTGCCTGGCCGCACAAACCAGCGGTGACGCAACGTGGCCGCAGAAAACCCTGCAGCGCTTCAAGGACGCCGGCAACATGACCGACCGCTTCAACGCGCTGGCCGCGCTGGTCTCCAGCGGCCATGCCCTTGCGGCCGAGGCGCTGCCGCTGTTCCACGCCATGTTCAAGGACGAAGCCCTGGTCATCGACAAATGGTTCGGCCTGCAGGCCGGCGCGCCGGACCGCGGCGGCAACATCCTGCCCGCCGTGAAGCAACTCATGAAGCACACCGACTTCAGCCTGCGCAACCCGAACCGCGCGCGCAGCGTGGTCAGCACCTTTTGCCAGGGCAACCCCGCCGGCTTCCACCGCGCCGACGCCGCCGGTTATGTGTTCTGGAGCGACCGCGTGATGGAACTCGACGCCATCAACCCGCAGGTCGCCGCACGCCTGGCGCGCGCGCTGGACCGCTGGAGCAAGCTGGCTGAGCCCTACCGCAGCGCGGCGCGCGAGGCGATTGCCCGCGTTGCGGCCAAGACAGACCTGAGCAAAGACACGCATGAAGTGGTCACCCGCGCATTGGCCGACTGAACGAGGACGACACCGCCATGGCACTCTTCTCATTCGGTACCCCCGCACAGCGGTTTGCGAAGAAATTCAACCGGTTGCGCGACACCGTGCACGACACCAGCGCCAGGTTCAAAGGTTCACGCATGTCGGCCGACCTGGCCGCTCTGCAGCCCCTGGCCGAAGCCGTGGGAGCCGACTCCGACGAAATGGCCGACCTGCTGTGGCTGCAGTTCGTGGTGTTCCGAAAACGCCAGCAGGACACCGAAGGCCTGCCTCTGGGGCTGCGCGCCCTGGCCATGCGCGCCGCCAAGGGCAATCTGACCCCCACCGGGCGTTATGAACAACACTACGCCATCGGTGAGTCGGCCCTGGATGCCAAGGAATACGACACCGCCATCGAACACCTTCAGCAGTCGGCCCACTGGGCCGCGCACGAAGGCGTCACGCTGAGCGTCGAGCAGAAGCTGGGTCTGCGCGAAGAAATCGGCTACGCCCTGCACGAGGCCGGCCGCTTCGCCGAAGCGCTGGCGCACAACCGGCAACTGTTCACCGATGCGCAAGCCGCCTTTGGCTTCGGCACGGACAGGCGCATGTCCGGCGTCATCAACAACCTGGCGCAAAATGCCCACCAACTGGGCAAACATGCCGAGGCAAAAACCTGGATGCAACAGCGCCTGGCGCTGGGCAAGGCCCTGGAGGACACCGACATCGTGCTCGACGCCTTGTTCCAGCTCGGGGTGCTCGCGCACGAAACACGTCGGACTGCCGAAGCACGCGCCTTCTTCCAGCAACGCGTGGACATTGCGCGCGCCGCGGACGACGAGTACCTGCTGGAGAGCGCCCAGGCCACGCTGGCCGAATTTGAAGAGCGCAAACCGCAAGGCAAGCCCCGCTGATCACCTCGCCCGGCCATACCCGACAACAATATCGCCGCCCAACCGATCCAACCTTTCATCGAACGGAACTCCCCATGTCCCAAAAAATCTCCCTGACCCGCTACCTGGTGGAGCAGCAGCGCATGGACGGCCACATCCCGTCGCAGCTGCGCCTGCTGCTCGAAGTGGTGGCCCGCGCCTGCAAAAGCATCAGCCAGGCCGTCAACAAAGGCGCGCTGGGCGGCGTGCTGGGCACTGCCGGCAGCGAGAACGTGCAGGGCGAAGTGCAGAAAAAACTCGACATCATCGCCAACGAGGTGCTGATCGAGGCCAATGAATGGGGCGGCCACCTGGCGGCCATGGCCTCGGAAGAAATGGACAGCATCTACGTGGTGCCCAACCGCTACCCCCAGGGTGAATACCTGCTGCTGTTCGACCCCCTCGACGGCTCCAGCAACATCGACGTCAACGTCAGCATAGGCACCATCTTCAGCGTGCTCAAAAAGCCCGAAGGCCATGCCGGCGTCGAAGAAAAAGACTTCCTGCAGGCCGGCAACAAGCAGGTCGCGGCCGGCTACTGCGTCTACGGCCCGCAAACCACCCTGGTGCTGACGGTGGGCGACGGCGTGGCCATGTTCACGCTGGACCGCGAGCAGGGCTCCTTCGTGCTGACCGAGGAAAACGTCAGGATTCCCGAGGACACCAAAGAGTTCGCCATCAACATGAGCAACATGCGGCACTGGGACGCGCCCGTCAAGCGCTACATCGACGAATGCCTGCAGGGCAAGGAAGGCCCGCGCGGCAAGGACTTCAACATGCGCTGGATCGCCTCCATGGTGGCCGACGTGCACCGCATCCTGACCCGCGGCGGCGTCTTCATGTACCCCTGGGACAAACGCGAGCCCGAAAAGGCCGGCAAGCTGCGCCTGATGTACGAGGCCAACCCCATGAGCTGGCTCATCGAACAGGCCGGCGGCGCCGCCACCAACGGCAAACAGCGCATCCTGGATTTGCAGCCCACCAAGCTGCACGAACGCGTCAGCGTGATGCTCGGCTCCAAAAATGAGGTCGAACGGGTAACTTCCTACCACTCCGGGCTATAATCTCGGGCTGTATTCCTAAAACGCCGGTGTAGCTCAGTCGGTAGAGCAGCTCATTCGTAATGAGAAGGTCGGGTGTTCGATTCATCTCTCCGGCACCAATTCAGGCGGAAAATAACGATAGTGGTCACTTACCGGTGATTGCTGAGGTCACTTCTGGTGACAGTTGGTTTTCCGCATTAAGAGGCCTCCCTTGTGGAGGCTTTTTCTTTTTCTGGGTAATTTGCACATTCGTGCTCATTGGGTTGGGTAGTAACCTACTGGGTTGCGCTACGACCAAACACACCCGATAGCATCGTCAGAAACCATGGCACTCCTCTCTCCTATCTGAACTGCACATGCGACATCCTCGCTTGTCACTTGTTACGGGTATGTGGGCTGGCCTGTTACTGGCGTCGGTGAGTCATAGTCCCGCTCACGCGCAACGAGTCGACCCCGAGGTCCAGACGCTACGCGCCATTCTGCAGAAGCCAGAGGCAGAGATTGACTTGGCGAGGGTCAAGCTAACCATCGACCGCATGGTTGACCCCAGCGTAGACGTCGAAGCAACTCTTCAAAAGCTCGATGCGATGGCTGCCTCCGTCAAGGCGTCGGCCGGGGCCAATGCTCCCAGCTTTAAAACGGCCTCCATGCTTCGCTCATACCTGTACGACGCGGGCAGCTGGAACAACAGGCAACCCTTCCAATACGACCTGGACGATCCGTTGGGACGAAAAGTCAGCAGCAAGCTACTGCCCACCTACCTCACCACAAAAAGAGGCAACTGCGTCTCGATGCCAACGTTGTTTGTCCTGCTGGCACAAAAGTTAGGACTGGATGCAACCTTCGCCGAAGCGCCAGGTCACTTCTTTGTGAAATACCGTGATGAGGCGGGCCGCTCTTACAACCTCGAAACCACATCTGGCGGCAACCAAAAGACTGACGAGAGCTACCAGCGCGATACACCTATGACGCCAAAAGCATTAAAGAGCGGGATCTACATGCGCCCCTTAAGCAAGAAGGAGTCTGTCGTGACCGTCTTGATGGACCCGCTTGTGGAGCACTACAAACTCCAAGGTAATCCTGAGCGAATCATTGCTTTATCTGATTTGGCCCTGGAACACTACCCCAAAAACGTCGATGCGATGCTGAACAAAGGTTATGCTTATTACCTGATTTTGAAGAGGGACTTTCTTGAAAAGTACCCTGCCCCCAAAGACATTCCAGCGGCAGACAGATCACGATTCGAAGAGCTGAGCCGAAATAATCATGCTTGGTTTCAAAAAGCCGAAGAGCTTGGATGGAGAGAGCCCAACGCAGAAGCGGATACAAGGTATCTGCAAACAGTGAGAAAAGTAAAACGCAACTAAGGGAGGAAGTTCGTATGAGGATTTATAAATTAATCAAAGCAAGTGTGTTGGTGATAGGGCTGCTGGGATTGGGCGGCAATGCCATTGCGCGCTTTATGCAGGCAGACCCCATTGGCCTTGAAGGCGGAATAAATCAGTACGGCTATGTAGACGCCGATCCATTGAACTATGTGGACCCAGATGGGCTCACGAAAGACGATCCCAACTCAAAGTTAAAACCACAAACAATAGCGCCGATTCCCACCGCCGGTAACAGTGGCGGGGGCGGAGGCATAAAGTCGGCGGGTGGCGCATTTAAGCCAATACCGTTTCCACCTCCATTCATTGGGGCAGGGAATAAGTCAGTGCTGAAGAATCCCGTCTGCCCTCCCGAAGTGATGAATACCATGGCCCGCATCAATGCGGGTCAGTCCTAT
The DNA here is from genome assembly GCF_943369675.1 of Polaromonas sp. YR568. Classification (GTDB taxonomy): domain Bacteria; phylum Pseudomonadota; class Gammaproteobacteria; order Burkholderiales; family Burkholderiaceae_C; genus Polaromonas. The sequence continues at coordinate 11,243 of NZ_CALROB020000065.1, read as the reverse complement.
CCGCATCGAAATGATGGATCAGTCTTTGGCAATAAAGAGCAGTTGTTGCCTATTAAGCCAGCGGGCTATTACCGGGAGTACGTGCATCCGACGCCGGGTTCTTCTGGGCCAGGGGCGCAACGAGTTGTGACGGGACAAGGAGGCGAGGCGTATTACAGTCCGGACCACTACGGCACGTTCATTCCCATTCCTAAATGAAGAGGAGCATGATGAACATTGCTTTTGAGTTCATAGACCCATTGACCTACCGCAACCCTGCAGGCAGCTTTGTACTGAAGGTTCCAGAAGGTATCCAATTCAAAGCGAGCTTGTTCGCTGCATTCGAAAGTGCGGGGAAATTCCCTGAGTATTTCGGGTCAAACTGGGATGCGTTTTTTGATTGTTTGCGTGACTTTGGGTGGATACAGGAAAAGAAGATCGTGATCCTGCACCAGGATTTACCGTTGTCCGAAAATGCATCAGATTGCCGCATTTACTTAGAAACTCTTCAGTCGGCGATTGAAGATTGGGCTGCAAGCGTTGATGATGCTTCGACGGAGTCTAATAGTCACCAATTAGTTGTAGCTTTTCCGTCGACTCTGCGACAAGACATCTCAAGCGTGTTGTTCGGTCACCGTCCGAACTAATTTTGACGGAACAAAAGCGGGCACTGATTTCCATGCGGATAGATTGCTGCACGGAGCTAAAAAATCACATTGAAGGCGGAGACTTGCATCTTCACTTTGACCCGAAATTTAGAGAGTTCGGGATCAGATACGCCGATGATGGAACGAGCCTTCAACTGATTAACTACTGCCCCTGGTGCGGGAGTGCCCTACCAAGCTCGTTGAGAAATGCATGGTTTGATGAACTTGATTCCCTCGGTGTTGAATTCCGTCGAAATCTGATCCACTTATCGCAGTAATTTCCATCCAAATCTGACCCACGTAGGCACTACCCTGCTTGTTTTAAAAGCAGGGAGAAATTAGGAGTGATAGACGTGGCGACATTGAATGTCATCAGACGTTGGGCATTGAGGGATCAGATGTCCATCCGCGAGATCTCCAGGCGTACAGGCCTGGCTCGCAACACAGTGAAGAAGCACCTGCGATCGGAAGAGACCGAGCCCAAGTACCCGCGGCGGGTCAGTTCAAGCAAGCTCGATCCCTACGCCGAGAAGCTGGCCACCTGGCTGGGAATCGAGGCAACAAAATCGCGGAAACAGCGGCGCACTTTGAGGCAGATCCACACACTTGATCGTTCTTGGCGTTAATGAAATAGTCTGCATTGATTTGGCGTGATGCGGCCACGCTGATTTGTAGGCCAATGCCGACACTTGAAATGATTTTTTACAGACAGTGTGCAAATACCACTATTGGCGCAAAATCGTGAGTATGAATACAGGAAAAACCAAGCCAAGCTCACCGCCGCCACTGGAAGATGTGGTCGAAGAAAACAAGGAAGTGGTGGAAGAGATTCGGCATGCGGCAGACGAACTTGCCGTGGCTCATGCTGTCTTGGCTACGGAGACCGTAAAGGCCAATCCGTCCAAAGACACCAAGGTAGCCGTCGAGCGCACAAAACAAGTGAAGGAAAAGCTGAAAGAAACAGCAAGCAAGCTGGAAGATACGACAGAAGCCCTTGAGGAGCATGTGTCGAAATCAGTTCAAAAGCCATAACTAGCGTCACTACTTGCTATTGGCATTGTATTGCCATGTATCACTCCTCCATTCCCCCTGCTTTTAGAAGCAGCAGGGTAGCGCCTTCGCGGATCACGTCTCGACGGATTTCAACAGTCAAGCGAATATCTGCGTTTGGGCACATCCTCGCTTTCGAACCGGGCCGGGTACGGGTCCTCCAAGGTGATTTCCGCAACGGGTTGACGCAGGAACACCTTCCACCCGCCGCGGGTCAGTCGGATCTCCCTATCGAAACTTCCCTGTATGCACCGGTCCATCTTTTCCTCGACCGCGTGCTTCCGCTCGATGAAAGAGCCGACCTGGTCCTCATCAAAGCTGCTCTGGAGATAGGGATAGTTGATGTCGAGGGTGACCGTGCCGGGGGGGTTGTCATTCAATAATCGATTCACCTTTCCGAACAGGCGGTCGATCCGCCCAACTCTCTGCTCGTTTTCGCCCGGCGTCCAGGCGATGCCGTAGTGGTGCACCTTACGACAGTTCAAGTGGAGGTTAACCCCTTCCTGGAACACAGACGTGGCCACCAATGTGTTGGGATAGAACGGACTGTTGAATCCCAGTATGAGGTGCTGGCGATGGCTTGACTCTCCGCTTGCATACCAGGCGGGGCTGGAAAGCGTGGTCAAAGTGCGCCAGCCTTTTTTCCAGTCACCCGCCTTATGGTCCACGATCTTGTCGCACAGTTGTTCGAATGTATCCAGGGCCGAAACGAAATAACGCAATAGCAAAGATTCAACTATGCGTTCACGAGCGTAGTTGAAGAATGCTCTGTAACGTTGCTGCACGCCTGACTGCGACTTACCCAGCGGTGTTCGATCGAAACGCGTCTGCCATCCATAAAGCTCCACGATCACCGGGCTTGCGAACAAAAAACCCGCTTTGAGATAGTGGCTGAAGTTCTCGGCGATGTCCGGCCGGTCTGCAGCCCATTTCCGCAAAATGAGCTGGCGAGCTTCGCCCAGATGGGGGAACACCAGCGACCATAGGGTTTCGATCGGACCGTCACCGTAGCCGCGTGATGTGGCGTCCTGGGGAACGAGCTGCTTGTCGCCGTCCTTAAAAACCATGTGCCCGGCCATGCGCTGTCTCTGCGCCGCCTTGATATAGTCCGCCCGCGGCTTGCCGCCTTGTACATACTCGTAGTGCCACGCGTAGCCGGCCGCCATGTAGTCGGAGGCCGGCTCCATGAACATCGCGTGCAGGCTCGTGCTCCTGCGCAGGCTCAGGCTGAAGCGGGAAGCGTCCGTCGGCAGTGGTCCAATCTTGTCTTTGGGAAGTTTTTTGGTCACGAACAGGTCGGCGATCTTCGAGCCCAGGTACGCGTCGGGGGTGTCGGGCGTATCGGATTCCGTCTCTTTGTCGTTGCCGGGTTCATCCTCACTGCTGTCTTCGTCCATATTCTCCGACGTGGCCTGTGACTCCGTGAACGCCCTGAATCCCTCGCGTGACCACCGTTGGCGTTCCCATTGGGCGAATACCTCGCCAGACATGCCCCAGGCGTCGCAAAGCTCCTTTGCGAGCAAGCGGTCATAGTGTTCATTCACCCGCTTGGTGAGCTCGCGAACGGAGGGAATCCGGCGCACGAATATGAGATGTTTTTCCTCGTGCAGCGGTCGATCCATCCGCATGGCGAACAGATCGCGCGGTGTGCACTGTTCAACCACGCGACCGTATTTTGGATGCTCCGGCGCACGCTGGAAGAGGAGGCGAAAATCCCGGCTCAAGCCTCTCAGCAGATCCGTGTCGCTGGCCTTGTGGAAATCCTTCGCCCCGTCTTCATCCGGCGATTCCGCTGCCCCGTCCTGCGCGATGGGCGCAAGGTCCTCCTCTCCGGCCGATTCGAACCCCTCAAGAAAGCCATAGAGCATCCGTCGCTTCTCCTGCTTTGCGTTGAGCTCGTGGACGAGCCGGCGCTGGTAGAGCGCGAAGAACATTTCGGCATCAGGCTGGCCTGCAAATCCGCACGGCGTGGCCAGCTCGGCTCGGTACTGGTGCTTGGTGAAGCCGGTCCCCGCCATGATCCGGAAGCGCCGCAGGGCATATTTGCGCATCAGCTCCTCCGGTGTGTGGTTGCGCAGCTCTTTATGGCTTCCCACGAAGAAGCCAAGGATGTTCGCCACGTCGCCTAACTGGCTGTGGCTGGGCGTCGCCGTCAGCAGCAACGAGCGCTGACCTATGCGGCCCTCCAGCGGGCCGAAGAATGCGCCTGCTGCCGCCGCGCGCTGCGACCCGCCTTCCGGATTCCGAAAGTAGTGCGCCTCGTCGACGATTACCAGATCGAATCCCCGGCCCTCGAGGGAATTCATGATCCGCTGATGGAAGCCCGCGGCTGCTTTTTTCGCCGCCTCCAGTTTGTTTCCCTTGTGCTCGCCGTGCACCAAGCCGCTCAACGAGTGGGTGCTTGTGACGTAGAACTGTACGGGGCGAATTTGGTTCGAGCGGTTTTCGATGGCCTCCGTCAATTCCGGCAAGGAGTAATACGCACCTACGGGCGGTACCACTTCGTCCTTTACTTTCACACGACCATCTTCTTCGCGGTAATGGAGACGGACAAACGCGGCCAGCTCAAGCTGCCAGTGGCGGCAGATGTCGCGATTGGGCGCCATCACCAGCACTCTGGCGGACGGTTTCGTCTTCCAGAGCAGCGATGCGACGCCCAGCGCCTGGAAAGTCTTGCCCGTCCCGACTTCGTCCGCCAACAGGGCCACACGATGCCTGGACAGGAGGTTCCAGAGGTACGCCACACCCTCTGCCTGCCGCGATGCCATGCCGGCAGGCGCTCCGGGCACATAGTGCCATCCGGGGTTGTTTTGCTCGAAATTAATCCATTGCGAGACCTGCTCGGGCCGCAGCCCTCCCCAATCATTAGCCATGCTTCACCCACTGCATTTCGACATGCGCCAGGTACTCGGCAGTGACACCTTGAGGCGGCACGCCGGGCGGCAGAACCAGGGTCAGCCAGCGGGCCTCCGGCACGGGCTCGTAACCAGGCTCACGGGCCTTCGCACCGTACGCCAACTTGCGCCGTCGCGACTGTGCGCGCTCGCACAGCCATCGCACCTCGTGGCCGAGGAACCATTGAAAGACATCACGGCCAGGCTTGGCGAGTTCTTCACGGGCTTTCCCGACAAGTTCGAGCAGGCACCCTGGCCAGCTGAATACGTGGTGCTCGAGGTCCGCAAGCTTCTCTATCCCCGACAGCTTCTGCTCGTAAGCGCGAATGGATTGAAAAAGCCTGAAATACCCGATAGGCGCCTGTAAGGCCTCATCGGCGGTCGGCTCAGCCGGTGCATCCCCTGTTTCCATACGCTCCTCGTCCGCGAAGCTGTCCGTGTCCAGCCGGATACGGAATGGCAACTCCTCCATACCCTTTACGTCGTCACCCTGGATCAGGGCTTCGAGCAGGTCTGCCAGGGACGCGAAATGCTGCGCGCGGCGAGAACTTGCGTTCAATTCGCTAACAATACCGCTCTGCACTAACTCTTCGCTCTGAAAAACTTTGAATACCCGGTCAAGTAGCAGAGCCCTGTCGTCTACTGTGTGAGGGTCGGGTGCGACCGGCTCGCGGCGAGCGTTCCAGGTAAGCGGCACGAGGGAGGCGATGCCGGGAAGGCGCATTTGAAAATCGTTCCTCGGGCGATCGTTAAGCCATTTGCCCTGGAACTTGTAGGTCTGCGCGCGCCAATCGAAACTAACGTGCAGGTCGAACGGTGGCAACGGCTTGACCACGAGACTTTCCTGATCAAGCAGCTCCGGTGACGCGCAGTGTTCCGCGCCCAAATCAAGCAATACTCCGCAAGCGCCGCGCCAGCTATGACTGTCGGAAATGATGAAACCTGCTTCGACGTTGTTGTCGGTGCTCCATTTGCCTTGTGCGTCCTGCAGGCTGTTTGAGCCGGGGCCAGTAAAGTTCCACGACCCGAGCGCCAGCTTGCCTGTCACTTTCCAGAGCTTGGCATGGCACATCTCGGTGCTGGGGTGGCGATAAGCAGGATTGTCGTAGAAGGCGATGCGACCGCTGGCCTTCAGCCGTGACAGCGCATCGCTCCATTCCGTGCGTAAGTACTTGCCGGCGACACGGTCCGCCACCAGCTGTACGCGAAGATTCTGCGCGGTAGAGGCGATATGCAGCCTGTCGATGAAACCAGCCAGGTCGCGCGGCAGATAGGGAGACCAGACAGCAAGGTCGACGTCGCTTGCGCCCGACAGCAACTGTTCGGGGAAAGCCATCTTCTGGTAGCTATGGACGAAGTGCCAGTGCTCCTTGGCAAAGGGAAACTTCCCCCGCGCGGCCAAGGTGCAAGGAATATCCGCCGCTTCGCACAGCTTCTCGAAAAAGGCGCGGATTTCGCGGTAGTTTTCGAAGCTCGTAACTTCGAAGAACTGGAAGGTCTCCAGATTGCGCCCCCAGCCGGAGACGGTCAGGTTGGCACTGCCGGCACCGATTACGCGCTTGCCGTTGCAGTCTTCCAGGTAGATAACCTTGGCGTGAAACAGACTCGCCTCCGAAAACTGTTTGGATGCGCGCTGAGGCCGGATGGCGTGCACAGGTATGCAGGTTCTTTTGATGCGATGGGCATCGACAAAACGAGGATCACAGAAGACCCGGAAATCAATCTCCTTCGCGGTCAGTTCCTGTTGAAGTTGCTCATATTCGAGCCGGCTGCGCGGCGTGTTCGCACCCAGGGTGACGGGAAGAACGTAAGTCTCAACGAACTCGATGTCCGTCGTGAAGCTGGTCAGCCACACACGGCGTAAGGTGTCCATCCCTTCCACCTGCCTTTGTAATTCCTGAAGAAGCTTCACGTTCCGACCCCTTGCAAGCCTTTCACGAGACTCCTGAACTGCGGCACGTAGTAGTCGTTATACCAGGCACCCGGCCGCCGGGTACCGGGCTCGACAAGGGTCGCGGTGCGCGAATGCACCGTAATACTGCCGCCGTTGTCGATTGACAGCCAGACCGGTTGGCCGCGCGCCTGCATGACATCGCTGTGGTACTTCACCAGTGCGCGCACTTGGCTTTCGAAGTCTCCTGCTTTCGCCACCTGCTGGAGCCTGGAAAACCGGCGGCCGGCTTCGCTCCCTCTCAGTGCGGGCAGGTTGATTATGGCCGTGAGCTCCTGTGCCAGGCCCGGAAGGCGGTTGCCGTCCCGCCCAAAGCTCTCCCACAAGACCGCGACGGCGCCAACGGACTGTTTGCGCTCACGGGTCATCAGGGTGAAGAGAAGCGCGCAATCCGACAGGAACGGTTCCACCTTGATGATGTGATCAAGCTTGGCCTTTTCCAGGGGTTGCAGGTCCTCCTTTAACGCCTTCTCCACCACGCGTCTTGAACTGAGAGCCTCCCCGCTTTCAGCCTCCAGGACCTTCATGAGAGCACCCGCGGCGCCACTGTCCAGCTCGGTCTGGCGGAGCCAGAACTGCCGCGCATAGGCTCCCACCGCAGCTGGTGAGCTGAACGCCAGCGCGTACGCCTTGGTGAGTTTTTCGGGAACGTCGATTCTGAAACGCAGTGCACCCTTGTGGCGCAATTTCGGGAGTTGCGCCTTCAGGAAGGCATAGGCCTCCCGTTCAATCTTGGCCAGCACATCATTGCTGTTGCCTGTCACGAAAGCTGCCGCATCGGACCAGCGCGATTGAAATGCGGGCCGGAAGTATTGATAGCCGCTGTCAAAGAAACCAATTTCCACCAACGGCGTCTTGTACCGGCCGCTGACACCGAGGCCCAGTTGGCGGACCAAAATTTGTCCGGCGGTTTCGTGGGTAAACACAATAACCGGATCACCTTCGTCCTGATCCCAGCGGCGGCGGGCTTTCGAAATTCCCAGCACGCCCGCAGTTTTTACATCTTTCAGGTTCTCGTGACGGAGTACTGAATAGACGAAGAGATTCTCGAGCAGGATCAGGCACGCTTGCTTGAACGCGAGGGCATCCTTATTGCCGTATTTTTGCTGTAGCGAACTGCTCAACTGCACGGCGTCATCGGCAACCAGCTTCCGAACCAGGAAGTGGTGAAAAAGGTTGAGCGTGTAGTTCCGAACGTCGTTTGAGATGGAATTGACACGGTTTTTGAAAACCTGCCGGCCGAAAGTCGACCAGATAATGAGCGTGCCAATGGGATCGATATATGTATCGGCCGAGAGGGTCTCGTCGTACTCCGTGAGGTACGGTGTCAGGAAAAAAGCCATTGGTGGACCTTGGAGCGATTTGTAGCGCTGTACCTATACGACCTTAGCCAGCCACCACGGTGAACTCGGCGTCGATCACCTCGCCGCGCTCTCGCCAGGCACGGAACTGCAGGCGTTTGGCTTGGCGGTCTGTTACCGTGTGCTCCAGTTCCTGGATACTTTTTTGAAGCGCTGAGTATTCGCCGAAGAAGCTGCTGGCGAAGTCAGGTCCGTCGACGAGCTTCAGTAGTTCGGCACGCTGGTCATTGAAGTTCATGACCATCTTCTCCAGCGCTGCGCGGAAGGCTTTCTCGCGTTGGCTCTGCTCCCAGGAGTCCCAGACTTCCAGCGCCAGCCCGAGCACAGCCAGAGCGCCCTTGAGGCCGTCGGCTGTTTTGTGGGCGCCCCACGGCTTGAACCTGAGCTTCTCGCCCAACTCCAGGCCCACCAGCTTGCCGGCGGCAACGATGCCGTCCCGCGCGGCAAGCACATTGATATTGGTAATGAGCTTGTTTTTGAGCACGAAGTTGACGCCCTGTTTGCCTAGCGAGGTGACAGTATTGTTGTAGTGGATGATCTCGGCATCAAACTCGACGGTCATTTTTCCCAGGTCTAGCGTTGGTGCGCGCAACTGGCGCTCGAACTCGCTTTGTAGACGGGTGTTGAGCACAATGCCGTCACTGCCGATTTCACGCTCGAAGAAGTCGAGGAAGGTTTCCTGGCTCAGCCCCTTCGCCTGAAGAATGAGGTCGGTGAAATATTGGACGGCGAAATCGCGCAGGGAGCCGCGCACCTGGCCGATCCGCTCGCTGCTTAGGCCCAGTTGCCGGGTAAGGCGAGTGCTCATGATCTCCAGTTTTTCAAGTTCGCGGCCGATCTGTTCGTCATTGGCAATGGCGACGGGCATTTCCTTGGCCAGCACGTCGCGGATGATGGATTGCCGGGCATCCTCAACTACCATCGCGGCCCCTCCATTACTGTCAATCTTCAGGGCGGTTGCGCTCTGCAGGTTGACGATGTGCGAGAGTGCCCTGAATTTTTCCGGGTAGGCCAGCCAGTGTTCGGTGCCCAGATCGAACGGATCGGGCGCGACGGCAACGACGGTAAGGTCATTTTTTTCCTCATCCGTCAACCCGATAAGGTCCCTGAGCCGTGAGGTTACGTTCTCGCGCTTGATGGCCAGGTTGTTTTCATATTCCTGTTCGTCCTCGACGTCAGCGACTTCGTCGAAGCGGCTTAGCACAAACACGGTGCGCGGCAGCAGCTTGAGCGTCCGGAACAACCAGGTCAGATCGTCCTGGTGGCTTTCCTTGATGGGGTTGGTGGAGTTCATGACGTAAAGCAGCAAGTGCGCTTCACTCACGTACTTACGGGTGGTGTCCTTGTATTTCTCCATGGCGCCAGCCTGCGCGTTGAATTGCTCCTTGAAACCGAACAGGCCGGGGGTGTCGATGAGAACCATGTCATCCCCGACCTCGTAGACCTTGACCTCGTTGGAGGATTCCTGTTGGCTGATGTTCATGCTCGAACGATCAAGGCGTTCCATCCAAGCCGCGGCCAACGAGGTCTTGCCTTCAGAGAAGCCACCCACCAGGGCGATCTTCAGTTTGCCGCCGGTGACGTCGCCGATCGCGCCCTGGAGCTTGGCCTTGAGGTTGGCGTCGATGCTGACCCCGGCATCTTCGCCCTGCTGCAGGAAGTCAGAGAGCTTTTGCAGCAGCTGGAGGTTACGGGACCGGCGTGCCTGGAAGGCATTCAGGGTGTTGTTCATGTGTTGGTGCCTGTATTGGAGATTTCTTTGGAGAGAAGGGCGAGTTCGGCGGTGGATGTGCGGAGCGCCTTGCCGATGACTTCCAGTTGATCGGCCGGTCCGGTCAGTGCGTTGTTGACTTCGCGGACCTGGGCCGCCACGAGTTCGAAGCTTTCATGCACGCTTTTGAGCACCGACCCGCGTATGCTGGAGGCCACTTTATGCAGGTTGGCGCCGACGGCACTACGCTGTTGCGCCTTCTGATAGTCATCATCGAAAAAGTCCCAGACCGCCTTGCCCATAGTGAACAGGAGGCCGACGGCCGCGATGGTCCCGACAATCCAGCCGCCGGGGTTGGAAATCAGGGCAGCAGCGGCCAGCACGGCGCCGACCAGGCCTCCCAGCTTGATGCCGTTGTCGATCCTGATTTTCAGCGCGATCGGCTCCTTCAAACCATGGATGTTGATCTTCCCGTTGAGCGCCAGCAATTCCTCGGCGAACTTCTGGAAACGCTCGACCACTTCCTGGATCTCTTTTTCGAAGTTGCTGACCGCGCCGCCGAGGCGGGCCGGCAGCGTCGCCGCCATGGACGCCTGCCCTGCCGTAATCTCATCGGAGAAAGCCTGCTTGAACCCGTCGTTGTCGAGGTTGCGGTCGATGCGGGTGTAGATGTTGCGGCGCACGTCTTTGGTGAAGCGATCGACCTCCTGCTGGACCAGGGAGTCCAGGCCATTTTTTAAACTTGCCAGCTTGATCGTGATTTGGTCGCGCGCAAATTCGGCGTCTTTTTGCAGCTTGACCTGCAAGGGCTCGAGCTTCCCGCGCTGCATTGCCGAAAGCTGATCGACGGTGTCGCGAATCAGTTTTCCCGCCTTGTTGAAATTTGCCTGTCGGATCTTGCGCTTGTAGTCCTTGATGAATTCACCGGTGAGCAAGCTCCGGAAGGAGTCCAACCCGGTTTTGACGAGAATCTGCTCCGCTGACATTTTTTCCAGGAATTTGCCGCGGTTTTTTTCGTCGGAAGAGCCCGGAACAAGGCAGTCAGCTACGCCGAGAAAGGCGGGCTGCGCGCTCAGAGAAATATGCGACTGATAGTTCTCGCCCAATTGCGCGCGCATCTGATTGTCGAGAACGCCGAGGCTGGCTTCTTCGTCTTCACTGACCAGCGATGGCCTCCCCAGTTGCATGGGGTTGGTGACTCGCTTGTTGAAGATCGCCCAAACCTCTGTCTGGTCGTCCAGATGTGCCTTGATCTTTTCCAGGGTGCCCGGCTTTCCGGGATCGCCTTTCTGCGGAGTGGCCGCCTTGGCGGTGATGTAGAAAACGGCATGCGACTTACGCACGGCATTCCATATCTGGTCGCTAACCTTGCCTTCATCACCCTCGATGCCGGGTACGTCGAGCAGGGCGAATTTTTGCCCTCCGGCGCCAAAAAAATAAGAGGCCGTGTCGCGCGTGAAGTCGGAACGACCGTCGCCGATGATCTCGCCGTCGGCATACGGCGCAAGCTGCGCCAGCGCCCCTTCCTGCCGGGTCTGCAGGGACTCGGCTCGCTCCATGCGAGCAACGGCCTCGTGGTTTATGCGGTTGATGTCGGCGATACGGGCGGAGTTTTCGGCATCAAATGCCTGGCATTGGCGCTGGACTTCA
>NZ_CALROB020000064.1:0-27030 GCF_943369675.1 Polaromonas sp. YR568 | reverse complement strand
TCGACGCGGCTGGGGTCTATCTCGACGTACAGCGCATAAACCGGCTGGCGGTGGCCGTGCAGCACGTCTTCATAGGCGCTGCGCGCCGCGTGCGTCAGCACCTTGTCGCGGACGTAGCGGCCGTTGACGTAGGCAAACTGCTGGTCGGCGCGCGAACGGGCGGCGTCCGGGATGCCGGCCACGCCCCAGACACGCACGGCGGGCTGGCCGTCGTGGCGGCGGGCCGAGCTTTCGTAGTTCACGGTGACGGATTGTTCGACGAATTCGCTGCCCAGCACGTCGGCCAGGCGCTGTGCGTGGGCGCCGTCGCCGGTGGCGGCGCGCCACTGCTCGACCAGCTTGCCCTCGTGCCAGATGGCAAAACCCACATCGGGCCGCACCAGCGCATGGCGGCGCACGGCCTCGATGCAGTGGGCCAGCTCGGTGGCGTCGGTTTTTAAAAACTTGCGGCGGGCCGGCGTGGCGTAAAACAGTTCGCGCACTTCGACGCTGGTGCCGCGGCTGCGCGCCGCGGGCTTGAGTTCGCCGGTGCGGCCGTCCAGCTGCCAGGCGTGTTCGTTGTCGGCTGTCCTGGACAGCAGGCTCATGTCGGCAATCGAATTGATGGCGGCCAGCGCTTCGCCGCGAAAGCCCATGGTGCCCACGGCTTCAAGGTCCTGCAGCGAGGCGATCTTGCTGGTCGCGTGGCGCCTCAGCGCGACAGGCAATTCCTCGCGCGGAATGCCCAAGCCGTCGTCCTCCACCAGGATGAGCCGCACGCCGCCGGCCAGCAGCCGCACCGTGACCTGCGTGGCACCCGCGTCCAGCGCGTTGTCCACCAGCTCGCGCACCACCGAGGCTGGGCGCTCCACCACCTCGCCGGCGGCAATCTGGCTGATCAGTTCGTCGGGGAGTTCGCGGATAGGGCGGCGCGGAGCGGAGGTCGGGGAGGTCATGTGGGGCCGATTTTAGGCTCAGGGCCCGGTTGGCGTGCTTGCCCGTACCCATTGCCGGGATTTCGGGCATGTCAGAATCGCGGGCATGGAACTAGCCGCTTTTCTCATCGATTTCATTCTTCACATCGACAAACACCTGGAGGCTTTCGTCACCAGCTACGGCGCCTGGGTGTACGCCCTGTTGTTCATCATCATCTTTGTGGAAACCGGCGTGGTCGTCATGCCTTTCCTGCCGGGCGATTCGCTGCTGTTTGTGGTGGGCGCGATGTGCGGCGTGGGGCTGATGAGTTTTCCGCTCGCGGTGGGCCTGTTGTTTGTGGCGGCGGTGCTCGGCGACCAGTGCAACTACCTGATAGGGCGGTCTTTGGGCCCCAAGGTCTTCCAGTGGGAGAACTCGCGCTGGTTCAATAAAAAGGCCTTCGACCAGGCCCATGCGTTCTACGAGCGCTACGGCGGCGTCACCATCATCGCGGCGCGCTTCATGCCTTTTCTGCGCACCTTCGCACCCTTTGTGGCGGGCGTGTCGGAGATGACGCGCAGCAAGTTCACGCTGTTCAACCTGGTGGGGGGCGCGCTGTGGGTGGGCGGCATCGTGACGGTCGGTTACTTCTTCGGCAACATTCCCTTTGTCAAAACAAACCTCGACAAGATCATCTGGGCGCTGATCCTGGTGCCGGGCCTGCTGGTGCTGTTTGGCGCCTGGAAGGCCAGGCGCAAGGCGACCGGCCCGAGCGCCTGAAAATTCCACGGCTGCGGGCGGGCCTTGACATGGGTCAGGGCGGCACCGCCAGACTGCGTGCATCATCACTACCCATGTGCCACTCCCTGGCTGGCAGGAACCCCGAATGAACATCACCCCTCTTGAACTGGCCGCGGTGCGTACGCTGCCGGAGTTGCTGGATTTTCGCGTGGCGCACAGCCCGCAGGGCGAGGCTTACCGCGAATTCGACGCCGCCTCGGGCCGCTGGCTCAGCACCAGTTGGGCGGAGGCCGGCACGCGCATCGCCCGCTGGGGCCGCGCGCTGGCGGCCATGCAACTGCCGGCCCATGCGAGCGTGGCCATCCTGTTGCCCAATGGCCTGAACGCGGTGAGCATAGACCAGGCGGCCCTGTCGCTGGGCATGGTGCCTGTGCCGCTGCACGCCATCGACAACGCCGGCAGCATTGCCTACATCCTGTCCGACTGCGAAGCCTGCCTGCTGGTGGTGTCCTCGCTGTCCCAATGGCGCGCCATTGAGGCGGTGGGTACGCCGCTGCCGGCTTTGCGCTGTGTGGTGGTGATTGAGCCTGAGGCAATCCTGGATGCGGCCGGCGGTTCGCCGCGGCTGGTGTCGCTGGCCGGCTGGCTGGCGGGCGGGGACGCTTACACGGGTGGGTTGACGGCGCCCGCCGAGGACGACCTGGCGGCCCTTGTCTATACCTCGGGCACTACCGGCAAGCCCAAGGGCGTGATGCTCACGCACCGCAACGTCATGTCCAACGTGCGCTCCATCGTGTCGCTGGTGGCGCCCCTGCCCGAGGACGTGTTCCTGTCCTTCCTGCCGCTGTCGCACACCTTTGAACGCACGGCCGGCTACTACCTGCCGATTGCCGCCGGCAGCTGTGTGGCCTATGCGCGCTCTGTCGCGCTGCTGGCCGAAGACCTGAAGACCGTGCGGCCCACCATGCTGATTTCGGTGCCGCGCATTTACGAGCGGGTGTTCGCAAAGCTGCAGGAAACGCTGGCCCCGTCGCCATTCAAGACGCGCCTCTTCCTCGCCGCGCAGGCGGTGGGCTGGCGGCAGTTCTGCCGGGCGCAGGGGTTGCCGTTGGCGGAGGCCGAAAAAAGCCCGTGGGCCTGGCTGGATCCCGTGTTGCAGCCGGTGCTTCAGCGGCTGGTGGGCCGCACGCTGCTGGCGCAGTTCGGCGGCCGCGTGCGTGTGGCTGTGAGCGGCGGCGCGCCGCTGTCGCACGCGGTGGCGCGCTGCTTCCTGGGGCTGGGCCTGCCGCTGTTGCAGGGCTACGGCATGACCGAGACCTCGCCCGTGGTGGCGTCCAACAGCCCGGACGACAACGACCCGGCCACCGTGGGCAGGGCCCTGGCGGATGTGGAAGTGCGCATCAGCGAGAACCAGGAGCTGCAGGTGCGCGGTCCGCTGGTGATGAAGGGCTACTGGAAGCGGCCCGAGGACACGGCGCGCGTGCTGCTGGCCGACGGCTGGCTGTGCACCGGCGACCAGGCGGTGATCGAGGCCGGGCGCATCCGCATCATGGGCCGCCTGAAGGAAATCATCGTCACCTCGACCGGCGAAAAAGTGCCGCCGGGCGACCTGGAAGTGGCGATAGGCGCCGACCCGCTGTTCGACCAGGTGCTGGTGGTCGGCGAAAACCGGCCTTTCATCGCCTGTGTGGTGGTGGTCAATGCGGCCGAATGGCGGCGCGTGGCGCAAAGCCTGGGGCTGAACCCCGACGACCCGGCCAGCCTGCAGCAGCCTGCCGCGCACAAGCTCGCGCTGGAACGCATTGCAGCCCAGACCAAAGATTTCGCGCGCTACGCGATGCCGCGCGCCGTCTACCTGACGCGGGAGGCATGGACCATCGAGAACGCCCTGATGACGCCGACGCTCAAGCTCAAGCGCAACAACCTGATGGCGCGTTATGCGGGCGAGATCGAAAGCCTGTACCAGTCGGGCGCCAGGCGCTGAGCATCCGCATAAACCCTGTGCGGCAAGGGGCGTGCCGGTTCGTAAGTAAGCGTATTATTTACCCTGCTTCCCCACTCCCGTGCGAGGACCCATGAACGCGCCGCCCCTTTCCAACATCGAAACCTCCCGCTGGACCCAGCCCGGCTCCAGCCGTGTGCCCTTTTGGGCCTATACCGACGCGCAGCTTTACCAGCGCGAACTCGACAAAATTTTCTACGGCGCGCACTGGTCCTATGTGGGGCTGGAGGCCGAGATCCCTAACGTCGGCGACTACAAGCTCAGCCACGTCGGCGAGCGCCAGGTGCTGATGGTGCGCGACCGCATCGCGCCCAAGGACCGCGCCACCGACCACGGCATACGCGTGGTGGAAAACCGCTGCGCCCACCGCGGCGTGCGCTTTTGCCAGAACCCGCAGGGCAATGCCCGCAGCTTTGTCTGCCCCTACCACCAGTGGACTTACAAACTCAACGGCGACCTTGCGGGCCTGCCTTTCAAGGACGGGGTGAAAGAGGGCGACTGCGTCAACGGCGGCATGCCCGAAGGTTTCGACCTGAAAGACCACGGCCTGACCAAGCTGCGCGTGGCGCTGCTGCACGGCCTGGTGTTCGCCACCTTCAGCGAGGACACCGAGCCGCTCCAGGACTACCTGGGCCCGCAGATCATGCCCTGGCTGGACCGCATCTTCAAAGGCCCGGAAGGCGCGCGCAAGCTGACCCTGCTGGGCTACAACCGCCAGCGCATTCCGGGCAACTGGAAGCTGATGATGGAAAACATCAAGGACCCTTACCACCCCGGCCTGCTGCACACCTGGTTCGTGACCTTCGGCTTGTGGCGCGCCGACCAGAAAAGCCGCATGGTGATGGACGGCGAGGGCCGCCATGCGGTGATGATCTCGCGCCGCAACGAAGGCGGGCAGAACGCGGCCGTGACCGAGGGCGTGACGTCCTTCAAGGCCAATATGGCGCTGCACGACGACCGCCTGCTGGACGTGGTGCCCGAGCCCTGGTGGAAAGTGCCCGATCCTTCCAACCCCGGCAGCGACATCATGCCCACCGTCACCATGATCACGCTGTTCCCCAGCCTGATCATCCAGCAGCAGGTCAACTCGCTGAGCACCCGCCACATCGTGCCGCGCGGCGAGGGTGAATTTGATTTCATCTGGACGCACTTCGGCTTTGCCGACGACACGCCCGAGATGACGCGGCGCCGCCTGCGCCAGGCCAACCTGTTCGGCCCGGCGGGATTTGTCAGCGCCGACGACGGCGAGGTGATCGAGTTCAGCCAGGCGGGCTTCGCGCAGGCCGGCGAGGGCGCCACGCTGTGCGAACTGGGCGGCACCGGCACCGAGATGACCGAGCACATGGTCACCGAGACCCTGATCCGCAGCATGTATGCCTACTGGAAGAAAGTCATGGGCCTATGACCGCGAGTGAACAAGGCATGCAGCGCCTGCTGCTGCAGATGCGGGTGGACCAGCTCAATGCCGACTATGCGGCGGTGTTGGACGAAAAGCGGTTTGAGGAGTGGCCGGAGTTTTTCGTGGAAGACGGCCACTACAAGGTGCAGGCGCGCGAGAACTTCGACCGCGGCCTGCCGCTGGCGTTGATGGCGCTGGAAAGCCGCGGCATGATGAAAGACCGGGTCTACGGCGTCACGCAAACCATTTACCACGGGCCGTACTACATGCGGCACATCGTGAGTCCGGCGCGCATCCTCTCGCATGAAGTTTTGCAAGACGGGGATGTCATCAAGGCCGAGGCCAACTACGCGGTGTTCCGCACCCGGCCGGGCGGCGTGAGCGAGGTCTACAACGTGGGCCGTTATATCGATGAGCTGACGCAAAAAGACGGCTCACTGAAATTCAGCAGCCGTCTCTGTGTGTATGACAGCGAGATGATTCTCAACTCGCTGATCTACCCCGTTTGAATCCGCCAGGGTTTTAACCCAAGCGGAGGGAGGTCAGCGTTTTTTGCCGACTTCGTTACCGATCAGCGCGCCGGCCGCTGCACCGCCCACGGTGCCCAGCGTGCTTCCGAATACGGCATTGCCCACCACACCACCTGCCACGGCGCCAACGCCGGTGCCGATTTGTGCATTCGTCGGGCTGGTGCCGCAACCGGTCAGGCCGATCAGGGCGGCTGCTGCTACTGCTGACATCATCAATTTCGTATTCATCATTGTGTTCACCTTTTGCTAAGAGTTTCAGGCTCTTGCTGCTGACATCACGCTATGGTGAGGTCCCGGCTTTGCCTGTGACTTCAATGTAGGTGGGCGGGTGTCCGGGGACTGTAGGAGAAGGCCGCCGCGAACTGTCGGCTCGCTGCGGTCTTTCGTTGTAACTTTTGGCAAACAGGCGCGCCTGCGACTACTTACACAGCGCGGTTGCGCGCCAGCGGCGGGTTGCGCGCGAAGTAGCGCGTGATGCCGCGCATCAAGGCGTCGGCCAGCTGGATCTGGTAGTCGTCGCTGCGCAGCTTGGCTTCTTCGTCGGGGTTGCTGATGAAGGCGGTCTCCACCAGCACACTGGGAATGTCGGGCGCTTTCAGCACCGCAAAACCGGCTTGCTCCACCTTGGGCTTGTGCAGCTTGCCGACGTTGCCGATCTCGCCCAGCATGGCGCTGCCGAGCTTGAGGCTGTCGTTGATCTGTGCCGTGGTGCTCATGTCGAGCAGGGCTTTTTGCACCTGCGCGTCCTTGGCCTTGACGTTGATGCCGCCCACCAGGTCGGCCGAGTTTTCCTTGTCGGCGATCCAGCGCGCGGCGCTGCTGGAAGCGCCTTTTTCGCTGAGCGCAAAAACGCTGGCGCCTTGCGGCCGCGCGGTGAAGAAGGCGTCTGCATGGATGCTGATGAAGAGGTCGGCCTGCACGCGCCTGGCTTTTTGCACGCGGATGTGCAGCGGCACAAAGAAGTCGGCGTCGCGCGTGAGGTAGGCGCGCATATTGGGTTGCTGGTTGATGCGGTCGCGCAGGCGGTGCGCGATCTGCAGCACCACGTCTTTTTCGCGCGTGCCGCCGGGGCCGACGGCGCCGGGGTCTTCGCCGCCGTGGCCCGGGTCCAGCGCCACGATGACGAGGCGGTCGGTCTTGTTCTTCGCGATGATGGCCGCCTCGGGCGAGGGTTTGGCACCGCTTGGGTTGGCGGGGGCTACTCCCGCAGCGGGTGCCTTGTCTTTTTCCTTTTCCGCGATGACGGCTGCCGGCGGCGGTTTGTTGTCGGCCGGCTTGCCGGACTGCCGCGCGATCAGGTCGGCGATCGGGTCGCCGGCCGGTGCGGGCGCGGGTCCGGCACCAGGTTGACGGTCAGCGAGCTTCTCGGCAATCAGCGCTTCGAGCGGGTCGGCCACCTGCGTCGGGTAGAGGTCGAACACCAGCCGGTACTGGTAGGCGGCAACCGGCGGCAGGGTGAACACCTGCGGCAGTATGGGCTGCTTGAGGTCTATCACCAGCCGCACCACGCCGGGCGCGTTTTGCCCCACGCGTATGCCCGAGATGTTGGGGTCGTCGGATTTGACCTTGGCGACCAGCTCGCGCAGCGCCGGGATCAGGTCTATGCCTTCGATGTCGACCGCCAGGCGCGGCGGTTCGGCGATAAAAAACTGCCGGGCCTTGATTTTGCCGTCGGATTCGATGGTGAGCCGCGTGTAGTCCTTGGACGGCCAGACGCGCACGGCCACGATGGTGGCGCCGCGCGCGATGTGCTGCACGCCCAGCAGCAGCACCAGGCTGCCCAGTTGCAGGGCGCTGCGGCGGCTCAGGTCGGGGCGCTTCATGCGAGCAGTTCCGCGCCGGTGGGTGTGTGGGCCGTCAGGGTGACGGCGCGGCTCTCGTCGGGCAGCACCTCCAGGCGCAGCAGCAGGTCGGGTTGCGGCAGGTGCGGGCCGGCTTTTTCCGGCCATTCGACGAGCTTGAGGCCGGTGGCGGCGAAGATGTCGCGAAAGCCGGCCTCTTCCCATTCACGCGGATCGTTGAAGCGGTAGAAATCGAAGTGCCAGATGTTCATGCCGCCATTTTGGCCCGCATCGGGCAAGGTGTAGGGTTCGACCACGGCATAGGTGGGGCTCTTGATGCGGCCTTCAACGCCCAGGCTCTTGAGCAGGTGGCGCACAAACGTGGTTTTGCCGGCGCCCAGGTCGCCCTGCAATTCGATCAAGGCGCGGCCAATGGCGGGGTGGCTTGCCAGGGCGCGCGCGAAGTTTGCCGTGGCATCCTCGCCGTGCCAGGTAATGTTTTTTACAATCAGCGGGTGTCCGCCAGCAACTCTTTGAACAGTCATCAGTTCGTTTCTCAAATTCAGGCTTGGGCGCGCGAGCTTGGATTTTCGCAAATCGGCATTGCCGGTGTGGACTTATCGTCGGCCGAACCCGGATTATCGGCCTGGCTGGCGGCAGGCTTTCATGGTGACATGCAATACATGGCCGCGCACGGCCTCAAGCGCGCCCGCCCGGCCGAATTGATCCCGGGCACGGTGAGCGTCATCACGGCCCGCATGAACTACCTGCCGGCCGCCACCCCCACCGTGCCGGGCGAATGGCAGGCCCTGGAATTCAGCCGGCTGGAGCGGCCTGCCGAGGGCGTTGTGTCGGTCTATGCGCGCGGCCGCGATTACCACAAGATATTGCGCAGCCGGCTGCAAAAGCTCAGCGAACGCATTTCGGAACACGTTGAACAACTGGGCCACCGCGCCTTCACCGACTCGGCCCCGGTGCTGGAAGCCGAACTCGCATCCCGCAGCGGCCAGGGCTGGCGCGGCAAGCACACGCTGCTGCTGAACCGCGAAGCCGGCTCCATGTTCTTCCTCGGCGAGATCTATGTGGACATTGCCTTGCCGCCCAGCGAGCCGGTGGCGCCGCACTGCGGCACTTGCCAGGCCTGCATCGACGTTTGCCCTACACGGGCCATCATCGCGCCGCACAAGCTCGATGCCAGGCGTTGCATCTCTTACCTCACCATCGAGCACGCCGGCCCCATCCCGCTGGAACTGCGCCCGCTGATCGCTAACCGCATCTACGGCTGCGACGACTGCCAGCTGGTCTGCCCCTGGAACAAGTTCGCCCAGCGCAGCGCCTTGCCCGACTTCGACGAGCGCCAGGGTTTGACGGGCCAGCAATTGGTGACGCTGTTCGGCTGGAGCGAAGAGGCGTTTTTGCGCTTCACCGAAGGCAGCCCGATACGGCGCATAGGCCACGAACGCTGGCTGCGCAACATCGCGGTGGCGATGGGCAATGCACTGCGGGTGCTGGACACGGCGCAAGGCCTGCCGCTGCGTGAAGCCCTGCAGGGGCGCGCCGCGGGGTATGGCGAACTGGTCACGGAACACGTTGAATGGGCCCTGGCCCAGTAAGCTTTGTCTGTTTGTATTGCTTGAAAGGACAACTGTATGGACCCCACCATCTCAGGCGCGCTGGCTTCGCTGTTCGGCGCGGTCGTAGGCGGCGGCATCACCTTCTTCCTGAACCGGCAACTGCACAAACACCAGCTCGCGCTGGCGCACGAGCAGCACAAGACCGAGTTCATGGCCGAGGAAACGGCGCGCCACTTCCTCAATCACAAGGGCTATACCGACCGCTCCTTTGAAACCCTGCAGATGCACCTGGGCGGGTTTGAAGAGGATGAGTTGCGCAAGATCCTGGTGCGGGCGGGGGCGATACGGGTCTACCGCGAGGATGGGTCGGAGTGGTGGCGCCTGATCAGCCGGATGGGCGAGTTTATTGAGAAGAAAAACGCTTCCTGAGGCGTGTGGCGCACCAGGAAGGTTTCCTCAGCAGTCGTAGCGCCGGTAGTTTTGGTAGCACAGTTCGCGAATACGGGCTTTGTCCCTGGCCAGGCGTTGCTCTGCCGCCCTGGCCAGGTTTTGCTCGCGCGACCTGGCCTCGGATTCCTTGCGTTGAGCGTCCCGCTGCTCGATGCTGTCCCGCTGCATTTCCTGGTAGCTGCGCTGTGCTTCTAAAGAACGCACGTTGTTGATCGCCCGATCGCTTTCCTGGCGGAATTGGCGCTCCTGCTGTTCCGCGCGCCTGGCGATCTGCTGCCGGCTTGCTTCCTCGGCGGCCAGGCGCAGTGCTTCTTTCTTTTCTTCTTCGGCCGCCTGGGCTTTGAGTTCAAGTTCCTGGGCGGCCAGCGCCTTGCGGGCCGCTTCCCGCTTGGAACTGACGTAATAGCCCGTTGCGAACACCACCAGGACCACTGCCAGCAGGATTGGCAAGATGCGCTCAGGCCATGAGGCCTCGGGTTTCACGCCAGGCGATCTGTCGATGCGCGCGGCTGGCGCCGTGTTTGCCTTCGCACTGCTCAGCTTTCGGTCGTGCGCGGCCCTGGACTCTTCGTCGCGCAGGACCTGGTGCGCGGTTTTGACTTCCAGGAATTTGTCGACCGCTTTCGGGTCTTCCGCAAGCCTGGCGGGAGAGTAAAAATCCCTGGCTTTTTCAAAAGCCCCCTCGATGTCTTCGCGGGTGGCGTTTCCCGGCACTCCCAGAACTAGATAGGCTGATTTCATGGGCTTCCCTGTTGATTTGGAGTGCTTGTTTTTCCGGCGCCGGGGACGCTGGATTCAATAGCGGCGCGACGCGCGTTCGGCCGCGGCGGCCGCTCTTGCGGCGGCGGACTCGGCGCGCCTCTCGGCGGCGATCTGCCGTGCATTGCTTTCGGGGTAAGCAGGGTAGATGGGGTAAGCGGCGTATGCGGACGGGGCGCGGCCCCTGGTGGCCTGTTTGTTGTCCATGCACTCCGTCTCGATGGCGGCGCGGATTTCCACGGGGCTGCCCTTTTTGGCGAAAACCGCGGAAGCCAAATCCTTCTCCTTGATTTTTTCCAGCCTTGCGATGGGTTTGGCATCAATGCCGGCGTGCAGGCTTTCCAGGGTTTCCTGGCGGGTTCGGGCCTGGATGAAGGGCAGGGCCCGCACGCCTCTGTCGGCGCACTGCGCGTCGGCCGTGGGGTTGACCTGCTCCTTGCTGAAAGAACCGGTCAGGGAGGAGTATTTTTTCTGGACTTCCGTGTCGCAGGGTTTGTCCTGGAATGCGGCGCCGCATTTATACAGGTTCTGGCCGCTGGCGCCCGAACACACGGCTATCGTGCATATCAAGGCCGCAATTGAGCTACGAATTTCCATCCCTGGTCCCTCCCGTCACTGCCAAGCCCTGTGGGCTACAAATTTTTACATCAGTATACCCAGTGGCTACTCCATCCCGAACGAGGAGGGGAAAGGCGCGGGGAAACGGATGCTTAGCGCAGCACCGCCAGCGCAAACGGCAGGCTGACCACTCCCAGCATGGTCGACAGCGTCACCAGCCCGGCCACATAGCCGCCGTTGTAGCCCATGCGCGCGGCCAGCACATAGGCGCTGGAGGCCGTCGGCAGCGCGGAGAACGCCAGCAGTATCGTGGTCTGCACCGGCGACAGGCCGAAGGCCCTGGCCAGGCCCAGCGCCACGATGGGCAGCAGCAGGTGGCGAATGGAGAGCACGGCCACGGTCAGCGTCCTGGACTGCGCCAGGTGGGCGAACTGCATGCCGGCGCCGGCCGACATCAGGCCCAGGGCCAGGGAGGCGGCGCCTATGCGGGTGACGGTGGGTTCCAGCCAGACCGGGAGGGTGAAGCCCAGCAGGTTGGCGATGAGGCCGGTGGCGGTGGCAACGATCAGCGGGTTGCGTATCAACTCGCCCATGAAGCCGCGCTGCGCGTGCCTGGCCATGGGCCAGACCGCGGCGACATTGAAGAGCGGCACGCAGACGCCGATCAGCACCGCGATCAGCTGCAGGCCCTGGGCGCCGGCCAGGCGGTCGGCGATGGCCAGGGCGATGAAGGAGTTGAAGCGAAAGGCCACCTGCGCGCTGGCGGCGTGTTCGCGCGCATCGATGTGGCGGCGCAGCCAGGGCAGGTAGGGCAGGCTGTAGGCCATGGCGATGCCGGCCACGCCCATCAGCAGGCCCGCGCCTATGAGGCTGGAGGCGGCGCCCAGGTCCAGCGGGCTTCTGACGATGGAGTGGAACAGCAGAACCGGAAACAAAAAGTAATAAACCAGGCTCTCCACCTTCTCCCAGACCGTGCGGTTGAGGGCGGTGTAGCGGCACACCAGGTAGCCGCAAACGATGAGGGAAAAGTCGGGGAAAAGAAGCTGCGCGTAGTTCACCCCGCCGAGAATAACCGCAATCCCTTCGGGTTTGCCCTTATGCGTAATCCACAACTGGCGGGAACGGTTCTTGCGATTAACATTTCAGCTGTTATTACCGGAAGGACCTGAACATGCAACGTCGTTATCTCTTTGCCTACTCCGTGCTGTCCGTGCTTGCGCTGGGCACCACCGCGGCCCCCGCATTGGCGCAGGGCTATCCCAACAAAGTGGTCAAGCTGCAGGTGCCTTTCGCGCCCGGCGGCACCACCGACATCGTCGCCCGCGTGATCGCCGAGCCGCTGGGCAAGGCCCTGGGCCAGAGCGTCGTCGTCGAGAACAAGGCCGGCGGCGGCGGCGTGGTGGGCGCGCAGGAAATTGCGCGCACCGCCCCCGACGGCTATACGCTGGGCGTGGCCACGGTGTCCACCACCGCGGCCAACCCGGCCATCAACCCCAAGATCCCGTACAACACGCTGACGGACTTCACGCCCATCATCAACATCGCGGCCACGCCGAACATCATCGCGGTGCACCCGAGCTTTCCGGCGCGCAACTACAAGGAGTTCGTCGCCGAGCTCAAGAAGAACCCCGGCAAGTATTCCTATTCGTCCTCGGGCACGGGCGGCATCGGCCACCTGCAGATGGAACTCTTCAAGAGCATGTCGGGCACTTTCGTGACCCACATTCCCTACCGCGGCGCGGGCCCTGCGCTGAACGACACGGTGGCCGGCCAGGTCCCGATGATTTTCGACAACCTGCCTTCCGCCCTGCCTTTCATCCAGCAAAAGCGCCTGATCCCCATCGTGGTGGCCGCGCCGCAGCGCCTGGCCGTGCTGCCGGACGTGCCGACCTTCAAGGAAGTCGGGCTGGAGCCGGTGAACCGCATGGCCTACTACGGCATCCTGGGCCCCAAGGGCCTGCCGAAGGAAGTGGTCGACAAGGTCAGCGCAGGCGTGAAGAAGTCGCTGGAAGACCCGGCCGTGCGCAAGCGCATCGAAGACACCGGCTCGATCATCATCGGCAACACGCCCGAACAGTTCTCAGCCCAGATCAAGGCTGAGTATGAGGTTTACAAAAAAGTGGTGGACACCGCCAAGCTCAAGCTTGAGTGAACCCCGGCGGGTGTAGTCCCTCATGAAGCCGCCGCGCGAGTAATTGCGCGGTGGCTTTTTTGTTATGGTTGGCCCATGCAAGCCCACAGCCAGTCCAGCATCGACGCCTTCATAGACGCCCTGTGGCTGGAAGACGGTTTGTCGAAAAACACGCTGGCGGCCTACCGCCGCGACCTGTCATTGTTCGCGGCCTGGCTGGGCGCGGCGGAGCAGGGCGGCCGCGCGCTTGACGCGACGGCCGAGATAGACCTCAACAGCTATTTTTCGGCCCGGCATGCCGCGACCAAGGCGACTTCGGCCAACCGGCGGCTCACGGTGTTCAAGCGCTACTTCCGCTGGGCGCTGCGCGAGCGCCTGATAGAGGCGGACCCGACGCTCAAGCTGCAGTCGGCCAAACAGGCGCTGCGGGTGCCCAAGACGCTGAGCGAGGCCCAGGTCGAATCGCTGCTGGCCGCACCGGACGAAGGCACGCCGCTGGGCCTGCGCGACCGCGCGATGCTGGAGCTGCTTTACGCCAGCGGCCTGCGCGTGAGCGAGCTGGTGGGCCTGAAGACCTTTCACCTCAGCCTCAATGAAGGCGTGCTGCGCGTCATGGGCAAGGGCAGCAAGGAGCGACTGGTGCCTTTCGGCCAGGTGGCGCGGGAGTGGATCGTGAGCTACCTCGCCGAGGCGCGGCCGGCCATCCTGGGCGGGCAACAGACCGACGACCTCTTCGTCACCGGCCACGGCAAGGGCATGAGCCGCGTGATGTTCTGGATGCTGGTCAAGAAATATGCGCGGATAGCCGGCATCCATTCGCCGCTGTCGCCCCACACGCTGCGCCATGCCTTCGCCACACACCTGCTGAACCACGGCGCCGACCTGCGCGCGGTGCAGATGCTGCTGGGCCATGCCGACATCTCCACCACGACGATTTACACCCACGTGGCGCGCGAGCGGCTGAAAGCGCTGCATGCGCAACATCATCCCAGGGGATAGGCAAAATCGTGTTCACACTTCATCCGCGGAAAATCTTCATGTTGAGATCGATTCGCCTGCGCAGCGCGGCCATGCTGCTTACGTTTTTACTGCCTGTAGCCGCGGCCCAGGCCCAGCCCGCCCCATGGCCGGCCCGCCCGCTGCGCATCGTGGTGGCCTATCCGCCAGGCGGTATCAGCGACAGCGTGGCGCGCGCGCTGGCCGACAAGCTGTCCACCCAGCTGGGCACGCCGGTGGTGGTGGACAACCGCGGCGGCGCGGGCGGCAGCATAGGCATGGATGCGGTCGCCAAAGCGGCGCCCGACGGCTACACCCTGGGTTTTTCGTCCATCAGCCCGCTGGCGCTGAACCCGCACCTGGGCAAGCAAGCCTACGACCCGGCCCGGGACATCGCCCCGGTGGCCAGCGTGATGTATTCGCCCGTCGTGCTGCTGGCCACGCCGGCCTTTGCGGGCAAGGACTTCAAGGACTTGCTGGCCGCGGCCAAAGCCAAACCGGGCAGCCTGCGCTGGTCGACCTCGGGCCTGGCCACGGTGGGGCACATCGTGCTGGAACAGGTACGCCACGGGGCGAAGGTCGAGTTCACCCATATTCCCTACAAGGGCGGCGGGCAGCAGCTCACCGACGCACTGGGTGGGCAGGTGGAAGTGATCTCGACCAACCTCAGCGGCACCGTGATGCAGCACATCCAGTCAGGCAAGTTGCGGCCTTTGGCGGTCGGGGCGCCGGCACGGGTGGAGGCCTTGCCGCAGGTGCCGACTTTTGCCGAACTGGGGCTGGCGCCCGCCAACCTGAACTCGCTGTTCGGCGTGTTCGCGCCGGCCAGAATACCGGCGGACGTGCTGCTGCGGCTCAACACCGAGATCAACCAGGCCTTGCGCGCGCCGGACCTGCGCAAGAAGCTGCTGGATGCGGACAACGTTCCGACAGGCGGCAGCGCAGCCGATTTCGCCCGCCAGATCGCGGCCGAGTCAGCCAACAACGCCCGCATCATCAAAGCCGCGAACATCAAGGCCGAGTGATGCACGGCCGCGGCGCGTTCAGGGTGCGTTGCCGCCTTCGCCGTACATATATGTTCTGTTGAAGGGATAGCTGGACTGGGCGCCGGCCACGGCGGTGTTGTGCACGTCGCCCGATGGCTTTGCGGCCAGCATCTGGTGCAGCGAGATCCAGCCCTGCTCGAAGCTCATGGCGCTGCCGGCGAGATACAGCCGGTAGGCGCGCAGGGTTTTTTCGGCGCGCTCGGCGCCGCCGTCCGCGGCCAGCACCTGGCGCGCCTCGTCCAGCCTGGCCTCCAGAGAATCCGACCAGTTCCACAGCGTGCGCGCGTAGTGGGGCCGCAGGTTTTCGGTATCGACCATTTCCAGCCCGGCGCGCGACATGTGTTCCAGCACGGCGCTGACGTGCAGCAGCTCACCGCCCGGGAAGATGTATTTTTCGATGAAATCGCCCATGCCGGCGCCGAGCTGGCGGTTTTCCAGGCCGCCGGCCGTGATGCCGTGGTTCATGACCAGCCCGCCGGGGGCCAGCAGGCGCATGATTTTCTGGAAGTAGCCGGTCATCTTCGCGTGGCCCACGTGCTCGAACATGCCGACGGAGGAAATCTTGTCGAAGGGCTGGTCTTCCGGCATGTCGCGGTAGTCGCGCAGCTCCATGCGCACGCGGCCGCCCAGGCCTTTTTCGTCGATCAGCCGCTGCACGTGCGCGTGCTGGTTTTTCGACAGGGTGATGCCGGTGGCATCGACGCCGTAATGCTCGGCCGCCCACATCAGCAGCCCGCCCCAGCCGGCGCCTATGTCCAGGAAACGTTCGCCGGGCTTGAGCATGAGCTTGCGGCAGATGTGGTCGAGCTTGGCTTCCTGGGCTTGGGCCAGCGACATGGCCTCATCGCGGTAGTAGGCGCAGGAATACACGCGCCGCGGGTCCAGCCACAGCGCGTAGAAGGCGTCGGAGACGTCGTAGTGGAACTGGATTTGCGCCGCGTCGCGGGCATGGGTATGGGCGGCGAGGGACTTGGCGTGGTGCAGCAGGCTGGACCACCAGCCGGTGTCGCTTTGCACCGGGTTGCCGGGCAGCAGCTTGGTCACCACGCGCATCACGTCGCGCATGGCGCCCTCGAGCTGGAGCTTGCCTTCAACGTAGTCTTCGGCCAGCGCGCCAATCTGGCCGGCCTTGAGGCGCGCAATGCTGGACCAGTGGGAAAACGCGAGCTTGACGGGGGCGTTGGCCGAGCCCAGACGCTGGCCTTGCGGCAGCTGCAGGGCGATGTCCGCCGGCAAACCCGGCATTTGCGATGGGATGTCTGGAACCAGGTGCCGGATCATGCGCAACTCCTATTTCAAGAGTTTTGCAGTCTAGCGCTGATCCAAAATCCTTGCCGTGATCGCGTCTGTAGGACTTTGCCGCATTTTCAGGCGGTGAAGCGGGTGCTTAGGCCAAAAGCGCTAACTCAGCCTCGTCAAACCCCGCCAGTCGGCGGGCGTCCAGGTTCAGCGGCCCCTTGAGCCGGGGCGCTTCGTACTGGCGGGCCAGCAGCGCGTAGGTCGCGACCGGCTCCAGGCCGCGCTGGGCGCACAACTCCCGGTACCAGTGGTTGCCGATGGCGACGTGGCCGATTTCGTCGGCCAGGATGATGTCCAGGATGTCCACGGCGCGCAGCGCATCAGGCGTGCCGACCTTGCGCAGCTTGGCCTGCATGGGCGGGGTGGCGTCCAGGCCGCGGGCTTCCAGGGTGCGTGGCACCAGGGCCATGCGCGCCAGCAGGTCGCCTTCGGTCTTGCGGGTCATGTCCCAGAGCCCGGTGTGGGCCGGGAAGTCGCCGTAGTCCCAGCCCATGGCCTGCAGCTGGGCGCGTAGCAGGCTGAAGTGGTGGGCCTCCTCGGCGGCGACCTTGAGCCAGTCCAGGTAATAGGCGCGCGGCATGCCGGGGAAACGCCAGACCGCGTCCAGGGCCAGGTTGATGGCGTTGAACTCGATATGTGTCACGGCGTGGAGCAGGGCGGCCAGGCCTTCCGGCGTGAAGGGGGAGCGCTTGGGGACGTCCAGGTGGGAGCGCAGCTCGGGCCGTTCGGGGCAGCCGGGCAGGCCGGCGGGGGCCCGGAGTTCAAGTTCAGCGGCGATCGCGACTGTGCCGGCCTGGGCCATGGCCTGCTGCGCCAGGCGCACTTTTTGCGCCGGATCGGTCTCCAGCAGCGCCTGCAGCGCCAGCTGGCGCAGTTCGGTGGGGGGATGTCCTGTGCTCATGGGGGAATTGTCGGTGATATGCAGGGGGGCTCCTTACAATCGGGGCATCCGGGTCGCCTGGCGCCCGCCCTTCCTGCCCTGACCTTTGTCCCTCGAATAAAGCGTAAATCCATGGCCCTCTACCAGCTGGACAATCTCACCCCCACCGTTCACGCATCCGCCTGGGTGGCCGACAACGCCCAGGTGATGGGCAATGTGCACCTGGCCGAGGACAGCAGTGTCTGGTTTGGCGTGGTGATACGCGGCGACACCGATACGATTTCCGTGGGACGCGGCACCAACATCCAGGACAACAGCGTGCTGCACGCCGACAGTGGCATGCCGCTCACGATAGGTGACAACGTCACGGTCGGCCACCAGGTCATGCTGCACGGCTGCACCATAGGCGAGGGCTCGCTGATAGGCATCCAGGCGGTGGTGCTCAATGGCGCGAGAATCGGCAAGAACTGCCTGGTCGGCGCCGGCTCGCTGGTCACCGAAGGCAAGGAGTTCCCGGACGGCTCCATGATCCTCGGCAGCCCCGCCAAAGCGGTCAGGCAGCTCTCCCCCGAGCAGATAGAGGGTTTAAAAATGAGCGCGAAGCACTATGTAGACAATGCCCGGCGTTACAAGACCGGGCTCAAGAAGGTGGGCTGAGGCCGACCTTCTTTTTTTATTGGCCCGTTACCTTTACCCTTTCCCGCTATGTCTGAACTCCATAAATTTATTTTCGACGGTTTGCCGGTACGCGGCATGCTCGTGCGCCTGACCGGCTCCTGGCAGGAAATCCTCAAACGCCGGCAGGCCGCAGGCGGCTATCCTGCGGAAGTCATGGAGTTGCTGGGGGAAATGACGGCGGCCGGCGCCTTGATGCAGAGCAACATCAAGTTCAACGGCGCGTTGATTTTGCAGATCTTCGGTGACGGCCCGGTCAAGCTGGCCGTGGCCGAGGTGCAGCCCGACCTGACCCTGCGCGCCACCGCCACGGTGACCGGCACGGTCGACCCGGGCAGCACGCTGAGCCAGTTGGTCAACGTGCACAACCAGGGGCGCTGCGCGATCACCCTGGACCCGAAAGACAAGCTGCCGGGGCAGCAGGCCTACCAGGGCGTGGTGCCGCTGTTCGGCGACCAGCGCGAGAAAATCGAAAACCTCGCGGAAGTGCTGGAGCACTACATGCTGCAAAGCGAGCAGCTGGACACCAAACTGATCCTGGCGGCCGACGGCAACGTTGCCGCGGGCCTGTTGATCCAGCGCCTGCCGGTCAAGGGACAGGGCAACCTCGAAGGCCAGATGGACCGCGACGCGAACGAAGACCAGATCGGCGTGAACGAGGACTACAAACGCATCGCCATGCTGGCCGGTACCCTCAAGCGGGAAGAGCTGCTGGGCCTGGATGCCGACACCATTTTGCGGCGCCTGTTCTGGGAAGAGCAGGTCACGCGCTTTGAGCCGGCGACGCCGACCTTTGCCTGCAGCTGCTCGCGCGAGCGCGTGGGCAGCATGCTGCGCAGCCTCGGCACCGACGAGATCGAAAGCATCATTGCCGAGCGCGGCAAGGTGGGCGTGGGCTGCGAGTTTTGCGGCGCGCAGTACGACTTCGACCCGGTGGATGCGGCGCAGCTTTTCACCAGCCAGACCAACCAGCAGCCGCCTACCTCCACGGTTCAATAGGGATCAGGGCAGGGCGGGGCTGCCGCGTTGCGCCAGCAGGTCGCTGAGCAGGCGGTGTTCGCAGACCGGGTCGCTGCATTTGTCGCAGACCCACACCCAGGGCCTGCTTCTGCTGGCCGGCTGCTCCTCCCGCAGGGGCAATCCCGGCTGCAGGCGTTCCACGGCAGCCAGCGCCTGGCCAAGGCGCTGCGGGGCGCCTCCATACAAGACGCAGTAAGCCATGCCGGCGGCGGCCAGGGCCGAGCGGATGGACTGGTCGGCGGCATGCTGGCTTGGCTCCATGGATTCCAGCCCGCACAGCAGCACTAGGCCGTAGCCGGCCCGGTTGCCTGAAATGGCGCAGGCGTTTGCCACAGCCACGCTAGCGTTGCGGCCCGCGTCCTTGAGGGCGTGGTCCAGGGCGGACACCAGCAGGTGTTTCCCGGTGGAGGGGGCGCCGGCGACGGCGATCTTGAGCACGATGAGTGAATCAGCCAGGCCGCGAACGGGCCGGGCCTACTTGGTGACCTGAACGAAGATTTCGTTGGGCTTGACCATGCCCAGCTCGCTGCGGGCCTTTTCTTCGACCATTTCCAGGCCTTCCTTCAAGTCCCGGACTTCCGCCGTGAGCTGGTCGTTGGCGACCTGCGCCTGGGCGTTTTTGGCGAGTTGCTCCGTCAGCCGGTGCTGCATTTCGCGCACGCTGGGAATGCTGCCCCGGCCTATCCAGAGTTGCGCATGGAAGATCACCAGCAACGCAACCAGGACGGCAGGGACAAGTCGTTTTCCCACGTGAGGCGCGGTGCTTAGCGGAGGTTGTAGAAGGCCGCGCGGCCCGGGTAGGACGCAACGTCACCCAGGTCTTCTTCGATGCGCAGCAGCTGGTTGTACTTGGCCATGCGGTCCGAGCGCGAGAGCGAGCCCGTCTTGATCTGGCCGGCGTTGGTGCCCACGGCGATGTCGGCGATCGTGGTGTCTTCGGTTTCACCCGAGCGGTGCGAAATCACGGCGGTGTAGCCGGCGCGCTTGGCCATCTCGATGGCGGCGAAGGTTTCCGTCAGGGTGCCGATCTGGTTGATCTTGATCAGGATGGAATTGGCGATCTGCTTGTCGATGCCTTCCTTGAGGATCTTGGTGTTGGTGACGAACAGGTCGTCGCCGACCAGCTGCACTTTTTTGCCGAGACGTTCGGTGAGGATTTTCCAGCCGTCCCAGTCGCCTTCGGCCATGCCGTCTTCAATGCTGATGATGGGGTATTTGTCGACCCAGGTTGCCAGGATGTTGGTCCATTCGGTGGCGTCCAGGCTCAGGCCTTCGGCGCCCAGGACGTATTTGCCGTCCTTGTAGAACTCCGAGGCCGCGCAATCGAGGCCCAGGGCGATCTGCTCGCCGGCGACATAACCGGCCGCATCGATGGCTTCCAGGATCATCTGGATGGCCGCTTCGTGGTTGGCTACGTTGGGGGCAAAGCCGCCTTCGTCGCCCACGGCCACGCTCATGCCCTTGTCGTGCAGGATTTTCTTGAGCGCATGGAAGACTTCGGCGCCGTAACGCACGGCTTCGCGAAAACTCGGTGCGCCCACCGGGATGATCATCAGTTCCTGCAGGTCCAGGTTGTTGTTGGCGTGCGCGCCGCCGTTGACCACGTTCATCATGGGCACGGGCATCTGCATGGCGCCGCTGCCGCCGAAGTAGCGGTACAGGGGCAGGCCGGCTTCTTCAGCCGCGGCGCGGGCCACGGCCATGCTGACGGCCAGCGTCGCGTTGGCGCCCAGGCGCGATTTGTTGTCGGTGCCGTCCAGGTCGATCAGCGTGCGGTCCAGGAAGGCTTGCTCGCTGGCGTCCAGGCCCAGCACGGCCTCGGAGATTTCGGTGTTGATGTGCTCGACGGCCTTGAGCACGCCCTTGCCGAGGTAACGCGACTTGTCGCCGTCGCGCAGCTCGATGGCCTCGCGCGAACCGGTGGAGGCGCCCGAGGGCACAGCCGCGCGGCCCATGACGCCGGATTCCAGCAGCACGTCGCATTCAACGGTAGGGTTGCCACGGCTGTCGAGAATTTCGCGGCCGACGATATCAACAATTGCGCTCATTGGGGCTCTTTCAAATCAGGAAATAAAAACTGAAACCAAAACCAAAACCAAAACTGAAAAACAAAAACGTTTACACGCCTTCGACCAGCACCATGCGCATCACGGCGATGCCCTGGCGCGACTGGCGGGCCGCTTCGTATTCGGCCGACTCGTTGAAGGCGCGGGCCTGCTCCACGCTGGGGAACTTCAGCACCACGATGCGGCCCGGCGTCCAGTCGCCTTCGAGCACCTCGATCTTGCCGCCGCGCACGCAGACCTCGGCGCCGTGCGCCTGCATCGCAATGCTAGACAGTTTTTTGTACTGTTCGTATTGTTCGGGGTTCGTAACCGTCACGTTGGCGATGATGTAGGCGCTGGGCATGTGGATTCCGAAACGGGTTTGGGACGCTTGTTATCTTGATTCGGTCGAGTGGCGCAGTGGAGCCGGCAGGGCAGGGCGCGAAGTCCCGCGCCCTTGCGGGGCTTGCCCGTGTTCAGGCGGCGAAGTCGTTTTCAAGGAAGCCGTTGCGTTTGGTAATTCGGTCCAGCGCCACCAGCGTTTCCAGAAGCGCCTTCATGTGCTTGAGCGGCACGGCATTGGGGCCGTCGCACAAGGCATTGGCCGGGTCCGGGTGGGTTTCCATGAACAGGCCGGAGACGCCGACCGCCACTGCGGCACGCGCCAGCACCGGCACCATCTCGCGTACGCCGCCGCTGCTGGTGCCTTGGCCGCCGGGCAGTTGCACTGAATGGGTCGCGTCAAACACGACCGGCGCGTTGGTCTCGCGCATGATGGCCAGGCTGCGCATATCGCTGACCAGGTTGTTGTACCCAAAGCTGGCGCCGCGTTCGCAGGCCATGAAGTTGTCTTCCGGCAGACCGGCCGCCTTGACGGCCGCGCGCGCCTTGATGATGACGTTCTTCATGTCGCCCGGGGCCATGAACTGGCCCTTCTTGATATTGACCGGCAGGCCCGACAGCGCGACGGCGTGGATGAAGTCGGTCTGGCGGCACAGCAAGGCCGGTGTTTGCAGCACATCGACGACCTTGGCGACCTGGGCGATCTGGTCTTCGGAGTGGATGTCGGTCAGCACCGGCACGCCAATTTCTTTTTTGACCTTGGCCAGAATCTCCAGCCCTTTCTCCGTGCCCAGTCCGCGAAAGGCCGTCTCGCTGGTGCGATTGGCCTTGTCGAAGCTGCTTTTGAAGATGAAGGGAATGCCCAGCGAGGCGGTGATTTCCTTGAGCGTGCCGGCGGTGTCCATCTGCAACTGCTCGGACTCCACCACGCAGGGGCCGGCGATCAGGAAAAATGGTTGGTCCAGGCCAATGTCGAATCCGCAGAGTTTCATGGTCAGGCCACTGCCTTCAGGGGCTTGGCGGCCGGTTTGCCGTTTTGTCCCAACGTGGCGCGGTGCTCAAGCACGGCCGCGATATAGGCATTGAACAGCGGGTGGCCGGCCCAGGGCGTGGACTTGAATTCGGGGTGGAACTGCACGCCGACAAACCACGGGTGGACGTCTTGCGGCAGCTCGACGATTTCGGTGAGCTGCTCGCGCTGCGTCAGCGCGGAGATGACCAGCCCCGCGGTGCGCAGGGCGTCAAGGTAGTTGACGTTGGCCTCATAGCGGTGGCGGTGGCGCTCGGTCACGACGTCGCCGTAGATCTTGTGGGCCAGCGTGCCGGGAGCGACGTCCGAGCTTTGCGCTCCCAGGCGCATGGTGCCGCCCAGGTCGGACTTGGCGTCCCGCGTCTTGATGGTGCCGTCGGCGTCTTTCCACTCGGTGATCAGCGCAATCACGGGGTGCGGCGTGGCGGGGTCGAACTCGGTGCTGTTGGCATCCTTCAGGCCCGCGACGTGACGCGCGAACTCGATGGTGGCAACCTGCATGCCCAGGCAGATGCCGAGGTAGGGCATCTTGTTTTCACGGGCGAAGCGGGCCGCGCAGATCTTGCCCTCGACGCCGCGCACGCCGAAGCCGCCGGGCACCAGGATGCCGTCAAAGCGCGCCAGCCGTGAAGCGTTGTCGGCCGTGATGGTTTCGGAATCGACGTACTCGATCACCACCTTGGCGTGGTTTTTCATGCCGGCGTGGCGCAGGGCTTCGTTGAGCGACTTGTAGCTGTCGGAGAGATCCACGTACTTGCCGACCATGGCGATGTGGACTTCGGTCTGCGGATGCTCGGTCTCATAGACCAGGTCGTCCCAGCGTTTGAGGTTGGCCGGCGGTGTGTTCAGGCGCAGCTTGTCGCAGATCAGGCCGTCCAGGCCCTGCTCGTGCAGCATGCGCGGGACCTTGTAAATCGTGTCGACGTCCCACATGGAGATCACACCCCACTCGGGAACGTTGGAGAACAGCGAAATCTTTTCGCGCTCTTCGTTGGGGATGCGGCGGTCGGCGCGGCACAGCAGCACGTCGGCCTGGATGCCGATCTCGCGCAGCTGCTTGGCGGTGTGCTGGGTCGGCTTGGTCTTGAGTTCGCCGGCGGCGGCGATCCAGGGGACATAGCTCAGGTGCACGAAGGCGGTGTTGTTGGCGCCCAGGCGCAGGCTCATCTGGCGCACGGCTTCCAGGAAGGGCAGCGACTCGATGTCGCCGACGGTGCCGCCGATTTCGACAATGGCGACGTCGACCGCGTCGGGGGTTTCATAACCCGCGCCGCGTTTGACGAATTCCTGGATTTCATTGGTGACGTGCGGGATGACCTGCACGGTTTTGCCGAGGTAGTCGCCGCGGCGTTCCTTTTCGAGGACGCTTTTGTAGATCTGGCCGGTGGTGAAGTTGTTGGCCTTGCGCATGCGCGTTTCGATGAAACGCTCATAGTGGCCCAGGTCCAGGTCGGTTTCGGCGCCGTCGTCGGTCACAAAAACCTCGCCGTGCTGGAAGGGCGACATCGTGCCCGGATCCACGTTCAGGTAGGGATCCAGCTTGATTAAAGTGACTTTGAGGCCTCGCGATTCCAGGATCGCAGCTAAGGAGGCTGAGGCGATTCCCTTGCCCAGGGAAGACACCACACCGCCGGTGACGAAGACAAATTTGGTCATGTCAGGTACGAACCGCAAGTTCGTAGAGGTGGTAAACGGAGATTATACGGGTTGCTTGCCGCGATACCCCTTGCAGGGGCTACTGAATTTCGGCGCAGGCTGTTCGGGGGGCTTACATTCCGGCTCGCTGCCTGAGCGGTGTTGACCATTTACAAGCAAGCCGGGGCCGCGGAACCGGCTTTGCCGGGCCGCAGGCGCAGCGCCCCCTCGGGGGGGCAGCGCATTACGCGAAGCGAAAAGCGTGGGGGCCCTTCCAGCTGATACATTGCGGAACATGACAAATCAAGTGACCCCTTTGGGAAACGGCGTGGACGGCGACGAGGCCCTGGACCTGGCCGGCAAACACATCGTGCTGGGCCTGTCGGGCGGGATCGCCTGTTACAAGGCGGCCGAGCTGTGCCGGGCCCTGATCAAGGCGGGCGCCACGGTGCAGGTGGTCATGACCGAGGCCGCCGAGCAGTTCATCACGGCCGTCACTTTGCAGGCCCTGAGCGGCCGGCCGGTCTACACCAGCCAGTGGGACAGCCGCGAAGACAACAACATGGCGCACATCAATTTGTCGCGCGAATCGGATGCCATCCTGATCGCGCCCATGAGCGCCGACTTCATGGCCAAGCTGCTGCACGGGCGCGCCGACGACCTGCTCAGCCTGATGTGCCTGGCCCGCCCCATCGACAAGGTGCCGCTGCTGGTGGCGCCGGCCATGAACCGCGAGATGTACGCGCACCCGGCCACGCAGCGCAACTTTGTGCAACTGGACGCGGACGGCGCGACCGTGCTGGGCGTGGGCAGCGGTTTCCAGGCCTGCGGCGAGACCGGCGACGGGCGCATGCTGGAGCCTGAGCAGATTCTCGAAGACCTGGTCGCCTTCTTTGCGCCCAAGGCGCTGGCCGGCCAGCGCGTGCTGGTGACGGCCGGCCCCACCTATGAAGCCATAGACCCGGTACGCGGCATCACCAACCTGTCCAGCGGCAAGATGGGCTTTGCGATTGCGCGCGCGGCGCGCGAGGCGGGCGCCGAGGTCACGCTGGTTGCCGGCCCCGTGAGCCAGCCCACGCCGCGCGGCGTGACGCGCATCGACGTGAAATCGGCGCAGCAGATGCTGGAAGCCGTTGTTATGCGTGCGCAGGCCGCCAGCGTCTTCATCGCCACGGCGGCGGTCGCCGACTGGCGGCCGGCCGCGCCTTCGGCCCAGAAAATCAAGAAAGACGGCTCCGGCCAGGCGCCGCAGCTGGCGTTTACTGAAAACCCGGACATCCTGGCCACCGTGGCCCAGTCGGCCGCGGCGCAGGCCGGGCGGCTTTTCTGCGTGGGTTTCGCGGCGGAAAGCCAGGACCTGGCGGAAAACGCCGAAGCCAAGCGCCTGCGCAAACAAGTGCCGCTGCTGGTCGGCAACATCGGCCCCGACACCTTCGGCCAGGACCACAATGCGCTGCTGCTGGTGGATGCGCAGGGCAGCACCGCGTTGCCGCGGGCGTCCAAGCTCTCGCTGGCGCGGCGGCTGGTGCGGGAGATCGCGGCCCGGATGGCGGCGGGAAGCTCTTACAAAAAGGCAGCACCATGAATCACCCCTCGGACACACCGCCCGACGGCGATTTCGCCAGCTACGTGGAGCGCCTGACGGGCGCCAATGCGGCGGCGGGCGCGCGTGAGGATTTGCTCAAACCCCAGGCGGGTGTTTCCGCCAACCCCGGGTTTTCAGTCAGTTCGGGCACGCCTTCGGTGAAGGCGGCGCTGGCGCCTTTGACCGGGGTGTCCTTCCTCACGCACGTCAAATGGGTGGTGGCTTTATGGATCGCCACCCAGGCGCTGTCCAGGGTTGTGCCTGGCGCCGGCTTCCTGTTTATTCCCGCGCTGGTGGCTTACGGGGCGTGGGTGGTCTTCAAGGCCAACCGCGACTCCTCGGGCGCGCTGGTCCAGCGCTTGCGCGAACTGGCCAGGCAGGCGGCGGAAGAGGCGCAAAAAAATCAACTACCGAAGAAAAAATAATTCATGCTCATCGACGTCAAGATCCTCGACCCACGCCTTCAGGGTAATCTTCCCGCCTATGCCACGCCCGGCAGCGCCGGCCTGGACCTGCGCGCCTGCCTGGAGGCGCCCCTGACACTGGCCGCCAATGCCTGGCAACTGGTGCCGACCGGCATCGCCATCTACCTGCACAACCCCGGCTATGCCGCGCTTATCCTGCCGCGCTCCGGCCTGGGCCACAAGCACGGCATCGTGCTGGGCAACCTGGTCGGCCTGATCGACAGCGACTACCAGGGGCAGTTGATGGTCAGCGCCTGGAACCGCAGCGATGTGCCTTTCACCATTGAGCCCATGGAGCGCATCGCGCAGCTGATGATCGTGCCGGTGGTGCAGGCGCAGTTCAATGTGGTTGCAGAGTTCCCCGCCAGTGAGCGCGGGGAGGGCGGCTACGGTTCCACCGGCAAGGCCTGAGTTTTCCTGCCGCCTCGCGGCAGGCGTGGGGGTTTTTCCTACAAGCCCTGCAACAGGGCTCCCACGTTGCCACAGGCCCAATCCTCACCGGGATTCTGTTGTGGCGTGTCCTTAATAAGCCATGAGAGTCGCCGTGCATCCAAAGCCGGAATCTCATGAACTTATTAACAGGAGAAACTCATGCGAAACACATCCCGCTTTATTTCATCGGCTTCCGTGGTGTTGGTGCTTGCCGGCCTGGCAGCCTGCGCGCCCATGAGCCAGACCACATCCGACGCGAACTATCCCGCGGCCTATCCGAACACCACCTATCCGAACACCGCCAGCTACCCTAACCAGACCTATCCGGCTGGCACCTACCCCGCCAACCAGCAGGGTCAGAACCGCTACATTGAATATGGCCGCGTCAGCAACGTGGAAGTGTTCCGCACGCAGGAACAAGCCAAGGGCTCGGGCATAGGCGCCATCCTTGGCGGTGTGGCCGGTGCTGTGGTGGGTCACCAGATCGGTGGCGGAACCGGTAAAGATGTTGCCACTGTCGCAGGCGCCGTCGGCGGTGCTGTCGCAGGCAATGCCATTGAGAAAAGCCGCAATACCGGCGCGGTTCGTGAAACCTATCGTGTGTCTGTGACGCTCGACAATGGCACCGGTCGTGCTTATGACGTGCCGTCCACGGGCGACCTGCGCATTGGCGACCGCGTGAGGATAGAGAACGGCCTGCTGTACCGCATGTAAGCAGGGAAGCCTGAAAAGGCA
This sequence comes from Polaromonas sp. YR568, assembly GCF_943369675.1. Taxonomy (GTDB): domain Bacteria; phylum Pseudomonadota; class Gammaproteobacteria; order Burkholderiales; family Burkholderiaceae_C; genus Polaromonas. The sequence goes on along the minus strand of NZ_CALROB020000064.1, from coordinate 27 downwards.
AGGGGCGGCGCCGGTACCACCGGCTCC
>NZ_CALROB020000063.1:0-27538 GCF_943369675.1 Polaromonas sp. YR568 | reverse complement strand
TTGGCTGCTTGCGGCGGGTAGAGCGTGGGCCTGATCCAGTTGAGGATGGGCTGCCATTGCTGCAGGTCCTGCGCGGCGGTGCTGGCCGGCAGGTCAAAAATCGTCATGCCGCGCTCCAGGCTGCGCACATAAAGCTGGGTTTCGCGCAGTGCGCCCAGAAAGGGCATGCCCAGGCCTTCCGACCAGTCTTCCAGGGTTTTTGCGGCACCGGTGCGCGCGTCTATGCGCATGCCCACGGTGGCCAGGCGGCAACGGCCGCTGGCCACGCGCGGCAAGGCCATCAGGTCTGCATGGCACTGCGCGGCGGACTCGCGGTCGAACATGGAATTGCACACCGGCATGATGATGGCGTCGGCGAACATCACGACGCGCGCGAGTTCAAAACCATGCATGCCGCCCGGCGTGTCGAGCACGACGTGGGTGATGCCCGTGGGCACGCGCAGCATGTTTTTCTGGTCGACAGCCCAGGGGGCGATGGCGGGAAGATCCGATGCGCGGCGCTTGAGCCAGCTGCGCGCCGACTGCTGGCGGTCCACGTCGCCCAGCATGACCGAGCTGCCATTGCGCGCGCACCAGGCTGCGATGTGCGCGGCCAGTGTGCTTTTGCCACTGCCTCCCTTGCGGTTGACGACTGCGATGACCGGCATGAGTGCTCCAAAGACGGACCAGTGGAACAGTTTGATACAGAAAACCCAAAAAGTCCAGTGAAGCCAATCGGCATCGGACCCTACAGCTAGGGTTTTTGTAGCGAAACGGCTGAAGTCTTCGAAGTCTTCCCGGGCCGGCTTGGCGGGGGCGCCAGCGCCGGGGCGTCCGGGGCGTATTAGGCGACAGTGACGGCTGCGCCGTCGCCCTTGGCGGCGATCACGCCAATCTCATAAACCTGCTCACCCGCTTCGCGCAGGGTCCTGGCCGTGGCCTGGGCGTTGGCGGCATCCACCACCACCACCATGCCGATGCCGTTGTTGAAGGTGCGGTTCATCTCGACGTCGTCGATGCCGGCGGTTTTTTGCAGCCAGGCGAACAACTCGGTTTGCGGCCAGCTGCCTTTTTTGAGCTGGGCGGCCGTGCCTTCGGGCAGCACGCGCGGGATGTTTTCCAGCAGGCCGCCGCCGGTGATGTGGGCCAGCGCCTTGATCGGATGGGCGGCCAGCGCGGCCAGCACGTTCTTCACGTAGAGGCGGGTGGGCTCCATCAGGGCCTGCTTGAAGGGCTTGCCGTCCAGCGTGGCGGGCGTGTTGCCGGCCGCGCGCTCTATGCATTTGCGCACCAGGCTGAAGCCGTTGGAGTGCACGCCGCTACTGGCCAGGCCCAGAACCACGTCGCCGGGTTTCACGTCCTTGCCGGTCAGGATCTTGGATTTTTCGACCGCGCCCACGGCAAAACCGGCCAGGTCGTATTCGCCGGACGGGTACATCCCGGGCATTTCGGCGGTTTCGCCGCCAATCAGGGCGCAGCCGCTCAGTTCACAGCCTCTTGCGATGCCGCCGACCACGGCCGCGGCCGTGTCCACGTCCAGCTTGCCGCAAGCGAAGTAGTCCAGGAAAAACAGCGGCTCGGCGCCTTGCACCAGCACGTCGTTGACGCTCATGGCCACCAGGTCAATGCCCACGGTGTCGTGCATATTCCATTCAAAGGCCAGCTTGAGCTTGGTGCCCACGCCGTCGGTTCCGCTGACGAGCACGGGTTCCTTGTAGCGTTTGGGCACCTCGAACAGGGCGCCGAAGCCGCCTATGCCCGCCAGGACGCCTTCGCGCATGGTTTTTTTGGCCAGCGGCTTGATCCGTTCGACCAGCGCGTCGCCCGCATCGATGTCGACGCCCGCGTCTTTGTAGCTCAGGGGGGAGGGGGAAGTGGTGGTCATGGTGTCGGCTTTGCTACGGGTAGGGGGCGGTGGGACGATGAGGGTCTGGAAGGCGGGTTTGCGGCGCTGAACGGGCCTGCAAGCCCGATAGAATTCAGCCTGAGATTCTAAAGGCTACCCATCCGGCCGCTTAGAACAGGTTCTTAGGCCCTTCCGGGTCTTCCTTCAAGGCTTCTCCCGGCCAGTTCAACCCAAGGCTTTATGCAATTCACCACCACCCAAAAACGCGCCGCCGCCTGGTGCCTGATCGCGGCACTGGTCATCCTGGCGCTGTGGCTGCTGGGCCCGGTGCTGGCGCCCTTTGTGATCGCCGCGGTGCTGGCCTATGCGCTGACGCCGCTGGTCAACCGGCTGGACGACATGGGCAAGGGACGGCTGCCGCGCGTGGTGGCGGTGATCCTCGTCGAGTTCCTTTTCATCGTGGTGCTGCTGAGCGTCTTTTTGCTGATCGTGCCCATCATGGCCAAGGAACTGCCCGTGCTGCGCGAGCAGGTGCCCTTGCTGGCGGACAGGCTCAATACCAGCCTGGCCCCCTGGCTGGCGCAATTCGGCATCCACGTGGCGCTGGACGTGGGCAGCATCAAGGCCTTTGTGCTCAAGTACCTCAATGCCAATTTTGAAGACCTGTTCGGCTCGCTGATGTCCTCGCTCAAGCTGGGCGGCAGCGTGGCGCTGGCCGTCATCGGCAACGCCGTGCTGATCCCGGTGGCGCTGTTTTACCTGCTGATGGATTGGGACAAGTTCGTCGCCCGCATCCTTGAATTGGTGCCGCCCCACCTGCGCGGCGGTTTTGACAGCTTCACCGACGAAGCCGACGCGGTGCTGGGCCAGTACCTGCGCGGCCAGTTGCTGGTCATGCTGATCATGGCGGTGTTTTATGCCGTGGGCCTGGCGCTGTTCGGCCTGGACCTGGCCGTGCCGATCGGTGTCTTCACCGGCCTGGCGATGTTCATTCCCTACCTCGGCTTCGGTCTGGGCCTGATTTTGGCCGTGCTGGCCGGCTTGCTTGAATTCGCATCGCTCAAGGCGCTGGTCATGGTGGCCGTGGTCTACGGCATAGGGCAGGTGGTCGAAAGCCTTTACCTCACGCCGCGCCTGGTGGGTGAGCGCATAGGCCTGCATCCGCTGGCGGTGATTTTTGCCTTGCTGGCCTTCGGCCAGATGTTCGGTTTTGTCGGCGTGCTGGTGGCCTTGCCGGCAAGCGCCGTGCTGCTGGTGGGCATACGCCGCATCAAGGCCAGCTACATGGCCAGCCGGCTTTACAAGGCCGGGTGAGATTGATGGGGCCGGGATAAACACATGGCGGGCATGAAACAGATTGCGCTGGACATCGGGCTGGCTTCGGCCCCCTCGTTCGCCAATTTTTTTGGTGGGCCGAACGAAGCCGCTCTCAAGCACCTGGAGCTGTGGGCCGGCAACACGCTGCGTTCGCCCGTGCCCACCTACCTCTGGGGCGACACCGCCAGCGGCAAGACCCACCTGCTCAAGGCCGTGCGCGAGACGCTGCGCGAGCAGGGCGCCACCAGCGGCTGGATGGACGCTTCCCTGTTGGAGCCGCCCGAGTTCAACGAATCCTGGGCGGCCGTCATCCTGGACGACTGTCACCTCTACACCGCCGTGCAGCAGCAGGCGGCCTTCAACTGGTTCGTCAATGCGCTCAGCGCTCCCGACGGCCGGCCGCGCTGGGTGCTGGCCGCCGGCAACGTGCCGCCCGCCGACCTGGCGCTGCGCGAAGATTTGCGTACCCGCCTGGGCTGGGGCCACGTGTTCGCGCTGCAGGCCCTGACCGAGCCCGAGCGGCGCGCCGTGCTGCGGCGCGAGGCCGATGCGCGCGGCGTGTTCCTGAGCGACGAGGCCATGGATTTCATGTTGACCCGCTTTTCGCGCGACCTGGGCAGCCTGATGCAGTTGCTGGACCAGCTCGACGCCTACGCCCTGCAAACCAAGCGGGCCATCACCATCCCCCTGATCAAATCCATGCTGGAGAGTGAATGACGGGCAAGAAAAAGATTGCGTTGTTTGACCTGGATCACACGCTGATCCCTATCGATTCCGATTACGAGTGGGGCGAATTCACGATTGCGCTGGGCTGGTGCGACAGCACCGAGTTCAAGCGCCGCAATGCCGAGTTTTTCGAGCATTACCGCGCCGGCACGCTGGATGTCCATGACTATGTGCGCTTCGCCACCCAGGCCATCCGCGAGCAGGGCGCCGCCAATTCAGCCGCCGCCCATACCCGTTTCATGCGCGAAGTCGTGCAAAAAGCCATCACCCCCCAGGCCCTGGCGCTGGTGGACGGCCACCGCGCGGCAGGCGACGAACTGGTCATCGTCACTGCCACCAATGAATTCGTCACGCGGCCCATCGCCGAGGCTTTCGGCGTCAAGGAGCTGATCGCGGTCGAGCTGGAACGCGACGCCCAGGGCTGGCTGAGCGGTGAAATCAAGGGCACGCCCTCGGCCCGCGAAGGCAAGGTCACCCGCGTGGAACAATGGCTGGCGGCCCGGAAACTGGCCTGGGACGACGTGGAAACCACGTTTTACACGGATTCCCTGAACGACCTGGCCCTTATGGAGAAGGCGACCCACCCCGTCGCCACCAACCCCGACGGGCGCCTGCGGGCGCTGGCGGTGGAGCGCGGATGGCGCATACTTGAGCTGTTTATCTAGTTATCCATGATCAAAAAATTTATCGACAAGCTGTTTGGCAAATCAGATGGCACGCAGCCCGGTGCGACACGGGCCAAAAAATCCCCCTTCGGGCAGCGCCAGGATGTAGGCGTCAAGGAACACGGCATCGACGTCAAGCTGGTGGACGACCGCGCCATGGACGTGGTGCGCACGCTCAAAGACGCTGGTTATGAGGCCTACATCGTCGGCGGCGCCGTGCGCGACCTGCTGGTGGGCCTGCGGCCCAAGGACTTCGACGTCGCCACCGACGCCACGCCCGAGCAGGTCAAGTCCCTGTTCCGCCGCGCCTTCATCATCGGCCGGCGCTTTCGCATCGTCCACGTCATCTACGGCCGCGGCCGCGAGCACGAAGTGATCGAGGTTTCGACCTTCCGCGCCCACCTCGACAGCAGCCTGGCCGAGCAGGTCGGCGGCAACGAGCGCACCAGCAAGAGCGAACTCGCCGGCATGAAACACGCGGTCGACGCCTCCGGCCGGGTGCTGCGCGACAACGTCTGGGGCCCCATCGAGCAGGACGCCGCGCGCCGTGACTTCACCATCAACGCGATGTACTACGACCCGGAAACGCAGGTAGTGGTCGACTACCACAACGGCATCAAGGACGCGAAGAAAAAAATCATCCGCATGATCGGCAACCCGGCGCTGCGCTACCGCGAAGACCCGGTGCGCATCATCCGCGCCGTGCGTTTCGCCGCCAAGCTCAGCGCGCTGGGCTTCAAGTTTGAAGACAAGACGGTCGCCCCGCTGCGCGAGATGAAAGGCCTGTTGGCCGACGTGCCGCAGTCGCGCCTCTTCGACGAAATGCTCAAGCTGCTGCAGACCGGCCATGCGCTGGCCAGCATCGCGCAACTCAAGTTCCTGGGCCTGGGCACCGGCATCTACCCGCTGCTCGACGTGGTGGTCGAAAACGCCGACGAGCCCTTCCTGAAACTGGCCCTGCAGGACACCGACCGCCGCGTCGGCGAAGGCAAGCCCGTGGCGCCCAGCTTCCTGCTGTCCTGCGTGCTGTGGTCCGACGTGCGCGAAGGCTGGGAGCAGCGCCAGAAGCGCGGCGAACACCTCATGCCCGCGCTGCAGGACGCCATCGACGACGCCTTCAACGCCAAGATCGGCGACGTCTCGGGCCGCGGCAAGCTGGGCACCGACATGCGCGAGATCTGGACCATGCAGCCGCGCTTTGAAAAACGCGTCGGCAGCGCGCCCTATTCGCTGCTCGAGCAGCCGCGCTTTCGCGCCGGCTTCGACTTCCTGCGCTTGCGCGCGCAGACCGGCGAGATCGACATGGAGCTGGCCGAGTGGTGGGAGAAATTCAGCACCGCCTACGACGACGAGCGCCACGCGATGATCGAAGAAGCGCGCCAGGCGCAGATGCAGAAACCGCAGGCGCCGCGCGTTCGCGTTAAGCGCCCCGATGCCGAAACCCAGGCCCCGCGCAGTGCCGCCGATGGCGACGCACCCGCGACCTTCGCGGAGGGCGATGCCGCGCCGGCCAAAAAACGCCGCCGCCGCCGCAAGCCGGCCAACCGCGGCAATGCGGGCGGCGCAGGTGATGCGGGTGGAGAAGGCGCGGGCGGCGATTCGCCTTCGCCATCGGCGGACGCTGCCTCCAATTCCTGAGCGTTCCATGGTTCGCGCCTATGTTGCCCTGGGCGCCAATCTGGGCGATGCGGCAGTGGCTTTACGCCAGGCCGTTAAGGCAATTGGCCGGTTGCCACTCACAGAAGTCCGCCAACCTTCGAGTCTCTATAAAACAGCGCCGCTGGATACCGACTCAGGCGGGGAGTCGCCCGCATCGGGCGCGGACTACCTGAACGCCGTGGTCGAAATCGATACGGGCCTCAGCGCTCCCGATTTGCTGAATCACCTGCAGCAGATTGAACAACAAGCCGGCCGCGAAAGGCCGTACCGCAACGCACCGCGCACCTTGGACCTTGACCTGCTTCTTTACGGCAACGGCCGCATCGAATCAGCGCGCCTTACCTTGCCGCATCCGCGTATGGCGCAACGGGCTTTTGTGCTGGTGCCGCTCGCGGAGATCGCACCGGATCTGGTCGGCGCCGCGCAGTTGGCGGCAGTGGCACATCAGCGGATTGAACGGCTGAGCCGGCTGGATTGACCGACTAAGGCGCCAGCCGCTCACGCAACCAGCCGGCATCACCCTGCAGCGTGTAGCGCAGGCGATCATGCAGCCGGCTTTTGCGCCCCTGCCAGAACTGCCAGTTGTCGGGCTTCAGGCGGTAGCCGCCCCAATGCGGCGGGCGCGGGGGCTGCAGCAAAAATTTCGCGCCGTATTTGGCCGCATTGGCCACCAGCACGCCGCGCCCGGTAATCACCTCGCTTTGCGGACTGGCCCAGGCGCCTATGCGGGAGTCCAGCGGCCGGCTTTTGAAATAGGCGTCGCTTTCTTCGGTAGAGACTTTTTCAACCACACCTTCGATGCGCACCACGCGCTCGAGCTCGACCCAATGGAACTGCAGCGCCGCGTAAGGATTGCCGGCCAGTTCCTGGCCCTTGCGGCTGTCGTAGTTGGTGAACCAGGTGATGCCGCGCTCGTCATAGCCCTTGATCAGCACGATGCGGGTGGAGGGGCGCAAGTCGCCGGCCACGGTGGCCAGGGTCATGGCGTTGGGTTCGGGTACCTCGGCGGCAATCGCTTCCTGCAGCCATTGTTCGAACTGTTTGAGTGGGTCGGCCTGCGAGGCGTCTTCATTGAGTTCGGCGCGTTCATAGCTTTTGCGCAGGTCGGCGATGGAGGAGTTGGGCTGGCTCATGCCTGTGATTGTGCCCGCTGGCGCCTTGTCCTTGCTGGCCGCCGCCCTTGCTGTGCCAATGCCGCGTTTTCATGGAAAGCACTTGATGGCGAATTAATATTCGCTTATATTCGCGACTTCCCCATGAAACCCAAAGACGACGAAAAGCAGCGCGCGATTGCCGAGGCCACCTTCAACCTCGTGGCCCAGACCGGCCTGAGCGGCCTGACCATGGCCGACATCGCCCGCACCGCCGGCATCGCCACCAGCACGCTTTACGTCTATTACCCGTCCAAGGACGAACTGATCAGCCAGCTCTACGAAGAAGCCAAGACCGCGACCATGCTGCGCCTGATGGACGGTGTGGTGCCCGGTTCCCCCTTGCGCAGCCGGGTGCGCCGCATCTGGGGCAACCTGCTGCGGCACCGGCTGGAGCGCTACGCCGAGGTGGTGTTCCAGGAGCAGTACTACAACTCCCCGTGGTTCACACAGGGCAACCGCGAACTGTCGACCCGGCTTGCCGCGAGCTTCCTGGCGCTGATGGAAGAAGGCCAGCAGCAGGAAATCTTCAAGCCCGTGCCGCTGCCGCTGCTGACGGCCAGCGTGGTGGGCTCGGTGCGGGAAACCGCCAACCTGATACGTACCCAGGTGCTGCCCGATGACGAGGCCGTGCAGCAGGCGGCCTTCACCCTGTGCTGGGATGCCATCAAGGCTTGAGCTGCTTGAGCCGCGCCTGAACGGGCAATACCCCTGTGATTCCGTATGCCAGCTTATTTTGATAAAACCTGGATTTAAGCGAATATAAATTCGACAAGTCATTCCCTCTTGAGCCTTCCCCCACTGACAAAAACCACAAGGAGTTCCACGATGCCCACCCTCAACATCAACGGCAAGGACGTAGCCGTCAACGCCGGTGAATCCACCCCCATCCTCTGGGCCCTGCGCGACACGCTGGGCATGACGGGCACCAAGTTTGGCTGCGGCGCGGCGCTGTGCGGCGCCTGCACCGTGCACCTGAACGGCGCGGCCATACGTTCGTGCATCACGCCGATCTCGGCCGCCGCCGGCCAGAAAATCACCACCATTGAGGCCGTGGCCGGCGACCGCGTCGGCAAGGCGGTCCAGGAGGCGTGGGTCAAGCACGACGTGGCGCAGTGCGGCTACTGCCAGAGCGGCCAGGTGATGAGCGCCACCGCTCTGCTCAAGGCCAACGCCAAACCCAGCGATACCGACATCGACGGCGCCATGGCCGGCAACATCTGCCGCTGCGGCACCTATGTGCGGATTCGCGCCGCCATCAAAGACGCCGCCCTGGCCCTGGCTTGAAGGAGAACACCATGTATTCGAATTCCACAGACCGCCTCGACATCGCCAGCCAGTTGCCCAAGGGCCTGCAGGCGCTGATGCACAAGACACAGGATGCCGTGCAAAGCATTGCCGACGCCGCCTTGCAGCGCCGCAGCTTCCTCAAGGTCGCGACCACCAGCGGTTTTGCGCTGGGCGCGTTTCCCTTGCTCGCGCCTGCGCAGACCATGGCAACGGCCGGTGCGCCCGCCGCGTCCAGCCTCAAGCCCACCCAGCAGCCCTCGGCCTTTGTGCGCATCGACAAGGACGGCACAGTGACCGTCACCATCAACCGTCTCGACTTCGGGCAGGGCGTGCAGACCGGGCTGCCCATGATCCTGGCTGAAGAACTTGACGCCGACTGGGCGATGGTCAGAAGCCAGCACGGCAATGCCGACCCGGCCTATGTGGACCCGGCTTTCGGCATGCACATCACGGGCGGCTCGGGATCGATCAAAAACTCCTACACGCAGTACCGCGAGCTCGGCGCCCGCACGCGCGCCATGCTGGTTTCGGCCGCGGCCGCGCAATGGGGCGTCGATGCGGGCGGCCTGCGCACGCAGCAGGGCGTGGTGATAGGTCCCGGTGGCAAGCGCCTTACTTACGGCGAGCTCGCCGAGGCGGCCATGAAGCAGCCGGTGCCTGAGGCGGTCACGCTCAAGGACCCGAAACAGTTCCGCATCATCGGAAAACCCACGGGCCGGCTTGACGCGCGCGCCAAGTCCAGCGGCGGCCAAAGCTACGGCATCGACGTGCGCCTGCCCGGCATGCTGACGGCGGTGGTGGCGCATCCGCCTGTGTTTGCCGGCAAGCTCAAGTCGCTGGATGACACGGCGGCCAAGGCCATCCCCGGCGTGAAGGCCGTGCTGCGCGTGCCGCTGGACCGCGGCGGCGAGGGCGTGGCCGTGGTGGCCGACGGCTACTGGGCCGCCAAGCAGGGCCGCGATGCGCTCAAGGCCGAGTGGGACAGCAGCGGCGTCGAGAAGGTCGACAGCGCGCAGCAGCTCGCCAGCTACCGCGCGCTCGCGCAGAAAGCCGGAGCGCTCAAGTACAACGACGACATCGGCAAGCTGGCTTCGGCGCCGAAAAAAATCAGCGCCGAGTTTGTTTTCCCCTACCTGGCCCACGCGCCCATGGAACCGTTGAACTGCACGGTGCAGCTCAGCGGCCAGGGCGCCGATGCGAAGGCCGAACTCTGGCTGGGCACGCAGATGCCGGGCCTGGACACGCTGGCCGCCTCCAAGGCGCTGGGCGTGGCGCCGCAGAACGTGAAGATGAACGTGCAGATGGCCGGCGGCGGTTTCGGCCGGCGCGCGATCGCGACCAGCGATTACGTCGTGGAAGCCTGCAACGTCGCCAGGGCCGCGCGCGGCGCCGGGCTCACGGCCGCGGTGCGCACCCTGTGGAGCCGGGAGGACGACATCAAGGGCGGCTACTACCGGCCCATGCACCTGCACCGCGCCGAGATCGGCTTCGACGAAAAAGGCGAGATTCTGGCCTGGGACCACGTCATCGTCGGCCAGTCCATCCTGGGCGGCACGCCGTTTGAAAGCTTTATGGTGAAAGACGGTGTGGACGGCACCATGGTCGAAGGCATGAAGGAGCCCTACGAAATCCCGATGCGCCTGTCGGTGCATCATCCCAAACTCAACGTGCCGGTGCTCTGGTGGCGCAGCGTAGGTTCCACCCACACCGCCTACGTGATGGAAACGCTGATCGACGAAATCGCGCGCGGCACCGGGCAGGACCCGGTCGCCTACCGCATGAAGCAATTCGGCGGCAAGCACCCGCGCCATGCCGCCGCGCTGCAACTGGCGGTCGACAAATCCGGCTACGGCAAGCGCGCGCTGCCCGCAGGGCGGGCCTGGGGCGTGGCGGTGCATGAGTCCTTCAACACCGTGGTTGCCTATGTGGTCGAAGCTTCCGTCAAGGACAACACACCGGTGCTGCACGGCGTCACCGCGGGTGTTCACTGCAATCTCGCCATCAACCCGACGAGTGTTGAAGCGCAGGTGCAGGGCGCTGCGCTGATGGGCTTGTCCATGTGCATGCCGGGCGCGGCCATCACGCTGAAAGACGGTGTGGTGGAGCAAAGCAACTTCGGTGACTTCCCGGTGCCGCGCATCACCGACATGCCCACGGTGGCGGTGTTCATCGTGCCCAGCGCCGACGCGCCCACGGGCCTCGGCGAGCCCGGCCTGCCGCCGTTGGCCCCGGCCTTTGCCAACGCGATCGCCCAACTCACGGGCAAGCTCGCGCCGCGCGAGCTGCCCTTTAAACTGGCGTGATGGACAAGAGCGGACCCACGGTGCTGGTGCTGGCCTCGGGCCGAGGCGAGCGCTTTGCCGAATCCGGCGGTGCCACGCACAAGCTGCAGGCGCTGCTGGCCGGCAAGCCGGTGCTGCGGCATACGCTGGACGCCGTGGCCGCCAGCGGCCTGCCCTGGCACCTGGAGGACGCGGGCCACCCCGGCATGGGGGACGCCATTGCGGCCGCCGTGCGGGCCACGCCTGATGCTTCGGGCTGGCTTGTATTGCCGGGTGACTTGCCGCTGGTGCAGGCCGCCACCTTGCGGGCCGTGGCCCATGCGCTGGCGCAGCATGTGGTGGTGGCGCCCATGTTCAAGGGCGTGCGTGGCCACCCGGTCGGTTTCTCTGCCGCGTGCCGCGATGCGCTGCTGGATTTAAACGGCGACTTCGGCGCGGCGGCCGTGCTCAGGGCGCAAGCCGCACGCAAGGCGGTTGCCTTCATCGATGTCAACGATGCGGGATCGGTCACCGACATCGATACGCTGGAAGACCTGCGGCGGGCCGAGGCGCTGCTCGCGCAACGCTGAATTTCAGACTCGCGTAATCACCGCGCAAGCCAGGCGCGGCCCGGCGTTGCCGGTGGGCTGGGTTTTGTAGTCGTCGGGGTCGCGGTGCACGATCAGGCCCTTGCCCACGATGTCGTTCATGCCGCTGCCGACGGCAATGGTTCTGGATTCAAAGCTGAACTTCGCCACGCCGGCCGCGTCGGCCTTCAGGCTGGGGATGTCGCCCGCATGGTGGGCCGTGTCCGAATGGTTGCCGTGCGGCTGGCCGCCGGGGTTGAAATGCCCGCCCGCGCTCATGCCGTCGCCGCTGGAGCAGTCGCCTTTTTCATGCACGTGAAAGCCGTGCTCGGCATTCGGCTTGAGGCCGCGAATTTCGCCCGAGACCCGCACCTTGTCGCCGCTTTGCGTGAAGCTCACCGTGCCGGTGGTGGTGTTGCCGGTGGTGCTTTGCAGCTGGGCCACGGCGCGCGGGCCGCTCATGGTGGATGCGCAGGCGCTGAGCACAAGGGCCGCGGCAAGCGGCGCCAGACGGTGGTTCATGATGAGTCTCCTCAGATGTTGGTGGGGACGAAGCGCACCACTGTAGGCCGCATGGCCCTGGCTGGCAAGGCTCAGCTGACCAGCGCCAGCAGCTTGCCCAGCGCATGGTCGTGAATCCCCAGCGTGCGCAGCTTGTCGTAGGTCAGCTGGGCATATTCACGCGTGGTGCCGTAGCGCCCGCAGGAGTCCGAAAAAATCCGCCGGTACACGTCTTCGCTGAGCACGCCGGTGTGGCTGGGGCTGCGCTTGGACAGCGTGAAGGCTAGCGCCCGCACGTCGCCCTGCGTGGTCTGGCAGCGCAGCCATTTGGGGTCGTAGACGCCGTTGGGCATTTCGCGCGCCCACAAGGCGGGCAGGGCGCCCGCCACCTGCGCCCGCGGGATGCGAAAAACCATGCCCTTGCAACTGCCGCCGTGCAGCAAGCCGAAGACCAAGCCCGGGCATTCCGGCGTGCCGCGGTTCACGCGGCTCCACATTTTCAGCGCGCGGTGGTAGCCGTGTATGGTGGCGAAGCGCTCTTCCGCATGCTCAAACTCCGGGCGCCAGATCAGGGATGCATAAGCGAAGACCCAGAGGTCGGCCTTGCCGCCCCATTCGCGCATGACGGTTTCGAGCATGTGATCGGGGTTGCGGGGAACGAAAAGGCCAGGGCCGGCCGGTTGCTGTGCTGAATGGTCCACAGCCGCACTTTACAATGGCCCGAGTTTTTGTGACGGCTTATGTGACGGGAGTGGGGCAATGTTTTCTCAGGACGATGAAGGCCAGCAAGGCCTGGTATTGGCGGTCGTTCTTGGCCTGCTTGTGTTTGTCATGACGCTGGTCATAGGCATCAGCCTGCACCGGCTGCATCGCGCCCAGTCTTCCAGCCCACAGCCGGTTCCCGCCATCGCGGTGGCCGCCGTGGCCCCCGCGGCTGTGGCTTCGGCGCCTGCCGCCGCCATCCTTCCCGACGTCGCTCAGGCCATCCAAGCGTCCCAGGCCTTGCAAGCCGCGGCCGACGCCGCCAGCGTCAAGGTCGAGCAGGGTGTGGTGCGCTTTTACTTCGGCTCCGGCAGTGCAGACCTCGCCCCCGGGGCGGTCGATGCCATGGCCGACCTCGTCAAGGCCGCCAAGGGCGGGCGCACACTGGTGATCTCGGGCTTTCACGACGCGACGGGCGACGCCGCGAAAAATGCGGCCCTGGCAAAGCAGCGTGCCGTGGCGGTGCGCGACGCGCTCAAGGCCGCGGGTGTGCCGGAGCGGCAGATCGAACTCAAGAAACCCGAACAACTGGCCGGCGGCAACGATGCCGAGGCGCGGCGCGTCGAGATTTCGCTGCAATAGAGGCGGCCGTAGCGCGCCGCTGACAGGCGCAAGAGCGGGGCGCCGACGGTGGGCTTGCCGCCTTGCGGGCAAACTGGGTTTGGTAACCGTACCGTAACCACATTCGCCTCAATTGGGCCGGTAACCCGTTACCATGGAGTCAGTAATAAAGTTACATCGACCCGGCGCCTTCCACCCAAACCAACACCCCACCATGGCCCTTCATCCCAAAGTCTCAGACATCACGGCCCGCATCGCCGCGCGCAGCCGTCCCACGCGCGAGGCCTACCTCGCGCAGCTGCATGCGGCCTCCACGCGCGACCCCGGCATGGACCGCATGGGCTGCGCCAACGTGGCGCATGCCTTCGCCGGTATGCCGGTGGACGACCGCTTCAAGGTCGTGACGCAGCGCGCGCCCAACATCGGTATCGTCACCGCCTACAACGACATGCTGTCGGCGCACACGCCTTTGCAGGCTTATCCGGCCTTCATCAAGGACGAAGCCCGCAAGCTGGGCGCCACGGCCCAGGTCGCCGGCGGCGTGCCTGCCATGTGCGACGGCGTGACCCAGGGCACCAGCGGCATGGAGCTCAGCCTGTTCAGCCGCGACGTGATCGCCATGGGCACGGCGATAGCGCTTTCGCACGACATGTTCGACGCCGCGCTGATGCTGGGCGTGTGCGACAAGATCGTGCCGGGCCTGCTGATAGGCGCGCTGCAGTTCGGCCATTTGCCCACGGTCTTTGTGCCTGCCGGGCCCATGACTTCCGGTATCCCGAACAAGGAAAAAGCCCATGTGCGGGAACAGGCCGCGCAGGGCCTGGTCGGCCGCGATGCTTTGCTGGAATCCGAGTTCAAGTCCTATCACAGCCCAGGCACCTGCACCTTCTACGGCACGGCCAACAGCAACCAGCTGCTGCTCGAAGCCATGGGCCTGCACGTGCCCGGCACCGCCTTTGTGAACCCGGGCAACGCGCTGCGCGAAGAACTCACGCGCGAAGCGGCGCGCACCGTGCTGGGCATCATCAAGGCCAAACGCTTCGCACCGATCGGCTTGGTCGTCGATGAGAAAGCCATCGTCAATGCCATGGTCGCGCTGCTGGCCACCGGCGGTTCGACCAACCATCTGATTCACTGGGTGGCCGTTGCGCACTCGGCCGGCATCGTGATTGACTGGAATGATTTCTCCGACCTCTCCGACGTGGTGCCCACGCTGGCCCATGTCTACCCCAACGGCAGCGCCGACGTGAACCAGTTCCAGGCCGCGGGCGGCCCGGGGCTCATCATTCGCGAGCTGCTGGACGCGGGCTTCATGCATGAAGACGTGCTCACCGTGCGTGAAGGCGGCATCCGTGAATACACGCGCGAACCGGCGCTCGCCGGTGGCGCACTGGCCTGGCATGAACTGGGCGCGTCGAAAGACGAATCCATCGTGCGGCCCGCCGCCCAGCCCTTTAGCGCCACCGGCGGGCTCAAGCTGCTGCAGGGCAACCTGGGCCGCAGCGTGATCAAGGTCTCCGCCGTGCCTGATGACCGCCACGTCATCGAGGCGCCGGCCCGCGTGTTTGATTCGCAGGAAGCCCTGCACCTGGCCTTCAACGCCGGCGAACTCAATCGCGACGTGGTCTGCGTGGTGCGCTGGCAGGGCCCGCAGGCCAACGGAATGCCCGAGCTGCACAAGCTCACGCCGCCGCTGGCCGTGTTGCAGGGCAAGGGCTTTAAAGTGGCGCTGGTCACCGACGGCCGCATGAGCGGCGCCTCGGGCAAGGTGCCGGCCGCCATCCACGTCTCGCCTGAAGCCGCCGCCGGCGGCCCGCTGGCCCGGGTGCGCGACGGCGACGTGGTCCGTGTCGACGCCCTCACCGGCGAACTCAAGGTCCTGGTGGCCGAGGCGGAATGGGCCGCACGGCCCGTGGAAACCATGCCCGCCGGCTTGCGCGCCAGCAACGCCGTCGGCATGGGCCGTGAACTGTTTACCGGCATGCGCCGCCACGCGCTGACGGCTGAAGAAGGAGCTTTATCGTGGATGTGAACATGAATATCAGCGGCAAGCTGACCGCCCTGCAGGTGATGCAGGATGCGCCGGTAATCCCCGTCATCGTGCTGAGCGACGTCAAGCAGGCCGTGCTGCTGGCCCGCGCGCTGGTGGCCGGCGGCATCCGCATGCTGGAAGTCACGCTGCGCACGCCGCAGGCGCTGGCCTGCATAGAAGCCATCGCGCGCGACGTGCCCGAGGCCGTCGCCGGCGCGGGCACGGTGCGCAGCGCCGCCGACGCCCAGGCCTGCGCCATGGCCGGCGCGCGTTTCGCCGTGAGCCCGGGCTACACTCACGCCGTGGGCCAGGCCTGCCGCGATACCGGCCTGCCTCTGCTGCCCGGCGTTGCCACCGGCAGCGAAATCATGATGGCCCAGGAAGACGGGCTGACGGAACTGAAGTTTTTCCCCGCGATGCAGGCCGGCGGCCCGGCCATGCTGAAAGCCTGGAGCGGCCCCTTCGGTGACGTGCGCTTTTGTCCCACGGGCGGTGTTTCCACCGCCAACGCCGCGGAGTTTTTAAGCCTGCCCAATGTGGTCTGCGTGGGCGGCTCCTGGCTCACGCCGGCGGATGCCTTGGCGCGCGGCGACTGGGCGCAGATCACGGCGCTGGCGCAGCAGGCCTGCCAGCTGCATCGCGCTTAAGGTCTTAGCGTAGCCCTGCGCCTGAAGCGTTCTCTGCGCGCTGGATCAGCTCTATCTTGTAGCCGTCCGGGTCCGTCACAAAAGCGATCACCGTGGTGCCGCCCTTCACGGGGCCGGCTTCGCGCGTGACGTTGCCGCCCGCAGCCTTGATCTTCTCGCAAGCCTCATACGCATCGGGCACGCCCAGCGCGATGTGCCCGAAGGCCGTGCCCATGTCGTAGCTTTCGGTGCCCCAGTTCCAGGTCAGCTCGATCTCGGCATGGTCCGGGTTGTTGCCGTAGCCGACAAAGGCCAGGCTGTATTTGTACTCGGGGTTTTCGGAAGTGCGCAGCAGCTTCATGCCGAGCACCTGGGTGTAGAAGTCGATGGAGCGCTGGAGATTGCCAACGCGCAGCATGGTGTGGAGTAGTCGCATGGATGTTCTATAGGGGGGGAGCCGTGGAGGGTCAATTGTCGCCAATCTCCGCTTCCCGTGCAGGCCGCTCCGTGCGGCGCTCAAATTTTTTGCGAGGCACGCCGCGGCCTTTGCCGGCGCGAGCTGCGCGGGATTAATTTTTTTGAGGCTACTCTGTAGCCGCCAGAGCCTCAAGCATTTTTCGTTGCAGCAGCTTCATGTCGCCATTCTTCAGCACGTAGCCGTTCATGCCCGCTTTCAAGGCATTCCTGACATCGAGCTCGTCGGAATTCCCGGAGAGTGCGAGGATAAAAATGCCCTGGTGCTCCCAATCCCGCGAGCGGATAGCCTGAGTCGTTTGCACGCCGTTCAGACCGGGCATGTTCATGTCCATCAGGATCAAATCGACACCTGGCGTGTTGTTCAAATGGGCCAGAACCTGGCGCCCCCCTTCGGCCTCCAGCACGTTCAGGCCCCAGTTTTTCAGGCAGTCCCCCACCATCAGGCGGTTAAGTTCGTCGTCTTCGGCCAGTATGACGGTCCGGCCTTCCAGCAGATCGCCGGGGATGACCCGCTTGTCGCTGTGCGGTGGGGTTTGCAAGGCAGTGGCGGCCTCGCTGATTTCGGTTTGCGGCAACGGGGGGAAGGTCAGCGTGAACTGTGTGAATTCACCCACCACGGAGTCGCAATGAATGTCGCCGCCGAAGGTTTGCATGGTCCGTTTGCAATACGACAGCCCAAGGCCTGTCCCCCCGGCTTTCCCCGAGGTCATGAAGGACTCAAACAGGTGCGCCAAAACCTCCTTGTCGATTCCAGGCCCCGTGTCCCTGACGGTCACCTTGTGATCGTCCACCGTCAACACGATGGTCGCGTCGGACTTCTGCCCCAGGTAATAGAGCGCGTTCTTGATCAAATTGAACAGCACAAAAACGTAGGGAGTTTCATCGCCATAAAAGGTGAAGTCTTTTATGACACGCACCGTGACGCGGTCGCGTAAATTACCGAGGTCATCGCGGACGTTTCGCTCGACAAAACTGTATTCGTCCACCGCCTTCCGGGTGGCCTTTGCGGCGGACAGGTAGGAAAACCTGCTGCGGTCCACCGTGCTGGACTTGAGAGAACCCAGAATCAGGTCTATCACCTGATGGCCCCTGTGCACCGCGATTTCTCCCATGCTGACAAACTGGCGCATGCGGGAAATGTCTTCTGCCGGGATTGCGTTGCCGTTGGCGGGCAATATCTGCCCGATGCTCTCCAGGCTCATCTTGGCCTGTCCCAGCGGGTTGCGCATTTCATGGGCAATGGAGCCCGCAAGAGAGTTTGCGATGCGCAATTTCTCCGCATCTATTTGCCTTTCCGAGAGCTTGAATGCGGCGCCGCCGACAAGAATCAGCAGGTAGGCCGGAAGTTGGGCCACCATGTCCATGGGAATGGCGGGATGAGGCGTGATGGCCCTGTAAAGCAGCGTTGCCGCGCCGCCCCCGATCAGGAGCATGACAATGGTGTTGCGCCAGTCGGTCAGCATGACCAGGAAACTCAGCGCGATAAAACAATTCGAAATCGACGGGATGCCGCCGTGCCTCACCAGCGAAAGAAACACGTTGACAAATGGCAGGCAAAAAATCAGCGCCCAATAAGAGTAGGCAAAGTAGTATTTTTTGAGTTTGTCGGGCCAGCGATTTTTCATGGCCAGCACGGTAAAAAGAATCACCACCAACACCCGGATTGCCAGGTCGTCAAAGGGACGGGGATTGGGTTTGGTGAACCGGATCAGGTAAAAAAGCACATAGGTCAGCGCACCGATGATGCCGATATATTTGAGCAGGGGCCTGCCGTGCGCATGGTAGGCCTCGTAATAGCCAAAGAGTTTTTTTAACCAACCCATATTTGTTTCAACTCTGTTGGTGCTGAAAGAACTTCGATACTAGTTTCTTTGGATATCACGCGAAAGAGGGCTGGCCACGATGCCAGGAATCCCGGGGGCGCGGCCGGTCAGCATGCGGACGCTTTCAGAACATCCGACACACGCCCCCGCATCAGGACATACGCTTCATCCGTTCCATCCACGCGTAAATTGCTGACGATGGTGGACAGCCCGAAGCGCCTGTACAGCCGGCTCAGCACGGGCGAGCAAGACGCAAAGAGTTCTTGCCCGTCGGTATGCTGGGCGAAATACGACACGCCAAGAAATACGCACTTCTTCACGAGATCGGGGCCGTTTCTGTAATCGGGATTCAATACCAGGCGCCCGATTTCCCAGTTGCCCTGGCAGTTTTCCGGGGGGATCTGTTGTTGCGCCAACAGCTTTTCAAGTGATGTCAGCCCCCGGTGCATGGGAACCAGCCTGAGGGTGCCAATCACGACGCGGTGGAACTCGAACGCAAACACAAACCCCAATTCGTCTCTTTTTTTTCTTGTTCAAAAAACTGCGCGTCACGGCATCCGGACGGCAGGTTGATATGGTCGCGCAGGGCCTGGACTTTCTCTGCCTTGGAGGGCGTGTCCAGGTGGCAAAGCGTGATTTCGTCGATGAAATTGTCCTGTAGCGGCGGAATGAAGGGTGTTCCCCCGGCGGAAAAAACGGCTCGCGGGGCATTCATCGGGCCGTGCAAGGCTTGAAGGGTGTTCTGCGCAGGATTGTTCAGACAGGTCATCATTGCGGTGCATTTCCAGGTTAAACGGCTGTGCTCGCCAAGTGTGTTCACGCCGTTTTTCTTGCCGGCGAACGGACGCGCGGTTTTGGGCGCCCCCCACGTGTTTTTTATCCCACCGGCGTCACTTTTTTTGCGTGCGCCCAGTCTATGCGCCGTGCAAGGCTGAATCAACCTGGACCCTGTCAGATATGACAGGGGATTTCCCGCCTATTTCGCTTGAATCGTGGTTCGAGGCGAAAAATGAAACATCAATTGTCCGTGTGCAGACGATCAATCCGGTGTGTGGTTCGACGGGCCGGTTCTCACCGAGGCCGGTAGATCGGCGTATCGCTGTCCGGAGCCGTGCCGACCGAGAATATGAGTGCTTTCGCCGTATATCGACAGGTGGCGACTGCGCGTTGACCGCCAACAGCCGCCACAAGGCCTTGGCCGGCGCATTTCTCTTTAAGACTACTTCTGCGCTGGCGCCTCAAACACCAGGCAGGTCGTGGTCGCGTGCGCATACAGCTTGCCGTCCGGCCCGACGATGCGGCCTTCGGCGGTGGCCAGCTGGCGGCCGCAGTGGATCACCGTGCCTGTGGCGCGCAGCGGCCCGGTCTTGTGCGAGGCGGCGCGCACGATGTTGATGCTCAGCTCGGCCGTGGTGTAGGCCCGGCCCGCCGGCATCATGGTGTGCACGGCGCAGCCCACGGCCGAATCCAGCAGCGTGGCGTACCAGCCGCCGTGCACCGTGCCCAGCGGGTTGTAGTGCTTGAGCTGCGGCGTGCCCTGGAACACGGCCTTGCCGGGCTCGACTTCGATCAGCGAGAAGTCAAGCGTTTCTGCGATGTGCGGGTAGGGCAGCTTGCCGGCCAGCATGGCGTTCATGATTTCCATGCCGGTCTTGCCCGCCACGTCTTCGGGCCGCGCCAGGCCGGGCCGGCCGCCGCCTTTTTCCATGCGGGCGCGCACCGCGGCGCTTTGTTCCATCCACTGAGTCAATGTGTCTTGCAGGGTCATGGCATCCAGATATGGTTGTATGTACAATAGTTGTAGCTACAATTAAATTATGCCAGATAAAACATCGCCTCCGAAAAAGACCAGCGCCGCCGGTGAGGCCGCGGTGCTGACCGATCTCAAGACCCGCGGTTGCACCAATCTGCGCTTGCGCCAGCTGGTGCGCCGTGTCGACCAGCATTACGACCTCGAAATGGCCAAGGCCGGCCTGAAGACCACTCAGTTTTCTTTGCTGACCTATGTGTTGCGCTTCGGTCCGTTGCGCCCGGGCGAACTCGCGCAAGGCCTCAAGCTCACGGCGTCGACGCTGTCGCGCAACCTCAAACCGCTGGTCGACGCCGGCTGGCTTGAACTTTCGGCCGGCACCGATGCGCGCAGCCGCCTTGTCAGCCTGACCGACGCGGGCCGGGCCAAACGCGAGGAGGCACGCCACCACTGGCGGGCCGCGCAGGACGCGCTCAACGCGCAGCTGGGCGCGGCGCGCGTGCTGGCGCTGCACGACCTGATTGAAGAGGCGATGGGCATTCTTTCGCCCGCCGAAGCTCCGGCCTGCGACACCTGACGCTCCCCGTCCCGGACATCCAACACCAAAACCCCATAACAACGCCTGCAAGGATTTTCATGTTCGCCTCCCAACTCTCCGCCTGGCTGCAGCGCCGCGGCATCCACTACAGCTGGGTGATCGCGGCGGTCACCTTTTTGACCATGCTGACGATGTCGGCCGCGCTGGGCCTGCCCGGCGCCATCCTGCAGCCGCTGAGCCAGGAATTCGGCTGGTCCAACGAGCAGATCTCGTCGGCCCTGGCTTTGCGTTTCGCGCTGTTCGGCCTCATGGGGCCTTTCGCGGCGGTGTTGATGGAACGCTACGGCCTGCGCGCCGTGATGTTCACCGGCCTGGCCATGGTCGGCATCGGCATGGCGCTGGCCACGCAGGCGACCCAGCTCTGGCATTTGTTCATCCTCTGGGGCGTGGTGCTGGGCCTGGGCACCGGCATGACCGCGCTGGTGCTGGGCGCCGTTGTCGCGAATCGCTGGTTCACCGCGCGGCGCGGGCTGGTGATCGGCTTGTTGACGGCCAGTTCGGCGACCGGCCAGCTCGCCTTCCTGCCGCTCGCGGCCTGGATCATCGAACACGCGGGCTGGCGTTATGCGGTCATCCCGCTGTTCATCGGCTGCCTGCTGATCGCCGTGCTCGCGTTGTGCCTCATACGCAACCGTCCTTCGGACATCGGCCTGGCGCCCTTCGGCGAAACCTTTGTACCGGGCAGCGTGGCCCCTCCGGCGGCCGTGATGAATTTCCGCACGCCCTTTGTCGCGCTGCGCGAAGCCTCGGGCAACAAGACCTTCTGGATCCTGGCGGGCACCTTTTTCATCTGCGGCCTGAGCACCAACGGCCTGGTGCAGACGCACTTCATCTCGCTGTGTGGCGACTACGGCATGACGGCCGTGCCGGCCGCTTCGGTGCTGGCGATGATGGGCGCCTTCGACTTTTTCGGCACCATTTTGTCGGGCTGGCTGTCGGACCGCTATGACAACCGCAAGCTGCTGTTCTGGTACTACGGCCTGCGCGGGCTCTCGCTGTTCTGGCTGCCGCATTCGGTCTTCTCGCTTTACGGCCTGTCGCTGTTCGCGGTGTTCTACGGCCTTGACTGGATCGCCACCGTGCCGCCCACCGTCAAGCTGGCGGGCGCGACCTTCGGCAAGGAAAAGGTCGGCCTGGTGTTCGGCTGGATCTTCGCGGCCCACCAGATAGGCGCTGCCACCGCGGCCTACGGCGCGGGCCTGACGCGCACCGTTTTGCTGACCTACACACCGGCGCTGTATGCGGCGGGCGGCGCCTGCCTGGTCGCGGCCATCATCGTCATGGCGATCCGTAAACCGCAGCCGGCCGTGGTCGCGGCGCCGCTGCGCGCCGGCGCATGAGTGCGCTTGAAGGCCGCACGCGGCTGCTGCTGGAAGCGCCCATAGGCCGGACGCTGCTGCGTCTGGCCGCGCCCAATGTGCTGGTCATGGTGGCGCAGGCGGCAGTCGGCCTGATTGAAACCTACTTTGTAGGCAAGCTCGGCACCGACGCGCTGGCCGGCATGGCGCTGGTGTTCCCCATCGTGATGCTGATGCAGATGACCTCGGCCGGCGCCATGGGTGGCGGCATCGCCTCCTCGGTGGCGCGCGCGCTGGGCGCGGGGCGGCGTGACGACGCGAACGCGCTGGTGCTGCATGCGGCGGTGGTGGCGCTGGGCTTCGGCCTGGCGTTCTCGCTGGCGCTGCTGCTGGGCGGCCGCTGGCTGTACACGCTGATGGGCGGCAGCGGTGCCTCGCTGGAGGCCGCGCTCAGCTATTCGCACTGGGTGTTTGCCGGCGCGATCCTGGTGTGGCTGTTCAACTCGCTCGCGGCCGTGATTCGCGGCACGGGCAATATGTCGGTGCCGGCCAATGTGACTGTGGCGGGTGTGGTCCTGTTGGTGCCGCTCTCGCCGCTGCTGATTTTCGGCTGGGGTCCGGTGCCTGCGCTGGGCATTGCCGGCGGCGCGATTGCGCTGCTGCTGTATTACCTGGTCGGCACGCTGGTGCTTGCGGCGTATTTGTGGTCCGACAACAGCCTGCTCAAGCCTTCGCTGGCCACGGTGAAATTGCGCTGGGCCTTGTTCCGCGACATCCTGCGCATAGGCTTGGTGGGTTCGATCTCCACCGTTGCCACCAACCTGGCCATAGGCGTGGCGACTTCGCTGGCCGGTGGCTTCGGACCGGCGGCGATTGCGGGTTACGGCACGGCCTCCAGGCTCGAATACCTGCTGGTGCCCCTGGTGTTCGGCCTGGGCGCGCCGCTGGTGGCCATGGTCGGCACCTGCATGGGCGCGGGCCAGCATGAGCGCGCGCTGCGCGCAACCTGGATAGGTGCGGCCATGGCTTTCACGCTGACCGAAGCCATAGGGCTCACGGCCGCGGCGTTTCCGCACGCCTGGCTCTCGCTCTTCGGCACGGATCCGGCCATGCTGGAGGCCGGCACGCTTTACCTGCGCGCGGTCGGCCCGTTCTATGGCTTCTTCGGCGTTGGGCTGGTCCTGTACTTTGCCTCGCAAGGCGCGGGGCGCTTGTTCTGGCCGGTGGGCGGTAATATTGCGCGGCTGGCCGTGGCGGCCGTGGGCGGCTTGCTGGCGATACGCTGGGGCGGCGGCCTGGCCCAGGTCTTCCTGGTGCAAGGCGCGGCGCTGGTGGTGTATGGCGTGGTGAGCGCCTCGGCCATCGCCGGCGGCGCATGGTTCGGCCGCGTCGGCTGGCCCTGCAGCACGGCGGCATTGCTGCGGCGCATACGGCCCGCCTGAAGTTTCAACACAGCGAAAAGGAAAAAAGCATGAGCGCGATTCCTCCAATCGGCACCGCCACGCTGCGCTACCTCGATGACCTGCAACCCGGCGACCGCTTTGTGAGCGGTGAACACGTGCTGGACGAAGCGCAGATCCTCTCCTTCGCCAGGCAGTTCGACCCCCAGCCTTTCCACCTGGACCACGAAGCGGCCAAGGCCACGCTGTTCGGCGGCCTGGCCGCCAGCGGCTGGCACACCGCCGCCATCACCATGCGCCTGTTGGTGGGCGACGGCCTGCCCCTGGCCGGCGGCATCATAGGCGCGGGTGGAGAAATCAGCTGGCCCAAACCGACACGGCCCGGCGACGTGCTGCATGTGGAGACCGAGGTCGTCAGCGTCACGCCTTCACGCACGCGGCCCGACCGAGGCATGGTCGTGGTGCGCAGCGAAACGCGCAACCAGCGCGGCGACGTGCTGCAGCAATCGATCTACAAACTCGTGGTGCCGCGCAAGCCCGCCTGAGGCGCTGTGCCAGAATCCACGCAGGCAAACCAATTTGCCGGCTTGCGGGATACATCAGATGCTCATCAATTGCGTGGTTTACCAGAACGGCACCAAGCTCGCCGACATCCCGGTCAGCGAGATCAGCGACTACATCTGCCGGCCCGACGCTTTTGTCTGGGTGGCGCTGCAGGATGCCACGCCCGAAGAACTCGAGGAAATGCAGCACGAGTTCGGCCTGCATGAACTCGCGGTCGAAGACGCCCGGCACGGCCACCAGCGGCCCAAGATCGAGGAATACGGCGCCTCGCTGTTTTCGGTGCTGCACCTGGTCGAGCCCTCCACCGAAACGCCGGGCGAACTCCACGTCGGCGAGGTCGACGTGTTCACCGGCAAGAACTATGTGCTCTCGGTGCGCAACCGCAGCAACAAGGGTTTCCTGGGCGTGCGCGAGCGCTGCGAGCGCGAGCCCGAGCTGCTGCGCAACGGCTCGGGTTTTGTGCTGTACGCCTTGATGGACGCGGTGGTGGACCGCTACTTTCCCATTCTTGACGACCTGGAGACCGAGCTGGAGCTGATCGAGAAGGAAATCTTCACGCCCGGCGCCGCGCGCAAAAACATCGAGCGGCTCTACGAACTCAAGGGCAGCGTGATGGTGCTCAAGCATGCGGTCGCGCCCTTGCTCGAAGGCGCCGGCAAGCTCTACGGCGGCCGGGTGCCGCAGATCTGCAGCGGCGTGCAGGATTATTTCCGCGACGTCGTCGACCATTTGACGCGCATCAACGCGCTGATCGAGGGTATGCGCGACACGATTGGAACGGCCATCCAGGTGAACCTGGCCATGGTGACCATCGAGGAAAGCGAGGTGACCAAGAAGCTCGCCGCCTGGGCCAGTATCTTTGCGGTCTGCACGGCCTTTGCGGGCATATGGGGCATGAACTTCGAAGCCATGCCCGAACTCAAATGGCGCTACGGCTACCTCATGGCCATCAGTATGATTGTGGTGGCGTGCTCGCTTCTTTACTGGCGCTTCAGGCGCGCCAAGTGGCTGTGACCGGGCCGGCGGCCGCTATTGCGGCGGCGTGAAATCCCGCCGCGCGGCCAGCGCCTTGCCGCGGGTCGCGCAGCCTTCGAGGTGGTCGTTGACCAGGCCCATGGCCTGTAAAAAAGCATGCATGGTGGTTGGTCCGACAAAAGTCCATCCGCGTTTCTTGAGGTCTTTGGAGAGCGCTGTCGATGCTGGTGACAGCGGCGTTGCCTTGTAGGTGTGCAGGGTCACGCGCTCGGGGCGGTCGGCAGCCAGCGGCTCCAGCTTCCAGACGTACGCGCCCAGTGAACCGAACTCGCGCCTGAGTTCGATCACCCGCCTGGCGTTGTTGATGGTCGAGGCGATCTTGCCGGCATGCCGCACGATGCCGGCGTCGGCGAGCAGGCGTTTGACCTCGGCCTCGCCAAAGCGTGCGACCTCCCCGGCATCGAAGTTGGCAAAACCCTGGCGGAAGGCCTCGCGCTTGTTCAGGATGGTCAGCCAGCTGAGTCCCGCCTGAAAACCTTCAAGGCAGATCTTCTCGAACAGGCGCCGCTCGTCGGCCACGGGGAAGCCCCATTCGGTGTCGTGATAGTGGCGGTACAGCGGGGTCGCCTGGCACCAGGCACAGCGCGGCTTGCCCTTGTCGTCGCTGAACAAGCCTTCAGCCAGGAAGGCATCAACGGGTTTTGTGGTCATGGTTGCGGTGAATACTCGCGAAGCGGAACGTCACCGGATGTTACAGTTCCTTGTCATCCCATGACGGAGTCCCTTCATGCTTTTATTGCCTCGACGCCAGCGCACACCGATACACATGGTCACGGCCATGCTGGTGGCCTGCTTCCTTGGCGCCTGCGCATCGGGTGTGCCGCAGACTCCAGCGCCCTTGTCGGTCGAATCGACTGCCGGGGCGCAGCCCGCCTACCGGCTGGCCGACGCGGTCTCTTTCAAGCTGCCCACGGCATACACGCGCACGATCAAGGCGGGCAGTCGGTGGGCGATGGCGGGGCAGGTGCCGCAGGGCCGTGTTTACCGGTCCAGTGGCGATGTCTTCTGGATAGAAGGCGCCCACGCCCATGAGGCCTACCTTGTGGTCGACGGCGGCGAGTTGGTCGGCTTTTACCTGCCGGTCGAACGCAGTTTCTCCTCACTGGGGTACCGAGTGCCCGTCAATTTCCAAAAACTTTAAAAAGGGTTAACACATGATCACTCTCCACGTGCGCAGGATCGCAGCAATCGCTGTTTCCGTTCTGGTGCTTGCGGGTTGCGCGAGCGGCGTCAAACACAAGGACATGAGCGCATCGATCGCGACGATTCCGGCCGAGCAGGGACGAGTCTATTTCTGGCGCAGCGCGGGCATGTTCGGTGCGGCCATTCAGCCCGGCATCCTGCTCGACGGCAAGCGTGTAGGCGAGTCCCAACCGGGAGGCTTCTTTTATGTCGACGCCCCCGCCGGGAACCATGAAGTGCTCATGACCACCGAAGTCGAGAAGAAGCTGACGTTCACGCTGGACAAAGGCGAAACCAAGTATGTCAAGTCGGCCGTCGGCCTGGGCATCATCGTTTACCGCGTTTATCCCGAACTCGCGAGTGCGGAAGAATCGCTCAAGGAGCTTGGCGACCTGAGCTACACCGGTAACGCAGCGGCCAAACGCTGAGGGCCGCGCCGCCCGCGGCAAAAGAAAGCGCCCTGCGAAGGGCGTTTTTTTTCGTTCAGGCCGGGACGCCGTGGTTAGTGGCAGCTTGAACAATGCGGGGAGGAGGGCAGGGGTATGCAACGCCCGCAGGCCGGCATTATCATGAAGTCCCAATCCTCCTTCGTAGACCCGCAACTCCGGAAACACGCACCATGTCTCTCCAGCTCTGGCTCGCTTTTGTCGCCGCAACCGCCATCCTGCTCATCATTCCCGGCCCCACCATCCTCACCGTCATCAGCTACTCGATGGCGCACGGCAAGCGGGCCAACATCCCGCTGGTTGCCGCCGTGGCGCTGGGCGATTCGACGGCGCTGCTGGTGTCGCTGTTCGGTCTCGGCGCCTTGCTCGCGACGTCGGCTTTCTGGTTCACCGTGGTCAAGCTGGTGGGCGGACTGTACCTGCTCTACCTGGGCATCAAGCTTTTACGCGCCGGCATCTCGCCCATGCAGGCCGCCGCGCCCGAGGCGCCGGGTTCCTTGTGGAAGCTGTTCGGCAATACCTATCTGGTCACCGCACTCAATCCCAAAGGCATTGTGTTTTTTGTCGCCTTTCTGCCGCAGTTCATCAGCCCGGGCGCCGACGTCACGCGCCAACTCTGGATGCTGGCGACGACTTTTGTGGTGATGGCCAGCCTGAACGCCACGCTGTATGCGGTGTTTGCGGCTTCGGCCCGCAGTTTGCTGGCCTCGCCGCGGGCGCAGAGACGGTTTAATTTTGCCGGCGGGTCGTTGTTGTCGATGGCTGGGGTTTGGGCTTTGTTGGCGAAGCGGCCGGTCTGAAGCCGGATCTTGCGCCGGCGGGCGCGCTTCCTCTGTGCTCTTTGCTGAGGGCGGCTGGCCGGGAGTGGCCCGGCGGCCAGTAACTTTCTTTTGCTTCCCTCCATGTCAGGATAGTTGTCGTCTCCTCATTCGATAGAAAATTGGGGCGGCAATAGAGGCAAAGAGATGAAACACAAAAGATATTCGGCAGAGCAAAAGCAGT
>NZ_CALROB020000062.1:0-28967 GCF_943369675.1 Polaromonas sp. YR568 | reverse complement strand
TCGCTGGCCAGCCGGCTCTTGAGGGCCGCCAGTTCGGACTCGGCGCGCTGGCGCTCGGGATGGTTCTCGCCCAGGCGCACGCTGACTTCCTGCACCTTGGCCTCCTGCCGCGCGACGTCGGCCTTCAGGCCGTTGATCAGCGGGCTTTGCATGACCTCGGCGACGGTGTCGCCGCGCGAGCCGCGCTTGCTCTGGCTGTCGGTGGTCTCGCCCTGCACGGTGGTGAGCTGGGACGAGATCTCGCCGAGCTTGGCGGTTTCATAGTCCACACGTTCGTCGGTGCTGACGATGCCGGCTTTCTGCTGGTAGTCCGACAGCCGCGCCTGCGCTTCTTCAAGCTTGGCACGCGAGGCCTTGGTCTGCTCGTCGAACCATTCGGCATAGATGCGGGCCGGTTCGGTCTTCAGCGCCAGGTTGATGTCCAGGTAGGCCTGGGCAAAGGCATTGGCGATGTTGGCCGACGCTTCAGGGTCGCTGCCCTTGTAGGTGATGTTGATCACATTGCTTTCGCGCGCGGGCCGGACGTCCAGGCGCTTTTGCAGCGAGTCGGCGAGCCAGCCTTCCAGCGTGCCGCGGCCTTCGGTCGCTTCCATCCAGCGCTCTTTGGTGCGCGGGTCCTCGTCAAGCTTGAGCACCTTCACGACGCGCTGCGCGACGCGGTCGCCGCCAATGATGTCGACCTGCGTGGCCATATAGCTGGGCGCCACCAGGCCGGGCATGGCCTGGCCGCCGGCGACAGGGTCGGGCGAACGTATATCGACGAGCACCGCCGTCTGCGCCGTGTATTTTTTCGGCAGCACCAGGCTGACGGCCAGCGCCGCGGAGACCGCCAGCAGGATGACCAGCAGGGCCACCTTGTAGCGCGCGCGCAGGATGAGCAGGAATTGATGGAGTGTCATGGTGGCTCTCCGTGTTTAAAAGAGGCTTTCGCGGACGTAGATCACGTCCTCGGCGCGGACCGGGTCGGTCAGGTTGGGCGTGATTTCCACCACCTTGCCCGAGGCGTCGCGGCGGTGCAGCTTCAGGCGGTTCTGGCTGCCGCGCACGGTGGGGCCGCCGCCCTGGGCCAGCGCCTGCATCACCGTCATGCCGCGCTCGATGCGGTAAGGGCCGGGGCGCTGCGCCTCGCCGTAGATGTAGAACATGGGCGCCTTGTTGACGTAGAGGGTGTCGCCGCCGGCCAGCACGATGTCTTCATTGGACTTTTCATTGAGGAACAGCGCCGGGATATCGATGACTTTGCGAAAGGGTTTGCCCTCGCGCTGGCCGGTGACGATGAGCACATCGTCGCCCGTCGCGGTGGTGCCGCCGGCGGCGGCCAGCATGTCGCTGACACGGGTGTTGAAAGTCTCCAGCGGGAAGCGGCCGGGCCGGCTCACCTGGCCCAGCACGGCCACCTGGTTGCCGCGCACCTGGCGCAGCACGATGTTGACCTGAGGCACCTTGACGAAGCCGCCGGTGCGCAAGGCGTCGGCGATCTTCTTCTCTGCCTCGGAAATCGTCAGCCCGCCCAGCTGCACGCTGCCCACCAGCGGGTAGCTGATCACGCCGCTTTCGGAGACGCGCGCATCGACGGAAAGGTCGGGGCTCTGGTAGACCTGCACGCCGATGGCGTCGCCGGCGCCCAGGCGGTAATCCTGGTTATTGGGCACGGGCGCTGGGGCAACGGCCGGTGCGGGGGCCGGCGGTGGCGCCGTTGCCGCGGCTTGAAGCGATGGCGGTGAAGGCTGGGATGGCGCCGCTGCGGTCTGCGCGAACACCGCCGCGGCAGGCAGGCACAACAGGCCCGCCACAAAGTATCGGATCATGGATTTCGGAAGCAGCGTTTTCATGGTGTCGCCTTTCGGGGAAGCAAAAATTTCAGGAAAGGGCCGGTCATGCCATGGCCTCATCAAAAACTCGCGTCGGCGGCAATGCCGAAGGAGTTGCTCTTGTAATCGGCGCCAGGCTCATTCGATTTGCGCCTGTCGCTCTGCACGGAAGCCGTCAGCTTGAGCGCGCGCAGCGCCTGCCATTCGACGGCCAGCGACAGCAGGTCGGTGGTGTCGCGCCGGTTGCTGGCGGCAAAGCCGGGCAAGGGCCCCTTGAAGTCGCGCGCGCCGTGGTCGTAGCGCAGGCGCACCGCGGTTTTTTCCGTCGCCTTCCAGGTCGGTGCGACAAAGAAGCGGTAGCCCTCGTAGTAGCTGGAATTCAAGGTCTGGTAGCTGCCCAGCTCACGCACCACACCGCCTGCCAGGCTGGTCTTGGCGGTGATGGCCCAGTTGGCGTCGAGCTGGCCGGTGAAGCCGGAAAAGTCGCGTGCCGACAGGCCGTCGTGCGCGCGGTCGAAATACGCGGCCTTGGCCCGCAAGGTGGTCTTGCCGGTAGGCGCCCAGTCAAGGCGGAATTCATGCTCGCGGTCGGTGAAGTTGCCGGCGGACACCGGCGACGGAACGCGGCCCGGGTATTCGCCCTTGCCGTCGCGGAAGCGGTAGGCCATCGACGTGCCCGACGGGTAGACATAACGCACACCGGCCTCGCCGCCGTGGACTTTGGTGTCGCCCTCGAAGGTGAAGGGCTGGCTGTTGGAACTGGTGCGCTCAAACACCCCGCCCACCAGGCGCCAGGCGCCGTCGAGTTCGTACTCTGCATCGAACACGGTGGAACGGTTGGTGCGGCGGTTGATCTGGCCGCGCGCCTGCACGTCGGCATACGGGTCCACATACTCGCTGCGGTCGGTCGTGAGGTTGCCGTGCAGGGCCGGCGTGAAGCTCCAGCGCCAGGCGGCCGCGTAGTTCACCGCCGTGAAGTCGAGGTAGGAGAAGCGGCTGTAGTGATGGTCTTCGACGCCGGCTTCGAGTTCAAAGCGCTGCAGCCCATAGGGTTTGTTGATCTTGAAGCCTGCCGTCGTCACCGCCACGGTGTCGTCGCGGTCCGGCGTGCCGATGACCGCCTGGGCGTTGGCGCTGTCGGAGAGCCGGAAGACGTTGCTGTCGTGCGTCACGCTCTGGCCGGCCTTGAACTGCAAGGTGTCCAGGTCGTCGGCGTGCGCGGCCAGGGGGAAGAGGCCCAATACAAGGAGCGGGACGGGAAGAAGCGTGCGATGTGAACTCAAAAGCGGGCCTCCGTTTTCTGTTTAATAAGCCGCGCTGTCCTTGAACACCAGGCGTATGGTTTTCAGGATGATGAAAAAATCCAGCTGCAGCGACCAGTTGCGCAGGTAGTCCAGGTCGCAGTCGATGCGCGACTGCATCTTGTCCAGCGTGTCGGTCTCGCCGCGCTGGCCGTTGACCTGGGCCCAGCCGGTGATGCCGGGCCTGACCTTGTGGCGCACCATGTAGCCCTTGATCAGCGAGCGGTACATCTCGTTGTGCGCCACGGCATGCGGGCGCGGGCCGACGATGCTCATGCGGCCCTGCAGCACGTTGACGAATTGCGGCAGCTCGTCGAGCGAAGTCTTGCGCAGGATGGCCCCCAACTTGGTAACGCGCATATCGTTCTTGCTGGCCTGGCGTATGGTGCCGCCGTCTTCGGTGACGGCCATGGAGCGGAATTTGTAGACCAGGATTTCCTCGCCGTCCAGGCCGTAGCGGCGCTGCTTGAAAATGACGGGCCCCGGCGAGTCCAGCTTCACCATCAGCGCAATGACCAGAAGGATGGGCGTTATCAGCAGCAGGATCAGCAAGGACAGCACGATGTCGCTGGCGCGCTTGAGCACGCCGTTGACACCGCGGAACGGCGTGTCGCACACCGAAATTACCGTGACGCCGCAGACCGTGTCGCTGCGCCCCTGGATCAGGTCGGTGATGAACATGTCGGGCACGAAGTAGATCGAGGCCGTCGTGTCCTTGAGCCCGTCCAGCACCTGCAAAATGCGCGGCCGCGACGCCATGGGCAGCGACAGGTAGATGAACTGGATGCGGTGCTGCTTGACGTAGGCGGGCAGGTCGTCGATCTTGCCGACCAGGCGGTGCCCGTCCTCCCCATCCTGCGCGGTGCGGCGATCCTCGCCCCGGTCGTCAAAAAAGCCCTTCAACGCAATGCCCGAGTAAGCCGAGCCGGCGATGTTCCGCGCCAGGGACACGCCCTGCTCGTTCATGCCGACGATGACCGCGCCGCGCGCCGGCCCCTGCAGCTTGAGCAGCTGCGGCGCGGCAGCCCGGAGGGCGACGTGCGCGCCGGCCTGGGCCACGGGCGCGACCCACAGCCAGTGGCCCAGCACCGTCATGGAGAACTTGTGGAAGTACTCCGTCACATAACCCGTCAACAGCAGCAGCCCGGCGATCCATATCCAGTGGAAGGCGATCTTGGCCATCACCTTCCACACCGGCAGGCGCAACTGCGAGCTGCCCGGAAAGGTCAGCGAGAACACGATGAGCGACAGGATCAGGTAGGCCGGCCGCACCGAGCCTTCGAAATAAAAGGCCAGCGCCCACAGCGAGAACACCAGCACCAGCGGGTCCAGCCCGGCCTCGACGGCGGTGAACAGGTGGCTGCGGCCCAGCCCCATGGAGCGCGGCTCGCGCTGGTTCAGCCAGGCGGACGCGGAGTTGAGCTGGTTTGCTTCAGCCATAGACAGTGACCTTTGTGACTTTGGACACCGCCTGGGCCCGGTTGAAGACGTTGAGCTTCTGGAAGATGCGCTGCATGTGGTTCTTCACGGTGAAGCCGCTGATGTTCAGGATGGCGCCGATTTCGGAGTTGGTTTTCCCCATGGCCACCCAGGCCATGATCTGGGTTTCGCGTTCGCTGAGGCCCGAGGCATCGTCGGCGGCGCCGCGCACCGCCAACGCAGGTGAAGCGGCCTGGCGGCGCTGCTGCGGCAAAGGCGGCATCTGGCGCAGGGCGGCGTCCATGCTGGGCATCAGCAGGCGGATCGCCGTGCCTGCCGGCTCGGCCGGAATGCCGTCGGCACTCATCAATACATAGAGGCACTCCTGCTGCGCCCTCTCGTCGTGCAGGCCGTGGATCAGCACCGAACGCATGCCGCGCAGGCTGCTGCTGAACGAGCCCGGCAAACTCGCCTGGCCCAGCAGGTATTCGAACTCGCCGAAGTCCAGGCTGCAGGGTTGCCGGCCGGCGGCCAGCCAGCGCTCGTGGAACTTGCCCAGCAGAAAGGGCAGCCCGTCCGTGCCCGCGGCATAGGAACGCGCGCCCGGCAGCCGGGACACGACGTCGTGCTGGATCGCTCCTTCCTGGAAGTTGCCCCAGCCCGCCAGCAGGATGTCGTGGGGAAGGCATTGCTGGATGTCGCCCTGCAGCCATTCGAGCAGGTCCGCGTGCCGGGTAATGGACGTGCCCTGCTCTACCAGCGCCGCATAGCGCACTGAATCTTCGCCTGAAAGCGGAGTATGAAACTTCATGTCTGGATGTCACTTCCCTGAGTTTGTTTCCGCGAATTCACCGGTGATAGGCGCTGCGGAAACAGCTGATTGGAGAATCGAACAAGTCGCGCGGTGTCGCAATGCGCAAGGCGAGAAAGTTGATGTAGGAGATCGATGACTCAGTTTAGGGTTTCCCCGATTGATTCATTTGACAAACAGGGTGCGCATTCGTTGCAACAACGTAACAGCTGTGCGCTGGATGTTGGATGTCGCGCAAAACGATACCGCTTGCAACAGTTTGATTTTTGGCCGCACCGCGTTGAAGCGCCGATTGATTACGCTTCAGCCATCCATCAACGAACCCATGGTTGGTTCACACGCGGCCCACGCACCCGGGTTTCAGCATCCACGCAAAAAAAACATGACGAGAGGAACCCGCACCCGATGACCGGCGAGAAAATGAAACGCAATCTTGAAGTGGATACGGTGAGGGGCATTGCCTGCGTCCTGCTGGTGCTCTTTCACGTGGTGGGCGACACGCCCGCCGTCGGCCTGCGCATTCCCGAAGGGCACTGGCTGCAGGTCTTCAATGAAGCGCTGGCCTATATACGCATGCCGCTGTTCTCCTTCATCTCGGGCTACGTCTACGCATTCCGCCCTTACCAGGGCAACGCGGGGGGCTTCATCAAGGGCAAGGTGCGCAGGCTGCTGCTTCCGCTGATCACGGTGGGCACGCTGTTTGCCGTCGTGCAGGCCGTCACGCCGGGCGCCAACATGGCGGTCGAGCACTGGTGGCTGCTGCACATCGTGCCGGTGGGGCACTTCTGGTTTCTCGAGGCGCTGTTCATCGTCTTCCTGGTGGTCGTGCTGCTCGAGCACTTCAAAGCGCTGTCCACGCCGGCCGGCTTCGCGGTGGTGTGGTTGCTCAGCGCCGTGCTGTTTGACTACTTCAGCCCGCCGAACTACTTCGGTGCGCAGGGCGCTGTCTACCTGCTGCCCTTCTTCCTCGCGGGCCTGGCCTGCAAGCGCTTTGAGATCAACGGCCCCGTGGCACGCGGCGCCGCGGCCGTGGCTTTCATTTGCGCGGCCACGGTGGCCATGCTGTTTCCGCAGTTCTCCGAACAGGGCAGCTCCATCGCCGCGATGGGGCTGGGCGTCTGCAGCGCCTTCCTGCTTTTGCGCAGCGGCTGGAGTTCGCGCCACCTCGCCTACGTCGGCTCCTGGTCGTTTGCGATCTACCTGCTGCACGTGTTCTTCACCGCGGCCAGCCGCATCGTGCTGAGGAAGCTGGGTGTGACGGACATCTACGTGTTGATGGCTTCAGGCCTCGCCGCGGGCCTCATTGGCCCCATCGTCTCGGCCTTGGTGATCAGCCGGCATGCGGGGCTGAACCTGTGGCTGCTGGGGGTGACCGCTCCGAAACCCAAGGGGGTGGCAGCGCCGGCCTGACGGCTTGCGCCCGTCTTCGCGTTACTCCGCTGCAGGCGGTAACACCTTTGCGCTATAAAGGGTCAACCTTTACAGGACTCTCCCTGTGCGCATGGCGAAGTTATACCAACGCAAATGGCTGTGGATCCGCCTTCCCGTGGTCCTTGCAGCCGCCGCCACGGCCATGGGTTTGTGGCTGTTCGTCTGGCCGATGCCGCCTTCGCAGCTGAGCATCACCACGGCGGGCTCCGACGGCGCCTACTACCTTCACGCCAAACGCTACGCCGAAAAATTCGCGGAACACGGCATCACGCTGCAGATCCAGACCTCGGCCGGCTCGCAGGAAAACCTCGAACGCCTTCGCCAGGCGGTGAACCCTTCGGACCTGGCCTTCATGCAAGGCGGTTTCGGCTACCTCGGCAGCTCACTCGAAAGGCGCGACCGCAGCCGCGTTGAAACCCTGGCCAACGTGGATGTGGAGCCGCTGTGGATCTTCACGCGCGGCCGCGAAATCGATTCGCTCAACCAGCTGCAGGGCCTGCGCGTGGCCGTGGGCCCCGAAGGCAGCGGCACGCGCAAGGTGGCGCTCAAGCTGCTGGAGCAGGCCAGGATTGAAGCGAAAGACCTGGCGCTTTCGCCCACCACCAGCAGCCCCGCCGTGCAGGCGCTGAAGCAGGGCGCGGTCGACGTGGTGTTCCTCGTCGCGGCGCCCGAATCCTTTGCCGTGCAGAACATGCTGATCCTGCCGGGCATCCACCTGGCGAACATCCGCAAGTCGGCCGCCATCACCGAACGCAACCCCTACCTCGAATCGCGCCTGCTCGCGCAGGGCACGCTGGACGCGCGGCTGCCCCCGCGCGACATCACGCTGCTGACCACTTCGGCCAGCCTGGTGGCGCGCGAAGGCCTGCACCCGGCCCTCAAGCGGCTGGCCATCGCGGTGGCCATGGACGTGCACGCGGGCAGCGGGCTGTTTCACCGCGCCGGCGACTTCCCCTCGCTGCGGCGCATCGACTTCCCCACCGCGCGCCAGGCCCGCGAGACGCTGACGCACGGCCTGCCCTGGCTGGAGCAACTGCTGCCCTTCTGGTGGGCGCAAGTCACCGAGCGCCTGCTGCTGATCGTGCTGCCCGTGGCGCTGCTGGCGCTGTGGTTGATGCGGCTGATCCCCGCCTACCTGCGCTGGGTGCTGGAAAGCCGGGTCAACCGCTGGTACGGCGAGCTCAAGTTCATTGAAAACGACCTGGGCCAGGAGTCGCTGTCGGGCCTGGACCTGACGCGCTTCCTGATCCGCCTGAACGGCATCGACAAGGCCATGCTGGCCTTTGCCACACCGCGCGACCTGATGGCGCGCTGCTACACGCTGCACCAGCACATCGAGTTTGTGCGCCAGCGGCTTTACCGGATGCGGGGGCGATAAAAGCGATGAAGCTGCTGCTGCTTTACCGCCGGCGCTGGTGGCTGTTTTACCTGCCGGTGCTGCTGTGCACGGTGCTGGCCCTGTGGTGGTCGGCCACCCGGTGGAAGGTGCTGCCGCCCATGGAGGTGGTGATAGGCGCGGGCTCGCCGCAGGGCGGCTATTCGATGCTGGCGCAGCGCTATGCGGAGCAGCTCGAGCGCATAGGCGTGCGCGCCGAGATCGTTTATTCGGACACGCAAAAAGGCTCGCTGGACCGGCTGATGCGCGCGGGCGACGCCACCAGCATAGGCTTTGCCCACGGCATCTATGCGAATGCCGGCACCCCGCTGCAAGCACTGGCCGTCGTCGGCCAGGAGCCGGTGTGGATTTTCTCCGCCGTAGGCGGGCCCTCGTCGCTCACGCAGGCCAGGGGCTTGCGCGTGGCCGCGGGGCCGGCCTCGTCGTCGTCCTTCATCGCGGCGCGGCTGATGCTGGAGCATGCCGGCGTGCGGGCCGCCGACGTACAGTTCGACAACGCCACCGGCGTGGCGGCCGCCAACGCGCTCATCGACGGCAAGCTCGACCTGGTGTTCCAGGCCGCCGGCGACGATTCGCAGGCCGTGCAGTTGCTGACGCGCAGCAGCGGCATCCAGCTGCTGGGCGCCGAACATGCCGGCGCGCTGGCCGCCCAGAACCCGCGCCTGCAGCCGCTGCTGCTGCCGCAGGGTGCGATTGAACTGCGCGGCGACATCCCGCCCAAAGACCTCACGCTGATGAGCCTGCAAACCCATCTGCTGGTGCGGCCGGGCATGCACCCGGCGCTGCAGCGCGCCTTGCTGGACGCCGCCGTCGAGATCCACGAAATCCCGAACTTCCTGCAGCGCCACGGCCAGTTCCCGAGTTTTCGCGGCAGCGACTTCGCGCTCTCGCGAACGGCCCGCGCCTACAGCCTGGGCGCGCGCCCGTGGATGGAAACCCTGCTGCCCTACCGCACGGCGCAGTATGCGGAGCTCGTGTTCTACGCCATCCTGCCCATCCTGGCGATAGCCGTGCTGATGTTGGCCTGGATTCCCAAGCTGTTCGACTGGCGCATCAGCTCGGCGCTCAACCACTTTTACGGTGACCTGAAATTCCTGGAGAACGACATGGAGCAAGTCGCCGCCGACAACCCCATGGCCTTGCGCCAGTTGCTGGAGCGGCTGGACAACATCGAGCGGCAGGTGGTGGAACTGGATTTGCCCGACGAGTTTTCCGAACGCTGGTACACCTTGCGTGAACACCTGGCTTCGGCGCGCGACCGGCTGCTGAAGCTGAGGTCGCGGTAGGGTTTGATAGAGCGCCGCTCAGGGCTGCGCATCTGGTTGGCTTCTCCCATGTGCCGGCGCTGATTGGGGCGGCGGACGACAAACGGGCGGGCATCCTCCAATTGGTGGAAAACGTGCAGAAGGAGGATCTGTCCTTGATGGAGCTGGCGGCGGGCCTGCGCAGCCTGGCTGACCAGGGCAAGACGCATTCGGAGATCTGCCAGTTGGTGAAGAAGTCCAAGTCCTGGGTTTCAAAACACCTGGCGGCGTCGGTGGAGAACCTGGGTTATTACACCCGGCAGTTCATGCAGAGCGAGACGACGGCGGACGTAGCGCTGGTCCTGGTGGTGAATTAGATCGAGAAAACCGGGAAGTGGTATCCGCAGGGAACCCAGCTGGTGGACCGGCTGGAGGCGGGCAAGGCCGGACGGGAAAAAGCATGGGCGCTGCTGGCGACGCTCAATCCGGGGCCTCACCAAAGCGCAACAGGCAGAGATGCCGGCCATTACAAGCGGGACTATGACGCCGGCAGGGCGCTGATCAAGGCCACGGATGTTGTGAAGTTGCGCGGCCTGCACAAGCTGGCGGCAGAAAACTTCGATGCCGACAACTGGAAATCAGCGGCTTTCATTCTTGGAAGTGCAAGCATCAAGCTGACTCTGGCCGACCTGGCAGCCGAGGTCCATCAGCTTATGCATGGACAGGCTTGAATACCCCAGGAACTGACACTTCCTCCTCCAACTAGAGGAGGAGTAGGCACACCATTTCGCGCTTACCCACGGCCCAGTTTAGGGCACTAACAGACTGTGAAACTGATTGTGATTCTCCAACTAAAGCTTCCATAATTACCCTATGTCAACAGAATCAAACTTACAACAACCTCCGTCACAGTTGCAACCTACTCCCTCAGCTAACTTTTGGTCTTCCGCCATAAACAAGGCCAAAGAGCATCCAATCTGGATAGTTGGGACCCTAGTTGGGACCGTGATTGCCACAACCTGGGGAGTTTTCGCAACAATTCACGCGAGGGAGACAGCTTCTCTCAAGTCTGAAATTGAGATGATGAAAACCGCACAGGGACGCACCAAGAGCATCGAAGAAGAAAATGCCATTTTGGTAAATGACTTAACTGCCATGCAAGCTGAGCGTGACGCTTTTAAAGATCAACTGAACGTCGCGCTCCAGAAAAAATTCCCCTTCAGCGGTTCATCGGTCTATCCGAACGATCTTGGAGCGGTGGTCCTCGGAAGTCCATTGACTGAGATCTCGAAGGTCTATGGAAACAAAATTACGGTTGACAGCGACGACAGGAGAATTAAATCGATCAGGGTGGAAACAGGACATGCCGTTTTCCCTCTGGCAACCTACATCGCCAGCTACGACAAAAACGGCGTAGCCACTGTCAGCTCCATTGTGTTCGAGTCAGATCGGAGCCCCGCACTCCGGTTGGCCCTGCGAAATCATTTCAATCAGGTATTTGGCCGTCGAGCTGGAGAATTCAGAGGACGAGAATCTTGGAAAACACGAGGCGAGTTTATTGAATTGGACATTGGCATAGTTGAAGTAACGCTTCATCAATAAAGACGTGGATTAACGGGAGCCCGATATGACTGCATGTCATGTAATGGAACTTGGGTCTGATAACACCCTGCACGCGCTTCGGAGGTTCGTGGGAAGGTATAAATGGCAATCCGCCAACTCCGACCTAACCCAGCGTTTCGCATGCGAAACACGGCGGCAGCCAAGCCACCTCACCCCTAGTTATGGGGTTTTGGAGTCGACAATAGCGATCAGCTCCAGCTTCGGCCAAGTCTTCTGCCATTGCTTGGATTTTGCGCGATCAAGTATGCGCTGCGCCTTCCATTGAAAATATGTAGAGCGCTCAAGCCAGGCCATCCGAGCTTGCGGTGATCTATTAAGTCGGTGGAGCAGGAGGGGCATCTTTCACCCACTGCTCGACAAATGAATTTGGTGTTTGTGGAGTTACTGGCTGAGCTTTTTCAAGTATCACCTCTAACTGCCCAACCATCAGAGATAAGCATGCGCGGAAGTCGTTCGATGGCGACCGAGGCCCAATTACTCTCTCCCGAAAATTGATGAACTTAGGAAGTGCCTGAAAAGGAAGTAGGAGTGACTTCAATCGATCTGCGTGAGCACCAGACTGCAGCGATATGCCCACTACCTCGTGCGCGAAAGAGTTTCGGATGCGGCGGACGAGATGTAAAGACTTGGCAACGTCAGCTGAAATGAGACCAAGCCGGCAGCACAAGTTGATTTTCGCGCTGAACGTTGAGAGTGGCGAATCTCCGTCAAGTAATTCATCGGCACCACCTGAAGACGGCAACAAGAACCGCTCAAGCAATTGCCCCAAGATGGAGTCAATTTTGGCAGCGCCAAGAATTACCGCGGCGCGATCAGACTCACCTTTGAACTCATTTACAAACGCGTTGTATGCATCTCCCCACGGAAATATCGAGGGGGCATCTTTGCCATTCTCCGGCTTTGGTAAGTCTGGTGCTTCTTGGGCATTTGGTGTCTCCTGTGCGATTCAATTGGTCAACGCTACTGATCGGAGATTTTCCTTCTTGCGGCGCGCGCCGAAAATTCCTCAGCCACTGAACAAGAACATACAGCTAGGGCAATTGCCAAGCCAACGGCTATTGCACGGATGAGTACTTGTCTGAGCAGAGTCGCCGCGCCCTCGGATCTAAGGAGGGGCCCATTGGGATATCGAGCGTCCTTCTCACCAACAAATTCGAACGATTGCGCGGACCATCAGCAGCTTCTTCGAGCAAGCTCACGCTGCACCCGCCCTTCTCATTGATCAAAAATCGGAGCCTGTATTTGGAGCCGCCTTGCGCCTCAAACGAAGTGAGAATATTGCAGGAATTGACTGTCAATCCGTATCCGGCGCCGATTGCTGAGTACCCCATGTTGAAGGTCGCTGTTCCAGCCTTGACGCGAATGTCGTAACCGAGCGAGTCCGGCGTCCGGGCGATGAACTGCACCGCGCGGCATTCCTTCGGGTCCTCGAATGTGAAAGCCGGGTCGTGCTTAGGGCTTGAGTACTCGAGTCGAACACTTGCCGTATCCGGGCCAGGAGCCGGAGACACGTAGGGCAACTGGGTCGCGCAACCTGCAAGCAACACGGCGACTAATGGGACGAATATCCTATTCATCAGGAAACTGTATCACGCTGATTGCATGCCGAAGTCTAGTTGCAAGAGCTGCACGCCAATATCCTCTAATCGGGGGACACGGGTGCCGTCGAAGTTCTTTGCAAACCCATCGTGATCTGCGGACTGTCACAAGTCAGCGCCCTCACCTTCTCTTTCCACTGCAGCGAAACCGCGCAATCCGTCAGCGCCTTCCACTTGTAGCCGATCTCCTGCAGCTCCGAGCTGGTCACGGTTGTGATCTGCACGCCGTTCTGGCTCACGGCCAGGACATAGACCGTCTTGCCCTTCATGGTGATCTGCCCCACCACATGCAGGCCCTTGAGCCCGTAAGGGTCCGGGAATTCGTTGATGCCGGTCGGCTGATCGCCGGCCTGCTTTCCGATCACGCCGGTGACGGTGCTGACCGGATCAGAGACCGCCCTGGTGATCCCCTGGCCGGCGCTTGAGGTCTGCACCAGGCTGGCGGCTGCCGGACGCTTTGCGGCCGTTTTGGGCTTGTCCGGCTCAGGCCATTAGGCCCCAACAGTGGCAACGGCCGCCAAGGCGAACACGCCCCACTTGAAGCGGTTGAACTTCACGATGAAGGGCGACATATCCTGGGCACCGGATTCACCTACGCTGTTGCCCCGGGTGTGACTTCTGTAGAACTTGAAGAACTCGGCTCGTATTTGCGCTCCTCGTGGACACCATCCCGCCCCGGTAGCCGCCGCGCGCCTTGCGGATGTAGTGATCAGCCTTGCCCAGGATGTCAGCCTTCTTGACCTTGATCAGGATCGTCAGTAGGCCGACGATGGACGAATTTATGTCCCGGAAGTTCTGCGTTCCGAGCCGCACATCAAGCCCTCCCTTTCATGGAAACAAGGCCTGGCCTAAACTGTGCGGCACGCTGGGCACCAAGCTGCGGAGACAAAGAACAATCATCACGGAGACAAAGAACACATGAACATCGTCATCACCGGCGGCGCCGGCTTCCTGGGCGCGAGGCTCGCCCGTCAGTTGCTTGAACAGGGGACGCTGTCCCTTGCGGGCGGCGCGCCGCAAACCATCCAGACTGTGACGCTGGTCGACCGGGCGGCCCCACCGGCCACACTGACGGCGGATTCAAGAGTGCGCGCCGTGGTCGGCGACCTTAACCAACTCCTGGATGCAAGCACGCAGGTCGTGCGCGCCGACGACGCGCTGGTATTCCACCTTGCCGCCGCCGTCAGCGGCGAATGCGAAGCCGACTTCGACCTCGGCATGCGCAGCAACGTCGACGCCACGCGCGCGCTGCTGCAAGCCTGCCGCAAGCTGGGCACTTCGCCCACGGTGGTGTTCGCCAGTTCTCTGGCCGTGTTCGGCAACTCGGCCGCGCAGCCGCTGCCGGCCGTGATCGACGACAGGACCCTGCCCACGCCGCAGAACAGCTACGGCATCCAGAAATTCATCGGCGAACAGCTGGTGGCCGACTACGCGCGCAAGGGTTTCATACGCGGGCGCAACGTGCGGCTGATGACGGTCAGCGTGCGGCCCGGCAAGCCCAACGGCGCGGCGTCGAGCTTTTTGAGCGGCATGATCCGCGAGCCGCTGGCGGGCGTGCGGGCCGCCTGCCCGGTGCCGCCCGAAACGGCCGTGGCGCTGGCGTCCCCCGCGCGCACCATTGAAGGGCTGCTGCGCGCGGCCGAGGCCGGTGATGCCGAGTGGGGTGCGCGCACGGCCATCAACCTGCCGGCGCTCAAAACCACGGTGGGCGAGATGGCTGCCGCGCTGGCGCGCGTGGGCGGCAAGGAGACCGCTAGCCTGATCGACTGGACGCCGGACCCGGCCATCGCCAATATCGTGACGAGCTGGCCGGCGGCCATAGACGCGGCCCGGGCGCGGGCCTTGGGCCTGTTGCCCGACGGCGACTTTGACAGCATTATTGCGGCCTATTTAAGCGAAAACCCGCGCACTGCGCCCGGGGCGGCGACGCAATAATAGGTGTGCATACGGCTGCATGCCGTCATCGCGGATTTTCGGTACAACAATTAATTTGGAGACAACATGAAAATTTCAAAACTGCTGGTGGGCATTGCCCTGGGCCTGGGTTTCATCGCTTCGGCAAGCGCGCAGACCACCATGCGTATCAGTATTTCCACGGCCCAGAACTCGCATCAGGGCATTGCCATCGACACCTTCGCCAGGGAAGTCGAGAAACGCACCGGCGGCCGCTACAAGGTGCAGACCTTCTACAACGGCGCATTGGGCGGCGAGCGCGAATCCATC
Source organism: Polaromonas sp. YR568 (assembly GCF_943369675.1). Taxonomy (GTDB): domain Bacteria; phylum Pseudomonadota; class Gammaproteobacteria; order Burkholderiales; family Burkholderiaceae_C; genus Polaromonas. The sequence goes on along the minus strand of NZ_CALROB020000062.1, from coordinate 14,110 downwards.
GAAGCCGTGCAACTGGGCACCCAGGAGCTGGCTTTCTCGTCCACCGGCCCGGTGCCCAACTTCGTGCCCGAGACCAAGATCCTCGACGTGCCCTTCCTGTTCCGCGACAAGGCGCATGCGCGCGCCGTGCTGGACGGCCCCATCGGCCAGGACCTGCTGACCAAATTCGACGCCAAGGGCTTCAAGGCGCTGGCCTGGGCCGAGAACGGCTTTCGCCACATGACCAACAGCAAGCGCGACGTGAAGCTGCCGGAAGACCTGAAGGGCCTGAAGATGCGCACCATGGAAAATCCGGTGCACATCGCGGCCTACAAGGGCCTGGGCATCATCACCACGCCCATGGCTTTTCCTGAAGTGTTCACCGCGCTGCAGCAAGGCACGGTCGACGGCCAGGAAAACCCCCTGTCCGTGATCATGTCGGCCAAGTTCGACCAGGTGCAGAAACACCTGTCGCTGACCGGCCACGTGTACTCGCCCTGTATCTTCCTGATGAACAAGGCGTCCTTCGACAAGCTCAGCGCCGCCGACAAGACAGCCTTTATCGAAGCCGCCAAGGAAGGCACCAAGGCCAACCGCGCCCGTGTCGACCAGGATGACGCCAACGGTGTGGCCGAGCTGCGCGCCAAAGGCATGACCGTGATCGACAACGTCGACAAGGCCAAATTCGTCGCCATGCTGGCGCCCGTCAACGCCGACTTCGAAAAGCAGTTCGGCAAGGCGAATATCGACGCGATCCGCAACGTCAAGTAAGGCACACGGCGGGCCGGTTTTCCACCCGGCCGGCTGCGCCCATTTGCCACCGAAGGCGCCCGCAGGTATCGCACTCGCGGGCGTTTTCCATATCCCCTCTTATCCATGGTCTCCCATGAAACAAGCTTTCCTCAAACTTGAACGGTGGACCACCGGCTTTTCCATGCTGGTGGCCTGCCTGATGCTGGTGGTCGCCTCGGCGCTGGGCATGTTCCAGATCGTCACGCGCTTTGTCCTCGAGCAGCCCGCCGAGTGGAGTGAAATCCTGATCCGCCTGAGCCTGATCTGGATGGTGTTCATGGGCATCCCCATGGCCTTCCGGCAAGGCGCCATGGTCAGCGTGGATGTGCTCTACCGCTGGAGCCCGCCGCGCATCCGGCGCGTGCTGGACTGGCTGGTCTGCCTGGCCGCCTTGACGCTGATCGCGGTCATCGTCTGGTGGGGCTGGGACTATTCGCTGCGCGGCCGCGTGCAGTCCATGGCCGGCCTGGAATCGATCTCGATGTTCTGGGGCTATGTGGCCATGCCGGTGGGCGGCATGTTCTGCGTGATCGGCATCATCGGCAACCTGCTGGACCCGCAACGTAATGAACTGGAAACCGCACAATGAGAACAAAAGCAGCATTTCACCTTCAAGCAGGGGCCGCGGAACCGGCTTTGCCGGGCCGCAGGCGAGCGGCCCCTTTCCCCGTGCAAGGGGCAGGGAACCGCCGCAGGCTCGAAGTGAGTGACCGTGGGGGCCAGGCATGACTGCGGTAATGATTTCAACGATGGTGCTGTGCTTCGCGCTCACCGTCTCGGTGGCCGTGTCCATCGGACTGGCGTCGATCTTCGGCATCCATGCGGCCAACGCCAACATGCTGATCTCCGTCAAGGAGATGTTCTCCTCGATCAACAAGTTTCCACTGGCCGCCATCCCCTTCTTCATCCTGGCCGGCAACCTGATGGAAACCGGCGGCATCTCGCGCCGGCTGGTGGAGTTCGCCAAAAGCATCGTGGGCGGCGTGCAGGGCGGCCTGCCCATGACTTGTGTGCTGACCTGCATGATTTTTGCGGCCGTCTCCGGCTCGTCGGTGGCCACCACCTTTGCCATAGGCGCCATCCTGATTCCGGCGCTGATCAAGCACGGCTACCCCACGGCCTACGCCGCCGCCCTGCAGGCCACCAGCGCGGAGCTGGGCGTGATCATCCCGCCGTCGATTCCCATGATTCTTTACGGTGTGAGCGCCGAGGTCTCCATCGGCGAACTCTTTATCGCCGGTTTCGGCCCGGGGCTGCTGATCGGCTGCGCGCTGATGCTCTTCGTGCACCTGTACTGCCGCTGGAAGGGCTGGGGCAAGCACGACGGCGACGGCCGCCTGAGCTTCGGCAAGGCCACCTGGCAGGCCGGCTGGGCTTTGCTGATGCCGGTGATCATCCTGGGCGGCATTTACGGCGGGATCTTCACGCCGACCGAAGCCTCGGCGGTGGCGGTGTTTTACGCGCTGGTCGTCGGCATCGTGATCTACCGCGAGATCAAGCTGGCGGACCTCTACGTCATCCTGCGCAAGTCGGTGATTTCCAGCGCCGTGATCATGTTCATCATCGCCAACGCCGGGCTGTTCGCCTTCCTGATCACCCGCGCCGGCGTGCCGGACGCCATCGGCCACTGGCTGCAGGACGTGCTGAAGTCGCCCGCCCTCTTCCTGCTGGGCGTCAATGCCGCGCTGTTCATCATCGGCATGTTCATCGAGACCAGCGCCGCCATCATCGTGCTGGCGCCCATCCTGGCGCCGGTAGCGGTGCACTTCGGCATAGACCCGGTGCATTTCGGGCTGGTGATGGTGGTCAACCTTGCGCTCGGCATGATCACGCCGCCTTTCGGCGTGAACCTGTTCGCCGCCTGCACGGTCGCCAAAATCTCGCTGGACCGCATCGTGACCCACCTGATTCCCTTTGTGCTGGTCATCCTGGCCTGCCTGATGGTGATCACTTACGTGCCGCAGCTGTCGCTGGGCCTGCGCGACCTGGTCTACGCCAAATAGCTTTTTTTTGGCGGGGCTTCATGCCTTTGTCATCTGCGGGGGTGATGCTCGGGTTTTCATTTCAGGATGAAATCCCATGCAGCTCCACAAAACCGACCGTGCCCGCGCCGAGCTCAAGCCAGGCGTGAGAACGCTAGGCCAGCGCGAGCGCACCCTGCTGCTGATGGCCGACGGCAGCAAATCCGCCCAGGACTTCCGTCCGCTGTTTGACGGTGACGGCGAAGCCATTGCCTTGCGCCTTTTGCGCGAAGGCTTCCTGGAAGCCCATCCGGGCAAAACGTCCGCGCCCGCCGCGGCGGCGCCCGCACCAGCGCCCGTGCCCAAGCCCACGCCGGCCCAGCTGCAAAACTTCCCCAGCCCCGAGACCACGCAGGCCATCCAGGTCTCAGCCGACCAGTTTGAAGGCAAGCGCTCGCTCGCCACGACGCGCATGTTCCTGTTCGACATCTGCGAGCGTATGTTCGCCCGGCGCGACCCGGTGATGGCCGAGCGCTTTCGCGAAGCGCTGCGCAACGCCAAGGACCGCGAGACCATGCTTGCCGCCTCACGCGAGATGCTCGAGGAAATCGAGAAAATCGCCGGCCATGAACGCGCCGACTCCATCAGCGAGCGCATTGCCATGCTGCTGCCGCAGCACGTAGACATCGTGGCGTAGTGGCCCAAGAGCCGCTCACCAAACCCGGCGAAGCAGTCCTGCTCCCTCTCCCCCTGGGAGAGGGTTGGGGTGAGGGCCGGCGGCGGCAAATACGCCCAGGTTTTATGCACGAGCCGTGGCCCTCACCCCTGCCCTCACCCCTGCCCTCACCCCTGCCCTCTCCCAGAGGGAGAGGGTGCAAGACTTGGCCAGCATCGCAAGGCGGTTGGTGAGCGGCCTCAGTTACACTCGCCGGGTCAGGAGAGAGTTTTCCCCGAGAAAACCGCCGAAGGCGCACGTACACCCCGGGGGCAACCCTTTTTGGTGCACTGAACGCTCAGGCAAAAGGACTGGCAACCGCCCTGCGGCGCACCACGCGGCAAGGCGTTCCCTACTGGAGAGAGGCCGTCGCCAGGACGGCCCACCGAAGGAGCAAATCCGCATCGCCGGGTGAATCTCTCAGGTAAAGTGGACAGCAGGGGCAGCCCATGGTTTGGAACCGATTCAGGTTCCTGCAACCATGAACCTGTTTGCCCCCCCGGAGAATGCCTTGTCCGATTCGTCCACCTCTTCCGCCGCCGCCCCTGAAACCCTGCTGAAAACGCCGCTGCACGACCTGCACGTGGAGCTTGGCGCGCGCATGGTGCCTTTCGCGGGCTATTCCATGCCGGTGCAATACCCCGCGGGCCTGATGGCCGAGCACACCCACACGCGCCAGGCCGCCGGCCTCTTCGACGTGTCCCACATGGGCCAGCTGCGCCTGGTGGGCGCCGACGCCGCCGCGGCGCTGGAGTCGCTGATCCCGGTCGACGTGATCGACCTACCCGCCGGCAAGCAGCGCTACGGCCTGCTGCTCAATGACGAGGGCGGCATCATCGACGACCTGATGTTCTTCAACCGCGACTACGCGAACGGCGGCGACCTCTTCGTCATCGTCAACGGCGCCTGCAAGGTCGGCGACATCGCGCACATCCAGGCAAAAATCGGTTCGCGCTGCGAAGTCATCCCCATGCCCGAGATGGCGCTGATGGCGCTGCAGGGCCCGCAGGCGGTCACCGCGCTGCAGCGCCTGGCGCCCGGCGTTGAAAAGCTGGTGTTCATGACCGGCGGGCGCTTCAGCGTGGCCGGCTGCGACTGTTTCCTCACACGCAGCGGCTACACCGGTGAAGACGGTTTTGAAATTTCCGTGCATGCCTCGCAGGCCGAAACACTGGCGCGCGCGCTGCTCGCCCAGCCCGAGGTCAAACCCATTGGCCTGGGCGCGCGCAATTCGCTGCGCCTGGAAGCGGGCCTGTGCCTCTACGGCAATGACATTGACACCACCACCACGCCGGTGGAAGCCAACCTCAACTGGGCCATGCAAAAAGTGCGGCGCACCGGCGGCGCGCGTGCCGGCGGCTTCCCCGGTGCGGACAAAATCCTGGCGCAACTGGCCGCCCCTGCCACGCTGTCGCGCAAGCGCGTGGGCCTGGTGGCGCTGGAGCGCGTGCCCGTGCGCGACCATACCGAGCTGCAAGCCACCGACGGCACGGTGATTGGCGAAGTCACCAGCGGCCTGCTGGGCCCCAGCATCAACCAGCCGGTGGCCATGGGCTATGTGAAACCCGAATTTGCCGCCTTGGGCACGCGCGTCAACGCCATCGTGCGCGGCAAGCCCGTGCCCATGGAAGTCGCGGCCATGCCTTTTGTCCCCAACCGCTACTACCGCGGTTAAAGCTTTCTTTGCCCCCCTCAACCCCTGGAGATTTTCATGACCGTCAAATACACCGAAGACCACGAATGGCTCAAGATTGAAGGCGACATCGCCACCGTCGGCATCACCGTGCACGCGCAGGACGCGCTGGGCGACGTGGTGTTTGTGGACCTGCCCGCCGTGGGCACCACCTTCGCGCAGAAGGAAACCGCCGGCGTCGTCGAGTCGGTCAAGGCCGCCGCCGACGTCTACATGCCCGTGAGCGGCGAAGTCACCGCGATCAATGAAGCGCTGAAGGACGACCCGTCGCTGGCCAACAGCGACCCCATGGGCGCCGGCTGGTTCTTCAAGATCAAGCTGTCCGACCCGTCGCAGCTCGACGCGCTGATGGACGAGACCCGCTACACCGCTTTCGCGGCCTGATTTTTCCGCCGATTCTTTTTTCTGTTTTCTGACTCCTGGCTGCCAAGCCTGACACGGGACCCGACATGTTGATGCAAACCGCCAAGCCCCTGGGCGACCTTGAAAACCCCTGCGAATTCATTGCCCGCCACATCGGCATCGACGAGACCGACGAAGTCCACATGCTCAGCATCGTGGGCTCGGCCTCGCGCCGCGCGCTGGTGGAAGGCATTGTTCCGCGCTCCATCGCGCGCAGCACGCCCATGGCCATTCCGGCCCCGGTCACGGAAGCCGCCGCGCTCAAGCAGCTCAAGGCCATCGCGGCCAAGAACCAGGTCTTCAAGAACTTCATCGGCCAGGGTTATTACGGCACCTACACGCCGGGCGTGATCCTGCGCAACATCCTCGAAAACCCCGCCTGGTACACCGCCTACACGCCGTACCAGGCCGAAATCTCGCAGGGCCGCATGGAGGCGCTGATCAACTTCCAGACCATGGTCTGCGACCTGACCGGCATGCCGATTGCCAACGCCTCCATGCTCGACGAGGCCACCGCCGCCGCCGAAGCCATGACGCTGGCCAAACGCAGCGTCAAAAGCAAGAGCAATGTGTTCCTCGTGGCCGGCGACTGCCATCCGCAAACCATCGAAGTGATCCAGACGCGCGCCAAGCCGCTGGGTATCGAGGTCAAGGTCAGCACGGCCTCGGCCACCCTGCCCCAGCTGATGGCCGAAGGCGACTACTTCGGCGTGCTGGCGCAGTACCCCGCCACCACCGGCAGCATCCATGACCTGCGCCCGCTCGCGGGCCAGGCCCACGTCGACGGCGCGGCCCTGTGCGTCGCGGCCGACCTGCTGGCGCTCACCTTGCTGGCCCCGCCCGGCGAATGGGATGCCGACATCGTGCTGGGCACCACGCAGCGCTTCGGCATGCCCATGGGCAACGGCGGGCCGCATGCGGCATACCTCGCCTGCCGCGACGAATTCAAGCGCTCGCTGCCGGGCCGGCTGGTCGGCGTCAGTATCGACAGCCACGGCAACCCGACCTACCGCCTCGCGCTGCAAACGCGCGAGCAGCACATACGCCGCGAAAAAGCCACCTCCAACATCTGCACCGCGCAGGTGCTGCCGGCCGTCATCGCCAGCATGTACGCGGTCTACCACGGCCCGCAAGGCCTCACGCGCATCGCCGAGCGGGTGGCGGCATACACCGCCGTCTTTGTGCGCGGCCTGCAGGAGTTGGGGTATGAAATCACCAACACCGGCGCCTTTGATTCCGTGACCGTGAAGACCGGCGAGGCCACGAACGCGATTGCCGAGCGCGCGCGCAAGGCCGGCGCCAACCTGCGCTTTCGCCTGAACAACCACCTGGGCGTGTCGCTGGACGAAACCACCAGCCGCAAGGACATCGAACTGCTCTGGTCCTTCTTCGCCAAGCCCGGCCAGACGATTCCCGTGGTCAGCGCCTTCGAAAAAGGCGTGGAGTCACTGATCCCCGCCGACCTGCGCCGCGCCACGCCCTTCCTCGCGCACCCGGTCTTCAACACGCACCATTCCGAAACCGGCATGCTGCGCTACATCCGCATGCTCAGCGATAAAGATCTTGCGCTGGACCGCAGCATGATCCCGCTGGGCAGCTGCACCATGAAACTCAACGCGACCAGCGAGATGATTCCCATCACCTGGCCCGAGTTCGCCAACATCCACCCCTTCGCCCCCAGCGAACAGCTGCAGGGTTATGCCGAACTCGACAAGCAGCTGCGCGACTGGCTGTGCCAGGCTACGGGTTATGCCGGCATCAGCCTGCAACCCAATGCCGGTTCGCAGGGCGAGTACGCGGGCCTGCTGGTCATCAAGGCCTTCCATGAAGCCAAGGGCCAGGGCCATCGCAACATCTGCCTGATCCCTTCCTCGGCGCACGGTACCAACCCGGCCAGCGCGCAGATGGTGGGCATGACCGTCGTCGTGACCGCCTGCGACGCGCAGGGCAACGTCGACATGGCCGACCTGAAGGCCAAGTGCGAACAGCACAGCGCGAACCTCGCCTGCGTGATGATCACCTACCCCAGCACGCACGGCGTGTTCGAAACGCAGGTGAAAGAACTCTGCGCGATGGTGCACAGCCATGGCGGCCGCGTCTACGTGGACGGCGCCAACATGAACGCGCTGGTCGGCGTGGCCGCGCCGGGCGAGTTCGGCGGCGACGTGAGCCACCTGAACCTGCACAAGACCTTCTGCATCCCGCACGGCGGCGGCGGCCCGGGCGTGGGCCCGGTGTGTGTGGTGGCCGACCTGGTGCCTTACCTGCCCGGCCACGCGACGGCCGGCATTCCCGTCAACGGCGTGGGCGCCGTCTCGGCCGCGCCGCTGGGCAACGCCGCGGTGCTGCCCATCAGCTGGATGTACTGCCGCATGATGGGCCCCGAGGGCCTGACGCAAGCCACCGAGGTCGCCATCCTGAGCGCCAACTACATCAGCTCGCGCCTCAAAGACCACTACCCCACGCTGTACGCGAGCGAAAACGGCCACGTGGCCCACGAGTGCATCCTGGACCTGCGCCCGCTGAAAGAAACCAGCGGCGTCAGCGCCGAGGACGTGGCCAAGCGCCTGATGGACTACGGCTTCCATGCACCCACGCTGAGTTTTCCCGTGCCCGGCACGCTGATGGTGGAGCCCACCGAGAGCGAAACCCTGGCCGAGCTGGACCGCTTCATAGCCGCGATGATCGCCATCCGCGACGAGATCCGCAAGGTCGAAGCCGGCCAATGGCCGCAGGACAACAACCCGCTCAAGCACGCACCGCACACTGCGGCCAGCCTGCTGGGCGCCGACTGGGACAGGCCTTACTCGCGCGAGACCGGCGCCTTCCCGCTGGCCTCGCTCAAGCTGGTCAAGTACTGGCCGCCCGTGGGCCGGGTCGACAACGTCTACGGCGACCGCAACCTGTTCTGCAGCTGCGTGCCCGTGAGCGACTACGCCTGAGGTGGACTCGCAGATCGTCCTGATCGTCGCGGGCGCGGCGGCGGCGGGTTTTGTCCAGGGCCTGTCGGGCTTTGGCTTCAGCCTTGTCGCCATGTCTTTCTGGGCCTGGGCTATCGATCCGAAGCTGGCGGCCGTCATGGCGGTGTTCGGTGGGCTGGTCGGCCAGGTCATGGCGGCCTTCACCGTCAGCCGCAACACGGACTGGAAGCGCCTGCTGCCCTTCCTGGCAGGCGGCCTGCTCGGGTTGCCGCTGGGTCTGCTGTTGCTGCCGCGGCTTGACGTCCAGCTCTTCAAGCTGTTTCTCGGTGTGCTGCTGGCGCTATGGTGCCCGGCCATGCTGTTTTCGGGCAAGCTTCCGCGCCTCCACCATGGCGGGCGCATCGCCGACGGCACGATAGGCGTCGCCGGTGGTTTCATGGGCGCCCTGGGGGGGTTCAGCGGCGTGATTCCGACGCTGTGGTGCACGCTGCGGGGCTACGAGAAAAGTGCCCAGCGCGCCGTCATCCAGAACTTCAACCTGGCCGTGCTGACCGTCACCATGGCCAGCTACTGTGTCGCCGGCCTGGTCACCCGTGAGACGCTGCCCATGCTTGCCATCGTGGCGCCTGCCGCGCTCATTCCCGCCTGGTTCGGCGGACGGGTTTACACCGGCATCAGCGACCTGGCCTTTCGCCGGCTGGTGCTGAGCCTGCTGACCTGCTCCGGCATTGCCATGCTGGTTTCGTCGGTGCCGGCGCTGCTCGGGCGCTAAAGGCTGTTTACTCCTTCTCCCTCTGGGAGAAGGCGGGGATGAGGGTTCGCGGCGTTTGATGTTGCACCGCGCATGTTCGAAAGCCGTAGGCCCTCACCCCTGCCCTCTCCCAGAGGGAGAGGGAGTAAGAACTCTACTGCTGCAACACAAAGGCGGCCAGCGCCTTGAGCTCAGCCGGGTTCAGGTTGCCGAATGGCGGCATCACCACCGGGCCCCATTTACCGGATCCTCCGCTGCGTATGCTGGCCTCCAGTTTGGCCAGGGCCTGCGGGTCGCTTTTGTATTTGAGCGCCACGTCGTGGTAGGCCGGCCCGACGATTTTCTGTGACACCGCGTGGCAACCCAGGCAGGCGTTGGCTTTGAGCACGGCCTGCACGTCGACGGCCGCAGGCGGTGCGCCTGGCGCGGCGGCTACCGCCGGCTTGGCCGCCACGACAGGCCCCAGCGTCGGCTTGGCGCCGCCATAGGTCACGGCCAGGTATTCGCCGATCTGCGCCACGTCGCTGTCGCTGAGGGGCGCGGCATAGGCGTGCTCCATCTTGCGCACTTCGGCGGTCCATTGCGTGGCCGTCATGGCCGGCGGTTGCTGGCTGATGTAGTCGGCCGAGTGGCAGATGCCGCATTTCTGCATCGCGATCTGGTAGCCGGCCAGCTTGGACGGCTTGAGCTTCGCAGTTTCCAGCGGCAAGGTCACGGTTTGCACGGCTTGCGCCATGACGGCGCCGCAGCCCAGAAGCAAAGCGGCTGCGGACAGAACGCGCACGGCGATTAAATTCATGGTTTTCATGGCGGCTTCCTAAACCGCCACCAGGCGCGTGGTTTCAACAACGTTGCGCGAATAGCCGCCGGGGTTCCAGCTGGCGGTCGCGGGCTGCACGTCGCCCCTCACATTGGTGGCGCGCACCAGCAGCTGGAATTCGCCCTTGCGCGGCGGCGTCACGCCAAAGCTCCACTCGCGGAACGAATACCGCCCCAGGTCTTTGCCCAGCGTGGCCTCGCGCCATTGCTGGCCGTCTTCAGACACCTCGACCTTGCGGATGCCGCTGCCCCCGTCAAAGGCAATGCCCTTGAGCTGCAGCGGCTTGCCCGCCGGCACGCGCGCGCCGCCCGCCACACTGGTGATGAAGGAACGCACCGGCAGCGTGGTGAGGGGCCGCGTCGCCGTGGGCGCGGTGCCGGCCGGCACGCACTGGCATTCGTTGTCGGGCACGCGGTAGGCCGTCGACATGAAGAAACCCTCGAAGCCGTGGTCCATCACCACGATCTCGCTCAGGTGCTTGACCCAGTAGGTGCCGAAATAACCCGGCACGATGAGCTTGATCGGGTAGCCGTTGAGGAACGGAATGTCGGCGCCGTTCATGGACCAGGCCACGATGGGCTCGGCGCTGAGCGCCAGGTCGATGTTCAGGGCCTTGATGAAGTCCGGCGTCTGCGGCAGCACCGGCGTGTCCAGGCCGTTGAGCGCCACCTGTTTGGCGCCGGGCAGCACGCCGGCTTTTTCGAGCACGGCGCGCAGCGGCACGCCGACCCAGCGCGCATTGCCCATGGAGCCGTTGCCCAGCTGGGCGCCGAAGACGCGCGGCTCAAAGAAACCGCGGCTGTTGCCCGAACACTGGTTGACCGCCACCACCTCGACCGGCGCGGCCAGCGCCTTGAGTTCGTCCAGCGAGAGCGACAGCGACTGCTTCACGTGCCCGCCCACCCTGAGCCGGTAGGCCTTGGCGTCTATGCGTTTGGGAATGTTGGCCAGGTGATAGCGCACGAAAAAAGCATTGTTGGGCGTGATCGCGCCTTCGCTGAAAGCGCTGAAAGGCGTTTCGAGGTGCGGCGGCCGCGTGGTCACGCGCAGCAGCGGGCGCTTGCCCGGGTAGGTCACCAGCTCGCGCTCGCCATTGCCGAAGGGCAGCGTTTCACGCCCCGCCGCCAAACCTTGCAAGGGGAAGGCGCCCATGGCGGCGGCACCCAGGCCTGCACGCTGCAAAAAAATTCTCCTGCGGGCATCGTGCTCATCGCGATGGTTCATGGGGGTGTCCTCTTGAGGGGGATGAAATTGCCGCAGGGCGGGCGATGCGGTCGCCCCATGATAGGCCAGCCGGCGCCGCCGGGGCAATGAAGGCACCGGGGCCATAATCAGGCCAGACATCCCCGATTACCTCATCAGCCATGAAAGCATGACCTCCATGAAGACATTCACCGCCGCGCTCCTTACCCTGGCTTCCCTCGCCTCCTTCACCGTTTCCACCGCGGCCCTCGCCGCCGCACCGGCCGAAACCCTGCCCAGCGGCGTGAAGGTCGTGCACACCACCGACGGCACGGGCGCGCAGCCCAAGGCGACCGACACCGTCAAGGTGCACTACCGCGGCACGCTGGCCGACGGCAAGGAATTCGACAGCTCCTACAAACGCGGCGCGCCCGCCACCTTTCCTTTGAACCGCGTCGTGCCCTGCTGGACCGAAGGTGTGCAGAAAATCAAGGTCGGCGGCAAAGCCACGCTGACCTGCCCGCCCGCCACCGCCTATGGTGACCGCGGCGCCGGCGGCGTGGTGCCGCCCAATGCCACCTTGACCTTCGACATCGAACTGCTTGCGATTGAGAAGTAAGAACCTGTTTAAGCGCTAGAGCGCAGCTTCGAGCGCCGTGAGGAGGACTTTGTCAAAGGCCTCCGCGCGCTCGAACTGCACCCAATGGCCGGCATCGTCTATCAAGGCAAGCCCCCTGAAATCCACAGCCCGCGCCAGTGCCGCCTGCAGCGCGTCGAGCTTGCCGCGGTACAGCGCATCCTCCCGTCCGTAAATCGCCCGCACCGGGCAGCGCACGCCGGCCAGCGCCTGCGCCAGCGCGTCGGTGCGCGCCAGGCTGCGGCCTTTCATGCGGTCGCGCAGCACGTTGGCGATGTGCAGGCGCAAGGCCAGTTCGGTAATCGCCTCTTCGTGGTACAGCATCAGCACCGCAAGGTTGTGGCGATGGATCACCTCGCGCTCGCCGGCGTCGGTGATGTGCCGCCAGGCGCGCAGGCGCAGCGCCTTTTCCCGCGCCACGCCCAGGCCGGGCGCACCCACCAGCACCAGGCGCGCCGCCCGCGCGGGAAAGCGCTGCGCCAGGAAGCCGGCCACCATGCCGCCGAAAGAAAACCCCACCAGGTCGCAGGCCGCTTCGCCCACCAGCGCCGCCAGGCCCTGCTCCACCGGCTCGGGCAGCACGTCGGCATCGGTGCCGCGCAGCGGCGCCGCCGAATCGCCGAAACCGGGCAGGTCGGGCAGCAGCAGCCAGCGGCCTGAAGCGGCCAGCGCGGGAATGTTGCGCAGCCAGTGCATCCAGCTGCCGCTGCCGCCATGCAGCAGCACCAGCGGCGCCAGCTCAGGCCGGCGCGTGGCCTGGCCCCAGGTGTGCCAGACCATGGTGCCCGCACCGCAAGGGGTCTCAAAACGGCTGGCCGTGCGCAGCAGCGCGAGTGCCTCGGGAGGCAGTTGAAGGTCCGGGAGATCGCTCATCCCGGGTTTATACCCTGCCACCCGCGCGGCCATCGTGAAGCTCCTAAACTGGCCCGGCACCCCACAACACATCCATGCCTGCAAACACAGCGGATCCCTCTTCACTCCCTCTCCCCCTGGGAGAGGGCCGGGGTGAGGGCCTGCGGCGTTCAAACAAGCGCAGCGCAACATCCAGGGCCGCAAGCCCTCATCCCCACCTTCTCCCAGAGGGAGAAGGAGTAAAAAACACATGATTCCCTTCTCAGTCCTTGATCTCTCCCCCATCGTCACCGGCTCCACCGCCGCCGACGCCTTCCACAACACTTTGGCTCTGGCCCGGCATGCCGAGCATCTGGGCTTCAAGCGCTTCTGGCTGGCCGAGCACCACAACAATCCCGGCATCGCGAGCGCCGCCACCGCGGTGGTGATAGGCCACGTGGCGGGCGGCACGCACACGATTCGTGTCGGATCGGGCGGCGTGATGCTGCCCAACCATTCGCCGCTGGTGATCGCCGAGCAGTTCGGCACCCTGGCCTCGCTCTACCCCGGCCGCATAGACCTGGGCCTGGGCCGCGCGCCCGGCACCGACCAGCTGACCGCCCGCGCCCTGCGCCGCGACCACCAGAACAATGCCGACACCTTTCCGCAGGACGTGCAGGAGCTGCGCCACTACTTTGAAGACGTGGAGCCCGGCCAGAGAATCCGCGCCGTGCCCGGCGCGGGCTTGAAGGTGCCGCTGTGGATACTGGGCTCCAGCCTTTTCGGCGCGCAACTGGCAGCCGCACTGGGCCTGCCCTTTGCTTTCGCCTCGCACTTCGCGCCCGACATGCTGATGCAGGCGCTTGAAATCTACCGCGACCGCTTCGAGCCCTCGGCGCAACTCGACAAACCGTACGCCATGGTGGCAGCCAACGTGGTCGCCGCCGACAACGACGAAGCCGCGCGCTACCAGCTCACGTCCGTCCAGCAAGCCATGACCAACCTGCTGCGCGGAACGCCAGGCCCGATGCCGCCGCCGATTGACGACATCGAAGCCTACTGGTCGCCCGCCGAAAAAGCCGGCGCACAGCGCATGCTGCGCTACGCGGTGGCGGGCGCGCCCGCGACGGTTAGGGAGGGGTTGCGGTCTTTTCTTGCCGAGACTCGGGCGGATGAGTTGATGGTGACTACGCATATTTATGATCCGGCTGTTGCGCGGCGGTCGTTGGAGATTACGGCTGGGGTTAGGGATAGTTTGTAGTTCTCTGCTGAGGGCGGCTGGCCGGGTCTCGCCCCGGCGGGCGAGGCACTTTTCTTTGCTTCGCCAAAGAAAAGTACCCAAAAGAAAGGCGACCCTGGCTCCTGCGTCCCCTGCGCTTCGCTCCGGGGCAACCTGCGGTGCTCGGTCCAGCCGGGGTCAAAAACA
>NZ_CALROB020000061.1:0-30801 GCF_943369675.1 Polaromonas sp. YR568 | reverse complement strand
GGCAAGGAAATGGTCATGCCAGGCGATAACGTGTCGATCACCGTCAAGCTGATCAACCCGATCGCCATGGAAGAGGGCTTGCGCTTCGCCATCCGCGAAGGCGGCAAGACCGTCGGCGCCGGCGTCGTTGCCAAGATCATTGCGTAATTGCGAGGTTTGATGGAGGGGTATAGCTCAATTGGCAGAGCGTCGGTCTCCAAAACCGAAGGTTGTAGGTTCGATTCCTACTGCCCCTGCCACCTGATGGTTGATGTGTATCGACGCTGAGGGTGGTTTGAAAAGTTAAAAAGCAAGCCCGCCGGGGGTCAAAACCCCAGGTGGGCTTAAGCGTCTGGAAAGACGCCCGAAGATTGAACAGGAAATCCGCCGACCATGGCCACTTCTCAAGTTGAAACCGTCAGTACCAGCGCCGACAAGGTCAAGCTGGGCGCGGCCGTCGCTCTGGTGCTGGGCTCGTTGGTGGGTTTTTACCTGCTGGCCAAGCAGGGCCAGGTGGCCCAGTGGGGCATCCTGATCGTCGGCCTGGTGGCTGCCGTGGCTGTTTTCATGTTGTCCGAGCCGGGCAAGCAGTTCGTGGCTTTCGGGCGCGATTCCTGGCGTGAGGTCAAAAAAGTCGTCTGGCCGGCCCGTCGTGAGGCCATCCAGATGACGGCTTACGTGTTCGGCTTTGTGGTGATCATGGCGCTGTTTTTGTGGTTTACGGACAAAACACTCGAATGGGTGTTTTACGACCTGCTCTTGGGATGGAAACGATAATGAGCGATCTGAACGGCACGGTAGTCAGCGAAGTGGCGGCGGGAACGTCCCTCACGCCGACGCCAGGCATGCAGTGGTATGTCGTCCATGCTTATTCCGGCATGGAAAAAGCGGTCGAACGCAATATCGTCGAACGCATCAACCGCGCGGGCATGCAGTCCAAGTTCGGCCGTTTCCTGGTGCCCACCGAAGAAGTGGTTGAGATCAAGAACGGACAGAAGAAGACGACGGAACGCCGCTTTTTCCCCGGTTACGTCCTGGTTGAGATGGTCATGGACGACGAAACCTGGCATCTGGTGAAGCACACCAACAAGGTCACCGGTTTTGTCGGCGGTGCCAAGAACCGCCCGGCCCCGATTTCCGAAGAAGACGTGCAGAAGATCGTCAGCCAGATGCAGGTCGGTACCGAGAAGCCGCGCCACAAGGTGGAGTTCGAAACGGGCGAATACGTCCGCGTCAAGGACGGCCCGTTCACCGACTTCAACGGAACGGTGGAAGAAGTCAATTACGACAAGAACAAGGTGCGTGTGTCGGTCACGATTTTCGGCCGCGCCACGCCGGTGGAACTGGAATTCAGCCAGATCGAAAAAACGTAATTTCGGTTCGGCAGTCAATTTCGCGCCTTGCAACTCGGCGCGGAACAGTCCTTGAGGGCTGTTTTTGAGTTGTGTAACCCCCGGGGAGCCCGGGCCTGCCCTTGTGGCGGCGCCCAGGCGTTATGACCCGCAAGGAGAAAAGTATGGCGAAAAAAATCGTCGGCTTCATCAAGCTGCAAGTGCCAGCTGGTAAGGCCAACCCGTCCCCCCCGATCGGCCCCGCGCTCGGTCAGCGTGGCCTGAACATCATGGAATTCTGCAAGGCATTCAATGCGCAGACCCAGGGTGTTGAGCCAGGTCTGCCGCTGCCTGTGGTGATCACGGCATTTGCCGACAAGAGCTTCACCTTCGTCATCAAGACGCCTCCCGCAGGCGTCCTGATCAAGAAGGCCATCAAGCTCGACAAGGGTTCGTCCACGCCGCACACGGTGAAGGTCGGCAAGATCTCCCGCGCACAGCTGGAAGAAATCGCCAAGACGAAAATGAAAGACATGACGGCTGCAGACCTCGACGCTGCAGTTCGCACGATTGCCGGTACGGCTCGCTCCATGGGCGTGTCGGTGGAGGGTGTTGTATGAGCAAGCTGACCAAACGCCAAAAGACTATCGGCGACAAGATCGACAGCAACAAGCTGTACGCCTTGCCCGAGGCCCTGGGCCTTGTAAAAGAATTCGCCGTCGCCAAATTCGATGAGTCCATCGACGTTGCCGTGCAGCTCGGCATCGACGCCAAGAAATCCGACCAGGTCGTTCGCGGCGCGGTTGTGTTGCCCAATGGCACCGGCAAGACCAAGCGTGTGGCCGTGTTTGCCCAAGGCGCCAAGGCTGAAGAAGCCAAGGCCGCCGGTGCGGACATCGTCGGCATGGACGATCTGGCTGCTGAAATCAAGGCAGGCAAGATGGACTTCGACGTCGTGATCGCTTCCCCCGATGCCATGCGCATCGTCGGTACCCTGGGCCAGGTGCTCGGCCCCCGCGGCCTGATGCCCAATCCCAAGGTTGGTACCGTCACGCCGGACGTCGCCCAGGCTGTGCGCAACGCGAAGGCCGGCCAGGTCCAGTTCCGTGTCGACAAGGCCGGTATCGTGCACGGCACTATCGGCCGCCGCTCGTTCGACACCGACAAGTTGCAGGGCAACTTGGCTGCGTTGATCGATGCGCTGCAAAAAGCAAAGCCGGCTTCGAGCAAGGGTGTGTATTTGAAGAAAGTGGCGGTTTCGTCCACGATGGGTGTGGGCGTTCGCGTCGACACGCAAACCATCGCAGCGTAATCGCGAAAATTTGAGCGGCCTCGCAAGGGCTGCTCGATGTGGTGGGCTGCCGGGGTTCGCTCCGGCAGGTCATCCAAGACCGTTGGCGCGGCAGGGCTTTTGGGCTTTGCCGCTTAATCGAAAGACAGCCAACGCAGATGGCGGTCCCGCTGCTTGAATGGTTTTGCAAAGAATCTGAAAACAGTTGGTCGCTGAATATGAGCGTGTTGAAGGGCGAGGGCCGGCGCAAGCAGGCAAGAACCCGACGGCACATTTTTAAGGAGTAGACCTTGAGTCTCAACCGCAGTGAGAAACAAGCCGTCATTGATGAAGTGACTGGCCTCGCCGCTAAAGCTCAAACGCTCGTGCTGGCGGAATACCGTGGTATCACGGTCGCTGACATGACCCGTCTGCGCAGCCAGGCCCGCGACAAAGGCGTGACCCTCAGTGTTCTGAAGAACACTCTGGCTCGCCGTGCCGTGGCCGGTAGCGCATTCGAAGTCGTGTCCGACCAGATGACCGGTCCGCTGATCTACGGCTTTTCCACAGATGCAGTAGCTGCCGCGAAAGTGGTATCTGACTTCGCCAAGACCAACGACAAGCTGGTCATTCGCGGTGGTGCATTCGGTGGCAAGACCCTGGACGTGAACGGCGTGAAGCAACTGGCCAACATCCCTTCCAAGGAAGTGTTGCTGGCCCAGGTGTGTGGCTTGCTGATGTCCCCCATTTCGCGTACGGCCGTTGTGCTGGGCGCGCTGGCGGCGAAAAAGGGCGGCGGCGAAGCCGAAGCCCCTGCAGCAGCTGAACCTGTAGCAGCGTAATTACCCAACTTTTTTAGGAAATCAAAATGGCATTCGATAAAGACGCATTTTTGACCGCGCTGGATAGCATGACGGTCCTCGAACTCAACGAACTGGTGAAATCCATCGAAGAGAAATTTGGCGTGAGCGCAGCCGCCATGGCCGCTCCTGCCGCTGCCGGCGGCGGCGGTGCCGCTGCTGCTGCTGAAGAGAAGACCGACTTCAACGTCGTGCTGCTCGAAGCTGGCGCCAACAAGGTGTCGGTCATCAAGGCAGTTCGCGAAATCACCGGCCTGGGCCTCAAGGAAGCCAAGGACCTGGTTGACGGCGCTCCAAAGAACGTCAAGGAAGGCGCTCCAAAGGCCGACGCAGAAGCTGCGAAGAAGAAGCTCGAAGACGCAGGCGCGAAAGTCGAACTCAAGTAATTCTTGGTGTTCGAGAAGGCTGGAAGACCTTAGTCGGGCTTCCAGCCTTTCGTGCTTCAAGGAGCACACCGAAAGCGGGTGTAAACCGCCCGTTTTTGAGTGCCCTTCGAATACCCGGCAAGCTTGCAGCCCGCCAGGTGTTTGGTAGAAGCACCGGAAAGCAGACTTAACCCGTCTGCTTTCCAGTGTTTTCTGACCCCGACTGCAGAAAACGCCTTGGTTCGGGTGACGTGCAATGCGTCACCGTCCGCCATGGTTGGTAGTGGCCAACCACCAAGCTGCCTGAATACGTGGTGTATTCGGGCACGAGAGTCGCCAGAGCCCATCAACGCGGAGAACTCATGGCCTATTCCTATACCGAACGTAAACGCATCCGCAAAAGCTTCGGCAACCGCGAAAGCGTGTTGACTGTTCCCTACTTGCTGCAAATGCAGAAGGATGCGTACACCGCATTCCTGCAAGCCGACCGCGCCCCCCAGAAGCGCACCATTGAAGGCCTGCAGGCGGCGTTTGACAACGCCTTCCCCATCGTCTCGCACAATGGTTTTGTCGAGATGAAATTTATCGAGTACAACCTGGCCAAGCCCGCCTTTGATGTGCGCGAGTGCCAGACCCGTGGACTCACATTCGCCTCGGCCGTGCGCGCCAAGGTGCAGCTGATCATTTATGACCGCGAATCATCCACGTCGCAGTCCAAGGTGGTCAAGGAAGTGAAAGAGCAGGAAGTCTACATGGGCGAAGTACCGCTCATGACCGACAAGGGCTCCTTCGTGATCAACGGGACCGAACGCGTGATCGTGTCCCAGTTGCACCGCTCCCCCGGCGTGTTCTTTGAACACGACAAGGGCAAAACCCACAGCTCGGGCAAGCTGCTGTTCTCGGCCCGCATCATCCCTTACCGCGGCTCCTGGCTCGACTTCGAGTTCGACCCGAAGGACGTGCTGTACTTCCGCGTCGACCGCCGCCGCAAGATGCCGGTCACCATCCTGCTCAAGGCTATCGGCCTGAACCCGGAATCCATCCTCGCGAACTTCTTCGTGTTCGACAACTTCCGCCTGATGGACAGCGGCGCGCAGATGGAATTCGTCGCCGAGCGCATGCGCGGTGAAGTGGCCCGCTTCGACATCACCGACAAGAACGGCAAGGTCGTTGTCGCCAAGGACAAGCGCATCACGGTTCGCCACACGCGCGAACTCGAACAAAGCACCACCACCACCATCAGCGTGCCGGAAGACTTTCTGGTCGGCCGCGTGGTCGCCAAGAACATCGTCGACGCCGAAACCGGTGAAATCATCGCCAAGGCCAATGACGAGCTGACCGAAGTGCTGCTGAAGAAGCTGCGCGTGGCCGGCGTGCAGGACCTGCAGGTGCTGTACACCAACGAACTCGACCAGGGCGCGTACATCTCGCAAACCCTGCGCGCCGATGAAACGGCCGACGAATTCGCAGCCCGCGTCGCGATCTACCGCATGATGCGCCCCGGCGAGCCGCCGACGGAAGACGCGGTGCAGGCCCTGTTCCAGCGCCTGTTCTACAACCCGGACACCTACGACCTGTCGCGCGTGGGCCGCATGAAGTTCAACGCCCGCGTCGGCCGCGACTCCTCCACCGGGCCCATGGTCATGACCAACGAGGACATCCTCGCCGTCGTCAAGATCCTGGTCGACCTGCGCAACGGCAACGGCGAAGTCGATGACATCGACCACCTCGGCAATCGCCGCGTGCGTTGTGTCGGCGAACTGGCCGAGAACCAGTACCGCACCGGCCTGGCACGTATCGAAAAAGCCGTGAAAGAGCGTCTGGGCCAGGCCGAGCAAGAGCCGTTGATGCCGCACGACCTGATCAACAGCAAGCCGATCTCCGCCGCCCTGAAGGAATTCTTCGGCGCATCGCAGCTGTCGCAGTTCATGGACCAGACCAACCCGCTGTCCGAGATCACCCACAAGCGCCGTGTTTCGGCCCTTGGCCCGGGCGGCTTGACCCGCGAACGCGCCGGTTTCGAAGTGCGCGACGTGCACGTGACCCATTACGGCCGCGTCTGCCCGATTGAAACCCCCGAAGGCCCGAACATCGGCCTGATCAACTCGCTGGCCCTGTACGCCCGCCTCAACGAGTACGGTTTCATCGAAACCCCGTACCGCCGTGTGGTGGACAGCAAGATCACCGACCAGATCGACTACCTGTCGGCCATCGAAGAAGGCAAGTACGTGATCGCCCAGGCCAATGCCCTGCTGGACGAGTCCGGCAAGCTGACCGGCGACCTGGTGTCGGCCCGTGAAAACGGCGAATCCGTGCTGGTCGGCGCAGAGCGCATCCAGTACATGGACGTGTCGCCCGCGCAGATCGTCTCGGTGGCCGCTTCCCTCGTGCCCTTCCTGGAACACGATGACGCCAACCGCGCGCTGATGGGCGCCAACATGCAGCGCCAGGCCGTGCCTGTGCTGCGTCCTGAAAAGGCCTTCGTCGGCACCGGCATCGAGCGCGTTTCCGCGGTCGACTCCGGCACCGTGGTGACGGCCAATCGCGGCGGTGTGGTCGACTACGTCGACGCCACCCGCATCGTGGTGCGCGTCAACGATGCGGAAGCCCTGGCCGGCGAAGTCGGCGTGGACATCTACAACCTGATCAAGTACCAGCGTTCCAACCAGAACACCAACATCCACCAGCGCCCCATCGTCAAGATGGGCGACAAGCTGGCCAAGGGTGACGTGATCGCCGACGGCGCATCGACGGACATCGGCGAGCTGGCCCTGGGCCAGAACATGCTGGTGGCTTTCATGCCCTGGAACGGCTACAACTTCGAGGATTCGATCCTGATCTCCGAGCGCGTGGTGGCTGAAGACCGCTACACCTCGATTCACATCGAAGAACTCGTCGTGATGGCCCGCGACACCAAGCTGGGCTCCGAAGAAATCACGCGCGACATTCCCAACCTGTCCGAGCAACAGCTCAACCGCCTTGACGAGTCCGGCATTATTTATGTCGGTGCCGAAGTCCAGCCGGGCGACACGCTGGTCGGCAAGGTCACGCCCAAGGGCGAGACCACGCTGACGCCGGAAGAAAAACTGCTGCGCGCCATCTTCGGCGAAAAAGCCAGCGACGTGAAAGACACCTCGCTGCGCGTGAGCCAGGGCTCGCAAGGCACCGTGATCGACGTGCAGGTCTTCACCCGTGAAGGCATTGTTCGCGACAAGCGCGCCCAGCAGATCATCGACGACGAACTCAAGCGCTTCCGCCTGGACCTGAACGACCAGCTGCGCATCGTCGAAGCCGACGCGTTCGACCGTATCGAAAAGATGCTGGTCGGCAAGGTCGCCAACGGCGGCCCGAAGAAGCTCGCCAAGGGCACCAAAATCGACAAGGCCTACCTGGCCGACGTTGAGAAATACCACTGGTTCGACATCCGCCCGGCGGAAGACGACCTGGCTACGCAGCTGGAAAGCGTGAAGAATGCCATGGAGCAGACGCGCCACAGCTTCGACCTGGCTTTCGAGGAAAAGCGCAAGAAGCTCACGCAGGGCGACGAGCTGCCGGCGGGCGTGCTGAAGATGGTCAAGGTCTACCTGGCCGTCAAGCGCCGCCTGCAACCCGGCGACAAGATGGCCGGCCGCCACGGCAACAAGGGTGTGGTGTCCAAGATCGTTCCGGTCGAAGACATGCCCTACATGGCCGACGGCACGCCGTGCGACATCGTGCTGAACCCGCTGGGCGTGCCATCGCGCATGAACGTGGGCCAGGTGCTTGAAGTCCACCTGGGCTGGGCCGCCAAGGGCCTGGGCCAGCGTATCGGCGACATGCTGCAAGCCGAAGCCAAGGTGGCCGAGCTGCGCAAGTTCATGGACACGCTGTACAACAAGTCCGGCCGCACCGAAGACCTGGCCAAGCTGTCCGACACCGACGTGCTCGAGATGGCCAGCAACCTGGCCACCGGCGTGCCTTTCGCGACGCCGGTGTTCGACGGTGCTTCGGAAGAAGACATCATGACCATGCTCAAGCTGGCCTACCCGGACGACATCGCCAAGCTCAAGGGCCTGACGGCGACGCGCACCCAGGCGCAGCTCTATGACGGACGCACGGGCGACCAGTTCGAGCGCACGACGACGGTCGGCTACATGCACGTCCTGAAGCTTCACCATCTGGTGGACGACAAGATGCACGCCCGTTCGACCGGCCCTTACAGCCTGGTCACGCAGCAGCCGCTGGGCGGCAAGGCGCAGTTCGGTGGACAGCGTTTCGGCGAGATGGAGGTCTGGGCGCTGGAAGCCTACGGTGCCGCCTACACGCTGCAGGAAATGCTCACCGTCAAGTCCGACGACGTGCAGGGCCGTACCAAGGTGTACGAGAGCATCGTCAAGGGCGAGCACGCGATCACGGCGGGCATGCCCGAGTCGTTCAACGTGCTGGTCAAGGAAATCCGTTCGCTCGGTATCGACATCGAGCTGGAACGCAGCTAATCAACAGGAAAGAAAAGGATTTAACTCATGAAATCATTACTCGACCTGTTCAAGCAATTCACGCCGGATGAGCATTTCGATGCCATCAAGATCGGCATGGCCTCGCCCGAGAAGATCCGTTCGTGGTCTTTCGGCGAAGTCAAGAAGCCTGAAACCATCAACTACCGCACCTTCAAG
This sequence comes from Polaromonas sp. YR568, assembly GCF_943369675.1. Taxonomy (GTDB): domain Bacteria; phylum Pseudomonadota; class Gammaproteobacteria; order Burkholderiales; family Burkholderiaceae_C; genus Polaromonas. The sequence goes on along the minus strand of NZ_CALROB020000061.1, from coordinate 22,344 downwards.
CCCGAGCGCGACGGTCTTTTTTGCGCCAAGATCTTTGGCCCCATCAAGGACTACGAATGCCTGTGCGGCAAGTACAAGCGCCTCAAGCACCGCGGTGTCATCTGCGAGAAGTGCGGCGTTGAAGTCACGCAGACCAAGGTTCGCCGCGAGCGCATGGGTCACATCGACCTGGCCGCACCGTGCGCGCACATCTGGTTCCTGAAGTCGCTGCCGTCGCGCCTGGGCCTGGTGCTCGACATGACGCTGCGCGACATCGAACGCGTGCTGTACTTTGAAGCATATGTGGTGACCGACCCCGGCATGACCCCGCTGAAGAAATTCAGCATCATGTCGGAAGACGACTACGACGCCAAGCGTAAAGAGTACGGCGACGAGTACACCGCCAAGATGGGCGCCGAAGGCATCAAGGACCTGCTCGAAGGGCTGGACCTGGACGTCGAAATCGACAAGCTGCGCAACGACCTGACCGGCTCCGAAATCAAGATCAAGAAAAACGCCAAGCGCTTGAAATTGATGGAAGCGTTCAAGAAGTCCGGCATCAAGCCGGGCTGGATGGTGCTCGACGTGCTGCCCGTGCTGCCGCCGGACCTGCGTCCGCTGGTGCCGCTGGACGGCGGCCGCTTCGCGACCTCCGACCTGAACGACCTGTACCGCCGCGTCATCAACCGCAACTCGCGCCTGCGCCGCCTGCTGGAGCTGAAGGCCCCTGAAATCATCGCGCGCAACGAAAAGCGCATGCTGCAGGAAGCCGTCGATTCGCTGCTGGACAACGGCCGCCGCGGCAAGGCCATGACGGGCGCCAACAAGCGCGCGCTGAAGTCCCTGGCCGACATGATCAAGGGCAAGTCAGGCCGTTTCCGCCAGAATTTGCTGGGCAAACGCGTCGACTACTCCGGCCGTTCCGTGATTACCGTGGGCCCGACGCTCAAGCTGCACCAGTGCGGCTTGCCCAAGCTGATGGCGCTGGAACTGTTCAAGCCTTTCATCTTCGCGCAGCTCGAGAGCCGCGGCATCGCCACGACCATCAAGGCCGCCAAGAAGGAAGTTGAATCCGGCACGCCGGTGGTGTGGGACATCCTGGAAGAGGTCATCAAGGAACACCCCGTGATGCTGAACCGTGCACCCACACTGCACCGTCTCGGCATCCAGGCCTTTGAGCCCATCCTGATCGAAGGCAAGGCCATCCAGCTTCACCCGCTCGTCTGCTCGGCCTTCAACGCCGACTTCGACGGCGACCAGATGGCCGTCCACGTGCCGCTGTCGGTGGAAGCGCAGATGGAAGCCCGCACCCTGATGCTGGCTTCGAACAACATCCTGTTCCCCGCCAGCGGCGAGCCCTCCATCGTTCCTTCGCAGGACGTTGTGCTGGGCCTGTACTACACGACGCGCGACCGTACCAACGGCAAGGGCGAAGGCCTGGTGTTCTCGGACACCGGTGAAGTGCGCCGCGCGTTCGACGCGGGCGAGCTCGACCTGAACGCCCGCATCAGCGTGCGCCTGACCGAGTACACCAAGGACAAGGAAACCAAGGAGTTCGTGCCTTCGACCAAGCTGTGGGAAACCACCGGCGGCCGCGCACTGCTCTCCGAAATCCTGCCCAAGGGCCTGCCTTTCTCCAACATCAACAAGGCGTTGAAGAAGAAGGAAATCTCCAAGCTCATCAACGTGTCTTTCCGCAAGTGCGGATTGAAAGAGACCGTGGTGTTCGCCGACAAGCTGCTGCAGTCGGGCTTCCGCCTGGCGACCAAGGCCGGCATCTCGATCTGCATCGACGACATGCTGATCCCCAAGGAAAAGCCCGCCATCATTGCGCGCGCCCAGAAGGAAGTCAAAGAGATCGAGCAGCAGTATGTCTCGGGTCTGGTGACCTCCGGCGAGCGTTACAACAAGGTGGTCGACATCTGGGGCAAGTCCGGCGACGAAGTGTCCAAGGTGATGATGGCCCAGCTCTCGAAAGAGAAGGTCATCGACCGCAACGGCAAGGAAGTCGAGCAGGAATCCTTCAACTCCATCTACATGATGGCCGACTCCGGCGCCCGCGGTTCCGCGGCGCAGATTCGCCAGGTTGCCGGTATGCGCGGTTTGATGGCCAAGCCCGACGGCTCCATCATCGAAACGCCGATTACCGCCAACTTCCGCGAAGGCCTGAACGTGCTGGAGTACTTCATCTCCACTCACGGTGCCCGTAAGGGTCTGGCCGACACGGCACTGAAAACCGCCAACTCCGGTTACCTGACACGCCGCCTGTGCGACGTGGTGCAGGATCTGGTCGTGACGCAGGACGACTGCGGCACGACCGATGGCTCGGTGATGCGCGCCATCGTCGAGGGTGGCGAGGTTATTGAATCGCTGCGCGACCGTATCCTCGGCCGCACCGCGGTTGAAGACGTGCTGCACCCCGAGAACCGCTCGGTGCTGGCCAAGTCCGGCGTCATGCTGGATGAGGACCTGATCGAAGAGCTCGAGGCAGCCGGTGTCGACGAAGTGAAAGTGCGCACCGCACTGACCTGCGAAACGCGCTTCGGCCTGTGCGCCAAGTGCTATGGCCGCGATCTGGGCCGTGGCGGCCTGATCAATATCGGCGAAGCGGTCGGTATCATCGCCGCGCAGTCGATCGGCGAGCCCGGCACGCAGCTGACGATGCGTACCTTCCACATCGGCGGCGCCGCATCGCGCGCAGCCATCGCCTCCAGCGTGGAAGCCAAGTCCAACGGCGTGATCGGTTTCAACGCACCGATGCGCTATGTGACCAACAGCAAGGGCGAACTGGTCGTGATCGCCCGTTCCGGCGAGATCGTCATCCATGACGAACACGGCCGCGAGCGCGAACGCCACAAGGTGCCGTACGGCGCGATCCTGGCGGTGAAAGCCGACCAGACCATCAAGGCCGGCGCCATTCTGGCCAACTGGGATCCGCTGACGCGCCCCATCATTACCGAGTTCGCCGGCAAGGTGGCCTTCGAGAATGTGGAAGAAGGCGTGACGGTTGCCAAGCAGGTTGACGATGTGACGGGCCTGTCCACCCTGGTGGTGATCGATCCGAAACGCCGCGGCGCCACGAAGGTGATCCGCCCGCAGGTCAAGCTGATCGATGCCGCCGGCCACGAAGTCAAGATTCCCGGCACCGATCACTCGGTGACGATCGGCTTCCAGGTGGGTGCGCTGGTTCAGGTGCGCGACGGCCAGGACGTGGGTCCCGGCGAAGTGCTGGCCCGTATCCCGATCGAAGGCCAGAAAACCCGCGACATTACCGGCGGTCTGCCGCGTGTGGCCGAGTTGTTCGAAGCCCGTACGCCGAAAGACAAGGGCACACTGGCCGAGATGACCGGTACCGTGTCCTTCGGTAAAGAGACCAAAGGCAAGGTTCGCCTGCAGATCACCGATCCTGAAGGCAAGGTCTGGGAAGACCTGGTTCCGAAGGAAAAGAACATCCTGGTGCACGAAGGCCAGGTGGTCAACAAGGGCGAATCGATTGTGGACGGCCCGGCCGACCCGCAAGACATCCTGCGCCTGCTGGGCATGGAAGAGCTGGCCCGCTACATCGTCGACGAAGTGCAGGACGTTTATCGCCTGCAGGGCGTGAAGATCAACGACAAGCACATCGAAGTGATTGTTCGCCAGATGCTGCGCCGCGTGGTCGTTGAAAACGTGGGTGACTCCAGCTACATCGCCGGCGAGCAGGTCGAGCGCTCGGTCATCCTGGACGCCAACGACGCCCTGCGCGCCGACGGCAAGATCCCCGCAACGTTCAGCAACTTGCTGCTCGGTATCACCAAGGCATCGCTGTCGACCGATTCGTTCATCTCCGCGGCTTCCTTCCAGGAAACCACCCGCGTGCTCACCGAGGCTGCCATCATGGGCAAGCGCGACGAGCTGCGCGGCCTGAAAGAGAACGTGATCGTCGGCCGCCTGATCCCTGCCGGCACCGGCATGGCCTACCACGAGGCACGCAAAGCCAAGGACCAGATGGACGACGCCGAGCGCCGCGCTATCGCCGAAGCCGAAGCCGCCGAGCTGGAAGCCATGCCCGTCGCAGCCGAAGCCGGCAACGACAGCCCTGCTTCCGAATAAGCAGCGACACGCTCACGGCGCCCTGAAAGGCGCCCGGCCCCACATCCCGCAAAGGATGTGGGGCTTTTTTTTGGGGGCGCCTGCCGCGTGGGCGCCACACCGGGCCAATGCTCGGCTTGCCGGTCCGGCCCAAAAGCAGTTAACCTCGCGCAACCGCCGGCGAGCCCAGTGCCTCCGGTGCCCCTCAGCATCAAGGAGTCCCATGTCCCTCAGTACGCTTGTCGCCATCGCCGTGTTCGCCTTGCTGGTCTTCTGGGCCGTGGGCGCCTACAACCGGCTGGTGCGGCTTAAAAACATCATTGCCAATGCCTTCGGCCAGATCGACGTGCAGCTCAAGCGCCGTTACGACCTGATCCCCAACCTGGTGGAGGCCGCCAAAAAATACCTGCAGCATGAGCAAAGCACGCTAGAGGCCGTGATACTGGCGCGCAACCAGGCGCGCAGCGCCAGCGATGCGGTGCGCAGCCGGCCCGCCAATGCCGGCGCCGTGACCGCGCTGGCCGCCGCCGAGCAGGCGCTGGACGGCAGCCTGGGCCGCCTCTTCGCCGTGGCCGAGGCTTATCCCGAACTCAAGGCCGACCAGACGATCCGCGAACTCAGCGAAGAACTCACCAGCACCGAAAACAAGGTCGGCTTCGCACGCCAGGCGTATAACGACGCCGTGCTGGACTACAACAATGCGCAGGGCCAGTTCCCGGCCGTGATGATCGCGCGCACCTTTGGTTTTGCGCCTTCGGCCATGCTGAGGTCCACCGAGAGCGCCGTGGAGCGCCAGGCCGTACGTATTCAAATGTAGTGGTGGCGCGATGGTTTGTTTATTGCCGGCCTGGGCCTGATGCGCTTCTTTGACAGGCAGGAAACCGCCCGCGCCCAGACGCTGCGGCTCCTGCTGCTGTTTGGACTGACGCTGGTCGCCTTGTTGCTGGCCGTCAATGGGGCTCTGGCGCTGGCTTGGCGCATTGTCACGCCGGGCTTCAGCGGCTATCCGGCCTATTTTTTCACCGTCAACACCTCAATGACTCTGCTGTTCGTACTGGGCGGCTGGTGGCTGGAGACTTCCGCGTTGAGCAGCGGCGGCGAGGCGCTGGCGCGCCGCGTGGGTGCGCGCGAAGCCTGGCCCGCCAGCCGGGAGGCCGAGCAGAAGCTGTGCAACATCGTGGATGAGCTGGCCATTGCCGCCAGCATGAAGCCCCCCATGGCCATGGTGCTGCCGCGCCTGGACGCCATCAATGCCTTTGCCGCGGGCTGGGGCGGTGACGACGCGGTCATCGCCGTCACGCAGGGGGCGCTCGACAAGCTCACGCGCGACGAACTCCAGGGCCTGGTGGCGCACGAACTGAGCCACCTGCGCGAAGGCGACACGCGCCTGAACATGCGGCTGGCGGGCATGGTGTTCGGGCTGGAGATGATCTTCAACCTGGGCCGCAGCATGTGCGATGCCGACGGGAACGGCCAGCGCTCCTTCCTCGTCTTGCCCGGGCTTCCCATTCTCGTCACGGGCTCGCTAGGGTGGCTCGCGGGGCGCGCGCTCAAGGCGGCGATCTCGCGCCAGCGCGAGTTCCTGGCCGATGCGCGCGCCGTGCAGTTCACGCGTAGCCGGGAAGGGCTGGGCGGTGTGCTGCGCAAGGTGGCCGGTGAGGAAGAGGAGGGGATGGCGCCTTCACGCAGCCTGCATCCGGCGGTGCAGCACATGCTGCTGGTCGATGCCCGCGACCGGGGCCGCTGGTTCGCCAGCCATCCGCCGCTGTCCGAGCGCATCGTCCAGATCTACGGACGGCCCATGGCGGCGCTGTCCATGCGGGACGAACTGCCGACGCGGCCTGACGCCATCTTTTGAAGCCGGTGATGCCAACAATGATCTGGTGCCAAGCACATCACCAATGGTTCGAATGCCGGTGAGGACGCAGAGCATTGAAGTACTGGATACTCCCTATAGGGTGCCGGGAGCACCGCGTTAAATTGTCAGTTGAAGATACAACCGGCGTTTGAACCCGCCAGGAGAAAAGAACCATGAAAATCCCACGACTCGCCAAACTCAGCTTGCCGCTGCTCTGCCTCGCCCTCAGCCCGCTGGCGCTGGCGCAAACCAAGGAAGCGCTGTACACAAAAAGCCTCGCTGCCACCTGCGCCAACTGCCACGGCACCAACGGCAAGGTGGTCGAGGGTTCCCAGGTCACCTCGCTGGCCGGCCTCGACAAAGGCTACATCGTCGCGCAGATGAATGCGTTCAAGACCGGCACGCGGCCGGCCACGGTGATGCACCAGATCAGCAAGGGTTTCAACGACGCGCAGATCGAGTCGCTGGCCGGCTACTTCGCCGCGCAAAAGAAGTAAGGACGACGACACCATGAACAAGCCTCTTTCATACCGTTCCGTATCCCTGGCCGGCTTCAAGCGCCGTTCCTTCCTGCAATCCACGGCCGCCCTGAGTTTGCTGGGCCTGGCCGGCTGCGCCAGCACCGCCGTGCCGTCCAAGGCCAAGGTGGTGGTGATAGGCGGCGGCTACGGCGGCGCCACCGCCGCCAAGTATGTGCGCCTGCTGTCCGACCACACCATCGACGTGGTGCTGATCGAGCCGCAGGATGCCTTCATCTCCTGCCCCATCTCCAACCTGGTGCTCAGCGGCGGCAAGCAGATGGCGGACATCACGAGTTCCTACGCAAGCCTGTCGCGCGCCCACGGCATCACAGTGGTGAAAGACTACGCCAGCGCCATCGACACCGCGAAAAAAACCGTCACCTTGGCCGGCGGCGCCACCATCGCCTATGACAAGCTGGTCGTCTCGCCGGGCGTGGAGCTGATGTTCGGCAGCATCGAAGGACTGAAGGCCGCCAACGACTCCGGCCAGGTCCTGCAGGCCTGGAAGGCCGGCGCGGAAACCCTGGCGCTGCGCCGGCAACTGGAAGCCATGCCCGACGGCGGCGTTTACGCCATCACGATTCCCGAGGCGCCTTACCGCTGCCCGCCCGGCCCTTATGAGCGCGCCTCCGTCATCGCCGGTTACTTCAAGGCGGCCAAACCGCGCAGCAAGGTGCTGATCCTCGACGCGAACCCCGACGTCACCTCCAAAGGGCCGCTGTTCAAAAAGGTCTGGGCCGAGCAGTACAAGGGCATCGTCGAATACCGCGGCCAGCACAAGGCCACGGCGGTCGATGCCAAGGCCGGCATCATCAAGTTCGACGTGCAGGACGACGTGAAAGCCAATGTGCTCAATGTGCTGCCCGCGATGCGCGCCGGCACCATCGCCGTGCAGGCGGGCCTGAACAACCAGGCCAACAACCGCTGGTGCGGCGTCAATTACCTGACGTTTGAATCCACCGCCGCCAAAGACGTGCACGTGCTGGGCGATTCCATCCAGGTGGCGCCCGCCATGCCCAAAAGCGGCCACATGGCCAACAACCACGGCAAGGTCGCGGCCGCCGCCATCGTGGCCCAGCTTTCGGGCTGGGACGTCAACCCCGCGCCCATGCTGACCAACACCTGCTACAGCTTTGTCGACAACAAGAACGTGATCCACGTGGCCAGCGTGCATGAGTACGTCGTTGCCGAAAAAACCTTCAAGGCCGTTGCCGGCTCCGGCGGCGTCAGCACCGGGCCCACCGAGCTGGAAGGCGTCTATGCATTGAATTGGGCCAGCAACATTTGGGCTGACACGCTCAGTTAGCCCCACGGTCGTTCGCTTCGCGTAACTCCCTGCCCCCGAGGGGCCGCTGCGCCTGCGGCCCGGCAAAGCCGGTTCCGCGGCCCCTGCTTGCAATTCGGGATGCCAGCAGGGGGCTTGTGACTGGTCTAATAGGGGCTTGACCGTCCATTTCGGACGGTATTCATGAGCTCGATGCAAGACAACCCGACCCAAGTCCCCCTGTGGCGCCAGCTGCAAGGGGCTGCTTCCCTGCTGATGGCCGTGCGCGACGGCCAGTCCATGACCGCCGCGCTCGAAGATGTTGACGCCGCGCTGCGCCCCGGCGTGCAGTCGCTGGGCTTTCACACCCTGCGCTGGCTGGGCCGCGCCGAGGCCTTGCGCCAGCAACTGGCCCGCCGCCCGCCGCCGCCCGAGGCCGACGCCTTGCTCTGCGTGGCCCTGGCGCTGATCTGGACCGAACACGACGCACCCTACACATCGCACACCCTGGTCGACCAGGCCGTGGAGGCCGCCAAGCGCGGTGACGCCACGCAGCACCAGGCCAGCTTCATCAACGGCTGCCTGCGCCGATTCCTGCGTGAACGCGATGAGCTGGTGGCACGCAGCGAAAAAAGCCCCCAGGCCGTCTGGAACCACCCACAGTGGTGGATAGACCGGGTACGCAAAGACCATCCCGGGGAGTGGCAGGCCATCCTGCAGGCCAACAACAGCCGCGCGCCGCTGATCCTGCGGGTCAATGAGCGCAAAACGACGCAGGCCGGTTATCTTCAGGTCTTGGCGTCGGCCCAAATCGACGCCGCGCCGGTGGGTCAATACGGCGTGATCCTGGCCTCTGCGCGCCCCGTGACCGGCCTGCCCGGCTTTGCCGAGGGGCATTTTTCGGTGCAGGATGCCGCCGCCCAGCTGGCCGCCCCCCTGCTGCTGGAGGGGCTGGCCGTCCCGGCCGGGGACCATGCCCGGCTCAATATCCTTGACGCCTGCGCCGCTCCCGGCGGCAAAACCGCCCATCTGCTGGAAATCGCCGACTGCGAGGTGACGGCGCTGGACATAGACGCCCGCCGCTGCGAACGTGTGGCGCAAAACCTGAAGCGCCTGGGCTTGCGGGCCGATATCAAGGTGGGCGACGCCGGCAAACCCGACGGCTGGTGGGATGGCCGGCTGTACGACGGCATCCTGCTGGACGCCCCTTGCACCGCTTCCGGCATCGTGCGGCGCCATCCCGACGTGCGCTGGCTGCGCCGGCCCACGGACATCCCCCAGCTGGCCGCCATCCAGGCGAAGCTGCTCGAAACGCTCTGGCCCCTGCTCAAGCCGGGCGCGCGCCTGCTGTACTGCACCTGCTCGGTTTTTCGCGCGGAAGGCGACAACCAGCTGCAAACGTTTCTTACGCACCACACCGATGCCTCATTAAGGCCATCGCCGGGGCATTTGCTGCCCCAAAGTGGCGTGGAAGCGACGGTCTTCCCGGACAATTTGATGCGTGAGCACGACGGTTTTTATTACGCACTCCTTGAAAAACGCGGCCGCTGACAGGCGCCGGCGCCTCGGCTATGCCGCTGCGCGCTGGCTATTGGGTGTTTGCCTCCTGGTGCTGCTGGCCTGGGCGCCCGTGCCGGCCCTGGCCACCGAAATCACGCAGCTGCGCGTGGAGCGCGGCGAGGACGGCGTGCACCTGTCCGCCCTGGTCCGTTTCGACCTTCCGCCGGTGGTGGAAGACGCCCTGCTCAAGGGCATCCCGATGTTTTTTGTGGTCGAGGCCGACATCTACCGCGACCGCTGGTACTGGACCGACCCGCGCGTGGCCAGCGCCGCCCGCACCATACGCCTGGCCTACCAGCCGCTGACCCGCCGCTGGCGCGTCAACATCGCGTCCGGGTTGATCGCCAGCTCCTCCGGCCTGCGCGCCACGCTGAACCAGAATTACGAAACCCTGCCCGAGGCCCTGTCGGCCATCCAGCGCGTGGCCCGCTGGAAGATCGGCGATGCCGGTGACGTGGACCCGGAAGCTTCGTACAAGCTGGATTTCAGCTTCAGGCTGGACCTGTCCCAGCTGCCGCGGCCTTTCCAGATCGGTGTGGCCGGCCAGCGCGACTGGAATATCTCCGCGCAGGTCAAGGACAGGCTCAGGCTGGAGCCCGCCGCACCCCCGGGCGCCCCCGCGGCCCCCGGCACCGAGGCGACCAAGTGAACCTGCAGGTCAGCGGCGGCTCCCTCAAGAGCAGCAAGGCCTTTCGCTGGACTGTCGGTGTCGGAATAGGCGCCATCGTGGCGCTGGGCCTGGTGCTGATGTTTTTGCTCACGCAGGCCACCGGCAACCGCGAGCTCTACGAACGCAATTACGCGCTGCTGCTGGTGCTCAACGTGGCCGTCGCGGGCCTGTTGCTGCTGGTGATCGGCTGGATCGTCGCGCGCCTGTTGCTGCGCTTGCGCCGCGGGCGTTTCGGTAGCCGCCTGCTGGTCAAGCTCGCGGCCATTTTCGCGCTGGTCGGCCTGATGCCGGGGCTGATGATTTATGTGGTGTCTTACCAGTTCGTTTCGCGCTCCATTGAAAGCTGGTTCGATGTGGAGGTCGAAGGCGCCCTGGCCGCGGGCCTGAATCTGGGCCGTGCCACGCTGGACACGCTGGCGGCCGACCTCGGCAACAAGACGCGCCAGGCCGCTACGCAGATCGCCGAGACGCCCGACTCCATGGCCGGCCTGGCGCTCGAGCGCCTGCGCGACCAGCTGCAGGCCAGCGACGTCGTACTGTGGAGCCCCTCGGGCCAGGTCATCGCCAGCGCCGGTGAATCGCGGTTTTTGCTCAAGCCCGAACGCCCCTCGGTGCAGCAGCTGCGCAGCGCGCGTACGCAGCGCGTCGTCACGCAGATCGAGGGCCTGGACGAGGTCGTATCCGCCGGCAATGGGGAGCTGACGGCGGGCGCGGCCGGCGGGCCCGCCGCCAACGCCGGCACCGCGCCGCGCGTCAAGGCCATCGCCGTGGTGAACAACCCCAACGTGGCCGTGCTGGGCGATTCCCGGTTTCTGCAGGTGACCCAGCTGCTGCCCGAAGGCCTGGTGGCCAACGCCATCGCCGTGCAGGAGGCCAACCGCGAATACCAGGAACGCGCGCTGGCGCGCGGCGGCCTGCGCAAAATGTACATAGGTACACTCACGCTCAGCCTGTTCCTGGCGGTGTTCGGCGCGGTGCTGCTGGCCGTGGTGCTGGGCAACCAGCTGGCCAAGCCGCTGCTGGTGCTGGCCGAAGGCGTGCGCCAGGTGGCCCAGGGCGACCTGACGCCCAAGGCCGCGCTGCAGGGCAAGGACGAGCTGGGCGGGCTCACGCGCTCTTTTGCCGACATGACGCAGCAGCTGTCCGATGCCCGCACGGCGGTGCAGCAAAGCATGAGCCAGGTCGACGCCGCGCGCGCCAACCTGCAGACCATCCTGGACAATCTCACTGCCGGCGTCATCGTGCTGGACGTGCGCGGCCGCATCCAGTCCAGCAACCCCGGCGCCACGCGCATCTTGCGCGCGCCCCTGGCGGCCTACCACGGCAAGTCGCTGGGCGAAGTCCCGGGGCTGGGCGTGTTCGCCAAGGACGTGCTGGCCCAGTTCGCCGACTACCTCAGCGACAACGCGCCGCACGGGCTGGAACACTGGCAGCAGTCGTTTGAACTCAACGCGGCCATGCCCGGCTCGCCCGACAACGCCATCACGCTGATCGCGCGCGGTGCAAAAATGCCCGGCACCGAGGAGTTTTTATTGGTGTTCGACGACATCTCGGAAATGGTTTCGGCCCAGCGCGCGCAGGCCTGGGGCGAGGTGGCGCGCCGGCTGGCGCATGAAATCAAGAACCCGCTCACACCCATCCAGCTGTCGGCCGAGCGCCTGGAAATGAAACTCACCGGCAAGGTAGGCGAAACCGAGCAGTTGCTGCTCACCAAGTCCGTCAAGACCATCGTCGACCAGGTCGATGCCATGAAGCGGCTGGTCAACGAGTTCCGCGACTACGCCCGGCTGCCGGCGGCCGAACTCAAGCCGGTGGACCTCAACGCCCTGATCAACGACGTCACGCAGTTGTACCTGCACGACAGCCACAGCGACGGCCACGGCGGCCAGCGCCGTGACGGCTCGGCCGCCGTGCCCGTCGTCGCCGAACTCGACCCCAAAGCCCCGCTGATACAGGGCGACGCCCAGCAACTGCGCCAGGTCATCCACAACCTGCTGCAGAATGCGCAGGACGCCCAGGAAGGCAAAGAGGGCGCGCGCGTCACCCTCAAGACCGAATACTCCGAAGCCTCCAAACGGGTGCGCCTGAGCGTGCGCGACAACGGCACCGGTTTCCCCGAGCACATCCTCAAACGCGCCTTCGAGCCCTACGTCACCACCAAGGTCAAGGGCACGGGGCTGGGGTTGGCGGTGGTCAAAAAAATCGCCGACGAACACGGTGCGCGTGTCGATATTTCGAACCGTGTGGTGGACGGCGCGGTGCAAGGTGCGCAAGTGTCGTTATCATTTGCAGTTGTGGCATAACAACACATTCAGTAACACTTCGGGTTTCGGATCCGTACGGCATCGCAACAACAACAGGCAGGCAGCAATTCAATCATGGCAAATATTCTGGTGGTCGACGACGAGCTGGGCATACGCGACCTACTCTCAGAAATTCTCAATGACGAAGGGCATCAGGTCGAGCTCGCCGAGAATGCGGCGCAAGCCCGCGCGGCCCGCAGCCGCTCCAGGCCCGACCTGGTGCTGCTGGACATCTGGATGCCCGACACCGACGGTGTGACATTGCTCAAGGAGTGGTCCTCCAGCGGCCTGCTCACCATGCCCGTCATCATGATGAGCGGCCACGCCACCATAGACACCGCCGTCGAGGCCACGAAGATAGGCGCGATGGCCTTTCTGGAAAAACCCATCACCCTGCAAAAGCTGCTCAAAGCGGTGGAGCAGGGCCTCAGCAAGACAGCCCCGCGCAAACCCAGCACCCTGAGCGGCAACTCCGCGCTGCCCGCGGCCGAACTCACGGTGGAAGCGGTGATGACCGGCGGCACACTGCCGGCGCCTGTGGACCTCGGCCCCCAAGCCACGCAAAGCTTCCTGCTCGAAAAACCACTGCGCGACGCGCGCGATGAGTTTGAAAAGGCCTACTTTGAATTCCACCTCGCCAAGGAAGGCGGCTCCATGACCCGCGTCGCCGAAAAAACCGGCCTGGAGCGCACCCACCTGTACCGCAAGCTGAAGCAGCTGGGTGTCGATCTCACGCGCGGAAAGCGCGGCATCTAAGCCTTTCCGGGTCCCCCTTTTTGCTGATATATAATCTGAGGCTCAGGCCCGGTAGCTCAGTCGGTAGAGCAGAGGATTGAAAATCCTTGTGTCGGTGGTTCGATTCCGCCCCAGGCCACCAGATGCGCAAGCCCTTGATTCTTAACGGACTCAAGGGCTTTTTTGTTTCTGGTGTGCCGCTCTCCTTGCGATGGGATTGGGCCCATACACCGCGGCAACACTTGGGTTCGCGGGATCGGTGAGTTTCCGGGAGCGCCACAGTCTCTCATCGACGCCTGTAAGATGCCGCATTAGTGTCGTCCTGTATCTCGGCAGAAGGCTTGGCCGGGCTCATTGCAGAGTGCCGGCGGCCTATTGGTAGTGTCGCGCAACAATGGCTTCAAGGCTTTGTCGATGAATTTTCAGCTTAGCAGCCAATACCAGGAATTCAATTGAAATATCACGTTTCACACATAGCCTTCAATGGAGAGGCGTCTGGGTTAAAGGCCTACGAAGAAGTAGTTGAGTCCGTCATATGGGGTCTGCGTGAGTTGGGGCACACGGTGGAGTCCGGCGTAGACACTTTCTCTCAATCGGCAACGAACATCATCTTTGGCGCTCAGATGCTTGAGATGGACGTAGTAAGCAAGCTGCCGCCCTCCACCATTGTTTATAACTTCGAGCAAATTCGAGGCGCAACTTTGCTGAAACCGCCCCTGGCTTATGCCGCAGCGAATTTCAAAATATGGGATTACAGTGAAGGCAATGCGGATGTGTGGAAGAAACTCAATGCAGATTGCCGGATCGTGCCGCTGGGTTATGCGGAACCCCTGACGCGAATTCCCAAAGCGTCGATACAAGACATTGATGTTCTGATGTACGGAGCACCCGGACCCGATCGGCTGGATGCCTTCCATCATCTGTGCCATTTTGGGCTCAAGACAGTTTTTGTGTGCGGTCTGTATGGGGCTGCGCGGGATGAGTTAATTGCGCGATCAAAACTCATCGTGAACATCAATCTCTCGGCAAAAAAAATATTTGAAATCGTCCGCGTTTCTTATCTGTTGGCCAACCGCAAAGCTGTAGTGGCCGATATTGATCCGGAAACTTGTATTGAGGAGGATATTCGCGCCGGAATCTGCGTGGTGTCCCCGTCAAAGCTTGTTGAGGAGTGCCACGACATTGTCAACAATGAGAATCGCCGCAAAGCTCTGGAGGAATCTGGATTTGAGACCTTTCGGAACCGGGACATAAGGCCTATTCTTGAGGCCGCTTTGGCGGCGTGAGACCAAGCCGACGGCCGCATAGGTCATTGTGCTTTCTGTTCCATCAAGAGAGCCTCTCAAAGGAACGCCACTTCGTCTGAGGCGATCGGCAGGCACGCACGGCAAAACCTCCTGTAGCGCAAGCGCTGCGGGAGGTTCGGTGGTTGTTAACGGCCTGTGGCGCAGTCGCTTCGAACCGTGGCCCGGCAATCAACCGCGCGTAGGGCGCTTACTGAACGACAGAGTAGTCGCGATCCAGCGCCGCGGCCGACACTCTCGTGCCGATTTCGGCCTTCACTTCAGCGCGCGTCTTGCCGCTGACGGGTGCCGTGTAGACGTCCTGGTAGGTCGGGCCGATGTTTGCGGAATAACCTTCGCGCTGGGCTTGTGCCAGTTCGGCGCGCACTTCGGCGCGGGTCTTGGTGCTGACCGATTTCACCTGGTCTTGGGGAAACGGATCGCGGCCTTCGGCGAAGCTGCTGGCGGAGCCGAAGAAGGCGAGTGCGGAGACGGCAAGAATGGAAGCGGAGACAAGATTCGATTTCATGATGAATTTCCTTTAGATCAGTTTTTGAAAAATCCGGTCGGACGGGCTGTCTGCCCGAGGGGCCTTCCTCGCTGAGTCGCTGTTATGAATGTGGCTCACCGATGCATAGAATCTTGTTGCGCCAGACGTATAGACAAGTGCGTGTTTTTAGAACATTCCATTGCCCGAACTGGAACAATGAATGCGTGACAACGCGGAACTTTTTTTCTGAAAGAGTTTTGAAAGCATCGCGTCAAGAACGGATGCACCTCTCATTGCGCATGGCGAAATTCAAATGGCTTTGAATCCGCACCGGAGCTGCGGGCAGGGCTTGTGCACGCGATGCACAGCCTTGTTGCCTAAGTGGGGATGGCTGGCCGGTCTTCCATGCCGGCGAGCTCTCGTGCAGGAACTTTATTCCGTCCGTGCTTCCATCTTCTTGATCACCTTGCGTGTGTACTCGGTCATGAACTCGAGGAACACGCTGGTCCGCACGGGAATGAACTTGCGGCTGGGCAGCGCCGCGTACAAGGTGTTGGTGCCGGTGATCCAGGGCGAGAGGATGCGCTGCAGCGCGCCGCTGTTGAGGTGGTTGGCCACCAGGTCTATGGACTGGCTCATGATGCCGGCGCCGTCCACGCAGGCGCGTATCAGCGTGTCGGAGTGGTTGACCAGCATGCTGGGCTCGATCTGCACTTCGACGACGCGCTTGCCTTCACCGGGGTTGGTCAGGCGCCAGATGCGGTGCCGGTTTGCGGCCTGCTTGACGCGCAGGCAATGGTGTTGCGGCAGGTCTTCGGGCTGCGCCGGCGTGCCGTTGCGGCGCAGGTAGTCGGGCGAGGCGCAGAGGACGCCGTCGGACGAGGCGATGGGCCGCGCGATGATGTTGGCGTCGAAGGTGTCGGCGGCGCCCAGCAGCGTGAGGTCGTAGTCTTCCACCGGCGGCACCAGCGGCGAGTCGACATGGATGTCGAGCACGACCTTGGGATAACGCCGGCCGAACTCGGCCACCAGCGGCGCCAGCACGTGCACCGCGAACACCGGCGGCGTCATGATGCGGATGGTGCCGGACATCTCCTGCGCATGGGCCTGGGCGGCGGCATGCGCCTCGTCGATGTCGTTCAGGATGTGCCGCACGCGGGCCAGGTAGGTTTCGCCGGCGTCCGTCAGCGCCAGGCGCCGGGTGGTGCGCTGCAGCAGCCGCACGCCCAGGTGGTCTTCCAGGTCGCCGACCAAGCGGGTCACCACGGCGGACGACATGTCGAATTTGCGCGCCGCAGCGGCAAAACTGCCGTCGTCCACCACCTGCTGGAAGACGCGCATTGATTGGAGACGGTCCATGGTTAACCCCTATATAACAGCTTCATTGTTGTTGATTTAACAGCAATGTATTGTTGAAATTGCTATTTTTTGATTAATTTAACAGGAATACAGTTCATACATCGATGAGCCGAAGCCCCTTACAAGGCGACTCACCGAGGCTGGACAGACGGGGAGATGAGCCCGCCATGCCCGGAACGTCACTTTAACTTTTGAGAGGATATTCATCATGAAATCGAACTTTGTTGCCGCCGCTGTTGTTGCCGTTGCCGCCCTGACTTCCGTGGCCGCTTCCGCTGAAACCTTCAACTCCTACCTGTACGACCAGATGAAGGCGCCCGTGACCAAAACCCGCGCTGAAGTCAAAGCTGAAGCCGTACAAGCTCAGGGCGTCAATTCCGCCTCCAGCTACAACGGTGCGGCTGCCCAGCAAAACCTGGCCGCTCCCCGTGCCGAAAAGACCGGCGCTGCTCCCCAGGCTGCCGCTGAGTTGGTGAAGACCTCCGCCCAATAAGCGCCGCGGTTTAGCCAAGCCAATGGCCAACGCCCCGAAACCCGCAAGGGTTCCGGGGCGTTGGCACGTGTGGCGTGTGGGCTTGGCGCTCAGCCCAACGGCGCCCAGTGGTTGTCCAGGCGCAGGTCTGTGAGTGGTGACGCACGGGTGGCGCCCCGGCTGTCCTGTGTGAGCGCGGCCAGCCGGCCGGCGGCCCACAGGCTGGGCCCGCCGCCCGGCGCCGGCGCTGCTGCCAGCGCGCAGGCCTCCTGCAGCGGCAGGAAGCCGGTCCAGCGGCCGTCGGCGCGCCACAGCGCCACGCCGTTGGCGCGCGGGCAGCTCACCGCAAAACCGCCGGCAACGTGGGCGATGTCACCGCCGTAGCCCGCGAGCAACTGGCCGGGGCCCGCGGCGTGCGTTTGCAGGCGCTGCCCGTCAAACACCGCCAGCACGGGCGCGGCGGCTTTGGTGGCCGCGTCGTCGTGTTCGGCCTGCAGCGCGATGCCCAGCAGGCGCCGGCCTTGCGTACCGCCGGATGCGGGCTCGCCCCAGGCGATGTGGCGCAGGCTCAGGCGCTTGTCGGCCACGCGCCACTGGCCCAGCAGCGCGCCGCTGTGGGTGTCCAGCCGCACCAGCGAAGCGTCCATGCGGTCCATGTGAATCTTGAGCCGGCCGGTTTCGGGCAGGGCCGGAATGCCGCCGTTGGCCACCATGAGGCTGCCGTCGCTGTCCAGCAGCAGCTCGTGCGGGTCCATGCCGTGGGTCGTCCATTCGCCGGTTTTTTCCAGCGTGGCGGCATCGCGCAGGCCTATCAGGCCTTCGCCCGTTTCCAGGTTGGTTTCGGTGGTGTAGAGCAGCTTGCCGTCGCGGCTGGCGACCACATGGCCGTTGAAGGCGCGGTCGGGTTCTATCCAGCCCCAGGCAATCGCCTTGCCGCCACCGCTTGCATCGGGCTTCCAGCGCAGCAGCCAGTCGCCGGGCCGGCGCGCCACCGCCAGCAAGGTGCCGCCGGCTTCGGCCCACATGCCGTGGGCGCGTGTCGGCACGTCGAGCGCGGCGCTCACGCCCAGTGCCGCGCCCTGCTGCGCGAGCACACCGACCTGGTAGCCGTCGCGGCCTTCCCAGGCCGTGACCAATCGCGGCGTGCGCGCCGCAGCCATGGCGGGCATTGCCAGGGGCGCGGCCAGCGAGGCGGCGAAGGCCAGCCACTGGCGGCGTTGCAAGCTGAAGGGCCCGGTCATCCCGTCAATCGCCGTCGGCGTCCGAAAAACCAATGCTGACTTCGAGGGCGGGCGCGATCTCGGCCTCGGTGAGTTTTTTCAGGTCGGCCAGCGAACGCCCGGCGGCGGTGATGCCGGCGCGGTTCGCGGGCGACGCATTCTGCAGCGCCTTGTCGGCCTTGCCCACGCTTTGCGCCAGCAGGTCGGCAGGCTCGTTGCGGCCAAGGCCGCGCAAGTAAGTTTCAATCGGCGCCAGGCCGGTGCCGGGCCGCGGCGCTTCAGCGGCTTGCGAGGCGCCCAGCGTGCGCAGCGCCTGCCATTGCGCGGCCCAGCGCGCGGCCGTCTGGCCGCTGGCGCTGCGCGCATAGGCCACGGCGTTGCGGCCGCCTTGCGCGCTGCCCGCGAGGCGCGGTTTTTCCATCTCGGCCCAGCGCAGGCGTTCCAGCGCGCCTGCCCACTGGTTGACGAGTTCGCTCATCGCGGGGCCCTGGGTTTGTTCGGCTTCGCCGGGCGGGCGCGCGGCGAGCTCGGCAAACGCCTTGGCCAAGGCATCGGCCTCGCGCTGGATGTCGGCGGCCACCTGCACCGCATAGCGGCAGGCCGGCGTGGCCGGGGCGATGGCTTGGGTCCACAGCAGCCACTCCAGCGCCGGCAAGCCCTTGGCCGGCGTGCCTATGCTTTCCATGGCGGTGGCGTCTTGCGGGGCGGTTTGAATCGCGCGCTTGATGAGCTCGGGCCGCGTCGGCGTGAAGTCGATCTGGCGCGTGGAACGCCGCTGCACCAGCGGGCCGACCTGCACGCCGCTCAGGCGGTCCCAGGAGATGGCGGTGGCTTTCCAGCGCTCGCGGGCTTGCTCCAGTTTGGGCGTTGCGGCGTCCGCGGTTGCATCGCAGACCGCGGAGATCGCGCTGGGCAGGCCTGCGGCCTGCTCGGCAAACGCGGCGGCTTGCGGCGCGTACCAGAAGCGGTAGGCGCCGCGCATGAAATCGCCCGCCGTGTAAAACGGCACGGCGACGTTGGAGGCGACGGTTTGCGCGTGCGCTGCGCTGCCGGCCAGCAGCGCAGCGCCGGCGAAGGCGAGCAGCACTTTGCGCAACGACGGCTTCAGTTTGGTGGCGATTGGCTTCATCGGTATATGCCTTTCGTTTGTGCGTTCAGGCAATGCGTGAGTTAAACGCTCACAGCGTTACAGCGACTCCAGGAACTTCACCAGCGCGGCGCGTTCCCGCGCATTCATTTGCAGGACTTTGTCCTTGCTGGCCCTGGCCTCGCCGTCGTGCCAGAGCACGGCCTCGAGCGCACCGCGCGCGCGGCCGTCGTGCAGCAGGCGGTTGTGGCCGTTCACGTCGGGCACCAGGCCCAGGCCCCACAGCGGCGGCGTGCGCCACTGGCGGCCGTTGGCCAGGAAGTCGGGCCGGCCGTCGGCCAGGCCTTCGCCCATGTCGTGCAGCAGCAGGTCGGTGTAGGGGTAGATGGCCTGCCCTTGCGCGGCCTTGCTGCCCAGGCGCGGGAAAGGAATCTCCCCGGTGACGTAACTCGGGCGGTGGCAGGCGGCGCATTGGGCTTGCGCAAACAGCTTCTGGCCCTGCACCACCTGCGCATCCTTGGGGTTGCGCCGCGCCGCCGGTGCCAGCGTGCTTTCGTAGAACACCACGTCGTTGAAGGTCTTCTCGTCGATCTCGGGCGCCTTGCCCTGCGCGCCCCGCGGCGCGGCCATGCAGTCTTTCTGCGTGGCCGTGCAGGTTTCGTTGGGGAAGAGCGGCGAGGTGATGCCCATGTCGCCGAGGAAGGCGCCGCCGGTCTGGTGGGCCAGCGTGGCGACGTTGGCCTTCCAGCCGAAGCGTCCCACGCGCATCTGCTGCGCGGGCGCGTCCCACACCTGGTTGACCACACCGCGCACCGGGCCGCCCAGGGCCGCCTGCTCAAGCGCGTTGCGCAAGATTTCGGCCTCTGGAATCGCCTCGAGTAAACCCACGCCGGCCATCTGCGGCGCGATGCGCGGGCTCAGCATCACATCCTTGGCCATGGGGCCGTAGTTGAGCTTGCTGAAACCGTAGCGCGGCTTCTGCAGCTGGTAAGGGGTGCCGTCGGCAAACTTGCCGCGCACCGTCTCATAGCGCAGCGAGATCTGCCCTTCGGGCGTTACGCCCTGAATGGCGAAATTGGAAAACTGGTCGCCGTAGACCGGGTCGGGCAACGGCCCGCCGTGGGCGTCCTTGCCCGGAATCGACAGGCGCAGCAGCAGGCCGACCGGCTGGTCCGACAGGCCGCGCGAAAAGTCCGGCGGCGCGCCGCGGCCGTCCTGCACATGGCAGCCGCCGCAGGAGCGCGCGATGAAGTGCGGGCCTAGCCCGTCGCGCGCGGTGGTCGACGAAGGCGCCTGCACCCAGTTGCGCTTGAAAAACGAATTGCCGATGACAAAGCGTGTGCGCTCCTCGTCGGGCAGGTTGGCCAGCGGAAATGAAAACGCGTTCTGGCCGGTGGCGAACACCGTGGTCTCGCCGCCGGTTTTTTCGTCATCGGGCGCTGCGCCGGCTTGCGCGGGTGGCCCTGCGGCGGCCCAGAAGGCCAGGCCCGCGAGGCTGGTCGCGGCCAGCCCGGCCAACCCCGCCCTAAGGTAGCTTGTGAGGGTCCGGGCCGAGGCGGGGCGGAACACTTAAGGTTTCACCAGGGTCAGCTTGGTGATGCCGGCGGCGTTGGCGGCATCGACCAGGTCCTTGCTTTGCTGCACCAGGCTGTCGATGGTTTTTTGCACGCGCAGGCGGCCGGGCGCATCCTTGGCGCCGACGATCTCGCGGTCAAACGGCGCCTGGATGCCTTCGGCGGCGGCGACCGACGCGGCGATCTGCTTGGTGGTGCGCTCGGCCAGCGCCGGGTTCTTGGCGGCGACCAGGTCGCGCAGCGAGGCGCCCGCGAGGGTGCTGCCGTCGGCGCGCTTGTACTGGCCCAGCCAGGCGTTCTGGATGCCCTTGGCGTTGTTCACCACGTCGCGGTGCGTGTTGTCGGAGAAGCACGAGTGCTCGTCTTCCTGGTCCTGGCTGGCCAGGGCGACTTCCAGGCGTTCGCCGGCGAGTTCACCGCGCGAGAGCGAGCCCAGGCCGACAAAAATCTTGCGCACCGATTCCATGCCGCCGCGCTCGAACTTCGCGCGGTAAGACCCGGCCGTGGGCGCCCAGGCCTTGGTCAGGCTGCGCAGGTCGTCGACCAGCAGCTCGGTCACCACCTGCAGGTACTGGCGGCGGCGGTCGGCGTTGGGTTTTTTGCCGTCCACAAAATCTTCAAACGAGCGGTTGCCCGGGCCGGTGGTGCTCAGGTCCTGGCCCCACAGCAGAAACTCGATCGCATGCCAGCCGGTCGCGATGTTCTCTTCGCCGTTGCGTTCGTTGAGGCTGGCCAACTGCTTCTTGGTGATGGCCACTTTGCGGTTGTTGATGACACCGGCATTGGGCGAGTCTTTCACGTAATCGACGTAGGACTCGTCCATGGGCCAGGCGTTGATGCGGCCTTCGGGGCCGTTTTTGTCGTCGATCGGGCCGCCGTAAAAGCGGAAGGCCTCGGTCTGGCCGTAAAACTCGCGGGCGTCCAGCCAGGCCTTGCGCGCGGCTTTCAGGTTTTCGTCGGAAGGCGTCGTTGCCAGGGCTTGCACTGCTTTTTGCAGCGTCAGGGCGCCGGCCAGCGTGTCCTCATAGCTCGCCAGCACCAGTGCGGCGTAGTGTTTGGCCACGGCCGGGGCCGTCGCGGCCTGCGCGGCGGGCGCCACTGCTGCGGTACCGGCTGCGGCAGGTGCGGGCTGGGCCATGGCGGGCACTGCGAGCAGGGTGAGCAAGGTGGCAATGAGTGCTGGTTTCAGCGCTGGTGTCATGACGGCTCCTGGGTCTGTGAAAGGGCGAAAAAGAAAGAAGGAGCCGCGATTATACAAATGAGAATAGTTATCAATATCACCAACATGGGAAATGCCGGGATATTTCCGCCATGGCTTGACGCAGGTCAAGTGCGGGGCAGATGAAGAAACGCTCACAAAACCCGGCGAAGCGGTCCTGCCAGGGCGGGGCCGGCAGGGGTGGTGCTCAGCGCGGGCGCCGCCCGGCTTTGCGCGCCTCATAGCGCTTCATCAGCGGCGTGACCGAGACGCCGTGCGCGACCACCGAGGCCACGACGACGGCCAGCGTGATGGACAGCAATTGCTGCGCCAGCGCCCGTTCGATGTGGTGGTTGATGGCGTAAAGCAGGTAGTAGAGCGAACCGATGCCGCGTATGCCGAACCAGCTGATCAGGCGGCGCTGCGTGCCCTTGACGGGCGTGCCGAGCAGGCCGAGGTAGACGGCAGCCGGCCGTATCACCAGGAACAGCACGGGGATGAACCACAGCACCTCGGTGCGAAAACGCGTCGTCGCCACCAGCACGCCGACCGCCAGCACGATGGCGACTTCGACAAAACTTTCGAGCTGGCTGTTGAAGCGTTCCACCGCGCGCATCATGTGGGCCGGCGCTTCGGCGCCTGAAGCCTCCTGCTCCGCGGGGCTCAACTCCGGCGAGGCGTTATCGGCGGGCGCCGGGGC
>NZ_CALROB020000060.1:0-30979 GCF_943369675.1 Polaromonas sp. YR568 | reverse complement strand
GTGCTCAACGCCGACAACATCAAGGTCAAGGGCGAGGCCAAGGGCCTGCCGGTGGTGGAGGCCGTCAACATAGGCGCGCTGACCAATGCCGGCGCCGCGGCCTCGCAGGCGGCGATGGCGGCCCAGGACATGCTGCAGCGCGACCGCGCGGCGGCGCGGCAGAACCTGCCCTCGGTGTTCACCGTGCGTGTGGTCGGGTTTGGCAACGAGCCCATGGAGGGCGCCCAAGGTTCGTCGCGCGGCGCTGCCAAGGGTGAGCCGGTGAGCTACAACGCCAACAGTGCTATCCAGGTGCTGGGCGCCGGCGTGTTGACGGAGGCCCAGAAGGCACAGCTAACCCCTGAGGAGCGTCGGAACTGGCGGCCTTGAGCAGACGGCGACTAGCTGCTGCTTCCCTCAACTGGCCGGTGTTGGCAGTTTGTAGCTTGCCGCCTCACGGCCGGGCGTTCGGAATCAACGGCGTTGCCGGAACCTGAGGAGGCGGGCGCTGCGGGTACACCGAGGTGCCGAAGGTGTTGCCCATGCGGTTGCTGGTGGCCGCCCGGTTGAACAAACCCAGCTGGTTGGAGGGGCGCAGGATGATGGCCTCGGAGCCGAGCGCGGGAGGCGGCAGCGACGCGTTGCGCGCGTCGGCGGCGGGCCGCAGCTTTTGGGTCAGGCAGGCGAAGGACGGGGTTTTTTCGCCGTTCACCTCAACCTCGATACAGGACGCGGCATCGTCCGCCGCCGCCGCCGCCGCCGCCGCCGCACTCGCGGCGGGGGCCGGTTGCGCGTTCAGGAAAGTACTGAACAGCGCCAGGGAAATGAGGGCGGGGATTGAGCGAACCATAGCGTGCCTGCGGCTTTCATTTTTGCGTCACATGGACCAGGCAGTCAATCATGGCGGGAGCGCGTGTCACCGCCATGACGAAAGCGGGTAAGTGACAGGCGCGGTACGGTACAAAAAATATGAGAACTTTTTCTTGACGGGAAGAGTTCTCTTTTTTTTCGCCAACCGCGTTGCGCCGGTCCCGCCATGAGGCTCTTTGCCCGAAAGAGTTTTATGAAGATTTCGTGACAAACGACAGTCGCGGTCCTCCCTGGCCGTCTATACCTTTGTACGCAATGCCGTCATGGTCGCTCTTCACCATGGTTGTTGTTGCGCACGATCCTGCAACTTCAGCGGCACCGGCGATCCGGTACCGGTGGACCCTATCAGCGTTTGGTTTTTCAGAATTGAGTTGATGACATGCGTGACCTAAAGAAGAGTAAACCGCCCGGTTATTGGAACGCCGTTTTTCTGGCCGTGGCGGCATTGACGGGCCAGCAGGCCGCGCTGGCGCAGGCCCCGGCTACCCCGGCGGCGCAAGCCGCCGAGCCCGCCGCGGTGACACCGACCGCGGGCGCCGATGCGGCCGCGGAAGCGGTGGCCTTGCGGCCGGTCGATATTCAGGAATACATCGTGCGCGGCAACACCGTGCTGGATGCCCGCGCCATCGAACGCGCGGTGACGCCCTTCCTCGGCCCGCGCCGCACGATGAAAGACATCGAGAGCGCGCGCGACGCGCTGCTGGCCGTGTACCAGGCGCGCGGCTACCAGTCCGTCTATGTCGATCTGCCCGAGCAGCAGGTGACAGGCGGCATCGTCTTCCTGCAGGTCAGCGAAACCAAGGTGGGGCGTGTGCGCGTCGTCGGCGCGCAGTACAACTCGCCGCTGGAAGTGCGCGACCAGGTGCCCGCACTGAAGGAAGGCGCGGTGCCCGACTTCAACCAGGCGCAGGCCGAACTGGCCCAGCTCAACCGCGGCGGCAAGCGCCAGGTGATGCCGCTGGTCAGGCAGGGCGCGATTCCCGGGACCATGGATGTGGACCTCAAGGTCGAGGACGGCAGCCCCTGGCGCCTGAGCGCCGGCCTCAACAACGACTACAGCGCCGACACCAAGCGCCTGCGCGCCAGCGCCTCCGTCTCGCATGACAACCTCTGGCAGCTCGGTCATGTCGCATCGGTCAGTTTCTACGGCGCGCCCGAAGACCTGAACCAGACCCAGGTCTGGTCCGGCTCTTATATGGCGCCCATACGCGGCTCCAACTGGAGCCTGGAGGCTTCCGGGTACAAGTCCGACAGCAACGTGGCCACGGTGGGCGGAACCAACGTGCTTGGCAAAGGCCATTCCTTCGGCTTCAAGGCCACCTATACCGTGCCCAACTCGGGCGCCTGGTGGCACAGCATGAGCATAGGCGTCGACTTCAAGAGCAACGAGGAAGCGCTGCGCCTGGGCGCCACGGGCGATTCCTCGACGCTCAAGTACGCCCCCATCACGCTGGCCTATTCCGGCTTCATGCAGGGTGAGCGCAGCCAGTACGGCGTCGGCCTGTCGATGGTGGCGGGAACCCGCAGCTTCCTGGATTACGGCAGCAGCGTCCAGGAGTTTGACTACAAACGCTACAAGGCCTCGCCCAGCTTCATGGTGTTCAAGGCCGACCTGAACGGCAGCTACACCTTCGAGGGTGATTCGCAGCTCGGTTACCGCCTGGCCGGCCAGATGACGGATTCCCCGCTGGTCTCGGGCGAGCAGATGGCGGCCGGCGGCGCGAACACCGTGCGCGGCTACCTGTCGTCCGAAGCCACCGGCGACTACGGCCTGGTGGGTTCGCTGGAATACCGCACCAAACCTCTGAATTATTTCAACCCATGGATCGAGGGCTGGCGCGTCTACGCCTTCGCGGATGCGGCCCAGCTGCACCTGCGCAGCCCGCTGCCGCAGCAGACCGAGGAGTTCACCCTCGCGTCGGTGGGCGTGGGCACCAGCTTTCGCCTGGGCACCAGCGTGAGCGGCAAGCTGGACCTGGGCTACCCCTTGAGGAACGGCCCGCGCACCGAGCGCCGCGACCTGCGCGTGACCTTCAACATCAACGCCACCTATTGAGGCGGCGCAGGAAACCCTTTATCCGGACCTTCAAGTTTCACCGTTTTTTTTCTTCTTTCATTTCTTCAATCCTTCAATCCTTCCATCCTTCCACGAGCCTTCGGAGAACCTTTCTCATGCGACGCATCCTCTTTCTTTCGCTCACCCTGTTGAGCACCTTGGTACCGAGCTTGGCCCATGCATGGTGGCAGCCCGACTGGGCTTACCGCAAACCCGTCACCATTGACGCCGGCCCGCAGGGCGGCGCCATAGGCGGCGACGCCGGACGCACGCCGGTGCTGGTGCGCCTGCACACGGGCAATTTCAGTTTCCAGGGCGTCAGTGACAACGGCGCCGACCTGCGCTTTGTCGCGGCGGACGACAAGACCGTGCTGAACCACCAGGTCGAGCAGTTCGACCCGCTGCTGGGCATCGCGCTCGTGTGGGTGGAAGTTCCCGCGCTGTCGGCCGGCGCGCCGCAGCAGGTCTGGATGTATTACGGCAACAAGAAGGCGCCCGCATCCGGCAACGGCCAGCGCACCTTCGATCCCGACTACACCCTGGTCTACCACTTCGGCGAAGCCGGCGCGCCTCCGCGCGACACCACGGCCTACGGCAACAACGCGCAGACGTCGGCGGTGATCCTGGAAGGCGCCGTGATCGGCAAGGGCGCGCAACTCGGCACGGCCGCGCTGCAACTGCCGGCCTCACCGTCGCTGGCCCAGAAGGCCGGTGATGCCTTCACTTTCAGCGCATGGGTCCACCCCGACAAGCTCGGCGCCCAGCAAGTCATCTACTCGCGCCGCGACGGCGCGGGCGAGCTGGTCGTCGGCCTGGACCAGGGCGTTCCCTTCGTGCAGGTCAACGGCAAACGCAGCACCCCGGGCCAGCCCGTCCAGGCCGGCCAATGGTCGCACCTGGCCTTGAAGGCCGACGGCAAGACGGTTACGCTCTACGTCGGCGGCCGCGCCAGCGCGTCGCTGGAAGGCGCCCTGCCGGCGCTGAACACCTCCGCATCCCTGGGCGTCGACGCCACCGCGTCCGCCACGCCGGGCGCGCAAGCGGCTTTCGCGGCCTTTACGGGCTCCATCGACGAACTGCGCCTGTCCAAGGTGGCGCGCGCCGATGCCCTGCTGCTGGCCGATGCGGTGTCGCAAGGCGCCGAATCGCGCATGACCAAGTTCGGCGCGGACGAACAACAGGCGGGCAAAAGCCACTTCGGCTTCATCCTGTCGGCCATGCCGCTGGACGCCTGGGCCGTGGTGCTCGTCCTGGGCCTGATGATGGGTTTCTCCTGGTTCATCATGATCGGCAAGAGCCGCAGCTACAGCGCGATCTCGCGCGCCAACGAGGCCTTCATGGGCTACTTCCGCGAGTCGGCCGGCGCGCCGCTGGATTCGCTGGCCAAGAACAACAAGATTCCCGCCGAGGTGAAGTCGGACTCCTCGCTCTGGCGCCTCTATGAAGTGGCCGTGGGCGAACTGCGCCGCCGCCATGATCGCGGCTACGACCTCAACGCCGTCTCCAACGCCACCATCAGCGCCATCCGGGCCGCGATGGACGGCGTGCAGGTGCGCGAGAACGAGCGCATGTCCAAGCGCATGAACTGGTTGTCCACCACGATTGAAGGCGCGCCTTACGTCGGCCTGTTCGGCACCGTGCTGGGCATCATGCTGGTATTCGTGGTGGCCGCGATGGCCGGCGCCGTGGACATCAACTCGGTGGCGCCCGGCATGGCCGCCGCGCTGCTGTGTACCGCCGCCGGCCTGGGCGTCGCGATTCCCGCGCTGTTCGGCTACAACTGGCTGGCTTCGCGTTCGGACGCCATTGGCGCGGACATGGCGGTGTTCGTGGATGAATTCTCCACGCGCCTGGCCGAAGAGCAGGGCGAGGGCCGCCAGGCCCACGCCGGCCAACGCGCTTAACGGGGCGGATGACCATGGCAAACGCAGCCAAATTCGGCACCAAAAAACGCGCGGGCGGCATCAACATCACGCCCTTCGTGGACGTGCTGCTGGTGGTGCTGGTGATTTTTATCCTGACCAGCAATGCCAGCATTCCCGGCCTCAAAGTGGACCTGCCCAAGGCGAGTTCGTCCGTGGCGCTGGAAAAGCCCAAGACCAAGGCCATCACCATCGACAACGGCGGGCGGGTGTTCCTGGACGCCTATCCGGTGAGCCTGCCGGAGCTGGAAGAGCGCCTGCGCACCGAGAAAGCGCTCACGCCGGATTTCCCGGTGATCGTGCGCGGTGACGCGGCCGTCCAGTACGCCAAGGTCGTCGAGGTGCTGGACCTGCTGCGCCGCATCGACCTCAACCAGGTCGGCCTGGTGACCGGCAAGCCTGCCTGAGGGGAATGAGAACGTGGCCTCCCTTCATCTCAATCCCCATCCGCTGCGCAATGCGGGCGACGTCTGGCGCCGCTGGGGGGGAAGCATCATCGGTGTGGCGGCCCTGGCCCTTCTTGCCGCCGTCATCTGGTATTTGCTTTCGGATATGGCGAGCACCAAACGCGAGGTGGCTTCCACCCCGATGCTGATGCTCCCGCCACCCCCGCCTCCGCCGCCTGAGCCTGAAAAGCTGCCCGATCCTGAACCCGTCAAACCTGTAGTGACCGAGGTCAAGCCGACCCCGGCCGAGCCGGTGGAGAAGCCCTCCGAAGACACGCCAAGCCCCGCCAAGGATTTGAGCGACCCGGTCACCATGAACAGCGACGCGCAAGCCGGCAACGACTCGTTCGGCATCCAGTCCGGTCGCGGCGGTGGCCTGACGGGCGGCGGCGGCCTGGGCGGCGGTTCGTACAACAACTACGTCTCGAACTTCCTGCAGCAGATCCTGCTGAGGGACCCGCGCACCCGTTCGCTGTCCTTCGACGGCCTGACGATTGACCTGTGGATGGCCGCCGACGGCAAGACGACGCGCCTGCAACTGGTCAAGAGCTCGGGCAATGCCCAGACCGACGAACTCATCCTGGCAACGCTGCGCGGCGTCGAGCGCATCGACGAACAGCCGCCGCCTTCGATGCGCCTGCCGATGCGCCTCAGCATGCGAGGCCGCCGCCAGTGAGCCCGGGCGACGCCTCCTTTCCCTCTTAACAACCTGTGACCAAAATGATGAACCACCCAGCCCTCCTTCCCAAGCATGCCGGCCCCGCGTTTGCCGGGTCCGCGCCTTCCCGCCATCCGCGGCGGGCGCACCGGGCCCCCAAAGCCGGAATTCTGGCGCTGACCTCCGCCATCGCCATGATGTTCATGGCCGCACCCGTGCAGGCGCAAACCGCCGCGCCCACCGAGACCGCCATGGTCAGGCTGATCCGCGGGCTGGTGCAAAGCGGCGCGCTGACCAAGGACGTCGGGGAGGCACTCCTGGCCCAGGCGCAGACGGAAGCCATGGCGGCCCAGCAGGCGCAGCGCCAGCTCGCGGCCGCGGCGCCGGCCGGCGGGTTGCGCCCCGAGCCGGGCGACGTCCGGGTTCCCTACATCTCCGACACGGTGCGCGACCAGATCCGCGACGAGATCAAGGGCCAGGTGATGGCGCAGGCCAAGTCCGAGGGATGGGCCGCGCCCAACGAGACACCGGAGTGGACGCAGCGCATCCGTATCGAAGGCGACATCCGCGCCCGCTACGAGTCGCGCCTCTTCTCGTCCGACAACAGCAACATCGAAACCAACTACGCCGCCATCAACGCCGGCACCGGTTACGACATCAACCCCAACACCAACCCGGTGGCGTTGCCGCAGCTCCTCAACACGCGCCAGGACAGGCGCAACCTTGCGCGTTTGCGCGCGCGCCTGGGTGTGCTGGCCGACATCTCCGACAGCACCCAGGCCGGCGTGCGCCTGGCAACGGGCAGCGACGACAGCCCGGTTTCCACCACGCAGACCCTGGGCGGCGGCCTCGGCAAGAAGAGCATCTGGCTGGACCAGGCCTGGCTGTCCTATAAACCCTCGGAGTGGGCCAAGGTCACCGCGGGCCGCTTCGGCAACCCCTTCATGTCCAGCGACATGCTGTTCTCGGGTGACCTGAACTTCGACGGCATCGCCGCGCAGTTCGACAAGACCCTGGCCAACAAGGACGTCTCCGTTTTTGGCACCGTCGGCCTGATCCCGCTGGAGTACTCGTCCGACAGCGCGCCGAGCCGCAGCCAGAACAAGATGTCCAGCGAGAACAAGTGGCTGCTGGGCGCCCAGGTTGGCGCGAACTGGAAGCTCGACAAAGAGAACAGCCTGCGCGGCGCGATCGCTTACTACCAGTTCAACAACGTGAGCGGCAAGGTCTCGGAGCCGTGCGCGCTGTATGCCGGCGCCGACGGCTGCAGCACCGACTGGAGCCGCCCGGCCTTCATGCAAAAGGGCAACACCCTGATGCTGCTGCGCAATATCGCGCTCGACCCCCTGGACCCGGCGAATACGGCGCAGCCGCAATACGTCGGCATGGCGTCGAAATTCAACCTGCTGGACATCAACCTGCGCTGGGACACCAGGGTGGCGGGCTACGGCCTTCGCCTGGACGGCAACTACATCAACAACATGGCCTACAACGAGGGCGAAATGTTCGCCCGCGCGCGCGGCGGCATCATCAACAACTTCGGCGGCACCGGCGGCACCACCCAGGCCGACTTCAAGAGCGGCGGCAATGCCTACATGATCCAGGCCACCTTCGGCAACCCGAGCCCGAGCGCCAAAGGCGACTGGAACGTGATGGCCGGCTACAAGCACATCGAGCCCGATGCCATGCCTGACGGCTACAACGATTCGACCTTCCACCTGGGCGGCACCAACGCCAAGGGCTACTTCATAGGCGCTTCTTACGCGCTGGCCAAGAACACCTGGTTCAGCACGCGCTGGACTTCCAGCAAGCAGGTCTTCGGCGCGCCGTTTGCCGTCGACACGCTGCAGCTTGACTTCAATGCCCGTTTCTAAGGAGGACTTTGTGCATACATTGAAAGTCTTATCGCGTGGCGCGATGCTGTTACTGCTCGCTGGCCTGGCGGGCCTGGCGGGTATGTCCGCCCACAGCCAGCCGGCGCAGACCATGGAGGACCGCCTGCGTGCCCAGCTGCAGGCGACCACCACGCAGTTGCAGCAGGCGCAAAACGAGCTGGCCGTCCTCAAGGCCGGCCAACCGGCCGCGGGAAAAAGCGCAGTCGCGCCCGCCGCGGCTTCGCCGGATGTCGACACCCTGAAAAAGGAACTCGCGGAAAGCCGCGGCCAGCTGGCCGCTGAACGCCAGGCTCGCGCCAAACAGGGCGACAGCGTGCAGCAGCAGGCCCAGCTCGCGGAAAAAGCCAACGCGCAGGTGGCCCAGTTCCGCAATGCCTATGAGGAGTTGCTCAAGATGGCGCGCGCCTCGGAAGCCGAGCGCCAGCGCCTTGGCGGCGCGGCCTCGCAGCAGAAGACCGCCCTGGCGCAATGCGAAGCGAAGAATTCGCAGCTCTATGCCGTCGGGCAGGAAATCCTGCGCGCCTATGAGACGCTGGACATGAACAGCGTCATCGCCGCGCGCCAGCCCTTTGCCGCGCAAAGCCGCGTCAAGTACGAGCAGATCGCCCAGGACTATGGCGACAAGCTCTACGAAGGCCGTTTTGACGCGCGCAGCGTGGCCGCCCCCGCAGCCGCCACCGAAACCAAGCCCGCGGCGACGCCGGCGAAATGAAGCGTGGGGAGTGGAATGTTTGTGTCATGTTCCCGCCATCTAATGAGAAAGATGACCCACCCGGTCATCCTGATGCAGGCCGTGCAAACACACGCGCACGTCCGCCCACGGCTGTTTACCAACGACTATTGAAAGAGATGAAGCCCATGAAATCGACCGCCAAAACCTTTACGCCATTTGCGCCCTTGACGCGTCTGATGCCGGTGGCCCATGCCGCGCTGGGCGTGTTGCTGGCGTCCCTGGTGGGCGCCGCCGCCGCGCAAGGCGCCGCCGACCCCGTGGTGGCCCGCCTGGGCGCCGTGACCATAGGCCAGACCGAAGTCGAACGCCTGCTGCAAGGCATGCCCGATACCGAGCGCGCCGCCGTCAAAGGCAACCGCGCCGGTGTCGAGAGCTGGTTGCGCCAGCGTGTGGCCAGTGAAGCCTTGCTGCGCGAGGCGCAAAGCAAGAACTGGGCGGCCCGCCCGGAAGTCAAGAGCCGCATCGACGCCTCGGTCCGCGAGATCACGGCCCGCATCGTGAGCGGCACCTACCTCGAGTCGATTGCGCAACTGCCGGCCGGATACCCTTCCGACGCCGAGCTAGTCGCCGCTTATGAACAAGCCAAACCCGGCCTGAACATTCCGGCGACCTACCGCGTTTCGCAGATATTCCTGGCAACGCCGGCCGGCGCCGACGCGGCCGCGGTTGCCAAGGTTCGCGATGAGGCCAAACGCGTGGCCGCCCAGGCGCGCCAGGGCGACTTCGCCGCGCTGGCCAAAGCCCGTTCACAGGACCCGCGCAGCGCGGAGCGCGGCGGGGACGTCGGCGCTTTGCCGCTGGAGCAAATGTTGCCGGAGATGCGTGAGCCTGTTTCAAAACTCAAGGCCGGCCAGGTCAGCGAGCCCGTGCAATCGGAGTCGGGTTTCCACGTGATCAAGCTGGTCGAGTCGCAAGCCGCCCGCACCGCCACGCTGGAGGAAGTCAAGCCGCGCCTGCGCCTTGCGCTGCGCGAGCAGCGCCAGCAGGACATGGTGCGCGACTACCTCGCCAAGCTCGCGCCCGAAACCAGCGTGAGCATCGACAACGCCGCGCTCGACGCCGCATTGCAGAAAGTCAATTGATGGCAGGCGTGGCTTGCGTGAATGCATGCCGCGCCGAATCGCTCCCCGCTTACCCTTTTTCTTCTTTCAGGATTCCAGATGACCAACACTTCCACCCATGACACAGCCGAACAGCCCGGCGCGCAAACGCCGCAAGGCAATGCATCAGGCTTGACCGGCGAGCTGCTGGTTTTTGTCAGCCCCGAGCAGGTGTCCGACGCCATCAAGGCCGCCGGCTGTGCCGTCACCGCGATTGAACAGGACGGTGTCGTGTACCTGCACAGCGCCAGCCACGGCGTGGGCTTCCAGGTCTTGTGGGGCAGCGCCTTGTCGCCCGGCCAGTACGCGGACTTCACCCTGAGCTGCCCGCTGCGTGTGCAAGGCGGCACCTTGCCCGGCGAAGTGCTGGCCGACTGGCACCGCACCAAACGGTTTGCGCGCGCCGCGCTGCACGGTGATTTCGTCGCGCTGGAAATGGACGTGCTGGCCGCCGGCGGCATCAGCCCCGCGCACCTCGTGGTGTCTATCCAGCTCTGGACCCAGATGATGGGCCAGTTCTTCCTGCACCTGCGCAATTTCAAGCCCGCCGCCGCGCCGTCGGCAACGGACTCACAGGGCGGTGATACAGCCGTGGCCGCGTCCCAGGGCGCCGACGCCACCGCCACCGCTTGAGCGGCGGCCTGACGGCTTGCGCCGCGGAGCACTGATGTGAGCAAGACACCTGAAGACGCATCACAGGCCGCGGCGGCGGAGGCCATCGCACAGCAACAACTCCGCCACGCCACCCTCACGCATGAACTGGAACGGACGCGGCGCGCCGCGCTGTTCTGGCGCCGCCAGCGCGCCACTTTCCTGGGCTTGCTTGTCGAATCCATGGACGAATTCGACATCTCCCAGGCGGAGCTTGCACGTGCCAGGCGTATGCATGGCGAGCCCGGCAAGGATGAAAGCGCCGAGCCGGTGGTGGAAAAAGAAGACAGCAGGGATGGGCAGGCCGGGTGAAGAAATTTCGCGGTC
Source organism: Polaromonas sp. YR568 (assembly GCF_943369675.1). Lineage (GTDB taxonomy): Bacteria > Pseudomonadota > Gammaproteobacteria > Burkholderiales > Burkholderiaceae_C > Polaromonas. The sequence goes on along the minus strand of NZ_CALROB020000060.1, from coordinate 20,342 downwards.
TCTGATGCGGCGTTGAGCACCTGAGAACGGCGCTTGCGTTCCCGTCGTGTGCAGTGCCCGGTCATGACCACGTCATATATTTTTCCTAGCATGGACGCTCTAGCTGCAACCCATTCGTCGACGGAGAGTTGTGCGGCCAGCTTTCTAACAGGTGTTGACCGAACATGCCCTCCCGCTGCTTATGGAACGAACAGCCGCTTTCGCTGCGGCGCTTGCCGGATGCCTCCTGATGACGACCGTGCAGGCCGCCGGCGGGCCGGCGCAAGCCGTGCGTCCTCGCGCGTTCGACGCGGCGCCTGATACCGGCAAGGAACGCACCGGCCTGCGCATGCAGTTCGACATTCCGGCGCAGCCGCTGCAGGCCGCATTGGAAGCGTTCGGCGCGGTGAGCGGCCTCTCGGGTTTTTACAGCGCCGACTTCACGGAAAACCGCCTGTCCAACGCCGTCTCCGGCCTGTACACGCCGGACGCGGCCCTGCGCCTGCTGATAGAACACTCCGGGCTGGACCTGCATTACACGGCGGTCGATGCCTTCATATTGGAACCCTCCGCCGCCTGGGCCGCTGCGGCGCCCGTGGTCCGCGATGCGGGCCTGGACGGGCTGTTGCAGGCGCGTGTGCGTGAAGCTTTTTGCGCTGAGCCGCTGTTGGCCGCCGGTGATTCGCGCATTGCGATCAGTTTCCGTCTGGGTAGCCAGGGGCGTGTCGAAGCGCCGTTGCTGCTGGACACCACCGGCCACGCCGGCCGCGATGCGGCGGTGCTGGCGGCGCTGGGCCGTGTGGACATCGGGCGGAGCCCTGAAGCCGCCGGCTCTTCCTTCGTCATGCTCATCCTGCCGCAACGCGCGGGCGCCGCCCGCGAATGCGCGCCGCGCTGAGTCCGGCCCTCGTCACCCCGTACCGCACGCCATGAGCCAATCCAGCCTGGTGGTACTGCGCGACTTCATGCTGAAGCGCTACGACGACCTCAAGCGTCGCCTGACGCTGCAGCTGGGCAACGTGGACCTGGCCGGCGACGCGCTGCAGGACACGTGGCTGCGCCTTGAAAGCACGCCCGAATCGCGCGAGCCGGTCCAGTACCCCCTCAGCTACCTGATGCGCATGGCGACCAACGCGGCGCTGGACCGTCTGCGCGCCGACGGCCGCTTCCTGAGCGGTGAAGAGGTGGAGCAGTTGTTTGAAAACCTGGCTGATCCCACGCCCGGGCCGGCGCAGACCGCCGAGGCGCGTTCAGAAGCGGAGCGCCTGGCCGCCGTGATTGCAAAAATGCCGCAGCGCCGCCGCAACATCCTGATATTGATCCGGGTGGACGACATGCCGAGGCAGGAAGTGGCCGACCGGCTGGGCGTGTCGCTGAGCCTGGTGGACCGCGAACTCAAGCGCGCGCACGCGTATTTGATGGAGCATATGCAGTGAGCAGGGATTTCACCGTACAGTTTTTGGGCGCGAGAACCGTCTATGTCTTGATGGAAGCTCCGCATGCTGCCGCGGCAATGTCTGCCGGGCGGCCGGCAGGTTCAGGAAAGACAAGGGTGTGATGAAGCATCAGCGCGAAGACGACCTCGCCTTGCCGGAGCGGCAGGCCCGCGTCTGGGTGCGACGGCTCACTTCGGGAACGGCGCGCACCGGGGACGCGCGCGCGCTCGAACGCTGGTGCCGCGCCAGCGAGGCCAATCGCCGCGCCTTTACCGCGGCGCACCGGCAGTGGCAAGCCGTGCGCGGCGCGGCTGAACTGGCGGGCGCGAACGACCCTGAACTGATGGCCTTGCGTACCGCGCCACGGCCGCAAGCCCGGCTCGCGGGCGCGGCCTCGCGGCGGCGTTTCCTGGCCGGCGGCGTCGCGCTGGCTTCGGCTGCGGCCGTCGGTGTCCTGGTGGTGCATCCGCCGCTGGCGCTCTGGCCTTCGCTGGAATCCTTGCAGGCCGACTACACGACCGGCGTCGGCGAGCAGCGCAAGCTGGCGCTGGGCGACGCGGTCACGGTGGAACTGAGCACGCGCAGCAGCCTCAGCGTGCGCAGCGATGGCGGCCGGCCGGTCGGTGTCGACCTGATCGACGGCCAGGTCGCCGTCGACATCGGCGCGAAGGCCGGTCCCTTCACCGTGTTCGCTGCTGCGGGCAGCGTGCAGGCGATGGATGCCAGTTTCGAAGTCCGGCATGTGGCGGGCGGTATATGCGTGACCTGCGTCGACGGGCTGGTGCAGGTGGCCGTGGCGGGCAAGCGGGTGAACCTCGTGGCCGAGCAGCAGGTCACTTATGGGCAGGGCATCCTGCAGCCCGTGCGCCGGGTGAACGCGGCCTTGCTGACCGCGTGGCGCGACGGCCTGCTGAGCTTTCAGCGCACGGCGCTCGCGCAGGTGGTCGAGGAAATCAACCGCTACCGCCCGGGGCGCGTCATCCTGCTGAGCCGGCAACTTGAAGGCAAGCCGGTGAGCGGGCAGTTTTACATCCGGGACCTGGACAAGGCCATCACACAGATCCAGCGGCTGTTCAAGCTGGAGGTGACGTCGCTCCCGGGCGGCATCGTGCTCTTGAGTTGATGGCGATGCCCGGGCCCTGTGGCCGGGGGCAGTTTTGCGCGGGAGAAAAAAAGAAGGTGGAAGCGGCAAAGGGTGTACAGCTTTGGCCGCCGGTATCCGTCTAGAAGCATGGGCGGCCACCACAGGTGGCTGCTGACGTCCACCAACCGCTTGAAAGCGCCCGCATGCGACCCTCATCTTCCGATCTCGTGAACGCCCTGTCTTTCGAACTGCCCGCGCAGGCGCATGCGCGCCGGGGCCGGCTGCAGCCGCTGGCCCATGCCGTGGCCGTGATGCTGGCGGCGGGCGGCGCCGCGATGGCGCCGGCGCATGTGCAGGCGCAACAGGCTTTCAGCGGCGCGTGGTTCGCCGGCAAGAGTTCGGTGCAGGACACCGCCATCGCCACCGGCCGCCTGCCCAACGGGCAGCCCGTCTCCCTGCTGACCAATCCGATGCTGCAGCAACTGCGCGATACCGCCCAGCTGCAACGCTCCGTCAACAACCTGAACCTGGCGGCGCGCACCATCGCCGCACAGCAGGCCGCGCAGGAAGCGGCGCGCCTGGCCGCCTTGAACGGCGACAGCGCCATTCCCGACGGGCTGGCCGAGGGCGGGCTGAAAGTGGACACCAACAGCCTGACCGCCGGCTGGATCAATGCCGGCAAACCGACACAAGCCGCCGCCGGCGGCAGGACGCAGGTCACCATAGACCAGACCGACGAAAAAGCCATCCTGAACTGGGAGAGCTTCAACGTCGGCAAGAACACGACCGTCAACTTCAACCAGAGGGGTGGCAACAAGGCCGACGGCAGCAACAACTGGATCGCGCTGAACCGGGTCAACGACCCCCGGGGCATTCCCAGCCAGATCGCGGGGCAGATCAAGGCGGACGGCGCGGTCTACATCGTCAACCGCAACGGCATCATCTTCAACGGCAGCAGCCAGGTCAACACGCGTTCGCTGGTGGCCTCGTCGCTGGCGCTGTCGGACACACAATTCAAGCTGGGCATCAACAACGCCCAGGTCATCAAGGACGCGACCGGGCAGGCCAACGATTTCGCCATCCCGCAGTTCGGCGACTTCGCGGCGGTGGCGCCCAGCATCTATGGCGGTTTTGTTTCGGGCAACGGCACGGCGCCGGACCAGCTGGGCGGCGTGGACCGTTTTGTGCCCGGCGCTACGCCCGGCGCGGTGCAGGTGCAGGCCGGCGCGCAACTGGCGGTCACTTCGGGCGGCAAGCTGATGTTGTTCGCGCCCAAGGTACGCAACGCCGGCTTCCTGTCGGCGCCGGACGGCCAGGTCATCCTGGCGGCGGGCGAGAACATCTACCTGAACACGGCTCCCAACACGACGAACTACGGGGCCGCCATCCCCGGCGCCATTCGCGGGCTGGATGTCGCGGCGTCCGCCGTGCCCGGCTGGGCGCTTCCGTGGAACCTCGTGAGGGCCGCGCTGGTCACGGGCACAGACCCCTACAACCCGGGCTTCGCGGAAGGGCTTGCCCAGGTTGTGCTGCCCGAGATGGCCGCGCGCGCGGCCGCCGTCGGCTACGACGTGACCAACAGCGGCATCGTGCAGGCCGAGCGCGGCAACGTCACGATGCAGGCGCTGAACGTGCACCAGAACGGCGTCGCGCTCGCCACCACCGCGCTGAACAACCGCAGCGGCTCCATCCTGCTGCGCGCCTGGGGCGCCGGCACCCACATCTACGTCAACGAAGACACCAGCAACGTGCTGCTGAGCTGGCTGGCCGGCACGCTGACCCTGGGCAATGACAGCGTGACCCGCATCCTGCCCGATGCCGGCGACACCAGCCTGATCGAAACCACCTCGCTGGCCACGCGCTACCAGCCGGGCAGCATCAAGCTGTACGGCAAGCTGATCGACGTCCAGTCCCGGGCCGGCGTGCTCGTGCCCTCGGGCAGCATCGACATGGCGGCCTTTGCCAACCCGCTGCCCATCCAGTACGGCTCTTTCGGCTCGGACAGCCTGCGTGACGGCAGCCAGATCTACATCGACAGCGATGCCTACCTCAGCGTGGCCGGCCTGCAGGGCGCGGCCGTGCCGATGTCGCGCAACTTCATTGAGGCCGAGCTTCGCATCAACGAGCTGCGCGATTCGCCGCTGCTGCTGGACTCGTGGCTGCGCGGGAAGAAGGTTATCGTGGACCGCCGCGCCAACGGGATTTTCACGGACGGCCCGATGTCCGCCGTGCAGTGGGTCAAGGATGCCGCCGGCAACTACGTGCCCGGCGCCTGGGCCGGCACGCCGCTGGGCGACGTGACGGGCTGGGTCGGTGTCGGCATGACCGACCTGAACGAGTTGTCGACCGACGCCGGCAAGATCATGATGCGCTCCAGCGGCGCCGTCATCACGCGGGCCGGCTCGCTGCTGGACGTCTCGGGCGGCTCGGTGCGCTACCTCGACGGCATGAACACCGCGACCAAGCTGTGGGGCGCGGACGGGCGCGTGTACACCATGGACAAGGCCTTGTCCGACGGCGCGTACACCGGCATCGCCGGCCGCTACACGCAGGGCCACGCGCGCTGGGGCGTTTCCGAGACCTGGGCCAGCTCGGTCATCGGCCGCGACATGCTGGAGGCGGGCTACACGGAAGGCCGCAAGGCCGGCGCGGTGCAGATCTTCGCCGGCAGCGCCATCGTGCTGGAAGGCGACTACGCCGGCGGCGTGGTGGTGGGCGACCGCCAGCAAAAGAAACCGCTGCAGAACCTCGGCGGCGAACTGCAGCTGGGCGGCGGCAGCGTCGAGGACAGGCCCTGGTCGCCGAACCGCGTCATCATCAGCCATAACCCGCACCCGCTGGGCGCCGGCTTCGGCGCGGGCTCGGCCCTGGGCAGCGACTACGACGCGCAGCCCGACCCGGCCTCGAGCAACCAGGCGCTGGGCAAGATCACCTACCTGTCGGACGATGTCCTCAGCCGCTCCGGCCTGGGCCGTGTGATCTTCAATATTTCGGGCGACTACGGCTTCACGGTCGAAGACGGCGCGGTCGTCGACCTCTCGCCCGGCGCCTTGCTGCGGGTGGGCGGTGGCGACAGGTCGGCCAACCCGATCCGCATCGACGGCACGATACGCGCGCCCGGCGGCAGCATCACGCTGGACGCTATCGACGGCTCGCTGACCATGGGCGCCAACGGCCGGCTGGACGTCAGCGGCCAGTGGATCAATGCCTGGCGCGACGGCATGGCGCCGCAGCGCTGGGCCATAGACGGCGGCAGCATCAGCGCCGGCGTGGCGAAGTTCCTGGTCGACCCGTCGGCCGTGCTCGACGTCTCCGGCGGCGGGCGTGTCGATACGGACAAGAAAGGCCGGCCGTCGCTGCGCGCGGGCAACGGCGGCCTGCTCACGCTGAGCGGCCTGACGGCGGAGACCGACCTGTCGGCCTTCGACATACGCGGCCACGCGCCCGGCTCGGCCAGCCGCCTGGTGCTCAACGCCGGCGTGGCCGTGCAGCTGGGCGGCATTGCCACCGTACCCAACGTGCTGGTGCTGCCGGCCACGCTGTACGGCGAACGCGGCTTCGGCGACGTGACGGTGGCGACCGGCGGCAACATCACCGTGCCGCAAGGGGTGAACGTGTCGCCCTCGATCGCGTCCATAGACCTGAGCAACTTCGCCTACCGCGACGTCGCCTCCGGCGCCGACCTGGCCTTGCTGGCGCCTGTCGGCCAGCTTGACTTGCGATACCGCGTGGCCCGGGCGCCCGCGGCGATTCGCCTGACGAGTTATTCGAATTCGGTCACGCTGGGCGCCGGCAGTATGGTGCGCACCGACGCCGGCGGCACGCTGGCACTGTCGGCCGTCGCGGGAGCCGTCACGCTGGGCGGCACCGTGGAAGCACCGGCCGGGCGCATCGACCTGTTCGGCAAATCGGTCACGCTGGCGCCCGAGGCGCAGGTGCTGGCGCGCGGCGTTCCCGTGCTTTACACCGACTCGCTCGGGCACAAGGCCGGCCAGGTGCTGGCCGGGGGCCAGGTCACGCTGAGCAACAACAGCGAGCCCACGGTTCTCGCCCTGCCGGCGGGCGCGCTGATCGACGTGTCGGGCGCGACGGGCGAGATCGACGAGTTGACCTACCCGCGCTTCGGCGGGGCGAAAGCGCAAGCCGTGGCACGCGACAGCGACGGCGGCAGCATAGCCCTCTCAGGCGGGGGTGTGGTGGCCGCCCGCATGGCGGGCCGCGCGGGCGGGCCCGGCGCTTCCGGCGGCTCGTTGAACCTGATGATAGGCGGGACCCTGACGTCGGACCCGCTGACCACGCTGCCGACGGTCTCAACGCGCACCAGCCTGTATTACCGCAACCGGGCGGGTGTGATCACCGCGGTGAATATCAGCAGCGGCGACCTCGACGTGTTCGACGAGTACGGCACGGCCCCCGTCAAGATCACTTCCGCCATGCGCGCGGCCATCGTGGCGCTGAAAAAGACCATGGGCACCGGGGTCGAACTGGCGAACGACGTGACCGGGCCGGTCGTGCCCGGCATACGCAAGCCCTGGGAGGCCAACACCGCGATCTCGCGCCAGGTGGTCGAGTTGCTGAACCGCTATTTCTACACGGACGCGGCCGCGACGGTGAAGATCGTCATTCCGGACGTCCAGCTCGTGCCCTCGGCCCGCATCGCGGCGGGCTCCCTGGGCGCGGGCGGCTTCGGCACCGTCACGCTCCCCGCCATCAACGTGGCCAACGGCGTCAATGTGCATGTCGACGGCACGCTGATCTTTGGCGGCTTGCTGGGTAACGGCCTCAACGGCGGCAGCGCCCGCTTCTCGGCGGCCCGCATCCAGCTCAATGCCGGCCAGACCACCGAGGCCGCCTGGAGCGACCCGGCGGCCCTGGGCGGCGAGCTGACCCTGGCGGCCGACCTGCTTGACGTACAGCGCGAGCCCGGCGGCCTGGGCGTGCGCGCCCGCATCAGCGGCTACGGCACCACCACGCTGCAGGCCGGTGAAATCCGCCTGGGCGGCGGGCCGATCGAGCAGATCACCTCGAAAGAACAACTGCAACTCGGCCTCGACGTGGACGGCCGGCTCATCCTGCGCGCCGGCCAGGTCTATCCCGGCACGGCCAATACGGCCATCATCCGCGCCGGCCAGTCCATTACCGTGGAGCGGCTGGGCGAGCCCGGTGCGATGCCGCTGTCGGCCGGCGGCACCTTGCGCCTGGAGGCGCCCGTCATCGCGCAGAACGGCGTGCTGCGCGCGCCCTTCGGCAGCATCGCCTTGACCGCCACCGATCGCCTGAGCCTGGGCCGGGGCAGCATCACATCGGTCTCAGGCGCCGGCGTGGTCGTGCCCTACGGCACGCTGACCAACAACGAACTCTGGCAAGACCCGACGCTGGGTGTCAACCCGCAGGCCGCTTCCGACAGCGCCCTGAACGCGCCGCCCGAAAAGCGCGTGACGCTGACCGCGCCCGCCGTGGACCTGGCCAGGGGCGCGGTGGTCGACATCGCCGGCGGCGGCGACCTGTATGCCTGGGAGTTTGTGCCCGGCCCGGGCGGTTCGCACGACGTGCTGACCACGCCCGGCATGTTCGCGGTGCTGCCCGGCTATGCCAGCGCGGCCCCGACGAGCAGCCTGCCTTCGGGCGCGCGCGTCTGGCTGGCCGGCGGCACGGGCCTGGCCGCCGGCTGGTACACCTTGCTGCCGGCGCGCTACGCGATGCTGCCCGGCGCCTTTGCGGTGCAGTCCACCGGCAAGGCCTGGCCCGGTCCCGCCGGCGGCGGCGCGGCCATGGCCGACGGCACCCAGGTGATGCAGGGCAAGGGCGGCAATGTTTATGGCAACAGCCAGGATGCGGTGGCTTCGGTCTGGCGCGTGATGTCCGGCAGCACGCTGCGCCGCTACACCGAATACAACGAAGCTTTTGCCAACCATTTTTTCTCGTCGGAGGCCTTCAAGCTGACCCAGTACCGGCTGACCGGCAGCGACGTCGTCACGCCGCGTTTGCCGCGCGACGGCGGTTCGGTGGTGTTTGACGCCACCAGTCGCCTGACACTGGACGGCACGCTGCGTTCGGCGCCCGACACGGGCGGCCGCGGCGGACTGGTCGACATCGCCGGCACCAAGATCGCCATCGTCGGCGCCGGCCAGGACGCCGGCAGCCTGGCGGCCAACGGCTACCTGGTGATCGACGCAACCAGCCTGTCGAACTTCGGCGCCGGCAGCCTGCTGGTCGGCGGAAAACGCACCGGCGACCCGCTGGGCCTGCGCGTGAACGTCACGGCCAGCGACATCGTGCTGCGCAACGGCTCGGGCTCCGAGCTGCGCGGCCCGGAAATCATCCTGGCTGCCTCCGGCCAGGTCGACATCGAGGCCGGCAGCGTGCTGCGCGCCACGGGCAGCGCGACCAGCGGCGCCGGTGACCTGGTCATCACGCCGCAGGCCGCGGCGGTCTACGACGACAAAGGCACGCCCTCCACCGGCGATGACGTGCTGGTAACGCCCGCCAAAGACTGGGGCGCGCTGGTGCGTGTGGCCAACGGCGATGCCGTCAAGGTCATTCGCCAAGGCACCGATCCGGCCACCGGCGGGCTGGTGCGCATAGGCGCCGGCGCCGTGATCGACGGCGGCGCAGCGCTGCTGATCGACGCAACCCGCAGCACCGAGCTGGCCGCTTCGGCCCGCATCGCCGGCATCGACCTGTCGGTGGCCTCGGGCCGCGTCGGTTTCGGCGGCGGCATTGACGGCCTGGTGCTGGACGACGCCGCGCTGGCGCAGCTGGCCCAGTCGATGCGACTGACCTTGCGCAGCTATTCGAGCTTTGACTTCTACCGCTCCATGGACCTGGGCGCGGCGGGGCTGAACGCGCTGACGCTGGACGGCGCGGCGTTTGCCGGCAAGGGCGCAGGGGACATCACCTTGCGCGGAACCTCCGTGACCCTGGCCAACACCCTGGGCACTGCGGTGGGCCAGGGCACCGGCAGCGGCGGCTTCACGCTGGACGCCGACACGCTGGTGCTGGGCGCCGGCCAGAAAACCTTCTCCGGTTTCGGCGCGGTGACGCTGGCCGGCCGCAGCCAGATCGTGGGCGTAAGCAAGGGCGGCATAGACGCGGGCGCCAGCGCGCTGACCTTGCGCACGCCCTTGCTGACGGGCCGCGGCGGCGCGGCGCAAAGCATCACCACGACGGGCGCGCTGCAGGTGCTGGGCGGCGAGGGCGCAGCGCCGGCCTCGGCGGCCGACCTGCAGGACAGCCTGGGCTCGCGCCTGAGCCTGAGCGGCGCCAGTGTGCTGTTCGGCACCCGCGCGGTCGCCTTGGGCGGCACCGTGGACCTGAGTGCCACCAACGGCAGCCTCACCCTGGTGGACGGCGCCGGCATCGACGTCGGCGGTTTCGCCAAACAGTTCTTCGACGTGGCCGAATACGCCGACGCCGGCCGCATCAACCTGTCGGCCATAGGCGGCGACGTGCGCCTGGCCTCCGGCAGCAGCCTGAACGTAGCGGGCGACAAGGCCGGCGGCAGCGCCGGCATGCTGAGCCTGGCGGCGTCGGGCGGCGGCACCGTGGTGCTGGACGGCCGCATCACGGCACAGGCCGGCGCGGGCGGCCATGCCGGCTCCTTCGCGCTGGACATCGCGGCACTGCCCGATTTCGCGGGCTTCAGCCAGCGCCTGAACGAGGCGGGCTTCAACCGGTCGCGCGAATTCCGCATCCGCCAGGGCAACGTGGTGATAGACGGCGCCACCACGGTGGAAAACTTCGGCCTGACGGCCGACCAGGGCAGCGTCAACATCACCGGCAGCGTCGATGCGCGCTCGCTCTACGGCGGCGTGATCCGCGTGGCCGGCGGCAACGGCGTGGCGCTGCAGCAGGGCGCGCAACTGCTGGCCGGCGCAACCGGTGAACTCGGCAGCGGCCGTGTCACGCTGGAAGCCAGCGGCGGGCAACTCGACATCCTCGGCGGGCAGATCGACGTGAGCGGCGGCGATGCCGGCGTGGTGCGCCTGCGCGCGCTGCGCACGGCCGACCAGAGGGACCTGGCCGTCAGCGCCATGCGGGCCTCCATCACCGGGGCGCGCTCCGCCGTGCTGGAAGGCGTGAGCATCTACAACAGCGGCTCGGTCGACGCGGTCAAGGCCCAGGCCATCGCGGACGCGGCCATCCTCACGGCGAACAGCGCGGCGGTCAAGGCGCGCCTGGGCACGTCGCTGGCCGTGATGCCCGGCATCGAGATCCGCAGCGCGGGCGACCTCACGCTGGGCAGCGACTGGAACCTGTTCAGCGACTTCGCCGGCGCGCGGGAAGGCACGCTGACGCTGCGCGCGGGCGGCAACCTGATCGTGGGCGGCCACCTGAGCGACGGCTTCGACGCGGCCGGCCGCACCGGCGTGCTGCAGCAAGGCCCGTCGTGGAACCTGCGCCTGGTCGCCGGCGGTGACCTGGCCTCGGCCAACGTGCTGGCGCTCACGCCGCTGGCGGCGCAGGGCGCCGGCCAGGGCAACATCGTGGTGGGCACGGCGAACACCAGCACCGACCCGGCAGTGGACAACGGCGCTGGCTACCTGCTGCGCACCGGCACGGGCGACATCGACGTGCGCGCAGGCCGCGACCTGACACTGGCGCACAAGGAGTCGGTGATCTACACGGCGGGCCGCAAGGACATGACGGCCTGGGGCGACTTCACGACGGCCAGGGCCGACGCCACCTACGGCGTGCAAGGCGGCAACCTGAACATCGATGCGCAGGGCAGCATCACCGCGCAGCCTTCGGGGCAACGTTTCACCGAATGGCTCAACCGCCAGGGCAACCTGAACGGCGACCTGGTCTTCGGCGACCGGCTGCTGACGCAGGCCTACGTCAACGGCCAGCTGGTCAACATCATGGCGCCGGCCGAGCAGCCCAGCTGGTGGGTCAACTACGGCCAGTTCCAGCAGGGCGTGGGCGCCTTCGGGGGCGGCAACGTCAGGGTCAATGCCGGCGGCGACCTCGGCAACCTGGTGGTCGCGCTGACCACCAACATGCGCATGCGCGGCGGGCGCACCGCCGGCGAGGCCCTGGCCATGGAGACACGCAACGGCGGCGCCATGACGGTGGACGCCGGCGGCGCCATCCGGGGCGGCCAGTATTACGTGGCGCGCGGCACCGGCGAAATCCGGGCCGGTGAAACTACCACCGGCTTCGACGTGACCATCAGCAAGGACAGCCGGCGCACGCAGGTGTTCTCCATCGCGCCGGTGCTGGCGCTGGGCGACGCGACGCTCAGCCTGCGCACCGCCGGCGACCTGCGGCTGCAGACGGTGGTCGACCCGCTGCTGGTGCGCTACGGCGACGGCCCGGACACCCGCATCCCGGGCGGCTTCCCGCCCTCGCTGGACTACGGCGCCTACATGAGCGGCTACACCGACCGCAGCGCGCTGAACCTGGCGTCGGCCGGCGGCAACATCACGCTGGTCAACCAGGGCACCTACGTCTTCCGCGACCTGGCCCTGAGCAGCGCCAGCACCACGTTCGACGGGCAGATGGGCCTGGGCGGCAACCGCTACCCGGCGCTGATCCATGCCGCCGCGATGAACGGCTCGCTGGAAATCCAGGGGCCGATGTACGTCATGCCGGGCACCACCAACGACGTGCGCCTGCTGGCCCAGCAGAACGTGCGCTTCAACAACCAGAACTTCAACGCCCTGATGGAGGTCGGCGGCTATGAGTTCAACAGCACCTACCTGAACGAGCCCTACGCCGAAGTCATCATGGCGCGGGCCACGCCGATCACCATGCCGAGCGCCTTCTCGCCGCTGGGCGGCCTGTACCGCGTCGAGATGGCGGCGCTGCTGCGCAACGAGATCGGCATGTACACCGGCTCCACCCGCGCGGACTTCTACGACAAGGCCGGCAACCCCGACGTGCTGGCGCTGGCCAACGACTACGAGCCGAGCCGCATCTACGCGGCCAAGGGCTCCATCCTCGGCGCCGACATCACGGCCAGCGAACAGACCTGGCTGCGCGCCGGCACGGACATACGCGGCATCCGCATGAGCGCGCGCAATGTCCATGCCGGCGACACCACGCTGCTGGAAGCCGGCAACGACATCCTGGCCGTGGTCAATGTGCGCCGACCCTACGGCTACGCCCTTGGCAGCGGAACGATCTCGGTGCAGGGCGCGGGCGCGCTGGTGGTGTCGGCCGGCCGCGACGTGTATGCCGACGACCTGACGCTGGAGACCGTGGGCAACCAGCGCTACGACGGCGCCAACCGCCCGGTGCCGCTGACGCAAATCAAGGGCCTGCCGGAGCAGGGCGCCGCGATCACCGTCATGTCGGGCATGAACCGCCCCGCCGCGTATGACGCCTTCGCGGCCGCCTACCTGGACCCGGCGAACGTGGCCGCCATGCCGGAGTACCTGAAGGCGCGGGCCGCCGACGGCAGCCTGCTGCCCATCTACCTGAGCGACCTTACCGTCTCGCGGGGCGGGCAGCAGAAAACCGTGCGCCGCGGGCTGGTGTCGTACATGAAGGACATCACCGGCGAGACCCTGGCGCCGCTGGACGCCTGGGCGCGCTTCCAGGCCTTGCCGGCCTTGGCGCAACAACAGTTCATACGCCAGGTGTATTTCCTGGAACTGCGCGACGCGGGCCGCAACCAGAACGAGAGCGGCGCCGACGGCACACCGCTGAACGCCGGCGTCAACCGCGGCTACGCTGCCATCGCCGCGCTGTTCCCCGGGGATACGTGGAAGGGCAACGTGGCGGCCAACAAGCTCAAGATGCGCACCCTGTCGGGCGGGGACATCAACGTGCTGACGCCGGGCGGCAGCCTGCAGGTCGCGGCACTCGGTGCGACCGTGCCTGACGGCTACGGCCTGGTGACGCTCAACTCCGGGCACATCGGCGTGTTCGTGAAGAACGACGTGACCGTCAACCGTTCGCGCATCCTGTCCTTCGTGCCGCAGGCCACCGGCCGCGGCAGCGACCAGATCATCTGGGCCAGCGAAGGCGACATCGACGCGGGCAAGGGCTCCAAGACGGTGCGTGTGCCCTCGGCCGCCGAGGTCATCACCGACATGGACGGCAACACCATGATCCGCGAGAAGGCCGACATGAGCGGCAGCGGCATAGGCACCGTGGGCGACGGCGACGTCGACCTGATCGCGCCGCGCGGCATCATCAACGCCGGCGACGCCGGCATCCGGGTCGCGGGCAACCTCAACATCTTCGCCCTGCAGGTGCTCAACGCGGACAACATCCAGGTCAAGGGCGAGAGCAAGGGCATCCCGGTGATCGCGGCGGTGAACATTGGCGCGCTGACCAATGCCAGCGCCGCGGCGTCGGAGGCGGCGATGGCCGCGCAGGACGTGATGCAGCGCGAACGCGCAGCCGCCCGCCAGGCGTTGCCCTCGACCTTCACGGTGCGGGTGATCGGCTTCGGCAACGAGCCGATGGAAGGCGGGGCCGCCGCGCCGCGCAGGGACGGCTCGCAACCGGTAAGTTACCAGCAGCAACCGGTGCGTTACGACCCCGCCAGCGCCTTCCAGGTGCTGGGCCAGGGGCCGCTGGACGCCTCGCAGCGCGCCCGCCTGACCGAAGCGGAGCGCCGCCGGCTGCCGCAATAGCCCCAAGGCGCGCAGGGGATGGATTGTGAAATTTTTGTGACAAACGGCAGTCCGGGGTTCCGGAAACCGTCTAGTAGAGATCCATGAAAATTTCCCTTGCATCCGTGCGCCCTCCGGCCCGCCGCCTTATGGCGAAGTGGGCGGTGCTGGCCGCCGCCATGGCCGCGTCCGCCGGCCATGCGCAGCTGCGCGAAACCCTGCCGCCGCCGCTGGACGTGCACGCCAGCGGTTTTTTCCTGAACGACAAGGGGGACGTGCTGACAGCCCGGCACGTGGTGGCCGGTTGCCGCGCCGTCTATGTGGTCAAGGACAGCCGTGTGGTGCAAGCCCAGGTGGCGGCCTTGAGCCAGTCGCTGGACCTGGCGGTGCTTGGCACCACGCTCAAACCCTACCTGAGTGCGACGTTTTCACACACCGCGCCGGCGCCCGGCGCCAGCATCGGTGTGTTCACCGAAGCCTACGGCGTGCTGCAGCGCCTGCCCAACCGCGCCACCCTGCTGAGCAATGCGATGACCATTCCTGCCGGCGGCGGTAGCGGCGGGGACCAGGAAAACGGTCTGCAGCTGATTTCGGGCGCGCAGCCCGGCGCCAGCGGAAGCGCCGTTGTGGGCAACAGCGGCTTGCTGCTGGGCGTGGTGGTCGAACGCGTTGCCTCCGGCCCGGGCGCGTCGGGCCGCGTGCTCAGCCGCGCCGCCACGGCCGCCGGCGCGCCCACGGGCGCCACCCAGGTCCACGCCATTTCCGCGGCGCAGGTCAAACAGTTCCTGCGGGAAAGCGGCATCCCTTTTTCTGAAAGCGACGCCCCGCAGATCGGGCCCATGCAGTCGCCCGCCGCCCGCGCGTCCACGCTCGCCGTGGGGGTGATCTGCGGCTGAGGGCGCTCTCCCACCCGGCTTTCGCAACCGGCATCCACGCACATCCGTCACATACCTCCGCTATACCTGCTCTTCCATACCTGCGCGCACAACACCACTCCATCATGGCCACCCCCAAACGCATCACCACTTCGCGCCCGTCCCGCCCGTCCGGCAAGTCCCATTCCCTGCCAACCCGCCCGGGTGCCCTGGCCCGCCTCTGGCGCGGCCTGCAGCGCACGCTGGGATGGGTCGGCATCGGCCTGAGCGTCTCCGCCGCACCCCTGGCCGCGCAGGCGCAGGCGCCCGCGCAGCCGGTGCCCCAGCACTGGATCAGCTATGCGCAACTCGTCGGCAACCAGCTGCAGGACCGCCTGGGCGACGCGGCCAGCGAGCCGGTGGTGCGCCTGCATGCGTGGATGCAGGAGCGCCTGCTCAAAGAAGGGCAAGCCGTGCCGGCACAGCCCTTGGTGGTCCGCTTGTGGATTGCACCCAACGGCCAGGTCAGCAAGCTGGAGTTCGCATCGCTCGGCCAGGCGCAGGCGGATGCCGACCTGCGCGGCCTGCTGACGGCGCAGCCGCTGTCAGAGCCGCCGCCGCGCGACATGCGCCAGCCCATGGTGCTGGAGCTCGCGATGAGTTTTGCTTCACCCACGTGAGCGCCGCCGCTTTTTTCAATACCCTGGCCCGCCTGTTCGCGGCCGGTGCGCTTGCCGCCTGCGTGGCGGCCTGCGCGCCCGTGCAGTCGTGGAACGCGTCCGATTTTTCCAGCCTGGCGCGCAGCAACGGGCCGTCCGTGGTCAACATCGGCGTGGCCCACGAGGCAGCCGCCATCCGTTCGGACGGGCGCACGGCGCCCGGACTGGACAGGGTCGATGAAAGCACCCTGGGCTCGGGCTTCATCGTCAGCGGCGACGGCTACATCCTGACCAACGCGCACGTGGTGGCGCAGGGTTCGGAGATCCGCGTCAGGCTGATCGACAGGCGTGAGTTCAAGGCCAGGCTGGTCGGGCTCGATCCGCTGGCCGACATCGCGCTGGTGAAAATCGACGCCACGGGTTTGCCGGCCGTGAAGGTCGGCGACCCCGCCAACACGGCGGTGGGCGACTGGGTGCTGGCGATCGGCTCGCCCTACGGCTTCACCAATTCGGTCACCGCCGGCATCGTCAGCGCCAAGGGCCGCGTGCTGCCGGGCGCGAACTACATGCCCTTCCTGCAGACCGACGTGCCCATCAATCCCGGCAACTCGGGCGGGCCGCTGTTCAACCTGCGCGGGGAAGTGATAGGCATCAACTCGCGCATCTACAGCCGCAGCGGCGGCTACCAGGGCCTGTCCTTCGCGATTCCGATCAACGTGGCCATGCGCATCAAGGCGCAGCTGCAGGCCCACGGCGCGGTGACGCGCGGGCGCATCGGCGTGCTGGTGCAGGAAGTCAACCAGGCCCTGGCCGATTCCTTCCGGCTGCCCAGGCCCACCGGCGCGCTGGTCAGCTATGTGCAGCCGGGCGGGGCGGCCGAGCGCGGCGGGCTGCGGCCGGGCGACGTGATCCTGCAGGTGCAGGGTGTGGACGTGGTCCAGTCGGCCGACGCGCTGGGCCTGATCGCCGACATCGCGCCTGGGGACACGGCGCGCCTGGCCATCTGGCGCGACCGCGCGCCGGCGGCCCTGTCGGTGGTGGTGGAGCGCCTGGAGGCGCGGCAAGCCGCATTGCCAGCCGCCCCCGCCAACGGCCCGCCCTTCGGCCTGATCGTGCGCCCCTTGCTGCCGCAGGAGCGCCAGGTGCTGCGCATCGAAGGCGGCCTGCTGGTGCAGCGTGCCAACGCCGCGGCTGCTCGGGCCGGCGTGCAGGCCGGCGACATCATCCTCGCGCTGAACGGCCAGAGCGTTGCCAGCCCGGAGGCTTTGGCCGAAGAGGCCCGCTCCGCCAACGGCGCGGTGGCCTTGCTGGTGCAGCGCGGCTCGACGCGGATCTTCATTCCCATCGAGATGGCCCGCGCGTCTTCGCGCGAGCTTGAGGATTGACGCCATGGGAGAAATCATTCGCATGAGTTTCTCGGGCCTGCCGCTATGGCAAAAGGTTTTGACGGTGATCGCTCTTGCCCTCTACGTGGTCTGCGCGATGGTCTATCTGGTCGTCGAGAAACTTTCAATGAGGCGAACGCCGTGAGCGGCGCCCCGGGCCGCCGGGTGTCATGCCGGTGTCACGCCCGCTGCCTAGCATCGTGGTTCGCTTCGGGCCGTGGCGTTCGCCGGCCCGTCATTCCGCCTTTCTTGTCGCGTCCTCATCCCCTTCCTTCCTCCACAGGTTGTCCGAGTCCTTATGGCAAGCATGGTCGCATCCACCCGTGCGCACGCACTCGTGGGCTGCGCGGCGGCGCTGGCGTTGGGCCTGGTGTGCCAGGCGGCCCATGCCCAGCCGGCGGCCAAAGACGGAATCCTTTTCGACCTGCCCGCCCAGCCTTTGAAGAAAGCGCTGGCGCTGTATGACGCCCGCGCCAACCTGTCGGTGTTTTTCCCGTCCGAGCTGGCCGAGGGGAAAACCTCCAGTGCCGTGCACGGCGTGTTCACCCCCGAGGAAGCGCTGCGCCGGCTGCTCGACGGCACGGGGCTTGCCGTGCAGACGGCCGCGGCCGAGGCATTTGTCCTGGTGCCCAGCCCAGCCGCAACGCCGGACGGCGCGGCCGGCGCCGCGCCGGGCGCATCGGCGCGGATGAGCGCGAACGCTTACGAATCGCTGGTGCAGGCCAGGATTTTCCAGGCACTGTGCAAAGCCGACGGCGCCGCCTTCGGCAGCTACCGCATGGCGCTGCGCGTGCAGGTCGGCACGGCCGGGCAGGTCAGGCAGGCCAGCCTGCTGGACACCACGGGCAACCGCGCGCGCGATGCCGCCATCCTGGGCGCCGTGCGGCAACTCGACATCGGGCAGGCCCCGGCCGACCCCGCACGGCCCTTTGTGCTGCTGGTGCGCCCCCGCCCCGGCACGGCGTCCACCGCCTGCGCGCCTCTTCCAATCACGGATCCCCATGAGTGAGTCCGGCCTGTCCACGCTGCGCCAGTTGCTGGCCCAGCGTTATGACGATCTCAAGCGCCGCCTGGCATGGCGCCTGGGTTCGGTCGAACTCGCCAGCGACGCGCTGCACGACACCTGGGTGCACCTGGAAGACCGCAAAGAGAGCACCGACCCGGTCAAGCATCCGCTGGCCTACCTGATGCGCATGGCGACCAACCTGGCGCTGGACAAGCTGCAGCGCGACAAGCGTTATATGAGCAGCGATGAACTGGGGACCCTGATGTCGGAAATCATCGACCCGGCGCCGGGCCCGGCCCAGATAGCCTCGGCGAAGGACGACATCGAAATCCTGTCCCGGCTCATCGACGCCATGCCGCCGCGGCGGCGGGCGATCTTCCTGGCGGTGCGGGTTGAGGAGTTGTCCAACCAGCAGGCGGCGGCGCGCTTCGGCGTGTCCGCGCGGCTGGTCGGCCTGGAGCTGCAGCGCGCCCACGAGTACTGCATGGCCCACATGCCCAGGGACGATTGAGCAAAAAATGCCGAACTACGTCGCCCCAACCGTCTTGACAAGAGGAGCTGAGAAAATGCTCCCCACCCTGCCATGCTTTCAACCATGAATCTGCCACCCGCGAAGGAGCGAACGCTGGACCCGGTCGAGCGCCAGGCGCACGCCTGGATGCGCCGCATCGCGTCGGGCCATATGACACGCGCCGACGGCGCGGCGCTGGAGCGCTGGTGCCACGCCGACCCGCGCCACGCCGCCGTGCTGGGCGCCGCGCGCCGGCGCTGGGAGCAGCTCCGCGACGCCGGTGAGCTGTCGCTGGCGCGCAGCCCGGCGATGCGGCCCGCGCCGGTTGCCACGCCGCAGCGCGTCTGGCAGCGGCGCGCATTCCTGGCCGGGGCCTTCGGCGCCACCGCGGCGGCCTCGGTCGCGGCGCTGGTGGCGCCCCCGCTCGGGCTGTGGCCGTCGGCCGACGAGTTGCGGGCGGATTTCCGCACCGGCACCGGAGAGCAGCGCAACGTGGCGCTTGCCGGCGACGTGAACCTGCAGCTCAACACGCGCACCAGCGTCGCCGTGTGGAGCGCGGCGGACGGCGCGCCCGGCATTGATTTGATAGGCGGCGAGGCCGCCGTCGACACGCGGCGCGCGGGCCGGCCGTTTTCGGTCAAGGCCGGCGCCGGGCGCGCCGTTGCCGAGGATGCGAGTTTTGAAGTCCGGCGCGTGGCCGCCGGTGTCTGCGTGACCTGCCTGCGCGGCCGGGTGCGCGTCAGCCATGCGATGGGCAGCGCGGTGCTGAACGGCCAGGAGCAACTCACTTATGGCGATGTGTCCATGGGCCGCGTGGCCAGTGTCGACGCCGGGCAGGTGTCGGCCTGGCGCCAGGGCTTTCTGCGCTTCAGCGACACCCCCCTGGGCGACGTCGTGGAAGAAATCAACCGCTACCGCCCCGGCCGTGTCGTGCTGCTGGGCCGTGAGCTCGCCGCCAAGGCCGTGACCGGGCGCTTCCAGATCAACGCCCTGGACAAAGCCATCGCGCAGATGCAGCGTTCATTGGGCCTGGAAATACGCTCCTTGCCCGGCGGTGTGGTGCTGCTGAGTTAGCTCTCCGATGTTGCGACGGGATTGCCAAACCGGCATGGGCACAGCCGTCTGATTCTTGTTGCCGCCGGCCCGCGCAACTGCCCGGCCACTGTCACGGAACTGTCAAAAAAATCTTTGCCGATCTCCATCTTCCCAACGGTCTAGATGCCAAGGGTGCTGGCGAACGGGTCGCCTGCGCTTGTGGACACAGGGCCATGCACGCCAACCTGCGCGTGCGGCCCGCACTCTCTACGACAGAAATCGAGGTCACCATGGCTACGCAAATTCGGGATCACAAGACGCCTTCCAGCCGGGGCAGCCTGCCCGGCAATTCCGCCCCCTTCGCACCCAGGCTCGCGCCCCTGGCCTCGGCCATTGCGGTTCTTCTGGTCGCGGGTGCCGCGGGCGACGTCCATGCGCAACGCGCCTTCAGCAACGCGTGGTACGCGAACATGGGCGCGGCGCAAAGCACGGCGGCCACGACAGGCCTCTTGCCCAACGGCACCCCTGCGTCCTGGCTCACCAACCCGCAAAGCCAGCAGCAAAGGGCCAACGCGCAGATGCTGCGCTCCTTCGACAACCTGAACCTGGCCGCCCGCGGCATCGCCGCGCAACAAGCCGCGCAGGCTGCGGCGCAACTGGCGGCGCTGGCCGGTGCGTCCGATGTTCCGGACGGCCTGGCCCCGGGCGGGCTGGTGGTGGACACCAACAGCCTCACCGCCGGCTGGATCAATGCGAGCAAGCCGACACAGGCCGCCGGCGGCGGCAGGACGCAGGTCACCATAGACCAGACGGCCGAAAAAGCCAT
>NZ_CALROB020000059.1:0-32236 GCF_943369675.1 Polaromonas sp. YR568 | reverse complement strand
GAGTGGCCCGGCGGCCAGTAACTTTGGCGAAACCCGCAAAGCGGGTTTTCTTTTGTTCGCCAAAAGGCGCGCTGCGCGCGCGGGGTTCGCTCACTTCGCGCAGCGAAGTTACGCGAACACCAAAGTCACCAAAGAAAAGGCGACCCTGGCTCCTGCGTCCCTCCGCTTCGCTGCGGGCAACCTGCGGTGCTCGGTTCAGGCGGGGTCTCGCTAAACTCGCTACGCTCAAACAACGCGATCCCTGATCCGCCTGAACCTGCGCTCCTCGGCGCATCCACAAGGGGTGGGGACAGGAATACCGAAAACCACAACCCTCAGGCCGCAGCAGCGGCCTTCTGAATCTCTTCCTTATGCCCTGCCTGGCTCAGGTGCCGGCCTTGCCGCTCCGCACCTTGCCTGCCGGCTCGTAGCGGCGACGCCATGCGCACTGCGCCCAGGGCCTCGGCCAGGCTCTGCGGCCGCCCGCGCGCGCCGCCGGCCAGGTAATCGGCCAGCAAGGCATTGCGCACGTCTTCCACATCCAGCCCGCGCACGGCAGTGAGATGCTCGAACAGCAGGTCCACCAGTTTCTCCAGGGCAAACTCATGCGTCTTGCCCGTGGTCAACCACAGCCAGTCGCTGAACCGCAGGAAGTTGCCGAATGCCGAGCCGGGCGCCAGCAACAGCGCAAGCCCCTGCGCGAAGCGGCCTGAATTCGCGACCATTTCCCAGTAGCGTGCAAAGCGGTTGATGCGCTGCATGGTGACGAAGTCGATCGTGGAGTTCTGCAAGATCGTGTACGGCGTTTGCGGGTCGTAGGCCATCGCGAAGGCCTCCGTGTGCCGCGTGATGGGCGTGCCGCGCAGGCGCTTCAAAATGCCGAACTGGATTTCATGCGGCGCCAGTTCATGCAGGCGGTCAAAGCCTTGCGCAAAACTCTCCAGGGTCTCGCCGGGCAGGCCGAAGATCAGGTCGGCGTGCACATGGGCCTGGCTTTCATTGACGAGCCAGCGCAGGTTGTCGGCGGTCTTGCTGTTGTCCTGCTTGCGTGAAATGCGCTGCTGCACTTCGGCGTTAAAACTCTGGATGCCGACCTCAAATTGCAGCGAGCCGGCCGGGAACTGCGCGATCAGGGCTTTCAGGCGTTCGGGCAGGCTGTCAGGCACAACTTCGAAATGCACGAACAGGTCGGGCGCCATCCTGTCGAGGAAGAACTGCAAGATGTGCACCGAGTTCTCCACCTTCAAATTGAAGGTGCGGTCGACAAACTTGAAGTTGCGCGCGCCGCGCCGGTACAGCATGTCCATTTCCGCCATGAAGACGTCGAGGTCAAAAGCCCAGGCAGTCTTGTCGAGCGAGCTCAGGCAGAACTCGCACTTGAAGGGGCAGCCGCGCGAGGCTTCGACATAGAGCAGGCGCTTGGCCAGGTCCTCGGCTGTGTAGTCGGCGTAAGGCAGGGACAACGCTTCCAGCGGCGGCTGTTCGCCGGCGATCACCTTCATCAGCGGCTGCGGGCCGTCCAGCAGCGCGCGGCACAGTCTCGGAAAACTCACGTCGCCCCAGCCGGTGACGACATGGTCGGCCAGGCGGCAGATTTCCTGTTCGCCGGTTTCATAACTGACCTCGGGCCCGCCCAGCACAATCTTGATGCCGGGCCGCAAGGTTTTGAGCAGGCGCACGACCTGGGTGGTTTCGACCACGTTCCATATATAGATGCCCAGGCCTATGACCTCGGGCTGCAGCGCCAGCAGCTCTTCGACGATCTGTGTGGGCCGCTGCTGGATCACAAATTCGCGCAGCTGCGTGGCCTGCCGCAGGCCGGGCCCGCCGTGCCTGTCCATATTGGCCAGCAGGTAGCGCAGGCCCAGCGAGGCGTGGATGTACTTCGCGTTGAGGGTGGCGAGGACAATACGGGGCATGACCCTATTATCGGAGTTGGCTCCGAAAACAGCTGTAATCAGGTGGCCGGCGTCGGCCGCCCCCAGGAACTAATGCCCCCACCGCCCGCTCACACCCGCACCATGCATTTCAAGCGCCCCCTGTTCGCCGCCCTCTCCGCTACGCTTTTGATAGCTTTGGGTGCAATGTCCATGGTGGCCGGCGCCCAGAACACCGCTTTTAACCTGCCCGGCAAAAGCAGCCGCATCGCGGCGGCCAGTGTCGTCACCACCGACCAGGTGCGGGCCGAATTGCTGGCCTGGGCGCCCGAAGGCGTGGAGCCGGGCAAGCCGGTCTGGGTGGGCCTGGCGCTCACGCACCAGCCTGAATGGCATACCTACTGGAAGAATTCGGGCGATTCCGGCCTGCCCACGCAGCTGGATTGGCAATTGCCCGCCGGCATCAGCGCGGGCGAGATCGCCTGGCCGACGCCGAAAAAAATCCCCATCGGCACGCTGGCCAATTACGGCTACGAAAAAACCGTGCTGCTGCCGGTGCCGCTGACGGTGGCGCCGGGCTTTGCGGGCAAGCAGTTGGAGGTGCAACTCAAGGCCTCCTGGCTGGTGTGCCGCAAGGAATGCATTCCGCAGGAGGGCGACTTTGCGCTGAGCATTCCGGTGCGCAGTTCGACGGCCGCCAGCGGCCAGCTGTTCCAGGACACCTTCGCCGCCACGCCCAAAGTGCTGCCGGCCGGCGCCAGCCAGGTGGAAGCCGGCCCCAAGGCGATCAAGGTGTCGCTGGCCGGCCTGCCCGCCGCGCTGCAGGGCAAGACCCTGGCTTTCTTCCCCGAAACCGGCGGTGTGATCGAACCCGCCGCGCCCTGGCAGCAGGCCTGGCAAGGCGCGCTGTGGACGGCCGAGGTGCCCCTATCCAGCCAGCGCACGGAAAGCCCGGCCGGCATGCCGCTGGTGGTGGCGCTGGATAACGTTGCCTATCGCATAGACGCGCCGGTCAAAGGCACCTGGCCTGCCGCAGCCGCGGCCGCCGTGGTGCCGCCCGCGCTGGAGGCGGCCTTGCGCGCCAATGCTTCCGCGGGCGCCGCGCCGGTGCAAAGCAGCGCGCCGCCCGTGGGCCTGATCGCCGCGCTGCTGGGCGCGCTGCTCGGCGGCCTGGTGCTCAACCTCATGCCCTGCGTGTTCCCGGTGCTGGCCATCAAGGTCGTGGGCTTTGTGCAGGTGAAAGACCAGGCCACGCGCCTGACCACCGGGCTGGCTTACACCTTGGGCGTGGTGCTGTCTTTCCTGGCGCTGGGCGCGCTGCTGCTGGGCCTGCGCGCCGCAGGCGAGCAGCTGGGCTGGGGCTTCCAGTTGCAGAACCCGGCCGTGGTCGCGTTGCTGGCGGCCCTGTTCACCCTGCTGGGCCTGAACCTGGCGGGTTTGTTTGAATTCGGCAACCTGCTGCCGGGCCGGCTTGCGGGCTGGCAGGCGAAGAACCCGACGGTCAACGCCTTTTTGTCGGGCGTGCTGGCCACGGCCATTGCTTCGCCCTGCACCGCGCCTTTCATGGGCGCATCGCTGGGTTATGCCGTGGGGCTGCCGGCGCTGGAAGCATTGGCGATTTTTGCAGCCCTGGGCGTGGGCATGGCCTTGCCTTACCTGGCGGCCAGCGCGATTCCCGCCGTGGCGCGCGCGCTGCCGCGCCCCGGCGCCTGGATGGTGACCTTCAAGCAGTTGATGGCCTTCCCGATGTTTGCCACTGTCGCCTGGCTGGTCTGGGTGCTGGGCCAGCAAAGCGGGGTGGACGGCGCGGGTGCGCTGCTGGCCTTGCTGGTGCTGATGGCGCTGGTGATCTGGGCCTTCACGCTGCGCGGCACGGCGCGCACGCTGCTGGCGGCTTTTTCGATTGCCTTGTGCGCGCTGGGCCTGTGGTCCATAGGCCCCAACATCACACGGCCGGTGACCCTGGCCTCGGCCGCGCCCACTGCCGGCGGCTGGCAGGCCTGGGAGCCGGGCCGGGTTGACCAGCTGGCCGCGCAAGGGCAAAGTGTGTTCGTGGATTTCACCGCCGCCTGGTGCGTGACCTGCCAGTACAACAAAAAAACCACGCTCTCCAATGCCGCCGTACTGGCCGACATCGAGGCGAAAAACGTGGCGCTGCTGCGCGCCGACTGGACGCGGCGCGACCCGGCCGTGACGGCGGCGCTGGCCCAGCTGGGCCGCAGCGGCGTGCCGGTGTATGTGATCTACAAACCCGGACGCGCGCCCGTCGTGCTGTCCGAGATTTTGTCGGTTGACGATGTGAGGGCCGAACTGGCCAAGCTGTAAGTACCTTCCGTTGATGTTGTCGTTGATTTCTTTTTAAAGGAGTTCAAGCCATGTCGAATCGCACCCCTGCCACTTCCGCTTCTCCCCTGACACGCCGGCATTTTTCCGGCGCCCTGGCCGTCGCGCCCTGGCTGGCCCCGGCCGCGCTTTTTCCGCTTTCCGCGCAGGCCGCCGCAGCTGCCGTCGGCCAGGCGGCGCCTGATTTTTCCGCCGTCGACACTGCCGGCAAAACCCACCGCCTGAGCGACTACAAGGGCAAGCTGGTGGTGCTGGAATGGACCAACCCGGGGTGCCCCTTTGTGCGCAAGCACTACAGCGGCAACATGCAAAGCCTGCAAAAGGAATTCACCGGCAAGGGCGTGGTGTGGCTGGCCGTCAACTCCACCGAAGAAACCAGCGGCGACTACCTGGCGCCGGGCAAACTCGCGGGCTGGATGGCCGAGAAGCAGGGCCAGCCCACGGCCACCTTGATGGACGAATCGGGCAAGGTCGGCCAGCTCTACGGCGCCAAGACCACGCCGCACATGTACATCATCAGCCCGCAGGGCCAGCTGGTCTATGCCGGCGGCATCGACAGTATCCCCTCGGCCCGCGTCGACGACATCAAGACCGCCACCAACTATGTGCGCCAGGGCCTGGGCGAGGCGCTGGGCGGCAAGCCCTTGAGCGTAGCGACCAGCCGCGCCTACGGTTGCTCCGTCAAGTACAAGGATGCGGCGTAAGCCCGTTGACGAGGAAGCAGGAACCGACCATGACCACTCCGTCTCCCGCCGATCGCATGCCGCACATCCTGAACCACTGCCGCACCATCGCGGTGGTGGGCCTGTCACCGCATCCGCACCGCGCCAGTTTTGATGTGTCGCGCTACATGCAGGCCAACGGCTACCGCATCATCCCGGTGAACCCGAACGCCACCGAGGTGCTGGGCGAGAAAGCCTACCCCACGCTGACCGAGGCCGCGCGCCACGAAAAAATCGACCTGGTGAACTGCTTTCGCAACAGCGAAGACATTCCGCCCGTGGTCGACGAGGCGATTGCCATAGGCGCCAAGGCGGTGTGGATGCAACTGGGCATCAGCAATCCGGCCGCCGCGGCCAAGGCCGAAGCGGCCGGCCTGCTGGTGGTGCAGGACCACTGCATCAAGATTGACCACCGCGTGTTGCAGTCGCGCGGCCTGTTGGGCACGCCTGCGGCCGCCTGAGCCAGACCCTGCGGCCGGCGGCTCGGGAAAGCCATGCTTGCGCGGCGTGGCGACGGCGCTGAAAATGCGCCATGTCCCAGCGCACGGCAACCCTCTCTTCATCCACACCCGCCGCTCTGCCTTCCCCTTCTTCTTTATCACTTCTTCTCCTGTTGCTGGCCCTGGCCGGCTGTGCCGGTCCCGCGCCCATGCACCGGGGTGAGGCGCAGGTCGCGCCCATGGCCCCGAGCGAGGTGGGCCAGTCGGACGTGAACCGCATGGCCACACTCGGCATGCGCGACAACCTCGAAAGCCTGCTGCGCCTGGCCGACAAGCTCTACCGCCGCAACCCGGCCGAATGGCGCAAGACCAGCACCATCAGCCGCGACGCGGCGCTGGCGCAGCTGCGCGTGGCCGTCAACACGCGCACGCCCTGGCCCGAGCTGCAGGGCCGGCGCGACATCGCCGCGCTCTCGCTGGCGCTGGGCCCGGACTTCAAGGGCGACCGCGTGGCTGCGTTCATCTACGCCAGCGCCGACATGGTGGTGACGGCGCACGACGGCAAGACGTCCTTTTATTTGACCGACAGCCTGGACGCGCAGTACATCTACAACGCCGCGCGCAACATCGAGATAGCCGTGTGGATGCTGTCCAACCGCCGCAATGCCGCGGGCCAGCCGCTGCTGCTGGCCGACGAGATCAGCGAGCGCGAACGCAACCTGAGCTTTGAGCGCGAGTTCGGCAAGGTCATAGGGCGGCTCGATCTGCTGTCCTCGGTGCTCACGGAAAAATACCGGCGCGCGGTGATTACCTATGTGCAGAATTTGCTTGGAGGCACTTTCCTCCAATTCCTGCCCGTCAGATAGTCTCTTGTCTTAACCAAGTGGCAGCACGGAACCGGCTTCGCCGGGCCGTAGATGTCGCCCCCTGAGGGGGGATCCCGCTACACGAAGTGAGCGGAGAAGGGGGAGACACGTCTGCGGGCGGAGACAATACGTCTTTGCCGCTAATTTCCGGAACCCGCCATGCCCGACAACTACCTGCCCGAGGTCCGCAACCAGTACGAAGCCCTGCCTTACCCGCCCTGCGATCCGCAGGACGAGCACAAGCGGCTGGCGCTGACGTGGCTGGAAGACCTGCCCATGATCAACCACTACTGCTTTGCCGGGAAGCAGTCTTTCCAGAAGGGCTTCCGGGCGCTGGTGGCCGGCGGCGGCACGGGGGACGCCACGATTTTCCTGGCCGAGCAGCTGCGCCATACCGACGCGCAGATCGTGCACCTGGACATGAGCGAAGCCAGCATCGCGCTGGCCAAAGAGCGCGCGCAGATCCGCAAGCTGACCAACATCACCTGGGTACATGACTCATTGCTGAACCTGCCGGCGCTGGCCGCGCAGCTTGGGCAATTCGACTACATCAACTGCAGCGGCGTGCTGCACCACCTGGCCGATCCCGACATGGGCCTGAAGGCGCTACTCAGCGTGCTGAAAGACGACGGCGCCATCGGCCTCATGGTCTATGCCACCACGGGCCGCATCGGCGTTTACCAGATGCAGGCGCTGATGCGCCTGGTCAACGGCAGCGAGACGGACGCGCAGCGCAAGATCGCCAACACCCGCGACATCCTGGCCAGCCTGCCGCCGGGCAACTGGTTCAAGCGCAGCGAAGAACTGCACCACGACCACAAGGCCGGCGACGCCGGCCTCTATGACTTGCTGCTGCATTCGCAGGACCGCTCGTACAGCGTCGGCGAGCTGTTCGACTGGCTGGGAGACGGAGGGGCAGACGGCAAGGGAGGCCACGGCCTGCGCCTGGCCTTCACCGACGTGCAGCGCGGCCGCGCGCCCTACCTGCCGCACATGGTGCTGGGCAGCAAGCCGCCGGCCATGGCCGCTGCGCTGCGCAAGCTGCCGGCGAGGCAGCAGTATGAAATGGCCGAGCTGATGGGCGGCAACATCATCACGCATTCGCTGTACCTGACGCGCCATGCCGCCTGCACCGCGCCCTACGGCGATACCGACTATGTGCCTTTTTATTACCACGAACCCCTGACGGCCGAGCTGGCGGCGCAGGTCTTCGGCAACAGCCGCGGCCAGCCCTTCATGCTCAGGCACCAGCATTCGGGTGTTTCCATCACGGTGAACCCGGGCAAGTACGGCGCGAAAATCCTGGCGCTGATCGACGGCCGCCGCAGCTTCGGCGAAATCTTTGACCAGTTCCGCGCGGCCTGGCAGGGCAAGGCGGCCGCGCCCGACAACGCCACGCTGTTCGCCGACTTCGCCGAGTCCTATGAGACGCTGAACGCGCTGGAGCGTTTGCTGCTGCGGCACGTTTCGGTCGAAGCCGTCGCCGCAAAGTAAGCCGGGTTCAGGCGGCGGAACTCCACAGGCCGGCGGTGCGCTGCGGCTCGATCACGCGCAAGTCCACCACCACGACCAGCTCGCCGCCGAAGCGGCCTATGCCCAGGCCGCTCATGAGTTGTTCCTCTTCCTCTTCGGTGGCCATGCGCAGAAAACACAGGGCCTGGTGCTTGCCGGCATGGGCGGCCGGCAGGATGTTGAGTTGCGTGACCGTGCCGAAACGCGCGCACATGGTCCCCAGGACGGTTTGCAGGGTGGCGATGTCAGGGCATTGCTGCAACTGGTCGAGTTCGAGAGGGCTCATGGATTCTTGCTGAAATAAAAATACGAAAAACGGTAAGTCACGTGCCCGGCACGCAGAGGCGATGCCCCATGAAAGAGTGCCGTGGCGGCTTTGCGTGAGGCGACCACAGCGTAGGACAAAACCGCGCGCAAGTCCGTGACGGAACGTTTTGCAACGCTTTACCGCCAACGCTTGCAAATCTCCTGCAAAAACCGCCCGCCCATGCATCAGCATGTTTGATTGAATGTCTGAAAAGCAGGTGCCTGCCCGTGTCCGTTTCCGTCCCCAAGCTGTCGCCCGATTTCGCGCTCCATGTGCTGCCGCACTCCGGCGCCGAGCGGCTCACCCGGCTGGCCGCCCGCGCTTGCGACGCGCCTATGGCCATCATCGTGACCCTTGAAGGCGGCGAGGCTGTGTTCCACGCGGGCACCGGCTTTTCCGCGCAGGAGCGCGAGGGGCTGGCCGCCCTGTGCGAGGCCACACTGGAAACACCGTCGCGCCAGCCACCCCTGCCGGCGCGTTGCGCGCCCGAGATCGGCTTTTACCGCGGCCTGCCGCTGAGCCGCGAAGACGGCACACGGCTGGGCGTGCTGGCGGTGATGGACAAGGCGGCGCGCAGCCTCAGCCCCGCGCAGGAGGAAGACCTGGAAACGCTGGCCGGGCTGGCCGCGGCGCAGCTCGATGCACTGCATGGCCGGGCGATGCAGGCCACGCAGCAGACGGAAGAAGACGCGCAGCGCCTGGCCACACGCCTGGGCATCACGCTCGAAAGCATCACCGAGGGCTTTTACACGCTGGACCCGCAGTGGCGCTTCAGCTACCTGAACCGCGAAGGCGCGCGCCTGCTGGGCCGGCCGACAACGGAGCTGCTGGGCAAAAGCATCTGGAAGGAATTCCCGGGCGCCATCAACACCCTGTTTTCAGAACAGGTGCGCGCGGCGGTGGCGGGCAATTACCAGGTGGAGTTCGAGGCCCTGTATGCGCCGCTGGACAAATGGTTTGAAATACGCGCCTACCCTTTCCCCGACGGGCTGGCGATTTATTTCCGCGACGTCAGCGAGCGGCGCCAGGCGCGCGAGCAGCTCATGCTGCTGGAGACCAGCATCTCGCGGCTCAACGACATCGTGCTGATCGCCGAAGCCGTGCCATCGGGCAAGCCCGGGCTGCGCATCATCTTCGCCAACAATGCCTTCGAGCAGCACACCGGCTACAGCCCCGGTGAGGCGCTGGGCCATTCGCCGCGCCTGCTGTGTGGCCCGCTGACGCAGCGCAGCGAGCTGGAGCGCCTGCGCAACGCCTTCCAGAAAGGCGAGCCGGTGCAGGCCGAACTCATCACCTACAAAAAGAACGGCCGGCATTTCTGGATGGAAGTCGACATCGTGCCGGTGGCCGACGACGCCGGCGTCTTCGTCACGCACTGGGTGGCGGTGGGGCGCGACATCACGCGGCGCAAGGTGACTGAAAGCGAGATCAAGCACCTGGCCTTTTACGACCCGCTGACCCAGCTGCCGAACCGCCAGCTGCTGATGGAGCGGCTGGAAAAAGCACTGAGCCACAACCGCCGCCACCCGCGCGAAGGCGCGCTGATGTTCATCGACCTGGACAACTTCAAGACGCTCAACGACACCATGGGCCACCAGAAGGGCGACCTGCTGCTGCAGCAGGTGGCCAGGCGGCTGGCGGCCTGTGTGCGGCAGACCGACACGGTGGCGCGCCTGGGCGGCGACGAGTTTGTGGTGATGCTGGAAGACCTGGGCCAGGACCCGGCCGAAGCGACCGTGAAAGCCGAGATCGTGAGCGGGCAGATATTGGCCGCGCTCAGCGAGCCCTACAGCCTGGCCGGCTACCAGCACTACAGCACCTGCAGCATAGGCGTGACCGCCTTCAACCAGACGCTCAACAACATCGGCGACCTGCTCAAGCAGGCCGACCTGGCCATGTACCAGGCCAAGATGGCGGGACGCAACACGGTGTGCTTTTTCAACCCGGCCATGCAGGCCGCGGTGACGGCGAGCGCCGCCCTGCAGTCAGACCTGCGCCGCGGCTTGCGCGAAAAGCAGTTCCTGCTGTATTACCAGCCGCAGGTGGGCCGCGACGGCCGCATGACGGGTGTGGAGGCGCTGCTGCGCTGGCAGCACGGCGAACGCGGCCTGGTGCAGCCGGCCGAGTTCATCCCGGCGGCCGAGGAAGCCGGGCTGATCCTGCCGCTGGGCCAGTGGGCGCTGGAGACGGCCTGCCGCCAGCTCGCAAGCTGGGCGCAGCGCCCCGAAACTGCGGCGCTGAGCATCGCGGTCAACGTCAGCGTGCGGCAGTTCCGCCACCCCGAGTTCGTCGACCTGGTGATGGCCGCGCTGAAGGAGACCCGGGTCAGCCCGCACAAGCTCAAGCTGGAGCTGACCGAAAGCCTGCTGGCCGAGGACATGGAGATCACCATCACCAAGATGGCCAGGCTCAAGAAAATGGGCGTGACGCTGTCGCTGGACGATTTCGGCATGGGCTACTCCTCGCTCTCCTGCCTCAAACGCCTGCCGCTGGACCAGCTCAAGATCGACAAGTCTTTTGTCGAAGACATCCTGCGCGACCCCAACGACGCCGCCATCGCGCGCACCATCATCGGCCTGGCGCAAAGCCTGGGCCTGGGCGTGGTCGCCGAGGGCGTGGAAACCGAGGCGCAGCGCGACTTTTTGTCGCGCCACGGCTGCGACTGCTACCAGGGCTACCTGTTTTGCAAGCCGCTGCCGATCGGCGAGCTGGAAGCTTTCATCAAGACGCTGCGGATGTGACGGCGGGCGTTGCTGCTTTGGCGTGCTGGTGTTCCAGCCGGAAGATCACTTCCTTGACGATGCCGTACATCACGGCGCGGTCGCGGCCCGGATGGTCGCTGACATGCACCGTGGTGGCGCCCAGAACCACATCCTCGCCGTCATAGGCCACGCTGATGCCGTAGGCCGTCATCAGCGGCCCGCAGGCGCGCCAGTCGCGCGTCCACTGCGGCAGGGCCTGGGCGCTGTCCCAGAGCGTGCCGGCGCTTTCGTAGCATTCCTCGATGTGCGTGTGGCCCAGCAGCTGCGCCAGGTGACGTTCCTTGGCGATGCAGCTGCGGAAATATTCCTGGTCGTTCATGCGCATGGAAGTGCTCCTTGAAAGCCGTTCAAGCATGGTAAGTCTGAACCTGCGCCAGTGCCAGCCGGGCCTATATCCCGATATATCCCGATAAATCCCGATATACCCCGCAGCGAAAGAGGCATGAACCGGCTCTGAGACAATCGGTGCATGTTCGCCCCCCTCCAAAACGACACTTTTTTACGCGCCTGCCTGCGTCAGGCCACCCCCCACACCCCCGTCTGGCTGATGCGCCAGGCCGGCCGCTATTTGCCCGAATACCGCGCAACGCGCGCCCAGGCCGGCAGCTTCATGGGCCTGGCCACCAACACCGACTACGCCACCGAGGTCACGCTGCAGCCGCTGGAGCGCTACCCGCTGGACGCCGCCATCCTGTTCAGCGACATCCTGACCGTGCCCGACGCCATGGGCCTGGGCCTGTCCTTCGCGCTGGGCGAAGGCCCGCGTTTTGCCACGCCGGTGCGCGACGAGGCCGCCGTGGCCAAGCTCGAAGTGCCGGACATGGAGAAGCTGCGCTATGTCTTCAACGCCGTCACCTCGATCCGCAAGGCCCTGAACGGCCGCGTGCCGCTGATCGGCTTTTCGGGCAGCCCCTGGACGCTGGCCTGCTACATGGTCGAAGGCGCGGGTTCCGACGACTACCGCCTGGTCAAGACCATGCTGTACCAGCGCCCCGACCTGATGCACAGGATGCTGGCCGTGAACGCCGATGCGGTGGCCGCCTACCTGAACGCGCAGATCGAGGCCGGCGCCCAGGCCGTGATGATTTTCGACAGTTGGGGCGGCGTGCTGGCCGATGCGGCCTTCAAGACCTTCAGCCTGGCCTACACGGCCCGCGTGCTGGCCCAGCTCAAACGCGAGCACGAGGGCGTCAAGATCCCGCGCCTGGTGTTCACCAAGGGTGGCGGCCAGTGGCTGGAGGCCATGGCGCAGCTCGATTGCGAAGTGCTGGGGCTGGACTGGACCGTCAACCTGGCCCGGGCGCGCGCCCTGGTCGGCGAAAACGGGCCGCAGGCCAAGGCGCTGCAGGGCAACCTGGATCCGAACGTGCTGTTTGCCAACCCCGCGCAGATTGAGGCCGAGGTGGCCGCCGTGCTGGACAGCTTTGGCGCCCCCCATGCCGACCCCAACAAGGCGGGTCCCACCCATATTTTCAACTTGGGGCACGGCATCAGCCAGCACACGCCGCCGGAAAGTGTCGAAGTGCTGGTGCGCGCAGTACACGCTCACTCTCGCAGCATGCGCACCGCCCGGAGCTAAACCTTTCCACGCATGGCCGAAAACCACCGGAAACCGGCCAATTTGAACCGTGGCTAGCACAAAAGCGGGCATTGGCCGCTGGACTTATGCA
The DNA here is from genome assembly GCF_943369675.1 of Polaromonas sp. YR568. Taxonomy (GTDB): domain Bacteria; phylum Pseudomonadota; class Gammaproteobacteria; order Burkholderiales; family Burkholderiaceae_C; genus Polaromonas. The sequence continues at coordinate 19,758 of NZ_CALROB020000059.1, read as the reverse complement.
CAAAAATCTTGCTGCGCCGCCGCAATGCAATGCTCCCGGTTCATCTCACGCTATCAAAGCAATAGCGTTCGTAAGTTATTGATTTATATAGAAACTTTAAATTGCTTTTTTTCCGGGCAATTTAAGCAAGCCCTTGATTTACAAGGCTTCGCGACGCGCGGCGGCAAGCTATCAACAAAGTTATCCACAGAAAATCTGGAAATCTGTAAAGCGGTGGTAAATCAAGGACTTAGCGCATTATCTGGATGTACTTCGCAAGAAGTAAACACATTTAGTTACTCTGAATGAGCAATTGGCTGCAAATTGTCGTGGCAGCGCCGGCGCACAGTTCCATCGCCGGGCCGCTGACTTACCAGAGTGAGTTGCCACTCCCGGTGGGCTCGCTGGTGCGCGTGCCGCTGGGCAAACGCGAAGTCCTGGGCGTGGTCTGGGAAGTGCTGCCTGACAGCGGCGCGCTGCTGGAAATGCAGACGCGCCACGTCGCCGGCGCGCTGCAAGGGCTGCCGCCGCTGTCCGCCACCTGGCGCAAACTGGTGCAGTTCACCGCGAGTTATTACCAGCGCTCGCTGGGCGAGGTGGCGCTGGCCGCCTTGCCGCCGCAACTGCGCGACCTCAGCAACGTGCAGCTGGCGCGCCGGCTCAAGCGCCCCATGGCCGACACCCGTGGCGAGCAGCCCGGCGGCCGGTCGCTGGTGCTCAGCGCGCAGCAGGCCGCCGTGCTGGCCGAATTCGACGCCGATACCCGGCCCGCGCTGCTGTTCGGCGCCACCGGCAGCGGCAAGACCGAGGTCTACCTGCGCGCCGCCGCCCGCGTGCTGGAACTGGACCCCGCCGCCCAGGTGCTGGTGATGGTGCCCGAGATCAACCTCACGCCGCAGCTGCAGTCGCGCTTTGAAGAACGCTTTGCGCACCTGGGCAAGGAGCGCGTGGTGGCGCTGCACAGCGGCCTGACGCCGGCCCAGCGCCTGAAAAGCTGGCTGGCGGCCCACGCCGGCCATGCGCGCCTGGTGCTGGGCACGCGCATGGCGGTGTTTGCCTCCATGCCCAATTTGCGCCTGATCGTGGTCGACGAGGAACACGACCCGAGCTACAAGCAGCAGGAAGGCGCGCGCTATTCGGCGCGCGACCTGGCCGTCTACCGCGCCAAGATAGAAACCGAGGACGCCACGCATGCGCACGGCCCCTGCCGCGTGCTGCTGGGATCGGCCACGCCCTCGCTCGAAAGCTGGCAGGCTACGCTGGCCGGCCGCTACCAGCGCCTGATCATGGATGAGCGCATTGGAACGGTGCCGTCGACCGGCGAGGAAGCAGCGCCCTATTCCGCCGGGCCGCAGCCTGAGCCCTATTCACCGCCAAAAGCGCGGGAACCGGGCGACGCCGGCAGCCTGCCCACCGTACGGCGCGTGGACATGAACCACCAGCCCAAGCACTGCATCATCGCGCCGCCGCTGCTGGAGGCGATCGCGCAGCGCGTGGCGCGTGGCGAGCAGTCGCTGATCTTCTTGAACCGGCGCGGTTATGCGCCTGTGCTGGCCTGCCATGACTGCGGCTGGAAAAGCGAGTGCCCGCATTGCAGCGCGTTTCGCGTCTTCCACAAGATAGACCGCACCCTGCGCTGCCACCACTGCGGTTTCACCGAGCGCGTGCCGCGCGCCTGCCCGAGCTGCGGCAACATCGACATCGCGCCCGTGGGCCGCGGCACCGAGCGGCTGGAAGAGCACCTGGCCGAGCTGCTGGCCGGCGTGAAGCGGCCCGACGGCGAGCCCGTGCGCATTGCCCGCATCGACGCCGACACCACGCGGCTCAAGGGCGCGCTCGAATCACAACTGGCCAGCGTGCATGCCGGCGAGGTCGACGTGCTGGTCGGCACGCAGATGATTGCCAAGGGCCATGACTTTCGCCACATCACGCTGGTGGCGGCCATCAACCCCGACGGCGCGCTGTTCTCCAGCGACTTCCGCGCGCCCGAGCGCCTCTTCAGCCTGCTGATGCAGGCCGGCGGCCGCGCCGGCCGCGACGCGCGCCACAGCGGCGCCAGCGAAATGTGGGTGCAGACCTTTCACCCCGAGCACCCTTTGTTCGCCGCGCTCAAGCAGCACGACTACGCGGGTTTCGCGGCCCAGCAACTGGCCGAACGCGAAGCGGCGGGGATGTCGCCCTTCGGTTTTTCGGCGCTGGTGCGCGCCGAGGCGCGCACGCAAGAGGTGGCGCAAGGTTTCCTCAACGCCGCAGCGGCCCAGGCCGACGCGCTGCAACTCACCGGCAACGGCCAGGTCACGGCTTACCCGGCGGTGCCCATGACGATTCAGCGTGTGGCCGATATCGAGCGCGCGCAGATGCTGGTCGAAAGCCCTTCGCGCGCGGCGCTGCAGCGCTTTTTGGCGAATTGGCAACCGGTGCTGTTTGAAACGCGCCAGCAGGCGGAATTCAAAAGCCTGATTCGCTGGGCGATTGATGTGGATCCGATTGCGATTTGATTGAGTGGCGGGCGACTCATGGCGGCCTTCTCCATGGAAGACTTAAGCCCGATTAGGTGGCGCCCTATGAAAAGCCAAGGCATTGAATTTCATGTCGACGAAGCACCTTCTTGCGCGGTACAACTTCATTCCCTAGAGGATCAAGAAGCGCGCCCTTTACCTGCAGGCGGCTACCTTTCGGCGCACAAAGACCCCAACTTGCTTTCTTCTTAACATTCTCATCTTTCGACGCAGCGGCTCTGATCCAAGCTTCAACTGCAAGATCTGTGGTTGGAGACTGAAACGGAAAATCATCTTCATGAACCCACACCTTGGCCGAAGTGGCAAGCAACGAAGTGCGTATATTGATCGACGCCAACTCGGCAATACATGAGTAGCCAGCCATGTCACATAGCCTATCGACCAAGGACTCAATAAGAAGAAGGTTTGCGACGAGACCTAGATTTCCGCCTTGAAGATAGCAGGCTCGGTAGCCAGCGGCGCTGTTAAAGAACGCATCAAAAGCCTCATCCGAGACGTCTAGAGTGAAAACGGGCTGAACGCAATCTTGGAGCTCGGGATCGCGCCCCTTACATGACTCCAGTTGAATACCAGTGGCAGACTGCTCAACAAGTTCTATGACTTGCGAAAAGTCAGAAATGGCCAGAAGACGATCTCTGCGTGCAGTATCAAACGACGGCGAAAACTTCCATAGACCGGTCGATGGCATCGACTGCATAAAACACCTAGCGTTCGACATGAGCGGCAAACGCAAGTGGGCAAAACCCGCTTGTAGCTGTCCGCTCGATGAAAGAGTTAGCACGCATTTTCGGCCGAAGCATGCGGCGGTTCGAGAGCTGATTGTTGCGGAGGAGGGATGTTTGATTTCCGACAGAGTGACGTGACCTGCTCGGCGAAGGCCTTGGATGCTGAGGGGTGAAGAACAACTGACTCAATAATGGCGAGATCAATGAGTGGAGCATAGACAAGCAGCGATGGGTTGTGTTCCGACTGATAGTGATGCTCCTGAAAGTGCTGCCGGTCCAGCCCCTCGACTATAGGATGCATCGCTACGGCGCGTAGTTCTCGTTCATATTCGAAGCACTGGTTCTTGTGAGTGATGTACTCGAACATGTTGAGAGTAGGCAGGCGCTCAGTGGCGTAGTTCATGTATCGAACCATGCCCATGCCAACGTATGGCGGCAGTGCACCCCGAAGCTGCGCGAATGTGGTTTGAATTGCGACGGACTCGGGCTGCCTTGTGTAGCGGGCCCACATAGTGGAGCTTTCCTCAGCATTCATATGCCAGCAACTGACGTAGTACCGGGTTCGGAAAGCTGCCGCAAACCGGAGGAGCAGTTGTCGATTGTGCTCAATCGTTTCTCGCTCCTCGTCCGAATTTGCAGCCGACGAAAGCGATAACCACCAGTCGTCGTGCCCAGGCGGTTGTGTCCCCTCGAGAGGGTCGCCGAGGTGGGCGGCGTTCGGCATGAAGAGGCGCCTTTTGCAGACTAGCCACTCGAACTTTGAGTAATCCAGGTATCGCCAAAGGCACGTCTCCTTATCTTCGGGCTCGGGGAAGGCTGGGTGAGGGGCTTCGTAGATCATTGGAATAACTCACGGCACTTGCATCAATGACGAGTTCCAGATTTTTCGCGATTCTCGACCAAATGCGTGGGTTTGAACACCTCTTCACCTAAGGAAACCCAGACTTCAGGCAGCCGCGAGCCGATGCCCCAGGCGCGCAGGAAATGCATCCTCCTCCACCACCTGCCGCCAGCTCTCCTGCCCCATCCACCCGCGCAACGCCATCACGCCCTTGGGCGTGATCTCCAGCGCGCGCATGCCCTGGCGGCGCAAGAGCCAGCCGCGCTCCAGGCTGTGCGCGCAGATCAGCGTCCCCAGCTGACCGGCCACATGAAAGCGGCGCTCGCTCCAGTCAAGGCACGGCCGGCAATAAGGCCGCCTGGTGCTGGCCCCGGGCACGGCAGCCAGATCAATGCCCAGGCGCGCCAGCACGGCGCCGGCCTTGTCCGTTGCATGGCCGGCATCTCCGTCAAAAACAATCGCACCGTCGGCCACCAGGTGGTGCGCAATCGCCACGCCCAGCCGGCCGGCGATATGGTCGTAGCAGCTGCGCGCCATGCGCATGGCGGCATCCTTGGGGCCGGGCACGACCGCGCGGCGCACGGGGGGCGCGTTCTGCGCCGCGAGTTGGGTGATGCCTTCGAGCACGCGGGCCACTTCGGGCGAGGCCAGGCGGTGGTAGCGGTGGCGGCCGTGCTGCTCGACGCTCAGCAGGCCGCCTTCGACCAGCAGCGCGAGGTGGCGGCTGGCGGTTTGCGGCGAGACGTTGCCGGCGCCGGCCAGCTCATGGGCGGTGAGGGAGCGGCCGTCCAGCAGCTCCATCAGCATGGCGGTGCGGGCCGGCTCGCCGACCAGCGAGGCGATGTGGGCGATCTGGTTGGTGTTCATAGCTTGGGGCCTCTGTAGCTGCAACCTTAGCAGCATCGCGCGGCCCATGCTTCGCTCCGGGGCGAAGCATCGCAGCCCGTCTTCATCGCACCATGGGCGCCATGCCTTTCAAGGAGAAGCCCATGGAACTGCCAATGTCCCCCGCCCTGCAAACCCCGGCGCCGCGCGCCTTTTATGGAACCACTGTCGTACGCGCCGCCTTTGTGTTGGCCATCTTCGGCTGGGGCATAGGCTTTTACAGCCCGGCGATTTTTCTGCACGCGGTGGTCGCGCGCACCGGCTGGGCGCTGCCGCTGGTCTCCAGCGCGGTCACCTTTCACTTTCTGTTCGGCGCGGGTGTGGTGGCCTGCCTGCCGCGCATCCATGCCCGGCTCGGCGTGGCCGCCACGACGGCGGCCGGCGCCGCCGCGCTGGCCCTGGGCCTGCTGGGCTGGTCACTGGCCGCACAGCCCTGGCAGCTGTTCGCGGCCGCGCTGCTGACCGGCGGCGGCTGGGTCACCATGGGCGCGGCGGGCATCAACGCCATCATCTCGCCCTGGTTTGTGCGCGGCCGACCGATGGCGCTGGCGAAGGCCTACAACGGCGCCAGCCTGGGCGGCGTGATCTTCTCGCCGCTGTGGGGCGCGCTAATCGCCGCCATGGGCTTCACGGCGGCCACACTGCTGGTGGGCGCGGCCATGCTGGCCATCGTGGGTGGCTTGAGTTTTTATGTGGTGCGCCGCACGCCCGAGCGCATGGGCCAGCGGCCCGACGGCGACGCGCCTGGCGTGCCGGCGCGCGGCGTCACGTCGGTGCACGCCAGGCCGCTGCCGGGCCGGCTGCTGTGGCGCGACCGCGGCTTTCGCACACTGGCCGCCGCCATGGCGCTGAGCCTGTTCGCGCAGGCCGGGCTGATCACCCATTTGTATTCGCTGCTGGTGTCGGCCATGGGCACGCAGGGCGCGGGCCTGGCGATGGCGCTGGCCACCGCCTGCGCCATTGGCGGTCGCACCATGGTCGCCAAATGCATGCCGGTGGATGCCGACCGCCGGCTGGTGGCCATGGTGAGTTACGCGGTGCAGATTGTCGGCTCGCTGGCGCTGGCCAGCGCGGCGGAACACCAGACCGCGGTGATCCTGCTGGGCGTGGTGCTGTTTGGTGTCGGCATCGGCAATGCGACCTCGCTGCCGCCGCTGGTGGCGCAGGTGGAGTTCGTCAAGGAAGACGTGGCTCGCGTGGTGGCGCTGATCGTGGCGATGGCGCAGGGTTTGTGGGCGTTGTCGCCGGCCACGTTTGCGCTGTTGCTGGTGACCGGTAACGGAAGCCCTGCCCGGCTAGGTGCGGGCACGGGCTTTTATTTCGGCGCGACGGTGCTGCTGCAGCTGGCGGCCATCGCCTGCATGCTGGGCGGGCGCAAGCCTGCGGGCTGAGACTTCAGGTCAAGCGCGGCGTGGCGTCCGGTTTGCAGGCCGCGGCGCGCGCCAGCAGCAGCTCGCGTTCGCGCAGGTTGCGCGTCAGCGAGGCGGCGCGTTCGAACTCGGCATGGGCTTCGTCAAGCCGGCCCAGCTTGAACAAAAAATCGCCGCGCACGCTGGGCAGCAGGTGGTAGTTTTTCATCAGCGGCTCGGCCAGCAGCGCGTCGGCCACATCCAGCCCCGTCGCCGGGCCGAAGGCCATGGCCAGGGCGACGGCGCGGTTCAGCTCCACCACGGGCGAGGGCGCGAGTTGCGCCAGCGCGTCGTAGAGCGCGGCGATGCGCTGCCAGTCGGTGTCGGCGCCCGTGGGCGCGCGCGCGTGGCAGGCGGCGATGGCGGCCTGCAGCGCGTAGGGCCTAAGCGCACCGCCCAATGCCTCGGCGCGCGCCAGCGCGGCGAAGCCGCGCCGTATCAGCAGGTGGTCCCAGCGCGCGCGGTTTTGCTCGAGCAGCAGGATGGGTTCACCCGACGGCCCGGTGCGCGCCTTGGAACGCGAGGCCTGGATTTCCATGAGCGCGACCAGGCCGTGGACTTCGGGTTCCTGCGTCGCCAGTTCGGCGAGCACACGGCCCAGGCGCAGCGCTTCGTCGCAGAGCGCGGGCCGCATCCAGTCGCTGCCCGAGGTGGCCGAATAGCCTTCGTTGAAGATCAGGTAGATGACCTCCAGCACCGAGGCCAGCCGGGCCTCGCGCTCTTCGGGGCCGGGCACTTCAAAGGGCACACGCGCTTCGGCCAGGGTGCGCTTGGCGCGCACGATGCGCTGGGCCACCGTGGGCTCGGGCACCAGGAAGGCGCGCGCGATCTCGTCGGTGCTGAGGCCGCCCAGCAGCCGCAGCGTGAGCGCGATGCGCGCCTCGGTGGACAGCACCGGGTGGCAGGCGGTGAAGATCAGGCGCAGCAGGTCGTCGCCGTAGTCATCCTCGCCGTCGCCGGGGCCGGGCTCGTCTACGTCGGCGAAGGCCATGTCCTGCTCCATCTCGAGTTCGCGGCCCAGCTCTTCGTGCTTGAGGGCGAGCAGCTTGCGCCGCCGCAGGTAGTCGATGGCGCGGTGCTTGGCCACCGCCATGAGCCAGGCGCCCGGGTTGTCGGGAACGCCTGACTGCGGCCAGCGCTCCAGCGCCGTGACCAGGGCATCCTGCGCGATTTCCTCGGCCAGCCCCACCTCCTGCACCATGCGCGCCACCTTGGCGATGACCTTGGCCGACTCGATGCGCCAGACGGCGTCGATGGCGCGGTGGGTTTCATGGGACGCCATGCGGCTTCAGGCGCCCTTGCCCTTGGCTGCGGTTTTCCCGCTGGGCGCCTGCTGCATCTCGGTGAAGCCGGCGGCCGCTTCCTGCACGTCGGGCGGGAAGTCGCTCATCTCCTGCACCTGGCGGATCTCGATGATTTCGTTCTCGCCGCCGGGGCAGCGCGAGGCCCATTCGATGGCCTCTGCGCGCGAGGCCACATTGATCATCCAGTAGCCGCCCAGCACTTCGCGCGCTTCGGCAAAGGGGCCGTCGACCACGCGCGGCTTGCCGCCCGGAAAGCTCACGCGCGCACCCATGGAGGGCGGGTGCAGGCCGTCCAGCGCGAGCAGCACGCCGGCTTTTTGCAGCTCCTCGTTGTACTTCATCATCGCGGCGACGGCGTCGGCATCAGGCAGGGTGCCCGCGGCGGCGGTTTCGTAGCCTTTGGGGATCATCAGCATCATGAATCGCATTTGAATACTCCTTGAGTGTGGGGTGGATGAGTCAGCCTTGTTTTTCCGCGGCCGCCTTCAGGTCGGCCAGGCCGGCTTCAAAGTCCTTGCCGACCATCTTGTCCATGCTGAAAAAGACCTGCATGACCCTGGACATCAGGGGCGCGGGGCCGGCCATGTCCCAGCTCACGGTGCTGCCGCCGGCCTGCGGCTGGATGCTGAAGATCACCTTGTTGTGGGCCTCAAAAGGTTTGCTGAAATTCAGGTCAATCTTCACCAGGGAGGACGGCACGGACTCGGTGATCAGCATGTCGCCCGTGCCGACTTGCTTGCTTTCCCAGGCATAGGCCGAACCTTTGCCGGTGGCCGGGCCGCTGAAGCTGCGCTTCATGGCCGCGTCTTTCTTCTCCCACGGCGACCAGGCGCCCCACTGCTTGTAATCGTTGATCAGCGGAAAGATTTTTTCAGGCGGCGCCTGGATGGCGATTTGCCGCTGGACGCGGAAGGTGTCGGGCTTGGTGGCGGCCAGCAGCAGCACGGCCACGATAAAAACCACAATGGCGACGGCTGCAATGATGGCGATGGTTTTGAACATGTTTTTATCCCTTAGGTTGGTGTTCGTTCACTTGATAAATGGCGAGCGCCGGGTTTATCGGGCCGGTCCGGCCCCCAAAAAACGTCTGCTCACCCTCACGACGAACGAGAAACACGAAATAGACATGCCCGGCCAAAAATTTCCGGATTATTTTTAGCTGCCGCTCCGGGCACTCAGGCTGCGGCGAAATCGGTCATCTCATAGAGCAAGCGGATTTCCACCTCAACCTCCTCGGTGTCGCGGAAGGGGAAGGGGTAACCCAGCGCCCAGTCCACCGCCGCCTGCAGCGAGCGCGCCCGGATGATCCAGAAACCGGCCAGCAATTCCTTGGCCTCGGCAAAGGGCCCGTCCATCACGCTGGGTTTGCCGCGCGTGAACTTCATGCGGGAGGCGCTGGCGCTGGGCTTGAGCCCTTCGCCCATCAGCAGCACGCCGGCCTTGACGGCCTCGTCGTTGTGTTGGGCCATGCGCCCCAGCCACTGGCTGTCGGGCACGACGCCGGCTTCGGCCCTGTCATTGGCCTTGAGCAAAATCATGAAGCGGCGAAAGCCCTCTGGCAGGGCCGGCGCGCCTTCACCGGCCACGCCGCGCAGGCCGCCGGGGCAGCCGCCCTCGCGGATTTCCAGCGAGGTGTTGCCGCCGGCGTCTTCCTGCGGCCAGCGTTTGAGCCATTCAAGCACTTCGTCCCGGGAAGCCGCTTCCACCATGGTGAAGCCGGCGATCAGCTCCTTGGATTCGGTGAAGGGGCCGTCGGTGACCGTGGGCTTGCCGCCCGAAAACCGGATGAGCGCGCCCTTTGAGCTGGGCTGCAGGCCCTCGCCGCCCAGCAGCATGCCGGCCCTGGCCAGTTCCTGGTTGTAGGCGCCCATGGCCGCCAGCAGCGCGGGGCCGGGCAGCTCGCCGGCCTCGGTGCTTGCGTCGGATTTGCGCAGGATCATGAATTGCATGCGTGGGATCTCCTTATCCCCGGTTTTTACCTCAAACAGGGGATGGAACGGCTTTCAGGACCGCGTGCCGGACTGCGCTTCGACCTGCTTGCGCAGGCGCTCCTCGGCCTCGCGCAGTTCGGGCGTGAACCCGGCGCCGAAGTCTTCGGCCGAGAACACCTGGCGGATTTCGATTTCGGCTTCGCTTTCCGGCGGGAAGGGGCAGCGCTTGATCCATTCGATGGCTTCTTCTTTGGACGAAACCTGCAGCATCCAGAAGCCGGCCACCAGTTCCTTGGTTTCGGGGAAGGGCCCGTCGACCACGGTGCGCTTGCCGCCGGAGAATTTGACGCGCGCACCCTTGGAACTCGGGTGCAGGCCCTCGCCCGCCAGCATCACGCCGGCCTTGACCAGCGATTCGTTGAACTTGCCCATGTCGGCGAGCAGCTGTTCGCTGGGCATTTCACCGGCTTCGCTGTGTTTGTCGGCTTTGACCAGAACCATGAATTTCATTTCGGACTCCTTGAAGTTGCGTTGGGAGCGGAGAGCCCGGACAACCCGGGCAAAAACATCCTGCTCTTGTGGGTACGACGAAGGGCTGAAGCGAAATCGACAGTTTGGGGCCGTCTTTTTTCAGTTTTTTTGTAACAGCGGCCGAACGGACCGGCTACCAGGCTCAGGTCAGCAAGGCCACAGCCGCCGAAAAGCTGAAAAAGGCCAGCACGGTCGACAGCAGGATGATGCGCGCGATGCGGCCGTTGTCGGCGCCGAAGCGCTCGGCCAGCAGCGCGACGTTGCTGGCGCTGGGCAGGGCCGCGACCAGCACGATCACGACCAGCGCGGAACGCTGCAGGGGAATGCCCAGCGCGATGGCGCCCAGCCCCACCAGGCCCACCAGCACCGGGTGGACCACCAGCTTGATGAGGGCCACCGGCACGTAGTCCCTGAGCGGCGTGGCCGCGACGCTGTTCATCTGCGAACGCGCCAGCACGGCGCCTATGGTGAACAGGGCCACCGGCGAGGCCGCGTCGGCCAGCAGCGCCACGGTCTGCATCACCGGCCCGGGCAACGCCACGCCGAAGCCGGACGACAACGCGCCCAGCACGATGGCCCAGGGCATGGGATTGAGCGCCACGCCTTTGAGCGCTTTTTGCGCGGCGGCTTCTGCGCCGTGGATGTCGGCCGAGTCCAGCCGCGACAGCGCGATGCACAGCGAACTGGTCACCAGCAAATCAACCAGGATGGTGACGATGGCCGGGCCGGCGGCCTGCGCGCCCAGCAGAGCCACCAGCAGGGGCACGCCCATGAAGCCGGTGTTGGGAAAGGCCGCGACCAGCGCGCCGAAGGAGGCGTCGTTCCAGTTCATGCGGCCCTTGCGCGTGAGCAGCACCGTGAGGGCCACCATCGCCAACGCGCAGACCAGGTAGACGGCCACCAGGCCGGCGTCCAGCAGCTGCGCTATCGGCGTGCCGGCGCCGAAGCGGTACAGCATGCAGGGCAGCGCGAAATACAGCACAAAGGTGTTGAGGCCGGGAATAGCCAGCTGCGGGAGCAGGCCACGGCGCGCGGCCAGGTAGCCGCACAGCACCAGGGCAAAGAAAGGAAAAGTGACAAAAAGAATGCTGAGCACGGCGCCGATTGTCGCCCACGCCCAGGCCTTGTTCTTGTAGATGAGCGCTCCGCACAACCCGGCGGCCTATCGGTGCGGGAAGAAATAGCGGCAACGCAGGGAATGCCTGCGCAAGCGGCTATTCGTGAAGTGGCAAAAAAAACGGCGGGCAGCCGGCGAGGCATTTGATTCTGGTCTGCCTCCCCGCCATGCTGCCGCCGAACGCCGGGGACCCTCCCGGCGATGTCGCCCCTTTAAAAGCTGTGCGCAATGCCCGCGTAAATGGTTCTTTGCGACTGGTTGACCGCCGGATTTCCCGATACCGTGTCCACCCCGAAGTTGGCGCCACTGGAATTGCTGACGTTGCCGAATGACGCATACAGCAGCGTGCGCTTGGACATGGCGTAGTCCGCGCCCACCATGCCCAGCGTGGCCTTGCCTGCCACGCGGTCGGATGTGACGTGAAAGACGGTACCGATCAGCGTGAGCGCCGGCGTCACGTCGTAGCGAACGCCGACCCAGGCATGCTTGAGCTTGGTCGCGGCGGCGAGGGCCGCGTCGGGCGCGGTGATGTAGTCGTAGGCGGCATACAGCTTGGCCGGGCCGATCTTGTAAGTACCGCCTACGATGGTTTCCTTGGAGGTGTTGAAAACATCCGTGAAGGTGCCGACAGCATTACGGCGCTGGGAATAAATGGCGCGCAGCATCAGGTCCTGGTTCGCATAGGTCAGAGAAAAGCCTTCGCCGCGGTTGGCCTTGCTGTTGCCCGCCTGCTCGCCCAGCGAGATTTGCCCGGTGGCGCTGAAGCCACCCAAATCAGGCGTTGAATACTCGATCACATTGCTGGCCCCGGGCCAGTTGCGGCCCCTGACCAGCGTGGCGCTGCCCACCCACTGCTGCCCGGTCGGGTCCAGGTCCCACACATCGTTGCTGATGAACAGGTTCTTGCCGAGGCGAAAGCTGCCCCAGCTCGCGTTGGACAGACCGACATAGGCGCGGCGGTTGAACAGGTTGGTTCCGGCCCCCCCGTTTTTAAGCTCAAAACCGCTTTCGAGAACGAAGTTGGCCGCCAGGCCGCCCCCCAGGTCTTCTTTGCCCTTCATGCCCCACATGCTGGTGCCCCACTGGTTGCTGGCCACCATGGTTTTGGAGTAGCTGGCATTGGCCACCGGGTCATACACATGGTCGATATAGGCCAGGCCGGAGACGACCCGCCCGTACAAGGTAACGGAGGATTGGGCCGAAGCCATGTGCGGGGCCAGCGCGGCGACGCAGGCAGCCCCCAGGTACATACGACGGAAAGCAGCTTTCATGATGTGTCTCTTTTCTATGCTTGGTTTTGAGTCAATGAACAAGTCCGGCTATGCCCATTCGCCGGCATGGCTGCCCAGAGCGAACCCGGTCCGGGCGGGAAATCCTGGTCGGCAGCACCGTCAATCGTCCTGGGCACATGACAAAACCCCCTTTTTTTGAGCTGACGACCATGAGGTGAAGCGCCAAAGGCAAAAAACCCATCTTGCGAAAATTCATTAATGAATGATGTATTTACTCATGGACTTAATCATAGAAATTGGCTTATCTTTCGAGCTACGGACTTTCCCTAGATAAACATTCGATTTATTGGTGAATTTTTTAATCCAAAAGTAAACAAATCTGTGCTGGGACAGCGAAAATCGTCGCAAGCGCTGCATGACATATCAAGAGCGCTGCCTTACATATCAAAATTGCAATGCCTTCGGCCTCATCCACTCCGCCGCCATGAACCAAAACTCTTCTTCCCCGACTGCCGACCCGAACCCGGACGACGCTGACGCCACCGCATCCGCGTCTCTTGCGGATGACCGCTACCGCGCGCCGGCGCTTGACAAGGGTCTGGACATCCTGGAGTTGCTGGCCCGCCAGCCGCAGGGCCTGACGCGCGCGGAGATCGTGAAGAAAATGGACCGCAACGCCAGCGAGATCTACCGCATGCTGGAGCGCCTGGTGGCGCGGCAATACGTGATGCGCTCGCTCCCGGGCGACCGCTATTCGCTGAGCCTGAAGCTCTTCACGCTGGCCCACATGCATCCGCCGCTCAACCGGCTGGTGACCCAGGCGATTCCCATCATGGAAGCGTTCGCGCAGAAGGCGGAGCAGGCCTGCCACATGGGTGTTTATGACCAGGGCAATGTACTGATCGCCGCGCAGGTCAACGGCCCCGGCACCTGGAGCATGACGCTGCGCGTGGGGGGGCATGTCGGGCTGGTCGATACCGCCTCGGGCCAGGTGCTGCTGGCTTTCGCGGATGCCAGCCAGGCCCGGCAAATGCTGGCCCAGCACACGGCGCCCGAAGGCGAGGCGCCGGTCGACTCCGATGAGCTGGCCGCCACCCTCGGCCTGATCCGCAAGCAGGGCTACTTCGAGCGCGACAGCCTGCAATCTTTCGGCGTGGCCGATATTTCCTGCCCCATCTTCGGCCCCGACCACAGCGCGCTGGCCGTGCTGACCTGCCCCTGCGTGCGGCGCATGGACCGCCAGGTGGGCCCCGACCAGAAAACCGTGCGCCTCCTGCTGCTGCAGGCGGCCCAGGCCCTGTCCTTGACGCAGGGCGGCTTCGCCCCGGCGAGCCGGGACGCCTGAGGCCCGCCGCGGACCCCAAAGGGGGTAGCCGCTATGATTTGGCGTTCCCCCGGCCGCCCCGACAGGGCCGGCCACGCGCCCCTTCTCCCCCTGGAATCGATTTCTCTTCATGAACCACGGCCTGAACCCTGCCCAACAAGAAGCCGTGAACTACCTGCATGGCCCCTGCCTCGTGCTGGCGGGCGCCGGCTCCGGCAAGACGCGGGTGATCACGCACAAGATAGGCCGGTTGATCCAGTCAGGGCTCAAGCCCGAGCAGATCGCCGCGATTACTTTCACCAACAAGGCCGCCGCCGAGATGCGCGAGCGGGCCAAGGCGCTGATCGGGAAACCCGCCAAAGGCGTGCTGGTCTGCACCTTCCATGCGCTGGGCGTGCGCATGCTGCGCCAGGACGGCGCGGCGCTGGGCCTCAAACCGCAGTTTTCCATCCTCGACAGCGACGACGTGACCAGCATCATCAAGGACGCGGGCGGCAGCACCGACGCGGCCACGGCGCGGCAGTGGCAGTGGACCATCAGCCTGTGGAAGAACATGGGCCTGAACGCGGCCGAAGCCATGTCGCAGGCCAACGGCGACGAGGAGCGCGCGATCGCCCGCGTGATGGCGCACTATGAAGAGCGCCTGACCGCCTACCAGAGCGTGGACTTCGACGACCTGGTGGGCCTGCCGCTCAAGCTGCTGCGCGAACACGAAAGCGTGCGCGAAAAATGGCAGGACTCGCTGGGCCACGTGCTGGTCGACGAATACCAGGACACCAACGCCACGCAGTACGAGATGCTCAAGCTGCTGGTGGGCCCGCGCGGGCGCTTCACCGCGGTGGGCGACGACGACCAGTCGATCTACGGCTGGCGCGGCGCGACGCTGGACAACCTCAAGAAACTCCCGCAGGACTACCCCAACCTCAAGGTGGTGAAGCTTGAGCAGAACTACCGCTCCACCAGCGCCATCCTGCGCGCGGCCAACAACGTGATCGGGCCCAACCCCAAGCTGTTCCCCAAGACGCTGTTCAGCGAACTCGGCGAAGGCGAGCCGGTGCGCGTGGTGGACTGCGACAGCGAGGAGCACGAGGCCGAGCGCGTGGTGGCGCGCATCCAGAGCCTGCGCGCCGAGGGCAGCCTGCAGGCCGAGGGCGGGCAGTACAAGGAGTGGAAAGACTTCTGCGTGCTCTACCGCGCCAACCACCTGGCCAAGCCTTTCGAAAAAGCCTTTCGCAAGGCCAACATCCCCTACAAGGTCTCCGGCGGGCAGAGCTTTTTCGACCGCGCCGAGATCAAGGACCTGTGCTGCTGGATGCGGCTGCTGGTCAACAACAACGACGACCCGGCGTTCATGCGCGCGGTGACCACGCCCAAGCGCGGCATAGGCCACACCACGCTGGGCGCGCTGGGCAATTTCGCGAACGCCTCCAAACAAAGCCTGTTCGAGGCGCTGTTCAGCAACTCGCTGGGCTCGGTTCTGCCGGCCAAGGCGGTCGGCTCGCTGCACGAGTTCGGCCGCTACCTCAACGACCTCGAATACCGCGCCAAACGCACGGTGGGCGCGGAGGACGCGCGCGCTTTCCTGAACGACTGGCTCAAGGAAATCGATTACGAGAAGCACCTCTATGACGGCGAGGACAGCGAAAAACTCGCGGCCGCGCGCTGGACCAATGTGATGGACTTCTGCGACTGGGTGGCCCAGCGCTGCGGCGGGCAGATCGACGACGCCTCGGGCGCGGTGGTGGCCGCCGAAACCAAGACCATGCTGGAAGTGGTGCAGACCATCGCGCTGCTGTCCACCATCAGCGAACGCGAGGGCGACCAGAACGTGGTGACGCTGTCCACACTGCACGCGGCCAAGGGCCTGGAATGGCCGCACGTGGTGCTGGCCGGCGTGAATGAGGGCCTGCTGCCCTTCAAGCTCGAAGACGACGACGGCAAGAACACCGACAGCATCGCGCTGCGCCTGCAGGAAGAGCGCCGCCTGATGTACGTGGGCATCACGCGCGCGCAGCGCACGCTGGCCGTGAACTGGCTGCGCAAGCGCAAGAAAGGCCGCGACATGATTCCCGGCGCGCCCAGCCGCTTCATCGCCGAGATGGCGCTGGACAAGGCCACGGTGAAGGAAGACCCGCGCGAAAAGCTCAAGGCCTTGCGCGCGGAGTTTGCGAAAAAGTCTGCCGAAGGGATTGCGGCCGCGGCGGCGTCAGAGACCCGTTAGTGCGCGGGCTTTACAAGCCCAGCCATTTCCCGATGCCGACCAGCGCGGCCTCATCGAACTCGACAAAGCCCTGCACATTGAGTGCTTCCAGCCGTTTTTTGCCCTCGGGAGATTGCTCCAGCCCCACGAAGTAAGCGGTGAGCTGGGCGCGCTGCGCGTCCGTCACCTTGGCGCTGGAGATCATGTGCTTGATGGGCACCGGCTTGCTGGTGGCCAGCACCTTGCCGCCCTTGTCCTGCCAGTCCTTGACCACCGCGCGCGAAGCCGTCACGCCGGCGGTCACCAGGCCGTGCTCGACCATGAAGGGCACCGCCTCCTGCAACTTCACGTAGTTGGTTTCCAGCGGCTGCGCGCCGAGGGCGTCGCGCAAGGTCGCGCGCATGATCACCGAGGTGATGGAGTCTTCGTCGGGCGCGCCTATCTTGTGGCCCTTGAGGTCGGCCAGGGTCTTGAGCGGGGAATCGCTGCGCACCATGAAGGAATCGCGGTACTCGGTGAAGCCCTTGGTCAGCGCGACGAGGCGGTAGCCGCTTTTGCTCATGGCCCGGATGGAATGGTGGGCCGGATGCACATAGGCGATGTCGTAGCGCTGCTCGGCCAGGCCTGCCGCGAGTTCTTTGTAGTCTGTGACCGGCTGTATCTTCACCGGCCGCTTGAGCAGCTTGCTCAGGTCCTCGGACAGGTCGCGAAAACGCTCGACGGTGGCGCCGGGGTTGACGCGGTAGGTCACGCCCTCGTTCACCGCGAACACCAGCGGCGCACCTTGGCCCCACGCCTGGCCGGCCAGCAGGGCCAGCAAAAGCATACTTAAACATTGACGAAAATTCATGAACAGCCCCTGAAGTAAGAAAAAGTAGCTCTAGTGTCTCAGTTACAAACAGTTGCAACTCACGGGTTTGCCTGTGTTGCGCCTCAGAGAAGATGTATTCGTGAGATAGTTCGCAAGCCTCAGGGCTTGTGCGTTGCGAAAACCCCGCACCTTGCCGTCCCTGAATTCCCTCTTCGCCACTGCGCCGCAACCCAGCCTCCCCGGCCGGTTTCCGCCGCTTTCCTGTTGCCCCCGTACCCAACGGCCCAAGCCGTGTGTTTCCTGTCCATGATTTCGACAATTTTCCGAACCGCTCTTGTTTTGACAGCCGCCTGCGCCTTGTCCGCCGGGGTTTCCGCCCAAACCCCACCTGATGCCGCGTGCCCGCCGGCGGAGCAGATGAAGGCCCCGCAGCTTTACGGCCTGTGGTCCGCGCGCTTTGCCAACCCGCCCGCCGGCCTGCCGGCGCGCGCCACCATGCTGCTGGAGCGGCATGCCGAATTCGCCGACAGCCTGGCCGGCGTCGTGAGCCGCGACCTGGGCACCGCGGGCGGCTCGAAGGCCATTGCCGGCCATGCCGCCAAGGCGGTGCTGGCCGGCGACCTCGAAGGCGGCATGCTGCTGCTCGACGAGTCTTCCGACAACGTCAGCATCACCGGCACCTGGAACGGCGAGATGGTCGAGGGCTCCTGCGGCAAGGTGTTCCAGGGCACCTGGAAAGACACCAGCAGCAGCGCGCCCGACAACGCGCCCGACATTCCCTTCACGCTGACCCGGCTGCCCTGAGCGGCATCCGCCCGAATCTTGCTTCAGCTTTAGAACACCACCACCGGACCCAACCCACCCATGCGACTGAAACTCTCCGCACTTGCCGCGCCCCTGCTGTGGGCCGGCCTCCTGGCGCTCTTCGGCGCTGCCCCGGCGCAGGCGCAAACGCCGCCCGCAGCGCGCACTTCCCCGCTGGGCTGGCAGGCCTGCCAGGCGCTCAAAGGCGACGACGCCGGGCAACTGGCCTGCTTCCAGCAGTGGGCCGAGTCCCAGTCGCGGCCCAACACGCCCGCGCCCAGCCTCACCACGGCGCCGGCCAACCCGGCGACCGGGCAGCCGGCCACGCCGGTGCTGCTGCTGCCTTCGCTGAACACCGAGGCGCCCGACGGCAAACCGATTGGCTGCAAGAACACCAAGTACTCCGAACTCTCGCGCTTCTGGGAACTGCAGCGCGGCACCGACTGCGACACCTTCTCGCTGCGCGGCTACCGGCCGATCACGCTGGCCGTGGTCACCTCCGACAGCGTGAACACGCAGCCTTCCTCGCCGACGCTGGGCCATACCGCGCTGACGGCGCAGCCCTACATGCGCACCGAAAACAAGATCCAGCTGTCGGTGCGCACCAAGGTGGCCAAGGGGCTGCTGAAAAAGGGCGACAACGACGAGGACGACCACGACTCGGTGTGGTTCGGCTACACGCAGCAGAGCTACTGGCAGCTGTTCAACGGCAACCTCTCGCGGCCTTTCCGCACCACCGACCACGAACCGGAAGTGCTCTACATCTACCCGCACCAGATCGCGCTGCCCGGCGGCTGGAGCTACCGGCTTTCGGGCCTGGGGCTGGTGCACCAGTCCAACGGCCAGTCGCTGCCGCTGTCGCGCAGCTGGAACCGCGTCTACCTGATGGGCGCGGCGGAAAAGTCGCTTGGCCAGGACTCGGGCCTGATCCTGCAGGGGCGCATCTGGGACCGCCTGAAAGAGTCTTCCGGCAACGACGACAACCCCGGCATCGAAGACTATGTGGGCCGCGCCGAAGTCACCGGCAGCTGGCAGATCAACAAGGCCAACACGGTGGGCGTGACGCTGCGGCACTCGCTGCGCAAGGAAGCCCGCGGCTCGGCGCGCCTGGACTGGATGATGGCGCCCGCCTCGTCGCCCAACTACACCGGCCTGCGCTACCACGTGCAGCTGTTTAACGGCTACGGCGACAGCCTGGTGGATTACAACCGCAAGCGCACTGTGCTGAGCGTGGGCCTGAGCCTGGTCGACTGGTAGCCGCGGCGTCTTGTTACGGCGCCTTTGCGGCGATTTTCAGCACTTTTGCCAGCACGCAAACGGCGTGACGGCTGATACACACAGGCACAGGCTGGGCCCAAGCTGGGCCGATGAACGAGCCCACCACCTTCACCCTGGCCTGTATCGTGGCCGGCGCGCTGCTGATCGCGATGACGCTGGGGGGCTCCTTCATCGCGCGCCTGCCGCTGAGCTCCGCCATGCTTTACCTCGGCGTGGGTGTGGCGCTCAGCCCGGTCGGGCTGGCGCTGGTCAAGCTTGATGCGCTGAAAAACGCCCTGCTGCTGGAGCGCCTCACCGAAGTCGCCGTGCTGGTGTCGCTGTTCACCTGCGGCATGAAGCTGGAGTTCCGCTGGCGGGACGGGCGCTGGCGCATTCCGGTGCAACTGGCGACGGTCTCCATGGTGATCACGGTGGCGGCCGTCACGGCGCTGGGTGTCTACCTGCTGAATATGCCGCTGGGCGCGGCCGTGCTGCTGGGCGCCATCCTGGCGCCCACGGACCCGGTGCTGGCCTCCGACGTGCAGGTGTCCAACCCCGGCGACCGCGACCGGCTGCGCTTCGGCCTCACGGGCGAAGGCGGGCTCAACGACGGCACGGCGTTTCCCTTCGTCATGCTCGGGCTGGGCCTGCTGGGCCTGCATGAACTCGGCGAAGGCGGCTGGCGCTGGTGGGCCGTCGACGTGGTCTGGGCGGTGGCCGGCGGCCTGGCGCTGGGCTGGCTGCTGGGCACGCTGGTGGGCCGCGCGATTCTTTACCTGCGCATGCGGCACCGCGAAGCGCTGGGCTCGGACGAATTCATCGCGCTGGGGCTGATAGGGCTCACCTACGGCCTGGCGCTGCTGAGCCACACCTATGGCTTCCTGGCGGT
>NZ_CALROB020000058.1:0-32302 GCF_943369675.1 Polaromonas sp. YR568 | reverse complement strand
GCCAGCGAGCGGGCCGCGCAGCTGCTCAAGGCGCGCTACCAGAGCAAGATCACCATAGGCCAGACCGGCGCGTGGCTGAAAGAAAAACAGGCTTACAACACCTACGTCGTCAACGTGAAGGCGCTCACCCCCGACAACGAAATGCAGGGCGTGCAGGTCTTCGAGTTCAACAACAAGGGCCTGATCGTCTCGACCACCCAGGCGCCGCTGGCGACCTTCGCCGCCGGCGATGCCTGGCAGTTGCACCAGGCCAGCCGCGCCGAGTTTGAGGTCAGCGGCGCACCCACCCCCGCCAGGCCGCAGGAGAGCGCCAGGGTCAACCGGGCGGTGCTGGAGACCTTCCGCTGGCCCACCGAGATCAGCGCCGAGATGGTGTCGGTGGCGCTGCTCAAGCCCGAACGCATGGGCACCATAGACCTCTTCAACTACGTGCGCCACCTGGATGCCAACGGCCAGACCGCGCAGCGCTATGAGATCGAGTTCTGGAAAAAGGTGTTTTACCCGCTCAGTTGCCTCGTGATGGTGATCCTGGCCCTGCCCTTTGCCTACCTGCACTTCCGCTCCGGCGGCATTGCGGGTTATGTTTTTGCCGGCGTCATGATCGGCATCAGCTTCTTCCTGCTCAACAACGTCTTCGGCTACATCGGTAACCTGCGCAACTGGATGCCCTGGCTGGCGGCCGCCACGCCCGGCCTGCTGTACATGGCCATCTCGCTGGGCGCCTTCGGCTGGCTGGTGCTGCGGCGCTAGCGTATGCCCATGACGGCTTCTGCCCCCACCACCCGCGCCATCATCCTGCTGGCCCACGGCTCACGCGACCCGCTGTGGCGCGCGCCCATCGAAGCCGTGGCCGCACAGATACGCGCCAGCGCGCCGGGCACGCCAGTTCGCTGCGCCTACCTGGAACTCTGCGCCCCGACGCTTCCTGAGGCTGCCGAGGAATTGATCTCCGCCGGTGCGCACGCCATACGGGTGTTTCCGCTCTTCTTCGGCGTCGGCAAGCACGCCCGCGAGGATTTGCCGCTGCTGGTCGCGCAGATCCAGGCCAGCCATCCCGGCATCGCCGTCGATCTCTTGCCCACCGCCGGCGAGTACCCCGAACTGACGACCTTGATGGCCGGCATCGCCCTGGCCTGACACCGCCGCCTTAGCGTGAAACAGGCATAATGAAGCGAACAATTAGCCTGAATTCGATATGAACCTCCACCAATTCCGATTCGTCCAGGAGGCCATCCGGCGCAACCTGAACCTCACCGAAACCGCCAAGGCACTGCACACCTCGCAGCCGGGCGTGTCCAAGGCCATCATCGAACTGGAGGAAGAACTCGGCGTGGAAATCTTCGCGCGGCACGGCAAGCGCCTCAAGCGCGTCACCGAACCCGGCGAGCACGTGCTCAAAAGCATTGAGCTCATCATGCGCGAAGTCGGCAACCTGCGCCGCATCGGCGAGCAGTTCTCGGCCCAGGACAGCGGCACGCTGTCCATCGCCACCACGCACACCCAGGCCCGCTACGTGCTGCCGCAGCCGGTCGCCAAGCTGCGCGAGGCCTTTCCCAAGGTCAACGTCAGCCTGCACCAGGGCTCGCCCGACCAGGTGGCGCGCATGGTGCTCGACGAAGTCGCCGAAATCGGCATCGCCACCGAGTCGCTGACGCAGTACGACGACCTCGTGACCCTGCCCTGCTACGAATGGCAGCACATGCTGGTGATTCCCGTGGACCACCCGCTGGCCAAAAAAGAAAACATCTCGCTCGAAGACCTGGCCGAAGAGCCGCTGATCACCTACCACCCGTCCTTCACCGGCCGCACCAAGATCGACCTGGCCTTTGCCGCCAAGCGCCTGCAGCCGCGCATCGCGCTGGAAGCCATCGACTCGGACGTCATCAAGACCTATGTGCGCCTGGGCCTGGGTGTGGGCATCGTGGCCGAGATGGCCATCAAGGAAGACGGCACCAACAGCGACCTGATCGCCATCCCGGCCGGCCCGCTGTTTGGCATCAACGTGGCCCGCGTGGCCTTCAAGCGCAGCGCTTACCTGCGCAACTTCGTGTACAAGTTCGCCGAACTGCTCAGCGACAAGCTGGACCGCGCCTTGATCACCAAGGCCATGGCCGGCCGCGTCAACGACTACGAGATTTAGTTTCACTCCCCCCGAAGCGGCCTGCGGCCGCCTCCCCCTCAAGGGGGCGCCGCGAGCGGCCCGGCAAAGCCGGTTCCGCGGCGGCCACTTGAAAAAACCATTACTCTGCAATCATGACTACCACTCTAGAACGCACCCCCACGCTAAAAACCAAACTGCCCGCCGTCGGCACCACGATTTTCACGGTGATGTCCACCCTGGCGGCCGAAAAAGGCGCCGTCAACCTGGGCCAGGGCTTTCCCGATTTTGAATGCGACCCGCAACTGGTCAACGCCGTCACCGACGCCATGACAAAAGGCCTGAACCAGTACCCGCCCATGACGGGCGTGCCGGTGCTGCGCGAAGCCATCTCGGCCAAGGTGGCCCAACTTTATGGTCACCGCTACGACGCCAACAGCGAGATCACCATCACCGCCGGCGCTACCCAGGCCATCATCACCATCATCCTGGCCGTGGTCCACCCCGGCGACGAAGTCATCGTGCTGGAGCCCTGCTACGACAGCTATGTGCCCAATATCGAGCTGGCGGGCGGCAAGGTGGTTCGCGTGCCTTTGATGCCCGGCACCTTCCGCCCCGACTTCGGCAAGATCGCCGCAGCCATCACGCCGCGCACGCGCGCCATCATCGTCAACTCGCCGCACAACCCCAGCGCCACCGTGTGGACCGAGGCCGACATGCTCGCGCTGCAGGACCTGCTGGCGCCCACCGACGTGCTGCTGATCAGCGACGAGGTCTATGAACACATGGTGTTCGACGCGGCCAGGGGCCGCATCCACCAGAGCGCCGCGCGTTTCCCCGGCCTGGCTGCGCGCGCCTTCATCGTGAGCAGCTTCGGCAAGACCTACCACGTCACCGGCTGGAAGGTCGGCTACGTGGCCGCGCCCGCCCCCCTCACCGCCGAGTTCCGCAAGGTGCACCAGTTCAACGTCTTCACCGTCAACACGCCGGTGCAATATGGTTTGGCGGCCTACATGGCGGACCCCAAACCCTACCTGGACCTGCCGGCTTTCTACCAGCGCAAGCGAGACCTGTTCCGCGAGGGCCTGGCCAAGACCCGCTTCAAGCTGCTGCCCAGCGAAGGCAGCTACTTCCAGTGCGTGGACATCTCCGAGGTCAGCGACCTTGATGAGGCTGAGTTCTGCAAATGGCTGACCACCGAGATCGGCGTCGCGGCCATTCCGCTGTCGGCCTTCTACGGCAACGGCTTCGACCAGCGTGTGGTGCGTTTCTGTTTCGCCAAAAAAGACGAGACCCTGAACACCGCGCTGCACCGCCTGGCCAAGCTGTAAATCTGCAGGCCTGTGTAGACCTGTAGGCCAAAGCTGTCAGCGTTTGCCGACGGCTGGACACGCCCTCCTCCTGCTTGCTCTTGCCCATCGCCGGGCAAGAATCAAGGCACATAACAAGGAGTGCTTCCAAATGTCCATTTCGCTTATCCTGCTGATCATTCTTATTCTTATCCTGGTCGGCGCCCTGCCCACCTGGGGCCACAGCCGCAGTTGGGGCTATGGACCCAGCGGCGGTATCGGCCTCGTGGTGCTGATCCTCGTCATCCTGCTGTTGATGGGACGCATCTAGTTTTAGCCCGCATCTCTGACTGGTGATTCACCAGGAAAAATGGCCTTGCAATGCAAGGCCATTTTTTTGGGCGCGAAGAATTTGAGCTCAGCTATTCAGCTGTTGCCAGGCTTTATAGTTCCGGCATAACAAGCCTACGGCAATTGTTAGCCTTCACTGAAAGGCCGGGCTCAACTATTCAGTTGAGCCCAGGCCTTTTCCAGCCGTTTAATGCTAACCGGCTGCGGCGTGCGCAGCTCCTGCGCAAAAAAGCTCACGCGCAACTCTTCCAGCAGCCAGCGGAATTCCTGCATGCGCGCATCGACCGCACCCTTGCGTTCGGCCACCAGGCGCCAGTAGCGCTGCTCCTGCGGCCGCAATTCGGCCAGCCGAGCGGTGTCGCGTGCCGGGTCGGCGCGCCACTTTTCCAGCCGCAAGGTGATGGCCTTGAGGTAGCGCGCGAAATGCTGCAACTGCGTATAAGGCGTGGCCGTGAGGAAACGCTTGGGCACCAGGCGCTGCAATTGCTGGGCGGCATCGGCCGCGGCTTCGGCGGCGTTTTTGCTGTCCTTGATCTTGCGTTGCGCCACGGCGAACTCGGTCAGGATGCCCGCGGCCAGCCGGGCCACTTCGCTGGCGATCAGCGTCAGGCGGCCGCGGCCGTCGTCAATGCGCTTCTTGAACTCGCCTTCATTCGTCGGCAGCGGATCCAGCAGGAAGGCGCGGTCCAGCGCAACCTCGATGATCTGTTCGCGCAGCTCTTCGAGCGTGCCGCCGCCGGAGTTGTCGGTCGCGCGGCCCACCAGCATGTAGGCGGTCGCCATCTTCTGCAGTTCGGGCAGGTTTTTCTCGAGGTACTTGAGCGCATCCTTGATCTGCAGGGCAAACAGCCGGCGAAGGCCCGCGCGATGTTTGGCCGCGGCCGCATCGGGTTCGTCGAACACCTCTATCGTGACGGCGTCGCCCAAATCGATGAGCGCCGGGAAACCGATCAGCGTCTGCGAGCCCTTGCGGATTTCCATCAGTTCCGGCAGTTCGCCAAAACTCCAGCTTGTGTAGCGCTCCGCGACCTTGACCGCAGTGCTTTGAGGGGCGGCCTGTGCGCGCCCTGCCTGGGCTGCAGGCCGGTCCGGTGCGGCGCTCGCGGCGGGCTCCGGCGCTTTCGCCAGGTTCTTGAGCCCGGCCAGCGCCTGGAAAGCGCCGCGCGCCTGCGATCCCAGTTCGCCCTTGAGCGCGCCCAGGTTGCGGCCGGCGCCCAGCTGCCGGCCATGTTCATCGACCACGCGGAAGTTCATGAACAGGTGCGGCGGCAGCATGTCCAGCTTCATGTCGTTGCGCTTGATGTCCAGCGAGGTTGCGTCGCGCACCAGCTTGAGCACCGCATCCGTCAGCGAGCCGCTGCCGAATACCTCTGGCTGCAGCAACTGCTCGGTCATGCGCGCCGCCGTATCGGGCAGCGGGACCAGGCGAGAGCGCGGGCGCTGGTGCAGGGTCTTGATCAGCGCCTGCACCTTGTCCTTGAGCATGCCGGGCACCAGCCATTCGCAGCGCTCTTCATTGACCTGGTTCAGCGCGAACAGCGGCACGTCGACGGTCACGCCGTCGCGCGCATCGCCGGGCTCGTGCAGGTAGGTCACCACGCAGTCCACGCCGCCCCTGCGCAGGGTTTTGGGAAAAGCCTGCGTGGTGATGCCGGCCGCTTCGTGGCGCATCAGCTCTTCGCGGGTCAGCAGCAGCAACTGCGGCTGCTTTTTCGATTCTTCCTTGTACCAGTGCTCGCAGCTCGCGCCGCTGTGCACGCCGGCGGGCAACTGCTGGTCGTAAAAGGCGTAGATCAGTTCTTCATCGACCAGCACGTCCTGGCGCCTGGCCTTGTGCTCCAGGTCCTGCACCTGCTGGATCAGCTTCTGGTTGGCCGCCAGGAAAGGCAGCTTGGTGTCCCAGTTGCCGGCGACCAGCGCCTCGCGGATGAAAATCTCGCGCGCCGTGACCGGGTCGACGCGGCCGAAGTTGACGCGCCGGCCGCTGTAGACCACCAGGCCGTAGAGCGTGGCGCGCTCCAGCGCCGTGACCTGCGCGGCTTTTTTCTCCCAGTGGGGGTCCAGCAGCTGTTTGCTGAGCAAATGGCCGGCCACCTGCTCCATCCAGGCCGGGTCTATGTTGGCGATGCCTCGGCCGAAAAGGCGCGTGGTTTCCACCAGTTCGGCCACCACGATCCAGCGGCCCGGCTTTTTGCTCAGGCGCGCGCCGGGGTGGCGGTAAAACTTGATGCCGCGCGCGCCCAGGTACCAGTCTTCCTCGTCGCTTTTGCAGCCGATGTTGCCCAGCAGGCCGCAGAGCATGGACAAGTGCAGCTGTTCGTAGCTGGCGGGCTTGTCGTTGAGCACCCATTTCTGCTCGCCCACCACCGTGTGCAGCTGCGAATGGATGTCGCGCCACTCGCGCACGCGGCGGATGTTGACGTAGTTCTCGCGCAGCAGGTTTTCGTACTGGCGGTTCGACAGCTTGTGGTCGGTCCCGTGGCCGCCGCGCGCATCGCCCAGCCATTTCCAGAGCTTGAGGTAGCCGCTGAACTCGCTTTTTTCATCGTCGAACTTGGCGTGTTGCTGGTCGGCCTGGGCCTGCTTGTCCATGGGCCGGTCGCGCACGTCCTGCACGCTGAGCGCGCTGGCGATCACCAGCACCTCGTCGAGCGCGCCGCGGTCCTTGGCCTCCAGGATCATGCGGCCCACGCGCGGGTCCAGCGGCAGCTTGGCCAGCGTGCGGCCCACGGGCGTGAGTTCGTTGTCCTCGTCCACCGCGCCGAGCTCGGCCAGCAGCTGGTAGCCGTCGGCAATCGCGCGGCGCTGCGGCGGCTCGATGAAGGCGAACTCCTCGACGTTGCCCAGGTGCAGCGCCTTCATGCGCAAAATCACCGAGGCCAGCGAGCTGCGCAGGATTTCGGGGTCGGTAAACGGCTGGCGGCCCTGGAAGTCCTTCTCGTCATACAGGCGTATGCAGATGCCGTCCGCCACGCGGCCGCAACGGCCGGCGCGCTGGTTGGCCGCGGCCTGCGACACCGGCTCCACCATCAGCTGCTCGACCTTGTTTCGAAAGCTGTAGCGCTTGACGCGCGCCGTGCCGGCGTCGATCACATAGCGTATGCCCGGCACGGTCAGCGAGGTTTCGGCCACGTTGGTGGCCAGCACGATGCGCCGACCGCTGTGGCCGTCGAAAATGCGGTCCTGCTCAGCCTGGCTCAGGCGCGCGAACAGCGGCAGCACCTCGGCGTTGCGCGTCAGCGGCTGGTGCGCCAGGTGCTTGCGCAGGTGGTCGGCCGCCTCGCGGATCTCGCGCTCGCCCGGCAAAAACACCAGGATGTCGCCCGCGCTGTGCGGGCTCAGCCAGAGCTCGTCGACCGCGTCGGCGATGGCGTCGTTCAGGTCGTGCTCACGCGACTCTTCAAACGGCCGGTAGCGCTGCTCGACGGGAAACATGCGGCCCGACACCATGATGACCGGCGCAGGCCCTTTGGCCGAGGCGAAATAATCGGCGAAGCGCTGCGCATCGATCGTCGCCGAGGTGATGACCACCTTGAGGTCGGGCCGGCGCGGCAGCAGCTGGCGCAGGTAGCCCAGCAGGAAGTCGATGTTCAGGCTGCGCTCATGCGCCTCGTCGATGATGATGGTGTCGTAGGCCTTGAGCAGCGGGTCGGTCTGCGTCTCGGCCAGCAGGATGCCGTCGGTCATGAGCTTGACGGAGGCGTCGCGCGAGAGCCGGTCCTGGAAGCGCACCTTGTAGCCCACCACGTCGCCCAGCGGGGTCTTCAGTTCTTCGGCAATGCGCTTGGCCACGCTGGAGGCGGCAATGCGGCGCGGCTGGGTGTGGCCGATCAGCCTGCCCTGCCCCGGTGGGTAATTGAGCTTGCCGCGCCCCATGGCCAGCGCGATCTTGGGCAGCTGGGTGGTCTTGCCCGAGCCGGTCTCGCCGCAGACGATGACGACCTGGTGGGCCGCCATCGCGGCGGTGATGTCCTCGCGCTTGCCGGAGACCGGCAGCGATTCGGGAAAGGTGATGGTGAGGGGGGACAAGGGTGCGGGCAAGGGGAAAGCGAGGAAGGAAAGGCCGAAGTCGGCAAAGCCGCTAATTATCGGCTGTTCCGCCGGTCGCCCCTGCCTGCGGGGTTACCAGGATACGGCTCAGGCCGCCACCACCGGCATGTCGACGATTTCCCCGCTGGTCTCGTCGTACCAGGCAATGCGGCTGGGGTAGCTGAGCGCCGCGCGCGACATGCCCCGCCCCAGACCCACGGCCGAGGAAGCGCGCGCGTCGGTTTTCGACACCCTCAGCACGCCGATGCCGGCCTCGGCCGCCCAGCGCGTCTGCTGGCCGCCGGCCGTGCCGGCTTCCACCAGGCTGGTGTTGAGCACCACCATGCGCGACAGCGTCGCCTGGATGCGGCGCGCCAGGTGGATCAGGTCGCCGCTGTGGTGGCAGTTGCGCATCAGCACCAGGAAACCGTCCTCGCCCAGGCGCCCCATTTCCAGGTGGGCCGGCACGGTGCGCCGCAGCCGCCCGGCGCAGACGAACAGCGCGTGGTTGACGGCCGCCAGGCCGTAGAGTTTTTCCAGCACGTAGAGGTTGGCGATGGACACCACGATCACGCCCAGCGGCGCCGGCTGGTTCCGGTAGTCCTGGAAAGCCGCGTTCACCATGTTGCTGGTTTCGCTGTTGGAGCGCATGCGGGTCACGGGGTCGTAGCTGGGGCCGTGCGCCATCGCCCGGTTCAGCTCGATCAGGTAGGAATAACGGATCCACAGCACGGACGCCATGGTGGCCAGGTAGGCCGTGCCGGCCAGCGCGGTGACCGCATGCGCCTGCCACGGCACGTGGGCGCGGTCCAGCGCCATCCAGCTCAGGCCCAGGATGGCCACCAGCATGAAAAGCACGCCCGAGACCGCCACCCAGGCCAGGCGGTCGCCGCGCAGCGCCGTGCGCAGGCTCAGGGCCAGGGCAATGAATCCCAGCAAGGCGGCGGCGCCCAGGCTGAGCGCCAGGGACTGCTGCGGGCCGAGCGCCCAGCCCAGCGCGATGACCACGGCCGCCATGGCGGCCAGCAGCGCCACGGCGCGCTGCTGCGCCGCCGGGCTGCGCAAAATGCCCAGAATGGAAAAAAGCAGGTAGGCCAGCAAGGCCGACACCACCGCGGCCACGTGGGCCAGGAAACGGTCCAGGGTGGCGGCGTCGCTGATCGGCAAGCCGCCCAGAAAGGCCACCACAAAGAAAGTCGAGGCCACGGCGGAAGCGGCCGCGTTGACCGCGATGCGCCGCAGGGAGCGGAGGTAGGCAAAAACTGAACCGGCCAGCATCAGGCCGGCGGCCCCGAAGTAGCAGCCCCAAAACCCGATCGCGTATTTATCCATAGCCCTTAACCATAACCTGCCGGGCCTTGTTTCGCTATCCCCAAAATTGAGTACAGCGCCCGCCGGGCCCGCCTCGGGCCGGCCGCGTCTCCCTTACACTCACTGGACTTTTCCGTTTGCCGGGGAAAGCAGCGCCAGGAAGCCGTGCCGCGACCTCAGGCCGCCCCTCCTCCGGCAGTTCCCGGCCTGCCCTCTTCCGACCCGAAAGCGCGCCCATGTCCGCCGTCTTCAATTTCACCTTTGTGCCCTGGTTCCGCTCGGTCGCGCCCTATATCCACACGCACCGCGGCAAAACCTTTGTGGTCGGCATCGCCGGCGAGGCCATTGCCGCCGGCAAATTGCAGCACATCGCCCAGGACCTGGCGCTGATCCAGAGCATGGGCGTGAAGATCGTGCTGGTGCACGGCTTTCGCCCGCAGGTCAACGAGCAGCTCAAGGCCAAGGGCCACACGGCCAAATATTCGCACGGCATGCGCATCACCGACGAAGTCGCGCTCGACAGCGCCCAGGAGGCCGCCGGCCAGCTGCGTTATGAAATCGAGGCGGCCTTCAGCCAGGGCCTGCCCAACACCCCCATGGCCGGCTCCACGGTGCGCGTGATCTCGGGCAACTTCATCACGGCGCGGCCGGTCGGCATCCTGGACGGCGTGGACTTCAAGCATTCAGGCATGGTGCGCAAGGTCGACACCGCCGCCATCGCCCGGGTGCTGGACTTCGGCGCCATGGTGTTGCTCTCGCCCTTCGGTTTTTCGCCCACCGGCGAAGCCTTCAACCTGACCATGGAGGAAGTCGCGACCTCGGTGGCCATCGCCATGCAGGCCGACAAGCTGATCTTCCTGAGCGAAATCCCGGGCATACGCATACACCACGACCAGCCCGAGAGCGAAGATAACCCCATAGACACCGAGCTGCCGCTGGCCGCCGCCGAAAAACTGCTGGCCACCCTGCCCAACGGCGAGCGCCCCACCGACACCGCCTTCTACCTGCAGCACTGCGTCAAGGCCTGCAAGGCCGGCGTGGAACGCAGCCACATCCTGCCCTTCGCGGTGGACGGCGCGCTGCTGCTCGAAATTTACGTGCACGACGGCATAGGCACCATGGTGATCGATGAAAAGCTCGAGGAACTGCGCGAAGCCACCGAAGACGACGTGGGCGGCATCCTGCAGCTGATCGAGCCCTTTGAAAACGACGGCACGCTGGTCAAGCGCAGCCGCACCGAAATCGAGCGTGACGCCGCCAACTACAGCATCATCGAGCACGACGGCGTCATCTTCGCCTGCGCGGCGCTCTATCCCTATCCCGAAGCCAAAACGGCCGAAATGGCGGCGCTGACCGTCTCGCCGCAAAGCCAGGGCCAGGGCGACGGCGAGAAAATCCTCAAACGCATCGAGCAGCGCGCCCGCGCGGCCGGCCTGCAAAGCATCTTCGTGCTGACCACCCGCACCATGCACTGGTTCATCAAGCGCGGCTTCGTGCAGGTGGACCCGGACTGGCTGCCCGAGGGCCGCAAGCGCAAATACAACTGGGACCGCAAAAGCCAGGTGCTGGTCAAGAAGCTGGGCTGAGCCTACAAAAACTCCCTCTCCCCCTGGGGAGAGGGTTGGGGAGAGGGTTGGGGTGAGGGCCTGCGGCTGTCGAACCCGCACGGCGCAACAGCCAAGGCCGTCAGCCCTCATCCCCGCCTTCTCCCAGAGGGAGAAGGAGCAACACCGGGCTTTCCTTGGCCCGGTTTTTTCTTTAGCATTGAGCAAACTCCCACATTACCCAGGACTTCCGCATGCTCGAACTCCGCCCCAACTGCGAATGCTGCAACCGCGATCTGCCCAACGAGTCGCCCGACGCGCGCATCTGCACCTTTGAATGCACGTTTTGCGCCGACTGCGCCACCCATAAACTCAAGGGCGTCTGCCCCAACTGCGGCGGTGAATTCACTGTGCGTCCACGCCGCCCGGCCGGCAAACTCGCCAAATACCCACCCTCGACCGAGCGTGTCTACAAGCCGGAAGGCTGCGCGGCGGCGGCATGAACACCGCCACGCTGCTGCTGTTTTCCGTGGTCGCGCTGGTGGCCATCGCCACGCCAGGCCCCACGGTGCTGCTGGCGCTGGCCAACGGATCGCGCTACGGCGTGCGCCGCTCGGTGCCCGGCATGCTGGGCGCGGTGGTCTCCGATTTTGTGCTGGTGGGCGCAGTGGCCCTGGGCCTGGGCGCGCTGCTGGCGGCATCCGAGTTCTGGTTTTCGGTGCTCAAGTGGGCCGGCGCCGCCTACCTGGCCTGGCTGGGCCTGCGCCTGCTGCGCTCGCGCGGCGGCTTTGAGATTCCCGCCGACAGCGCCGGCGCCCAGCACGGCGGCCGCGCGATCTTCATGAAGTCCTTCCTGGTGGCGGTGACCAATCCCAAGGGTTACCTGTTCTGCTCGGCCCTGCTGCCGCAGTTCATCGACCCGGCCGCTGCCCAGGCGCCGCAATACCTCGCGATTTCGCTGGTGTTCGCCGGCATCGATTTTTCCGTGATGTTCGGCTATGCCTTTGTCGGCGCGCGGGCCATACGCCTGCTCAAGGCCTCGGCCACGCGCTGGATAGACCGCGCCTGCGGCGGCGCGCTGCTGGCGCTGGCCGGCTCGCTGGCCTTTTACCGGCGGGCGAACAGCTAGGCTTTACGGGGCCCGGGCGCCCCGTATGTGCGCTGGCGAACAGACCGCCAAAAACCCCCTCTGTCATACTACCGGAGTCTTTCCAAAGACTTCACCCCCTTCCCGGCCAGGATCCTGGACGCGCCGCCCCTCAGGCGCGCCTCGCAGCATCGTCGTTACTTCCACTAAAAACATGGCCCATGTCCCCTCTTTCCCGCCTGAGCGCCCTTGACGCGATTGCCCGCGCCGACGGCATAGAGTCGCAACGCCAGGAAGCGCTGCTCAAGACCGGCGCGTTGCAAACCGCCATCCTGACGAGCGAAAACTTCTCCATCATCGCGACCGACGAGAAGGGCATCATCCAGCTCTTCAACGTCGGCGCCGAGCGCATGCTGGGCTATATGGCGGCCGAGGTCGTCAACAAAATCAACCCCAGCGACATCCACGACCCGCAGGAAGTGATGGCCCGGGCCCAGGCGCTGAGCATGGAACTCGCCACCACCATCACGCCTGGCTTCGAGGCGCTGGCCTTCAAGGCTTCGCGCGGCATTGAGGACATCTACGAGCTGACCTACATCCGCAAGGACGGCAGCCGCTTTCCGTGCATCGTCTCCATCACCGCCTTGCGCGACGACTTCGGCACCATCATCGGCTACCTGCTGATAGGCACCGACAACTCGGTGCGCAAGCAGGTCGAGATCGCGCTCAACGAGGCGATCGCGGTGGCCGAGAAGGCCAACCTCGCCAAATCGGATTTCCTCTCCAGCATGAGCCACGAGCTGCGCACACCGCTCAGCGCCATCCTGGGTTTTGCGCAGCTGATCGAGTCCGGCACGCCGACGCCCACGCCCTCGCAAAAGCGCAGCGTGGACCAGATCCTGCAGGCCGGCTGGTATTTGCTGGACCTGATCAACGAAATCCTGGACCTGGCGCTGATCGAGTCCGGCAAGCTGTCTCTCTCGCTGGAGCCGGTGTCGCTGGCCGAAGTCATGCGCGAATGCGAAACCATGATCGAGTCGCAGGCCGAAAAACGCGGCATCAGCGTGAGTTTCCCGGCGTTCGGCTCGCCGCGCTTCGTGAATGCCGACCGCACGCGCCTCAAGCAGGTGCTGATCAACCTGCTGTCCAACGCCATCAAATACAACACCGAACAAGGCTCGGTGACGCTCACCTGCATCGACACGCCGGCCGGCCAGGTCCGCATTTGCGTGGAGGACACCGGCAAAGGCCTGGCGCCTGAGAAGATAGACCAGCTCTTCCAGCCGTTCAACCGGCTCGGGCAGGAAGCCAACACCGAACAGGGCACGGGCATAGGCCTGGTCATGACCAAACGGCTGGTCGAGTTGATGGGCGGCTTGATCGGCGTGGAAAGCGTGGTCGGCAAGGGAAGCAAGTTCTGGATAGAGATGAACATCACCAGCGAGCAGAAAATCCCGGCGGACCTGCTGAACCTCGTGCTCGGGCCTGTGACGCAAGTTCTCATGGATCCCGACACGCGCAGCCTGCTGTACGTCGAGGACAATCCCGCCAACCTGATGCTGGTGGAAGACCTGATCGCCAGGCGCCCGGACTTGCGGCTGCTGTCCGCGCGCGACGGCATCAGCGGCATTGCCATCGCCAAGGCATCCCTGCCGGACTTCATCCTGATGGACATCAACCTTCCCGGCATCAGCGGCATCACGGCCATGAAAATCCTGTCGGAAGACCCCTTGACGAAACACATTCCGGTCGTGGCGCTCAGCGCCAATGCCATGCCCCGCGACATTGAAAAAGGCCTGGAGGCCGGCTTCTTCCGCTATCTCACCAAACCCATCAAGATCAACGAGTTCATGGAGACCCTGGACCTGGTGCTCGAGGTCGCCAAAACCCGGGCCGGCTCCGCGCCCGTGAAGGAAACCTCATGATGAACGCCGAGTTCGACATCCTGAACGCGAGCATCCTGATCGTCGACGACCAGGCCGCCAATGTGCTGCTGCTGGAGCAGTTGCTGGCAGGCACCGGCTACACCAACGTCCGCTCGACCATGGATCCGCTGGAAGTGGTGGCGCTGCACGCGCAGCACCGCTACGACCTGATCCTGCTGGACCTGAAAATGCCCGGCATGGACGGCTTCCAGGTGATGGAAGCGCTCAAGCAGAACAAGCTCGACCAGTATCTTTGCGTGATCGTGCTGACGGCCGAGCCCGGCCACAAGCTGCGCGCCCTGCAGGCCGGCGCCAAGGACTTCATCAGCAAGCCCTTCGACCTGGTCGAGGTCAAGACACGCATCCACAACATCCTGGAAGTACGCCTGCTGTACAAAAAACTCGAGAACTACAGCAAGCTGCTGGAGCTCGCCATGCACCAAAGCTCGGCGGAGACCAGCGAAGCGCCCATGCCGAAAGCCTCGCGGGTTTGAACCGCGGCCGCCTTCAATGGAAATCGCGGCTTGAAGTGCCCAGCCGCCCCAGCAGCGGCGTGAGGTCTTCGAGCCGGTGCGCCACCAGGTTGCGCACCGCGCCGTAGCCTTTGGCGGTGCCGCTTTCCTCGCTGCGCTGCCACACGCCGTACACCGCCAGCAGGCGCGCATGCAGCACCTCGGCGCGCTGCGCCTCGCGCAGGGATTTCCACACGATCACGTTGACCGGGCCGGTCTCGTCCTCCAGCGTGATGAAGATGGTGCCCTTGGCGGTTTGCGGCTGCTGGCGCACGGTGACGATGCCGCAGCCGGCCACTTCTTCGCCGTCGCACAAGGCATTGAGCTCGCTGGCGCTCAGCAGACCCTTGCGCGCCAGCCGCTCCCGCAGCAGCGCGACCGGGTGGCGCCGCAGCGTGAGACCGGTGGCTTGGTAGTCGAACAGGATGTTTTCGCCTTCGGGCGTGTCCGGCAGCACCAACGGCGTTTCATGCGTGGGCACGGACTTGAGCAGGCGCGGCGCGGGCTTGACGGCCGAGGCATCCCACACCTGCTGGCGCCTGTGGCCCGACAGCGGCAGCAAGGCGTCGGCGGCGGCCAGCGCGTTGACTTCCAGCGTGCCCAGCCCGGCGCGCGACACCAGGTCTTCGGTCGAGGTGAAAGGCGCTTGCGCCCGCGCCGCCACCAGCCGGGCCACGGCGTCTTCGCGCAGGCCGGACACCAGGCGCAGGCCCAGGCGGACGGCGGGCTGGTTTTCCTCAATGCCCGGATATGCCGGGTGTTGCGGCGGTTTTTTGTTGTCCGCCGGCTCCAGCGTGCAATCCCATTCGCTGTGCATGACGTCCACCGCGCGCACCTCCACGCCGTGCCGCACGGCGTCCTGCACCAGTTGCGAGGGTGTGTAAAAACCCATGGGCTGCGAATTGACCATGGCCGCCAGGAAACAGGCAGGTTCATGGCATTTGAACCAGCAACTCACGTAGACCAGCTTGGCAAAGCTGGCGGCGTGGCTTTCGGGAAAACCGTAGTCGCCGAAGCCCAGGATCTGGCTGAAGATGCGCTCGGAGAATTCGGCGCTGTAGCCGTTGTTGACCATGGCATTGACCAGCCGGCCATGGAAACGGTCCACCCCGCCCTTGCGCTTCCAGGCGGCCATGGAGCGGCGCAGATCGTCGGCTTCGCCCGGCGTGAAGTCGGCGGCGATCATCGCGATCTGCATCACCTGCTCCTGGAAGATGGGAATGCCCAGCGTGCGCTCCAGCGCCGGGTTGAGCGCCGGGTATTCCGGCACGACCTTCCCGCCATTGCGCACGATCTCGCGGGCTTTCAGGTAGGGATGCACCATGCCGCCCTGGATGGGCCCGGGCCGCACGATCGCGACCTCGACCACCAGGTCGTAGTAATTGCGCGGCTGCAGACGCGGCAGCATGGACATCTGCGCGCGGCTCTCGATCTGGAACACGCCCACCGTGTCGGCTTCGCAGATCATGTCGTAGGTGACCTCGTCCGGCGCGATCTGGTGCATTTCCAGCTGGCTGCCGCGCGTCTGGTTCACCAGCGCCAGGCAGCGCCGTATGGCCGACAGCATGCCCAGCGCCAGCACGTCGACCTTGAGCAGGCCCATGGCCTCCAGGTCGTCCTTGTCCCACTGGATGATGCGGCGGTCTTGCATCGAGGCCGGCTGCACCGGCACCAAGCGCGTGAGCTTGCCCTGCGTCAGCACAAAGCCGCCCACGTGCTGGCTCAGGTGGCGCGGAAAACCGATCAGCTGCGCTGACAAATCCAGCCACTGCAGCACCGGCGCCTCCCGGCCCGACAGTCCGGCCTGGCGGATTTTTTCTTCCAGCACCTCGCTGCCGTCAAACCAGAAATGCTCTTTGGCGAACTGGTCTATCAGTTCGGGGTCCATCGCCAGCGCCTTGCCGACGTCGCGGATCGCGCTGCGCGGCTGGTAGCGGATGACGGTGGCGGCAATGGCGGCGCGGTCGTGGCCGTATTTGCCGTAGATGTACTGGATGACCTCTTCGCGCCGCTCGTGCTCGAAGTCCACGTCGATGTCGGGCGGCTCGCTGCGTTCGCGGCTGATGAAGCGCTCGAACAGCAGCTTGCTTTCCGACGGGTTGACGGCCGTGACGCCCAGGCAGAAACACACAACCGAATTGGCGGCCGAGCCGCGCCCCTGGCACAGGATCTTCTGTTCCCTCGCAAAGCGCACGATGTCGTGCACGGTAATGAAGAACATTTCATATTCGAGTTCTTCGATCAGCGCCAGCTCGAAGCCCAGTTGCCTCCTGACCTTGTGGGGAATCCCGCGCGGGTAGCGCGTGTGGGCGCCCTGCCAGGTCAGCCGCCTGAGCCAGCGCGCCGGTGTTTCGGCCGGCGGCACCATGTCGTCCCGGGGGTAGCGGTAAAGGTTGCGGATTTCGTCAAGGTTGAACGTGCAGCGCGCCGCCACTTCCAGCGTGGCGCGCAGCAGCGCGGCCGGGTACATGCCGGCCAGCCGCATGCGCGAGCGCAAATGCGCCTCGGCATTGGCTTGCAGCGCAAAGCCGCATTCATGCACCGTGCAGCCCAGCTTGACGGCCGTCATCACGTCGTGCAGCGGCTTGCGCGAGCGCTTGTGCATCAGCACGTTGCCGGCCGCCACCAGGCGTATGCCGGTGTGCGCGGCGACCTCCTGCAGCTGCTGCAGGCGCAGCGCGTCGTCCAGGCCTTGCAGCAGCTCGACGGCCAGCCAGGCGCTGCGGCCGAACAGCCCCGCGGCCCAGGCGGCATGCGCGCCCAAGGCCTGCACGTCGATGGCATCAGGCAAAGGCGACAGCAAAATTTCGCAATCACCCAGGCGCGAGAAATCGGTCTCGCCCAGCGCGACGCGGTAACTGCCTTTTTCCAGCACGTCGCCGGCGCGGCGCGCCTCGGTGATGAACTCGCAAAGATTGCCCCAACCGGCCGCGTTATGGGGCAGCGCCACCAGCCGGAACGCATAGCCGGCCTGCACCAGAAACTCCGCCCCGGGCAGCAGCTGCAGCCCAAGCGCCTTGGCGACTTCATGCGCCCTCACGACACCGGCGACCGAGCATTCATCGGTGACGGCCAGCGCCTTGTAGCCCAGTTCGGAGGCTCGCTCGGCGAGTTCCTGCGCATGCGAGGCGCCGCGCTGGAAGCTGAAGTTGCTCAACGCATGCAGTTCGGCGTAATCGGGCAGTGCGTAAATGGACGACATACGAACAGCCTCAGGCAAAAAAACCGTGCAGGTACCAGGCACGCTGCGGCGCGGACTCGGGCGTGGCGCCCAGGCGCTCGCTGTACACCCACAGCAGGCCGCCCTGCTGGCTGCGGTAGATGAAGTAGTCGCGCAATGCCCACGGCTTTTCGCTGAGGCCGGCGCCGCGCGCGGCGTCGCTGTCGGCCAGCAGCCATTCGGCGGCCTCCAGCCGCTGCGGCCCGGCCAGGCGGTGCAGCTTGCCCTGGTAGACCGGGTTGTTGCCGGCTGTGGCCAGCTTGAGCGGCTCTGGCAGCAGCCAGGCCGGGTACAGGGCTTCGGTTTTGATTTCTGAAAGCGAGCTTGTTGAAGCCGCCTTTGAGCGCTTGCGGCCGGGCCGGGCAGGATTGAGATGTGCGGTGATCGATGAAATGGCGCTCCTGGCCGGCACCCAGCGCTGCATCAGTTCGGGTCTGTGATCGGCGCACGGCTGCCATGCCTCCACCCGTGCATCGCCCAGGCGGGCGCTCAGGCGCTCGACCAGTTCCACCACGCTGTCGCCCTGCTTGCGCGCCTCCATCAGCAGGCTGCCGGTGGCGGCGGCCGAGTCGGCCAGCAGCTCGATGGCCAGCGACCGCAGGCTCAGGCTGTGCACCGGCGCCAGCAGCTTTTGCTGCGCCAGGTGCTCGGAGATCAGGCGCGCCACGTGGCGCAGGTCCTGCGCGGGCTGGGCCGTGCGTACTTCGAGTTCGCCGGTGGGCGGCACGTCGCGGCGCTTGTCCAGGTGCCAGGTGATCTTCAGGGCGCAGAGCCCACTCTGGCGGCCCAGCAGCCAGGCGTGCAGTTGCACCAGCAGCCGCTCCACGCCCGCCATCAGCGCCGGGGCGTGGGTAACCAGCGCGTTGAGTTCGAGCTTTTCCTCGAAGTGCTCGGGCAACAGCAGCCATTCGTAGTCGTCAGGCGTACTGCCGCGGGCGCGGTCCAGCGCCTCCAGCAGCTCCGCGCCAAAGCGCCGGGCCACGCCGTCGCGCGGCAGGCGCAGCAGGTCGTCCCAGCTGCGGCAGCCTATGCGCTCCAGCACGCCCAGGTGCGGGCGGGCGGCCGTCAGCGTGTGCATGGGCAAGTCGGCCACGCGTTTTTTCACGGCGGCTCCGCCCTCCCCCTGCGAACGCAGGCGGCCCAGCGCGATCAGCGAGGTCGCGCCCTGCGCGCGTTGCACCTCGGCCTGCAGCCCGTTCTCCTCAAAAAAGACAGCCAGGCGCTGTGCCAGCAACTGCATCAGCCGCGCCAGCCCGCCGAAGAGGCGCAGGCTGCCCGTCACGTCCATCAGCACCGCCTCGTCGACCAGCGCCACGCGCGGCGTCAGGCCCAGCGCCAGGCTGGCCGCCGCGCGTTGCAGCGCGGCGGCATCCAGCACCGGAGCGGCCGGCGGGGCCGCCTCAGTGGTGGTCGAGATGCGCAATGCGATCCAGCAGCGCATGGATGGGACTCTCGGGGGATGTGAGGGGAAGCGGCACGCGCGACGGCAGCAGCAAGGGCGCCAGGACACCGGCTTCTTCGCGCTGGCGCCGCACCCTTTCACGGCTGGCCGCCAGCAGCGCCGCCAGCCGGGCCGGCCGGGTGTCGAGCAGCAGCGGCGCGGCCAGCGGCGGGCCGCGCCGCTTGAACACGTCGACCCGCAGCATGCCCGCCTCGCCGGCCGCGCCCTCCACCCGCAAACGCAGCGGCGCGGGCGAGGATTCATGCTGCGCCCGCAAGGGCCTGAAGACAAACAGCAGCTTGTGGTGCGCATGGGCCGCGATCTGCAGGCGGCGCACATGCGCGCTGCGCGCATCGGGCAGCCAGGCCAGCACGCTTTGCACGTCGGCGCACTGCAAAGCTTCGCGCGTGGCCCACAGCAGCGAGGGGGCGTCGCCGGGCTTGCCCTGGATGCTGAGCAGGCGTCGCATGTCCATGGCCCGCGCACCCAGCGCCGGGCCGAAAGGCAGCCAGGGCGCGCCCACCAGCACCGTCAGCTCACTAGACGCCCGCGCCTGCAAGGCCGCCAGGGCCGGCGCCACCAAACCCCACTCATGCACGCCGGCCTGCGGCTGCAGCAGCTCGATCAAGGCCCCCTGCGGCCAGCCGCCGCCGGGCAGCACGGCATCAAGCGCCGCATAGCCGGTGGCAATGGTTTGCACACTCGCACTGCCGAGTTCGCCGGCGCGCCAGACATTGGCGTTGGCGAAGTCCGGCAAGGCACGGGCTGCGGGGGTTGACGAAAGCATGGTGGGCGGTTCAAATCGAATAAATACTGTATTTATGTACAGTATATTGATTTACCTCCCAGGACTCCAGCTACTCCCCAAAAACACTGCTAAAAGGCAATGATGCAAACCACGCTTGATTTACCTGATTCCTTGTTACGGGAGCTTAAAACCCTCGCGGCACAAAACGGCCAAAGCCTGGAATCCCTGTTAAATGAATTGATTCTGCGGGCGCTGCGTATGCCCACCGCGCCAGATCTTGCGCAACAAGCCGCCCCCGCCTTGCCCGCGTTGAAACGGCTTCAAGACCCACAAAACGAATTTGCGAAGCCAAGTCCCGCGCAAAACAACGAACAGCTTGAAGACCAGACGCTCCAGGAAGATATTGAAAAATTGCGGCGTATCGGATTCATACGATGACAGCGCCAAAGGGCATGGCGGGGAGCTGTCATGCAAAAGGCGCGTGACCATGCCGAGTGCAGGCTGGCTGCGCGCACCCGAATATTCTTAGTGGATTTAACGCCTGCGCGCCAGACGGGCGATCAGCAGCAGTCCCACAAGCCCAATCACGACAAAGCAGACAAAAGACCAGTTGGCGATCGAGCCGCCCAAAAAGGTCCAGTCGATCTTGGTGCAGTCGCCGCTGCCCTTGAAGATCATGGGGATGGCGCGCTTCAGGGGAAAGGTCTCGATCATTCCGTAGAAATCGCGGCCGCAGGAGGCGATCTCGGGCGGGTACCACTGCAGAAAACTCTGGCGCGCCGCCACGAAGGCGCCGAAGCCGGCCAGCAGCACCATCACGCCGGAGCCGGCCATCAGGAAACCGCGGCTTTTGGCAATCGCCGTCACGCCCGCCACCACGGCCACCAGCACCAGCGCGTAACGCTGCACGATGCACATGGGGCAAGGCTCCAGGCCGACGACATGCTGCAGGTAAAGGCCGAAAGCCAGCATGGCCACGCAGGCCACGGCAACCAGCGCCAGCACGCGGCGCGGCATGGCGTCGAAATACGTCAAAAACATCAGGGAGCCCTCTTTTTTTCTGGATGGATTATGGATTGTCCAGGGTTCGGGCGTTCGGGCCGGGATAAGTTCCCGCCGGCGATTCATTCAGGACCAATCCCGGTCGTTTCGCGCCCGCCTTTCAGCATGTGTTGCCCGCACTTGTCCTACAGGTGGTGTGCTGCGTCGGGCGTAGATTTTCAGGACCAACTTATTCAGGAGACCGACATGATCGTGCAAAACGCCCTCGCCAGCGTCGCCGTCCGCAACCTGGCCACCTCGCTGCCCTGGTATGAAAAATTGCTGGACGCCAAGGCCAGCCGCTCCATGCCCGAAGTCGGCGAATGGCAGTTCCAGCGCGGCGGCGGCCTGCAGGTCTATGAGCTGCCCGAGCGCGCCGGCGAAGGCTCGTTGACCCTGGCCGTCAACGACCTCGAACCGGAAATCGAGCACCTGCAAAAACTCGGCATAGACACCAGCCACAAAACCGCCAGCGACAAGGTCAGGACGGTGATGATCACCGACCCCGACGGCAACCACATCGCAATCGCCGAGGCGCTGATGCCCGGCGTGATCCGCTGACAACCCGCAAACACCAAAGGACAGAACCATGGAAATACACCGCGGCCGCCTTGTCGACCACATCCACCTGCGCGCCCATGACCTCGCGGCGAGCAAACAGTTTTACCGTGCCGTACTCAAGTCATTGGATAAGGAAGGCGCCATCCAGGAAGCCGACGACCATTTCTCAGCCGACGAGTTGTGGATAGACCAGGCCGACGGCGCCACCTCGCACGTCCACCTGGCTTTCCGGGCCAAGGACCATGCGGAGGTCAAAGCCTTTTACGAAGCGGCTTTGGCCGCGGGCGGCACCGACAACGGCGCGCCGGGCGAGCGAAAATACCACCCGGGCTACTACGCGGCCTTTGTGCTGGACCCGGACG
This sequence comes from Polaromonas sp. YR568, assembly GCF_943369675.1. Taxonomy (GTDB): domain Bacteria; phylum Pseudomonadota; class Gammaproteobacteria; order Burkholderiales; family Burkholderiaceae_C; genus Polaromonas. The sequence continues at coordinate 10,783 of NZ_CALROB020000058.1, read as the reverse complement.
GCAACAATATCGAGGCGGTCTACCATGGGCCTTTTGTGGCCTCGGCCGAATCCGTGGTGATCAGGCCCGCCGAATAGGAGCTGGAATCGCCATGTGCCGCAACATCAAGACCTTGTTCAACTTCGAACCGCCCGCCACCGAGCTGGAAATCCGCGATGCCTCGCTGCAGTTCGTCAGGAAACTCAGCGGCTTCAACGTGCCCTCCAAGGCCAATGAAGCCGCGTTTGACCGCGCGGTGGAAGAGGTGGCTGCCTCGGCTCGGGTGCTCATGCGCTCACTGGTGACCAACGCCGAGCCGCGCAACCGGGAGCTTGAGGCTGAGCGGGCCCGCGCAAGGTCAGCGTTGAGGTTTAGCGCTAACCAGTGAACAGAAGCGCTCTTTCAAGTCCTCAGCCCTCACCAAAGGGATCAACCCAGCCACACGACTTGCTTATCACGATGGTGGCTCAGGCTTGCCGTTGGGCGATTGGAAATTCATCTGTCATTGGACGGCTGATATAAATCAACTCTACAAACAAGCATTAAGCAGATATGACGACCAAAGACGATTGGCCCAGGCAGAAGCGATGGAAAGCGCAATGCGCCATGTTATTCCGCAGTTTTGCGGGACATATCAAAGTTACGCGTCCATGCCGGGCAAGTAAAAGGAAGCCAATGACGAGAGTACTTTTCGCGCTTCTTCTCTCCCTTGTGTTCAGTGTGAATTCCGCATCTGCGGATCCACTTGCCAGTCGTGATTCGGCAAAGAGGTACGCGAAGGCGATTCCAGCCCAGGAAGTGATCGAAGAAATGCTTGTCTACCATGTACGCAACGTGCCTGGGCCCGGGCGGAACAATGTAGCCGGCGAAATCCGAAGTCGATTGAACAAGGACAAACTCCTGGAAACGTACATCGACATACTGGTGTCGGTATACACAACTGAAGAACTAGATGCCCTGGCCGACTTCTATTCCAGTCCTATAGGCGCCTCGGCAAACGCCAAGCGATCGCAGGTCGTCGACAAGTACTGGATGTTCCGCGAAGAAGTTGAGCGCGCAGTGATGCAGGCGACTTCTGACTTGCAATTGAAAGCTCAAAAATAGCATTGAGCATTGCTGGGTGCCTTTGTCTGGCTTTGCGAAGGCGGTCTGCGCCTCAACTCAAACGCCAGGCATCTACCCTTCCACAAACACCCTCGCCTTGCGCGGCGTCACGACCAGCATGTCAGCAAACAGTTTTTTAATTTGGTGTGCTGTGTTATTTTGCAAGCGGTCGCGTTATTCTGCGGAATTGCGGGATTATCAAAGTTAGGTCTCCGATGTTTGGTCGAATTGATCTGGAGTTTCTCAAACAACCACAGCTAACCGACTGGCGGTTCGTAGGCTGTTATCCCGGCCTTCACTACACCGTCTATCCGCAGTACGCCTTTCGCGTGCCTGATTCTGAAGAAACCATAAGGATCACGCGCGCTCCGAAACTGCACGGGGACAACGGACTGAGATTTTGGCTTTCGGCCGAGTGGGCGCAGGGGTGGAATGGTCGCGAGCAGTTCATGTCTTCCTACGTCGCGAATGCTGCGTTTGAGGTTATTTCTGAAGCCGAATTCAATACGTTGGTCACAGCACAATCCGGCGAGTTGCTGGTTTCACGCCCGCTGCCCCTGCATTCCCACCAGGGCTTCGTTGGCGCACTGGTGTTGTATTCGATGAAAACGGACTTCATCGTTTCTCTGTTCGCCGAGTACGAGGATGAGTTCATTCATTTCTACTGGGACACAACCGCCTGAGGTCTTCGCCATGCATGCCGCTCAGGGGCCTAATCCGTACCATCCCCTTCGTCGTGCGCGGCCTAACTCCAACTTTAACTTTCCACAAACACCCTCGCCTTGCGCGGTGTCACCACCAGCATGTCGCCTTCGCGCAAGCCCATTTCCTTGAACTGCTGCGAAGGCATCTGGGCTTCGATGATGGCGTCGCCCGAGACATTGCCTTTTTGTTCATAGCCTTCGGCGGGAATCAGCTCCAGCCGCGCGATGGGGCCGATGACGATGGCGCGCTCCAGGTGGGCGACTATGCCTTCGGCGCCGGGTGAATAACGCTGCACGTCGAGGTCGTGCGGGCGCACATAGGCAAAGGCCTTGGCATCCTGCGCGCCGGCATGTTCGGGTGAATTGAGGCGCAGGCCTTCGAGCTGCACCTCGCCTTCGTGGGCGCGGCCATGGAATAAATTGACGTCACCGAGGAAGCCGTAGACGAAGGGGCTGGCCGGGTGGTCCCAGACTTCCTGCGGCGAACCGATCTGCTCGACCTTGCCGGCATTCATCAGCACCACGCGGTCGGCCACTTCCAGCGCTTCTTCCTGGTCGTGCGTCACAAAAATACTGGTGACGTGCAGGTCGTCGTGCAGGCGGCGCAGCCAGCGGCGCAGCTCCTTGCGGACCTTGGCGTCGAGCGCGCCGAAGGGCTCGTCGAGCAGCAGCACCTTGGGCTCCACCGCCAGCGCGCGCGCCAGGGCGATACGCTGGCGCTGCCCGCCCGAAAGCTGCGACGGGAAACGGTCGGCCAGCCAGTCGAGCTGCACAAGGTTGAGCAGCGAATGCACTTTTTCCTTGATCTGCGCTTCGCTGGGCCTGAGGCCGCGCGGCTTGACGCGCAGGCCGAAGGCCACGTTCTCGAACACCGTCATGTGGCGGAACAGCGCGTAATGCTGGAACACAAAACCGACCTGGCGCTCGCGCACATGCACGTCGGTGGTGTCTTCGCCGCTGAAGAGGATGCTGCCGCGGTCGGCGTTCTCCAGCCCGGCGATGATGCGCAGCAGCGTGGTCTTGCCGCAGCCCGAGGGGCCCAGCAAGGCGACCAGCTCGCCCGATTGAATGTCCAGGCTCACGTCGCCGAGCGCCTGGAAGTCGCCAAAATGTTTGCTGACGTTGCGGATTTCGATGCTCATTTCGTTCTCTCGGTTCTTTCTCCCTCTCCCTCTGGGAGAGGGTTGAGGTGAGGGCCAGCGGCTACAGCAAGGGGAGCCCTCACCCTAGCCCTCTCCCAGAGGGAGAGGGGATAAAACAGGCCGCTCAGGCGGCAGATCCGCCGCGGCTTTCATGTCGGCTTCGTGGCGCCATTCGGCCACCGATTTGATGACCAGCGTGACCAGCGCGAGGATGGCCAGCAGCGACGCCACGGCAAAGGCGGCCACCGACTGGTATTCGTTGTAGAGGATTTCGACGTGCAACGGCAGCGTGTTGGTCTGCCCGCGGATGTGGCCCGAGACCACCGACACCGCACCGAACTCGCCCATGGCGCGCGCGTTGCACAAAATCACGCCGTAGATCAGGCCCCACTTGATGTTGGGCAGCGTGACATGCCAGAAGGTTTGCCAGCCGGTCGCGCCCAGCACGATGGCGGCCTGCTCTTCGTCGTTGCCCTGGGCCTGCATCAGCGGGATCAGTTCGCGCGCGATGAACGGAAAGGTCACGAACACGGTCGCCAGCACGATGCCGGGCACGGCAAAAATAACCTTGATGTCGTGCGCCATCAGCCAGGGGCCGAACCAGCCCTGCGCGCCAAAGATCAGCACATAGATCAGGCCGGCCACCACGGGCGAGACCGAAAACGGCAGGTCGACCAGCGTCGTCAAGACCGACTTGCCGCGGAACTCGTACTTGGCAATCGCCCAGGCGGCGGACACACCGAACACCAGGTTCAGCGGCACGGCAATCGCGGCGGCGATCAGGGTCAGCTTGATGGCCGACCAGGCGTCAGGCTCGCGCAACGCGGCGAGGTAGGCGCCAAAACCCTTGCGCAAGGCCTCGGTGAACACGGCCGCCAGCGGAAGCACCAGGAACAGCACCACAAACAGCAACGCCACGGTGATCAGCGTGTAGCGGACCCATGGCGCTTCGGTGGTGCCGGCGCGCACGCGGCGATTGATGGGAGACGATGCGGCGCTCACGCGGGTGCCCCTGCATTGCGGCGCTGCCAGGCCTGCAGCCCATTGATGACCAGCAGCAACACAAAGGACACCAGCAGCATCACCACGGCCACGGCGGTGGCGCCGGCGTAGTCGTACTGCTCGAGCTTGCCGATGATGATGAGCGGCGTGATTTCAGAGATCATGGGCATGTTGCCGGCGATGAAGATGACCGAGCCGTATTCACCGATGGCGCGCGCAAAGGCCATGGCAAAGCCGGTCAGCAAGGCCGGTGTGATGTGCGGCAATATGACCTTGGTGAAGATCTGCAGGCGCGTGGCGCCCAGCGAGGTCGCGGCTTCCTCGAGTTCTTTCTCGGCGTCTTCCAGCACCGGCTGCACCGTGCGCACCACAAAGGGCAGGCCGATGAAGATCAGCGCAATCACCACACCGGCCGGCGTGAAGGCCAGCTTGATGCCCATGGGCTCCAGGTACTGGCCTATCCAGCCGTTGCCGGCCAGCAGGGCCGTCAGCGAAATGCCGGCCACGGCCGTGGGCAGCGCAAAAGGCAGGTCCACCAGCGCATCGACGATTTTTTTCCCCGGAAACTTGTAGCGCACCAGCACCCAGGCCAGCAGCAGGCCGAAGACCAGGTTCACCACCGCCGCGATCAGCGAGGCGCCGAAGGTGAGGCGGTAAGAGGCCAGCACGCGCGGCGAGGTGACGGCCGTGATGAACTGCTCCCAGCTCAGCGTGAAGGTCTTGAAGAACAGCGCCGAGATCGGGATCAGCACGATCAGGCTCAGGTACAGCACCGTGTAGCCCAGCGTCAGGCGAAAGCCGGGCAGCACGCGTTTGGCCGCCCTTTTGCTACCCGCAGGGATACCCGGCGCTGACTGCGCTGGTGGTGTGAGAGGAATTGTTTGGGTAAGCATGTAAACCGGCCGGTCTGTCTGGAAGGGCAATTTTCCGACGGGCCGCCCCTAGGAAAATTAGCCCCCAAAATCATGAATGGGGCAGAGAGTGCCGCAGGCTCGAAGCGAGCGAACGTGGGGGCCAGTTACTTGACGGTGTACAGCTTGTCGAACTGCCCGCCGTCGTTGAAGTGCACTTTCTGCGCCTCACCGAGGCTGCCGAACACTTCCTGCACCGTGAAGAGCTGCAGCGGCTTGAAGGTGCTGGCGTATTTCTTCAGCACGGCTTGCGAGCGCGGGCGCAGCGCGTGGCGCGCGGCGATTTCCTGGCCTTCTTCCGAATAGAGGTAGTTGAGGTAGGCCTTGGCCAGGTCGGCCGTGCCCTTCTTGGCCACGGTGCGTTCAACCACCGCCACCGGGTTTTCCGCCACGACGCTGATGGACGGGTAGATCGCATCGACCTTGCCTTCGCCGAATTCCTTGTTCACCGACAGCACTTCGGATTCGAAGGTGATCAGCACGTCGCCGATATTGCGCTGCAGGAACACGGTGGTCGCATCGCGGCCGCCCTTGCCCAGCACCGGAACGTTCTTGTAGAGCTTGCCGACGAACTCGGCGGCCTGCGCGTCGGTGCCGCCCTTTTTCTTGGCATAACCCCAGGCGGCCAGGTAGGCGTAACGGCCGTTGCCGCCGGTCTTGGGGTTCACCACGATGACCTGGATGCCGGGCTTGATCAGGTCGTCCCAGTCCTTGATGCCCTTGGGGTTGCCGTTGCGCACCAGGAACAGCATGGTCGAGGTGGTGGGCGATGCATTGTCCGGAAATTTTGTCGTCCAGTCCTTGGCGACCACGCCGGCCGTGGCCAGGAAGTCCACGTCGGTCGAGGTGTTCATGGTGACCACGTCGGCGTCCAGGCCGTCGGCCACCGAGCGCGCGACGGCGCTGGAGCCCGCATGCGACTGGTCGACCTTCACGTCCTTGCCGGTGGTCTTTTTGTAGTGGGCGATGAAGGCCGCGTTGTAGTCCTTGTAGAACTCGCGCGCCACGTCGTAAGAGCCGTTCAGCAGCGTCTGCGTTTGTGCTGAAGCGATGCCGCTCGTTGCCAGGGCCAGAGTTGCAAGAGCGATTTTGAGTTTTGAGGAGGTCATGCCGTTTCCAGGGATCCGAAAGAAGAAGACGAAGAAATCTGCGGTGAAGAAAAATCAAGCTGCGGCGCCGAGAGCGAAGCATCGCCGGCCAGGGACTGCAGCAGGGCAATGCCCAGCGGCCAGTCGCCGTGGCCCGATTCGACGTTGATGTGGCCCGCATCCTGCAGTCGCACAAACTCGCTGCCCCAGGCGCGGGCATAAGCGCCGGCCAGGCGCACCGGACAGAAAGGGTCGTTGCTGCTGGCCACCAGCACGCTGCGGTAAGGCAGCTTCTGGTAAGGCACGGGGGCGAAATCGCTCAAGACGGCGCGGCGTTCCGGGTCGGCCGGCGCCACCAGCAAGGCGCCCTGGATGCGCTCGGCCGCCTCGGGCGGCAGGTGCGCCGTCGCGATGCAGCCCAGGCTGTGCGCCACGATCACCACCGGCTCGTTCTGCAGCTGGATGGTATTGGCGATAGACGCCACCCAAGCCTTGCGCGAAGGCGTGATCCAGTCGTCCTGGCGCACCCGCACCGCATTGCTCAGGCGCTCAGCCCACAGGCTTTGCCAGTGGCCGGGACCGGAGTCGCGCCAGCCGGGAACGATGATGAAGCGCAAAGTGGTGGTCCTCAGCGAGGTTCAAACAAGTGAGCCACGCCACGCGCCATTGCGGGCAGCGGCACTGGCGCATGCAAGCCAGGGCCGCGGAACCGGCTTTGCCGGGCCGCAGGCGCAGCGGCCCCAACCGCCATGAAAGGGGCAGCGCGCCGCAGGCTCGAAGCGAAAAGCGTGGGGGCCATTTACTTGTTGGGCTGCGGCGTGATGCGCAGGTAAGGCTTCACGGCCGTGAACCCTTTGGGGAAACGCTGGGCCAGCTCGGCAGGGTCCTGCAGGCTCGGCACGATGATCACGTCGTCGCCGTCCTTCCAGTTCACCGGCGTGGCCACCTTGTAGCCGTCGGTCAGCTGCAGCGAGTCGATGACACGCAGGATCTCGTCGAAATTGCGGCCCGTGCTGGCGGGGTAGGTGAAGGTGGTGCGTATGGCCTTCTTCGGGTCGATGATGAACACGCTGCGCACGGTGGCCGTGGGGCCGGTGCTCAGGGCGTTCGGGTGGATCATGTCGTAAAGGCTGGCCACCTTGCGGTCGGCGTCGGCCAGGATGGGGAAATTCACCGTGGTGTTCTGCGTCTCGTTGATGTCGTTGACCCACTTGCCATGGGATTCCAGCGCATCGACGCTGACCGCGATGGGCTTGACATTGCGCTTGGCGAATTCACCGCTCAGGGCCGCGGTCTTGCCGAGCTCGGTGGTGCAGACAGGGGTGAAATCAGCAGGATGCGAAAACAGCACAACCCAGGAATCGCCCGCCCATTCATGGAAGGAAATCTTGCCGGCTGTGGAGTCCTGGGTGAAATCGGGGGCGGTGTCGCCGAGTCTGAGAGTGGCCATTGCATGCTCCTTGGGTTGCTTGATCAAAGCATTGTGGGGAGCAAGCGTTAAAACTCAAAAGAATATATTTCTCTTAATTTATCTAGTTTTTCGCATAACAAGCCCGGTACTTGGCTGTTGGCTGTTCGGTATTCCTGTCCCCACCCCTTGTGGATGCGCCGAGGAGCGCAGGGCCAGACGGATCAGGGCAAAAACTTGTTTGAGCCGCAGGCGAGTTGTTTTTCACCCCGGCTGGACCGAGCACCGCAGGCTGCCCGCAGCGAAGCGAAGGGACGCAGCAACCAGGGTCGCCTTTTTTGCTTACTTTTTTGGCGAAGCAAAAAAGTGAGTCGCATGCCGGGCGACCCCGGCCAGCAACACTCAGCAGAGGGCGCGCCCGCCAGAGCAAAAGCAGCCTAGTGGCCTTTGAGGCCGAAACCTCAAACCAGCGCATCCCCCCTCATCCTCTCCCCCAGAAAATCCAGAAAACTCCTCACCGCCGGCACCTGTCCGCGCCGCGAGGTGAAGACGGCATGCGCCATGCCGGAGGGAAGCGACCAGTCCGGCAGCACGGGCACCAGCAACTGGGCCTGCCGTTCCGCGGCGCTCATGGAATCGGGCAAAAAACTCATGCCGGTGCCGGCAAGCACCGCGAGCTTCAGGGTCTGCAAATCGTCGGCGACATAGCGCGGCTGGTGCTGCAGCACGAACTCTTTTCCGTCCGGGCCCAGCAGCCGCCACGATGAGCGCCCGTCGGCCCAGGACATGGCCACGGTGTCGAGCTTGAGCAGGTCTTCGGGTTTTTCGGGCCGGCCCTGGCGCTGCAGCAAGGCCGGGCTGGCCAGCAGGTGACCGGCGCTGGCGCCCAGGTTCTTGATCACCAGGCTGCCGCTGTCTTCGAGCGTGGGGCGCACGCGCAGTGCAATGTCTATGCCCTCTTCCACCAGGTCGATGACGCGGTTGGTCACGCGCATGTCGACGCGTACCTGCGGGTACATCTCCATAAAGCGCGGCACCAGGTAGCCCACCGAGCTTTGCGCCAGCGTCACCGGGCAGGTGATGCGCAAGGTGCCGCGCGGCTCGACCTGCATCTGCGCCACGGCTTCGGCCGCGGCCAGCGCCTCGTCACGCATGGCACTGCAGTGGCGCAGATAGATCTCGCCGACCTCCGTCAGCGACAGCTTGCGTGTGGTGCGCTGCAGCAGCCGCACGCCCAGCCGCGCTTCCAGCTCGGCCACGCGGCGCGACAGGCGTGATTTGGGCAGGCCCAGCGCTCGCCCGGCCGCGGCAAAACCGCCCCGTTCCACCACTTCGGCGAAATACAGCATGTCATTGAGGTCTTGCATGGGAGCATCCTTTCACAGTGATTGTCCCGTACATAGAACAATCTATCGCAATTTTACCGGCTTATCAATCAATCGATCCACCCACACAATCTATCCATGGCTGCGATTCACGGTGAACACGGCCTGACAACCTGATTCAACAACTCACATTTAGGAATCCATCATGACCAAACTTCTCCACATCGACTCCAGCATCCTCGGCGGCAACTCGGTTTCCCGCCAGCTCACCGCCCAGATCGTGGCCTCCTGGCGCGCCGGCCACCCCGGCACCGACGTCAGCTACCTGGACCTGGCCGCCGACACGCCCTCCCACCTGTCCGCCGAATCGCTGGGTTTCCGCATGCCCGCCGACGCCGCCCTGAGCGACGCGCAAAAGCGTGAAAACGCCGTGTCCGAAGCCCTGGTGACGCAATTCCTGGCGGCCGACGTGATCGTCGTGGGCGCACCGCTGTACAACTTCGCCATCCCCAGCCAGCTCAAGGCCTGGATTGACCGCGTTGCGCAAGTCGGCCGCACCTTCAAGTACACCGACAAGGGCCCCGTGGGCCTGGCCACCGGCAAGACCGTGATCGTGGCTTCCGCCCGTGGCGGCGTGTATTCGACCAGCGAAGCCGCCACCGCCATGGAACACCAGGAGAGCTACCTGAAGGTGGTGTTCGGTTTCTTCGGCATCACCGACGTGCGGTTTGTGCGCGCCGAAGGCCTGGCCATGGGCGAAGCCGCCAAGGCCGCCGCCCTGGCCGCCGCGCAGATTGAAATCGTGACGCACACGCAGGCACCCGCCGCCAACCAGGAAAAAGCCGCTATTGCCGCCTGACCCCGGCGCCTTGCGCATCCAAAAAAGCCCGCAGCCGCGGGCTTTTTTCATGGCTGCGGCCCCCAGTAATTACTAAATGACTAATAGGTAGTTCACTTTGGGCGGGCACGTCCCTACATTCACCGCTTGCCCCGATGAGGGCCCAGACACAAGAAAGGTGAAGATGACAGCGACCTTGGCCCTGAACGAGCGCACAGCACCGGCAACCGCCACGCGATCCCTCTCTCCCCTCGAAATACGTCCTTTTGACGCCCCGCTGGGTGCCGAAGTCCTGGGCCTGGATCTCTCCCGGCCCCTCTCGACAGCCGATTTCACCCGGATTCACCGCGCCCACCTGGACCACCACGTGCTGGTGTTCCGCGACCAGCGCATCACGCCGCAGCAGCACGTCGACTTCAGCCGCCGCTTCGGCCCGCTGCAGATCCATGTGCTCAAGAACTTCCAGCTGCAGAACCACCCGGAAATCCTGGTGGTCTCCAACATCAAGGAAAACGGCGAGCCCATAGGCCTGGGCGACGCCGGCCATTTCTGGCATTCCGACCTGTCATACAAAGACAAACCCAGCCTGGGTTCGCTGCTGCATGCGCAGGAATTACCGGCAGAAGGCGGCGACACCCTGTTCGCCAACCAGCACACCGCCTGGGACACCCTGCCCGCCGCCCTGAAAACCGCCGTCGAAGGCCTGCGCGCCGAACACACTTACCTGGCCAAATACGAAGAACTGCGCAGCCGCAACCCCTGGCGCCCCAAGCTCACGCAGGAACAGGTCGACCAAGTCAAACCGGTGGTCCACCCGGTCGTCCGCACCCATCCCGAAACCGGCCGCAAGGCGCTCTTCGTCAGCGAACATTTCACCACCCGCATCCTGGGCATCCCCGAAGACGAAAGCCTGGCCCTGCTGACGGAGTTGTTCGAACACAGCTCCCACGCAGAACTGGTCTACCGCCACGAATGGAAACCGCACGACCTCGTGTTCTGGGACAACCGCTCCGTCACCCACCTGGCAGCAGGCACCCCAGACCACCTGCGCCGCAAGCTATACCGCACGACGATTGAGGGCGACGCGCCGTTCTGACGGGCTGTGTCGACCGGCCGTTACCGACACCAAGGCCGCGAACCCTCACCCCAGCCCTCTCCCGAAGGGAGAGGGAGCAAGAAGATGTGCACCACCCGTCATGGTTTGGTAGTGGTGTCCGGCTGTCGGCTGTTCGGTATTCTTTGTTCCCACCCCTTGTGGATGCGCCGAGGAGCGCAGGTTCAG
>NZ_CALROB020000057.1:0-32454 GCF_943369675.1 Polaromonas sp. YR568 | reverse complement strand
CACCTCCTCGACCGGTTTGCGGAGTCGGAATAGCCATTTCTTCCAGAATGGCGCCTTGCGTTTGAGCTCGACCACCACGGCCTGCAGGCGATGCCGCTCCGACAGAAGCTGCTGCCCCTGCTGATCCAACTCCTTCAATTTTGCCGCCGCCTGCGCCGCCACCTCATCGATCGCCTTGCTGCTCTGCTCGACTTCTTCTCGACAGGCTTCAAGCGCCTCACGTGACAAAGCGTACTCTTCCCGGATCGCCCTGAAAGCCCGGCGCCTTGCCATCTTTACCTGCTCCCCGAGAAGGATTCTCAGAGTTTCGATCAGAGTGGACTTGCCAGCATTGGTCTCGCCGTAAAAAGCAATGGTAAAGATGTCCCATTCCCCGTGCTCACGCAGTCTGTCAAGGCGTTCATTAAGTTCTTTTTGAACTCCACCCAGAAAATCTTTCAGCGTGGATTGAGCATGCACGACGTCCTGGTCCGAAGATGCGACCTGCAGCGCTCCGAGAATACGGTCGATCTCACCTCTAACCTGTACATAGACCTGCGCAGGCGACGTCAACTCCATACGGATCCCCCCTCCCTTTTTGGCAAACACTATTCCGCTGCTGCTTGCCCAGTTTTTGTTATATGGTTCTGTAACCGATATTTGAAAGCAATCGTAACTGTTCAAGATCAAGTTTAAGGGGACGCTATAAAAAATTGCTTAGGCTGGGTTGCTGCCGTTCGGACGGGTCACCCATGCATGGCTCGCCATAAGTGGCGAACCTTCACGGCCTGTCGAAGTCGAAATCCGTCGCAGTCCATCGTTGTCCGACCCAGCAGGCCCTACCCTGCCAGTTTTGAAAGCAGGAGGAAGTCAGGAGTGATGGGCGTGGCGACGCCGGGAAGCTGGCCATCTGGCTGGAAATCGAGGCGGCAAAATCGCGGAAACAGCGGCGCACTTTGAGGCAGATCCACACAGACTCAGCCCAAAAAGGAGAAGATCAAGAACTTATCAACATCGTGAGCACCTTCTGCTCACAAAGAGTGTGGGTCAAGATTCGATGGAAAACTCATGTGCGTATTGAAATGTTGAATTGCGCTGGGGCCTAACCTGGTCCTGGAGTGAACCGCGTACTTGGTGTCGGCGTCAATAGGTCTGGCATTAATAACAATCAGGACAACAGCCTTATTCATTCCCGTAAAAACTGCGGCGACCGGACAACAAACCCTCCCCTTTACAAAATGCGTTACGCCGAAAGTACGCATTTCACTTACGTCCTGTTACGATCAACCAAGCCCTGAACAGAGCCTTCTGAAGCTCGTTTCCAAGTCATTTGTTCAGCCCACCGGACCCCCGTGGACGAAACAAGAACAAATGAGACAAAGCCGCCTGATCAAACACCTGGCCCGTTGTGGCCTGACCGGCCTGTTTGCGATGGCTACGGCCACCGCCGCCCTGGCGGTCGATGAGCGTTTTGAGATCACGCGTTTCCAGGTGGAAGGCAACACGCTGCTGCCGGCTGCTGAAGTCGAGCGCCTGGTCAGTCCGCTGGCCGGGCCGCAGCGCGGTTTTGCCGATATCCAGCTGGCGGTGGAGGCCTTGCAGGAGGCTTATCGCAAGGCCGGTTACAGCACGGTGCTGGTGTCGGTGCCGGAGCAGGAACTGGCCGGCGGCGCGGTGACGCTGCTGGTGCGGGAAACGGTGATTTCCTCGATCACGGTCACGGGCAACCAGCATTTCGATGAGGCCAATATCCGCGCCAGCCTGGTGCGGCTGCAGGTGGGCCAGGCGCCCAGCCTGGGCGCGATTTCCGAATCCATCCAGCTGGCCAATGAAAGCCCGGCCAAACAGGTCGGCGTTTCGCTGGCCGAGGGCGACAAGCCCGGCACCATAGACGCGACGGTGACGGTCAGCGACAACAAACCGCTGCGCATCATCACGACGCTGGACAACACGGGCTCGCCCTCCAGCGGGCGCTGGCGCACGGGTATTGCGCTGCAGCATGCCAACCTTTTCAACCGCGACCAGGTGGGCACGCTGGCCTACACGACCTCGCCGGACAGCCCTTCGGGCGTGCACCTGAACGTCTATTCGGTGGGCTACCGCATCCCGCTATATGCCTTTGGCGACAGCGTGGACTTCATTTACGGCAAATCGAGCGTCAATTCGCCGGCCACGTCCCCGGTGCTGGGCGGGCTGCTGGGCTTTACCGGCAAGGGCGACGTGTACGGCCTGCACTGGAACCACTTCCTGGGCCGCAGCGGCGAAAGCACGGCCAAGCTGGTGGTGGGCCTGGACCACAAGCAGATCGACTCGCGCTGCGAAGTGGGCGGCGTCACGGTGAGCATCGCGCCGCCGACACCGCCCATCGCAGCCTGCGTGCCTTACACCACCACGCCGCTGAGCGTCACCTACAGCAGCCAGACCGAGAGCGTGGACCAGGTGTCGGGCTACAGCGCGGGCCTGTCGCGCAACATTGCCAGCGGCGAGCGTTACACCAATATCGATGGCCGCACGGACCGCTACTCTTACCTGACGCCGGGCAACCGTTCCACGCGCGACGGCTTCATGGCGGCGCGCGCCACGGCTTCGCTGTTCAAGGGTTTTGCCAACGGCTGGCAGGCGCGCCTGGCCGGCAATGCGCAATACACCAACACGCCGCTGGTGTCGGGCGAGCAGTTCGGCCTGGCCGGGTCGACGACGGTGCGCGGCTTCCAGGAGCGGGCCGTGGCGGCCGACAGCGGCATCGTCGCCAATGCCGAGCTGTATACGCCTGAGCTTTCGGGCAGCGTCGGCTTGCCGGGCCAGCTGCGCGGCGTGTTTTTTATGGACGCGGGCCACGGCACGAACAACCACGTGGGCAGCAGCGGCGTGCCGGCCAGCGTGACGGTGTCCAGCATGGGCGCGGGCCTGCGTTACGTGTTCAGCCGCGACTTCAGCCTGAACGTCGACCTGGCGCGCGTGAACAACGCGGGCACTTCCACCACGGAAAAGCGGGGCGACTGGAATGCCCACCTGAGCGCCTCGCTGGCGTTCTGAGAAACACAAGGTACATGACCATGCACTCGCATTCCAGGAAACTTCGGCTCTCGCTGCTGGCCAGCGCCCTGCTGGTGGCCTGCGCCACGCAGGCCTTTGCCCAGGCCCTGCCGGCCGGCGCGCTGCCCACGGGCGGAAACGTCACGTCAGGGGCCGCGACCATCACGCGCAACGGCAACACGCTGAACATCAACCAGACCAGCCAGCAGGCGATTGCCAACTTCGCGAGCTTCAACGTCGGCTCGGGCGCGCTGGTCGACATCCGCCAGCTGAACAGCTCGGCCGCGCTGCTGGCCCGCGTGACGGGCGGCGACCCGTCGCAGATCCAGGGGCAGATCCGGGCCGACGGCGCCCTGTGGCTGATCAACCAGGCCGGCATCATGGTGGGCCCGGGCGCGCGCATCGACGTGGCGCGTTTCATCGCGAGTTCGCTCAACGTGAGCGACAGCGACTTCCTGGCCGGCCGCATGAACTTCAAGGGCGTGGGCACGCCGGGCGAGGTGCGCAACGAAGGCATCGTCAACGCGGCCAGCGGCGGCAGTATCTACCTGGTGGGCGCCAACGTCACCAACAGCGGCAGCCTGAATGCGCCGCAGGGCGAAATCCTGCTGGCGGCGGGGCAAACCGTGCAGCTGGTGGACACGGCGACGCCGGGTGTTTCCGTGTCCATCACGGGCACGCCGGGTGAGGTGCGCAACATGGGCCAGATCACGGCCGAAGCCGGGCGCATAGGCCTGGCCGCAGGCCTGGTGAGCAACAGCGGCACGATCAACGCCTCCAGCGCGGTGCGGGAAGGCGGGCGCATCTTTTTGCGCGCTTCGGGCGACATCAAGACTTCGGCCACGTCGAACATCAGCGCCAACGGCACGACGGGCGGCAACGTGGTGCTGATTGCCGAAAACGCGGCGGTGATAGACGGCCAGGTGTCGGCCACCGGCAACGTGGGCCGCGGCGGTTATGTCGACACCTCGGGCAAAAAATCCCTGGACGTGGTCAAGGCCCCGACGGTGGGCCGGGGCGGAGAATGGCTTATCGACCCCTTCAACATCGAGATCGTGGCGAGCGGGCCGAATTCCGGCGCGACGGGTGAAAACGTCATCACGTCGAATGCGGCCGGCGCCCACATCAGCGCGAGCACCATCACCAATGCGCTGGACAACGGCATCAATGTGAGCATCACCACGGGCACGGGCGAGCCCGGCACGGACCTCGCGCACGGCGACATCACGGTGTCGGCCGCCATCGCCAAGACCGCCGGGGCCGATGCGGCGCTGACACTGCGCGCCAACAACAACATCATCATCAACGCGCCCATCACCAGCACGGCAGGCAAGCTCAACCTGACCCTGAACAGCAACTACCAGAGCAACTACCCGGCGGACAACCACGCGGTGCAGCTCAATGCCAACCTGGCGCTGAACGGCGGCGCGCTCACGGTGTCGCAAAGCGAAGGCAATGCCAACGGCACGCTGAACATCGCGGGCGGCACGACGACGCTGACGGGCGGCTCGGCCATCAACGCCGCCGCCGTGAACGTACTGGCCGGCGGCACGCTGTCCGGCGCGGGCACCTTGACGGGAACGCTGTCGAACAACGGCACGGTGTCGCCGGGCGGCACCGGCGCAATAGGCCGGCTGACCGTGCAGGGCAACTACACGCAAGGCAGCACCGGCGTGCTCAACATCGAACTGCAGGCCGCGGACGGCTTCGACCAGCTGGCGACCAACAAGGCCAGCCTGAACGGCAAGCTCAGCATCCGCGCGATCAACGGTTTTGTGCCGGCCCAGGACTCGACGTTTGACGTGGTGACCGCGGTGGGCGACGGCAGCAGCGGCAGTTTCAGCAGCATAGACGCGCCCCAGCAGTCGAGCGCCGGCTTCCAGAGGAGCCTGCCCGTCGGCTACCCCGGCGGGGGCACGGCCGTTGCGCGCATCACCGTGCAGCCCCCGATACCGACACCGGTAGCTCAACCGTGGGTACCGACCCCGACACCGATACCGACGGCGACCGTTCCGGTCCCAACCGTTCCGGACATCTGCACGATTGCGCCGAATTCGGCGCAGTGCCAGGTGCTGTCGCCGCCGACCGCCTCGGCCCCGATCAGGCCGGTTGTCCAGGCACTGAACGACATCATCAAAACCGTGACCACCGGCAAGCCGTCTGTTCCGCAGTCTGATGACTTCACACCCGAGAAGGTCGCCGCCATGCCGGCCTCCATCCCGGCGGCAGGCAGCACGGGATCTTCGTCGGCGGGATCCGGCGGCGGTACGTCAACAGCGGACACCAAAGACGACGCGTCTTCCACGAAAAATGACGATAAAAAAGAGGAGAAGGTCGCGGAGAAAACCGAGGTGGCGTCCCTGAAGCCGCCTCCTAAAACGTTCTGCAACTAAGGCGCATGACATGAAACTGCCCCTACTTTTTCCCCGCCTGCTTTCCCTGCTGGCACTGCTGTTGCTGGCCCCGCTGGCGCAGGCCCAGGTGGTCGGCACGGTCACCAGGGTGGCAGGCCTGACGGTGGCCAAAAGCGCCGAGGGCCGCACCCGGGTGCTGGCCGAGAACTCGCCGCTGCGCCAGGGCGACACCGTGACCACCGGACGCAACACCTTCGCCCGCCTGGAGTTTGTGGACGGCGCCACCATGGTGCTGCAGCCCGAATCGCTGCTGGTGCTGACGCGCTACAGCTACGACGCCGCCAAGCCCGAGCTCGACAAGGTGGAGCTGGAGCTGACGCAAGGCGGCTTCAGCAGCACGGCCGGCGCGCTGGCCAAACGCAGCCGCGACGCCACCGTGATCACCACCCCCGCGGGCAACCTGCAGGGCAATGCCGACATGGAGGTTTCCCTCAGGCAGCCTTGAGCCGCCTGAGCAGACCCTCTTAGCCCCTCACATCGCAGGAAACACCATGAAAACATTCACCCTGAATTCGCTGGCCTTGCTGGCCGCACTGGTCTCCACCGGAGCCCTGGCGCAGAACGTCATTCAACTATCAACCTTGCCGGTGCGCTCTGTCGGGGTCCCACCGGGGCTGTATGTGTCCGTGAATGAGGGACTGATCAGCATCGCCACCAAAGTCGCCGCCACCACCTTCGCGGCGGGGCAGTTTGGCTACACGGCCTCGGTGACGCAGCCGCCGGTCCTGGTGCCGGCAAACCCCGCCATCAAATTCACCCTGCCGGCGGGGTTCGTCCCAACGTCGTCCTCCAGCGCAGCTAACACATCCGGCACCAAGCCCGCCGCCATCGATTGCGTCGTACGCTGAGTCACTGAGGGCGGCGGCACAGACCGGCAAGCCGGCGTCGCGCTGCCAGGCCGCCGGCTGATGATATGGGCGGGCCCCTGCGGGGGCCGGCCTTAAAACTCGCGGACGTTGAACTGGTAGTCGCTGGTGACTTCGCCGAGCAGGCGAAGGCCCACGTCGGGCGGCGCGGCCAGCGCCTGCGAGATTTTTTTGTTGAAGGCGACCACCGTGGCCTTGGCCTTGTCGGCGAACTCGGGGCTCACGCCCTGGTCTTCGTACTGCATGACGTAGCCGTGCGCGGCGACGCCGATCACAAAATAAAAAGCGGCATGCGCAGGGTCCTGCGTCATCAGGTTGAAGGCCGCCTTGTACAGCAGCTTGAAGGAGTCCGTTCCGGATTCCGCCGTCTCGAACCTGTTTGCCTCGTCATCAAAAGTCATTGCAAAAACCTCCGGCGCATCAAACGCCCATCATACGACCGGGTTGATCCGGGAAATTCCGCCATGCGCCGCGGACCACCGGGCGGGACTGTCGAGAAAAGCCTGCAGCTCGGCGGCGGCGCGCGCGTCGAAATCGCCGCCCTCACGCCCCACGGCCAGCACGTCGGCCCAGCAGGCCAGCGAATACATGTTGACCTTCAAGGGCGCGAGCAGTTCATCAGCCGCAAAAGTGCCGTAGTCGAAGATGACAAAGATGTCCTGCACACTCGCGCCGGCCGCGCCTATGGCGCGCACAAAATTGAGTTTGGAAGTGCCGCCGGCCACCATGTCGTCGACCAGCAGCAGCCGGCCCGCGGCCGGGGCCGCGCCCACCATCTGGCTGCCCTGGCCCAGGCCGCGCGTCTGCTTGCGCACGTAGTGCATGGGCAGATCCAGCGCGTCGGCCATCCAGGCGGCGAAGGCAATGCCACTGGACTCGGCGCCGGCGACGGCGCCCAGGCCTTCGAGGCAGCCGTGCCGGCCCAGCAGTTCAAGCCCCTGGCGAACCAGCTCGCGGCGCGCGGCGGGAAACGAGATCAGGCGCCTGCAGTCCATATAGACCGGGCTGGCCCAGCCCGAGGGCAGGCGAAACGGTTCTTCTGTGCGCACCTGCACGCAGCCGCTGTCCAGCAGCAGCCTGGCTACCTGCCGTGCGATTGCCGTGTCGGGATGGGTTGCCATGCGTGGGTTCTTTCGGGCTGTTCTTGTTCTGTTCAGGGCCGCGCCAGCAGCTCGCGCAGGCGGTCCGCGCCGGCCTTGCCTTTGTAGGCGGCTTTCCAGAGCCGCCCTATCATTTCTTCATACAGCCTGACGGCCTCAGGCGAGGCGGTGACGGTGGCGATGCCGTTGCGCACGTTGGGCAGCTCCCCCAGGCGAAAAGGGCTGAGCGCCAGCACGGAGCGGTTGGCGCTCTGGAACACCTGGAAGGTGGACGAGGGCATGGCGTCGTCCACCAGGCCGATCTGCACGTGCATGGGCTCGCTCTCCATCAGGTCGGCGATGCGGGCGATCTCCTGGCGCGCGGCCGCGATGCGTTTTTTGTGGACCGCCGCGGGCAGGTCCAGACGGCCGACCAGGCCGGTGTGCACAAAGCGCTCCAGCTCGCGCAGGCCGACCAGGCTGACGATGCCGGGACGCCGCTGCGTGAAAGCGGTTTTACGCTCCTGCAGGATCTGCACCAGCTGCTCTATCTCTTTTTCGCCGATGGCCGAAGCATCCTCCTGCGAGGTGGCGGTTTGCGGCAGGGTCTCCAGCAGCATGAGCCGCAGGTAGTGCAGGTAGTCGCCCGAGGTCAGCAGCAGCGAGATGGGCTCGAAGTGCGCCATGATGCGGTCGGCGCCCTGCTCCAGCTGGCGCATGCGCTCGAAAAACCCCAGGAAGTTGGCGTAATACTCCACCTCGACGCCCATCAGCGAAGCCATGGACGTGCCCAGCAGCTGGGCCAGGCGCTCCACCGTTTCGATCTTGACGATCTCGCCTTTTTCCATGCGATAGACGACGGCGCGGGAGACGCCCAGCTTTTCGGCGACGTCCTCGGCCTGCAACGAGGCGCCCAGCCGGTACGCGCGCAGCCGGTCGCCCAGGGCCGCGTAGTCGATCGATGAGGTGAAGGTCGTCATAGGGTGAAAGAGCCTGTCGTGTCACCGGCCAGGGCTTGTGGCCCGGCGCCGGGCCTGCAAAGCCGGAAGTGTCTCATGATATGGAAGGCCCGCCGGCGGCGGCGCTGGCACAGAGTTTTTCGACCGCATCGTCCATGACCTGCACGCCCAGCATGAAGTCGGCCATCTCCATGGCTTCGTCGGGATTGTGCGAGCCGTTCTGGTTGCGGATGAAGAGCATGCCGGCCGGCACGCCCGCATTGGCGAACAGCGAGGCGTCGTGCCCGGCGCCGCTCGGGATCGTGTCATGCGTGATGCCGCGCCGGCGGCAGGCGCCGGCGAGCACCGCGCACAGGGACGGGTCCATCTGCGCGGGCTCGGAGAGCTGGCGCCTGTCGAATTCAAAGCCGACCTGGCGCTCGCGCGAGATCGCCTTGCACTCGGCCTTCATCAACTGGTAGAAGGCCTCCAGCGTGTCCGGGCTGCGGCTGCGCGCCTCGAAGCTGAAGCTGACGCGGCCCGGGATGCGCGAGATGGAATGCTCGGCCGGGTCCGTCGCCACCACGCCGGTGGTGACCACCAGGTCGGTGCCGCGCTCGAGCAGCACACGCCAGTGCTCGTCCAGCCGCACGATCAGGTCGGCAACGGCGAACATCGCGTCGCGTCGCAGCCAGCGCGGCACCACGCCCGAGTGCCCGGCCTCGCCGGTGCAGACCACCTGGTTGTGGCGGATGTTGCCGCGTATGCCGGAGACCACCGCCAGCGGCAGCTCGCGCGCGACCATGACCGGCCCCTGTTCGATGTGCAGCTCCAGGTAGGCGCTGACCTGGTTCAAATCCAGCAGCGCTTCCTGGGCGCGTATGGCGTCCACGTCGGCGCCGGCCGCGGCCATGCATTCGGCCAGGGTCTGGCGGGTGCTGCGCTGTTTGAGCTCGAGGTCTTCCGGCGTGAGCTTGCCGAACAGCGCTCCCGAGCCCATGTAGGCCTTGCCGAACCAGGCGCTTTCCTCGCCGCGAAAACCGATGACGCGCAGCGGCGCGGCCGCGGGCCGGCCGGTGCGACGCTGCCTGACGAGGCACAGCAGCCCGGCCACCACGCCCGCAAGGCCGTCGTAATTACCGCCCTGCGGCACCGAGTCGAGGTGCGAGCCTATCCACACACCCGGGGCCGTGCCCGCGCCGGGAAGGCTGAAGATCATGTTGGCCGCCCTGTCGAGGCTGACTTCCAGCCCCTCCTGTTCGGCAAAGCCGCGCAGGTAATCCATGGCCGCGCTTTCGCCCGCGCCGTAGGAGGCCCGGGTCACGCCCACGCCGTCATCGGAGAGGCGCCGCACCTCATCGAAGAGTTGCTGGGCCATGGGCTGGAGATCCGCGATGTTCATGGCTGTCACGGGCGGCTTCAACCCGACTGCTGCGCAAAGCGCAGCCAGCGGTCGCTGAGATGGGGGTCGAGCGCGACCTGGCCGGTCAGCTCGGCAATGGTTTGCAGGCCCATCTCCGCGCAGTAGGCTTCCAGGCCGTCAATGATTTTTTCCATCACGCCTGGGTCTATGAACGAAGCCGTGCCGACCTGCACCGCCGAGGCGCCGGCCAGCATGAATTCCACCGCGTCCTCCGCGCTGCTGATGCCGCCGCAGCCGATGATGGGAATGCGCACGGCGCGAAAACACTGGTGCACCATGCGCAGGGCGATGGGCTTGATGGCCGGCCCCGAGAGTCCGCCCATGACGTTGCCCAGCTTGGGTTTGCGCGTGCGCGCGTCGATGGCCATGCCCAGCACGGTGTTGCCCATGACGACGGCGTCGGCGCCGGCCAGCTCCGCGGCCTGGGCCACCGCGGCGATGCTGGAGGCATTCGGCGTGAGCTTGACCCACAGAGGATGGCGGGTGACGGCACGTATGGCGCTAACGGCCCGGTAGGTCGTGTCAGGCGACATGGCAAACGCCATGCCGTCGGCCTCGAGGTTGGGGCAGGAGATATTGGCCTCTATCACCGCCACCTCGGGCAGCGAGAGCTCTGCGCAGGCCGCCGCGAATTCGTCCGCGGTGTCGGCGGAGATGGACACCACCACGGGCGTACCGAAGCCGGTGTAGGGCACGAGCACCTCGCGGCGGTAGTAGTCCAGGCCCTTGCTGGGGATGCCGATGGAATTGAGCATGCCGCCGTGGGTTTCGGCGACGCGCGGCGTCGGGTTGCCGGCGCGGCTTTGCGGCGAGACGCTTTTGATGACCAGCGCGCCCAGGCGCCCCAGGTCCAGCGCCTCCTGGTATTCGATGGCGAAGCAGCCCGACGCCGGCATGACCGGGTTTCGCAGCCGCAGCGCGCCTACATTGACGGACAGATCAGCCAAACTCGACCTCCCCGACGACTTCATGGATCGGGAACACCGGGCCTTCGCGGCACACGCGCTTGAACTGCTTGCCATCGGGTGTGTCAAAAAGGCGCACGCAGGACAGGCACACGCCCATGCCGCAGGCCATGCGCTGCTCCATCGCAACCTCGCCGGCCACCTCCGGGTAGTCGGCCAGCACGCGCTGCAGCAACATCAGCAGGCGGTGCGAGCCGCAGGTGTAGACCACGTCGGGGCGTTGCTGCTCAATGAGCGCGCGCACCAGCGAATCGACGTTTTCCACGGCGGAGCTGCCGTCGCTGTCAAACACGCTGTGCACTTCGGCCGGCACGCCGCGCAGGAATTCCTGCTGCATCAGGTCACCCGGCGAACGCGCGGACATCAGCGCCGTCACCGCGACGCCGGCCCGGCCCGCGGCCTGGACCAGCGGCGCCATGGTGGCCAGGCCGACACCGCGGGCCACCACCAGCACGCGGCTGAACGACGGGCTGAAGCTGAAGGTGTTGCCCACGGGGCCCACGATGTCCATGCTGGCGCCCACCTCCAGCGTGGCCAGCGCGCTGGTGCCGACGCCGGTGACGTTGTAGAGGAACTCGATGCAGCCCGGCTCGGGCCCGGTGCCGTAGACACTCATGGGCCTGAGCAGGAAGGGATGCAGCGCGGCGGTCGTGGGGCAGCGCAGCTGGTAGAACTGGCCGGGGCGTGTCATGCCGGCCAGGTCGGCCCGGGCGCGCAGGCGCAGGTAACGGTAGCGGCTGTTGACCGAGCGGTGCTCCAGCACTTCGCAGCGGTGCGACGCGACGGCGGCGGGGCCCGTCGCGGTGCGCGGTTCAAGGCAGGTGGTGGTCATAAGCGGGGTTCAGGCGGGGTTCACGGTAGCTCGACCACCGTGCCGCGTTGGCTGCGTTCGGCTTCGCGCAGCGCATGCGCGGCAAAGGCGATGTCGCCTATCGCCATGCCCTGCAGCAGTGCGACGATGCGGTCGTCCGCATGCAGCCGCCCGGGCTTGGTGCCGGCAACGACTTCGCAAGCCAGGGCGTCCACGCGTGCGCGGAACTGCGGCAGGCTCAGGTGGCCCTGGCTGATCCAGGCGCCGCCGTCGCCGGCTTCGGCGGCGTAGTCGGTGTCGTCGACGACCAGGCGCTGCGACTCCAGCAGCACGCCGTAATCGAGCTCGTGGTGGCCGCCCATGGAGCAGACCACGGCGCCGGCGTCGAGTTCGCCCGGCTGGACCAGCGGCTCCTTCGATTCGGTGAGCGTGATCACCAGGTCGGCGCCCGGCGCCATCTCTGCGCGCAACGGCTCGGCGCGCACGGCCAGCGAGGTCCGCGCGGCCATGTCGGCGGCAAAAGCCTGCATGCTCTCGGCGCGGCGCGAATGCACACGCAACTCTTTCACCGGCAAGGCGTGGGCGAGCAGCGGCACGATCTCGCGCGCAATCGCGCCGGCGCCGAACAAGGCGACCACCAGCGGCCCGGGCTTGACCAGGCGCTCGGCCACAGCCACACCGAAGGCGGCCGTGCGGATGCGGCTGAGCCAGAAATCGGGCACCAGGCCCGAGAGCCCCGCATCGGCATTGTCAAAAATCGCGCAGTAGTTGGCGGCCCGGGCGCCACCCGCGCCGCGGCCTATCAGCCGTATGCCCGAGGCATTCAGGTGGCCCACCGTCGCGGCCTTGAACTTGAAGCGCGGCCCGCCCAGCGCGGAAGCATCCAGCGCCATGGCGGCCGGCGACGACAGCACGACGCTGCCCTCGGCCTGGCCGCGCAGCGCCTGGCGCGCCAGGTCCAACGCCACCGGGCTGGTGATCACGGCCTGCACGTCAGCGTCGGAAAGAATGCGCAAGGCGGCCATGCTATTCCCCGGCCGATCGCCGCACCACGCAGGCGCACAGGCCGCCGCCCGGCGGCGCCTGGTGCACGGTGTTGGCCGAAATAAAGGCCCGCGTGTCGCCGAGCACCGAACCCAGCACGCCGCTGACCGCCGCGCGCACGTGCTTGTCCATGTCGATGTGGCTGCTCTTGATGGTGGTGCGCCGGCCGCGCACGCGGCCGTCCGAGGTGGCGCCGGCCTTGACCAGCGTGGCGACGACGCGCTCGCTGTCCTCGACTTCGCCGTCAGCGCCTATGCGGCAGCCCGCGGCCAGAAACATGCGGCGCAGGCCGCCCGCATCCAGAAGGTCGCGCATGCTGCCGGTCTGCACATACAGGTCGCCCGCCGCGCCGGCGCGGTTGGCCAGCAGCAGCACTTCAACGTAGTCGACCTCGTTACCGGAAAACACCATGGCGCGCCGCGCATGCAGCGTGGGGTCGGCGTCAAAGGTTTCGGGCTTGATCTGCGCGCGTTCGACTTCGGCCAGTGCAACACCGGCGCCCAGCGCGGCCACGGCCTTGGAGTACGCCGAGGTGATGCGTTTGTTGACGGCCTGCCGCGCGGTGGCGGGAACCCGGCTCATCACAGGTGTCTTGACGATGACCAGCGACACGTCGGCCTCGGCGACGCCGGCATCGGCCATCGCGGCCTGCACGGTTTGCGTCACCAGGTCGGCATGCACCAGCGTTCCGATTTCATCGCCCGTCAGCGGGCGGCTGCGCGCGCAGCCGAAAGCCAGCGCGCTACTGTGCGTGGCCTGTGCGGCCGGCGCATCGGCTACATCGGCTACATCGACGACGTCGACAAACAGCTGGCCGAAGGGCGTCATCGCACCTTCGCAACCGGAGGAAAAAAGAAAGGTGGAGCGCTCCAGCAGCGCGCGCCCGCCGAACTGCTCGATCGCCAGGCCGGCACTCTGCAGCCCGTAGCTGCGCGAAAAATCATTGAGGTCCGAATTGCCGTCGGTCTTCACGAGCAGGGCCAGGCGGCGGATCTTCAGCGGGTCGAAGCGCGCCAGGTTCTGCAGCAGGTCACTGGTGTCGCCCGGGTGGGCGGTGTCATAGGAGATTACGTGCACGGGCATCGGCAATGTCTTTCGTCTCTTATTTGTAGTGAATTCACGCGGCACCCGGTGCCGGCTGTGTTGTTGCAGGCCCGGCCATGGCAGGCCGGGCCGCCCGGTCATTCGGCCTGGATGTTGGCCTGCTTCGCGGCGGTGGCCAGCTTGTCGGCGTCGGAGCGGATCAGCTTCATCATGTCGGTGGAGTTCATGACGAAGGGTTCCAGGCCGGCGGCCTCGATGCGGGCCTTCATCTCCGGCTCACTGAAGGTTTTGGCGACGGCCATGATGTCGGCCTCGAGCTTTTTCTGGATCGCCGGCGGCGTTCCGCGCGGCGCCATGAAGCCGTAGTAGTTGTCCAGCGCGAAGTTCTTCAGTTCCGGGATGCCGGATTCACGCGCGGTCGGCACGTCGGGCAGCGTCGGGCTGCGTTTGGACGACATCACCGCGATGGGCTTGAGCGTGCCCTGCTTCACGAAGGCGCTCATCGCCGTGACGCTGGCCATGACGATGTTGATCTGCCCGCCCAGCGCGTCGGTGATGGCCGGCGTGCAGCCGCGGTAGGGAATGTTCTGCGCTTCCAGGTTCAGCGCGTGTTTGTACATCTCCATCGAGAAGTGCTGCGGACTGGCCATGTTGCAGGCCGAGTACTGGTACTTGCCGGGCGAGGCCTTGAGCATCTCGGTGACTTCCTTGAGGTTATTGGCCTTGATGTTCGGCGTCACGGCCAGCATGGTGGCGGTGGAAGTCACCAGGCCCAGCGGCACGAAGTCCTTGGTGTAGTCGTAGGCCAGGCCTTTGAGCAGCACGTGGTTGATGACGTGCGTGTTGGTGGCCAGCAGCAGCGTGTAGCCGTCCGGCGGCGAGCGAAAGACGTTGTCGGCCCCGATGGAGCCGCCGCCGCCGATGCGGTTGTCGACGTAGACGGGCTGCTTCCACAGCACCGAGAGTTTTTCCGCAAAGATGCGCGCCGTGGCGTCGGCGGCGCCGCCGGCCGTGAAGGTGGCGACGATGCGGACGGCGCGGTTCGGAAAGTCCTGGGCGTGGGCGGCGGGAAGCGCGAAGGCGGACAACAGGGCGATGGCAAGGGAGGAAAAGGTTTTGGTCAGGCAGGGCATGGTGGGACTCCTGGGAAGTTATTGGGGATAAAAAATAAGGGAAGAATGAGAGGGAAGGGGCGGATCAGTTTTTGGCCGGCTCAAGCGCCGGGCCGTAAAACAGCTCCTCGGCCTGCACCCGGCGCGGCGAAATGCCCTGCTCGTGGTGGTAGCGCGTGAAGGTGTCCAGGACGTGCCGGTTGTCGGCCAGGCCGTAACTCCAGTAGTCCTCGCCCATGAGCTTTTGCGTCGCCTCGAGTTCGGCCACGCTCCAGGGCAGCGTCACCGCCAGGTGGCCGACCTGCTTGAGTTCTTCGGTGGCGACTTTTTTCGCCTCGATAAAACCTTTGTAGACGCTGACCGGCAGCCAGGGGTGCTTGTCGACCAGGCTTTTGCGCACGCCGACGACGTGCATGGTCGGGAAGATGCGGGTCTTGGCGAAGTAGTCCTGCTCGGCCTTGCGGTAGTCGGCGAAGAGGCGCTGCACCTTGCCCGAACCGTTCAGGAAACACGACGGGGCCTTCGCGCCGAACACGGCGTCCAGCTCACCGCTTTCCAGCTGCTTCGACAAGGTGGTGTCGTCGGGAATCTGCTCGACTTCAATGCCTTCGGGCAGGGTGATCGGCGAGCGCTCCCGGCGGCCGGGCTGCTCCAGGCCGCCGCGCCGCCAGCGTATGTCTTGCGGGCGCACGCCGTATTCGTCGAGCAGCATGCCGCGAATCCACACGTTGGCCGTGATCTGGTATTCGGGGATGCCGACTTTTTTGCCTTTGAGGTCGGCCGGCGTGCGGATGCCGCTGTCGGCCCGCACGTAGATGCCCGAATGCCTGAAGGCCCGCGACAGGAAAGCCGGGATCGCCACGTAGTGGGCCGTGCCGCGCGCGACATTGAGCGTGTGGCTGCTCAAGGACATTTCGCAGATGTCGAACTCCTGCCCGCGAAAGGCGCGGTGGAAGATTTCCTCAGGCTCCAGCGCGAGCGGGACCAGCGAACAGCCTTCCATCCTGACCCGGCCGTCAAAAATGGCTTTGGTCCGGTCGTAGTTGCAACAGCCGAGGCTGAGTTCAAGCGTGTTCATGGAGGCGTTCCGTCCGCGTGATGAAGGGTGGGGATAGGGGTGGGGGTGAAGCTCGAAATAAGCTCAGTATCTTTTTTGAGTCTAGCATCTATATTACGACAATAAGTCAATTTTTCTTAAAAACAGTTGTTGGTTTAAAGATTTAGCCGGGCCACCGCAAACGCAAGTCGCATGCCAGAGCCCCGCCAAAACGATGGCGGGGCCACGGATCACAGGCGGGGTGCGGCTTGCCCGGAGGCGCACTCCCTTTGCGGACGCTCCTCTCGCCGGTGCAGGCGGTGCGCAAACGGCGCACTTTGATGGCATGAAGCACCGAAGCGGTGCGGCGGCGAGCCGATGCCGTGCAGCAACGGGTGTCAGATTTGCCCCTCAAGCCATTTGCGCGGCGGCAGGTTTTGCCCAAGAATGAAAGCGCCAATAACAACCCAGCACGGGGGATTCCCATGGAAACGAGATTTCTGCTTCGCGCTTTTTCGCCGGGGCTGCTGCCCGCCGCCCTGGCGCTGCTGACCGTCGCCGTGCCGCAATGGGCCCAGGCCCAGGCCACACTCGACAAGATCAAGAGCCGGGGCCAGATCAATGTGGGTTACCGCGCGCTGGCCGCGCCCTTCTCTTTCCACCAGACGGCGGAAAAGCCGCTGGGCTACAGCATTGCGTTCTGCCAGCCCATCATCGAAAGCCTGCGCCAGGCGGCGGGCAACAGGAACCTGCCGGTGCGCTATATAGAGACGGAGGTGGACGCCCGCGTGCGCCTGCTGGCCGAGGGCAGTGTGGACCTGCTGTGCGAAAACGTGACCGACACGCCAGAGCGCCGCGCGCGCATGGATTTTTCGACGCCTATATATATAGATGCCATCCAGGTGGCCGTGCGCAACAAGGACAAGATAGTCACCCTGGCGCAGTTGCAGGGGAAGAGCATCGTCGGCATTGACGGCAGCACCGCGGCCCCGGCGCTGCAGCGTTATGGGCAACCGCGCTCCCTGAACTGGCAGTTCGCCAAGGCCGTGAACCCGGATGCCGCGCTGGGACAGCTGCAGATGGGCTGGGCCGCCGGCTATGCGCGCGACGGCGTGATGCTGGCGGCGCAGCTGGCCGCCCTGCCGGACGCGGCCGACTACAGCATCCTGCCGGATCGCCTTTCGGTGGAGACCATCGCCATCGCCTACCGCAAGGGTGATGCCGCCATGGGCGCGCTGGTGAATGCTTCGATCAAGGAGTCCATGCGCAGCGGGGCGGCGCAGGGCTGGTACGAGCAGTGGTTTTTAAAGCCGGCCAAACCTGGCGGCAAACCGCTGGCAACGGCGATGCCGGCGGAAATGAAGGCGCTGTTTGAGGCCGCGAAAGCCAACTGACGAACGGACGGCGAGCCGGACTGGGCTGCCTGAAGTGCTTTACGCGCCGGCGCCGCCGGGCGGCGGCGCCTCGTCGGGCGTGATGAAGGAGTCTTCCCACTGCACCGCGAAGTGGTGCTCGGCGTCGTCGTGAACAATGCCCGAGCCGGTGCTGAGCGGGTCGAAGTTGGTGAAACGAATCTTGCGGTTGCGCTCCAGCTTGGCTTGCAGGCTGCTGCGGGCGGCCGCCATGGCGGCCATGTCCACGTGCGCCGCCGCGTGTGCTGTCTTTTCTATATGGTGTGTATCGGCCACCAGGGCGCCGCCGTCGGCCGCGCGCATGGTGTCGGGCACGGTGGCCATGTCGTCGGCCTCATCCACCGGCAGCGCCATGGGCGGCTGGCCGAGCGTGCCGGGCAAGGCCGGCTCGTCGTCCGACAGGTCGATCTCACCGAGGAAGGCGGCGCGCACGTCTTCCAGCGTGGGCAGGTTGCTGGCCCGCACCACGGCGTAGGCGATGCCGCATTCGGCGAACAGTTTGCGTTTGAGGTCGCGGTTGCTGGCCCGCAGGCCCTGCGGGCCGGGGACGTCCAGGCAGCCGATGACGGTGCCGTCGGCAGCGCAGACCGTGAAACTGCAATACACGCTTTTGAGCAGCTCAAAGGAGCGCTGGCCTTCGGCTTCGTTGCGCGGCGAGACAAACCGGATGACCGGGACCTTGACCAGCACGTGGTGGTCGAAGAAAGCGCGTTGCAGCCAGTGCCAGACTTCCTGCTCGGCATCGAGCAGCAGGGAGCGGGCCTGCAAGTGCCAGTGTGTCGGAATGCGCCTTTTCTTGCGCGCAGCGCGCGCCAGCCAGCCATGATGGCAAGCCGCCCCCGTCGCCATCCCCGACAGTGCCGTCGCGGTCAGCGCCAACACAAAAACATCAAACATGCGTGCCTTCACTTTTTTTTCAGTTTAAACACAGCATGTTGAAGTTACAACCGTTTACGTGTACGGGTGTTGTTGCCGCGTGTCACTGTCGGCTTGCGTCCTTTAAAACGCGACTTAAGTCACACAATGGTTCGTAAAAGCGAGCAGAACCCAGGTAACCGAATAACACAAAATTACAAACCGTGATTTGCGGGGAGCAGGCTGGCCAGCACCTTGTCGATGCGCTTGCCGTCCAGATCCAGTACTTCGAAGCGCCAGCCGGCGCATTCGACCACCTCGGCGGTCTTCAGCAGCCGGCCTGAAACGCTTTGCAGCAGGCCGGCGACCGTGTTGTAACGGCCTTTGCCTTCTTCCGGCAGCTCCCGGATGTCCAGCCTGGCCTTGAGTTCGGCCACGGGCATGACGCCGTCGATCAGCCAGCTGCCGTCCTCGCGCTCGGTGGCCCAGGCATCGACCTGGGCGCCGGGCTGCAGCTCGCCGGTGATGGCTTCCAGCATGTCCATGGGCGTCATCAGCCCCTGCACCACGCCGTATTCGTCGACGACAAACACAATGCGCGTGGAGCGCGCGCGGAACTGCTCGAGCAGTTCCATGCCGGTCAGCGTTTCCGGCACGAAGACGGCCGGCACCGCGTAGGCGCCTATGCGGTCGGCCACCGAAGGCACGGCGCCCGGGCCGCTGGCCGAGGGAACGGGCTCGATCTGGCCGCGCAGCGCGAGCAGCTTGGCCACGTTGACCACGCCCACCACGTCGTCCAGGCCGCCGCGGCACACCGGGTACCAGGAGTGGCCGGTGGCGCCGGCCTTGGCGATGGCCTCTGCGACGGTGTCGGACGCATCCAGCCATTCGATGTCGGAGCGCGGCAGCATCAGCGAGGTCAGCAGGCGGTCGTCGAGCAGGAACACGTTCTGCACCATCTGGTGCTCATGCTCCTCGATCAGGCCGGCGTCCACGCCCTCTTCCAGGCTGGCGGCGATTTCTTCCTCGGTCACGGCCCGGCCGGCGCTGTTGTCCACGCGCAGCAGCTTGAGCACCGTCTGCGTGCTGAGGGACAGCAGGCGGACAAAGGGCTTGAAGCCGGTCGCCACCCACATCATGGGCCGCGAGACCAGGCGCGCGACGGTTTCGGGGTAGAGCTGGCCTATGCGCTTGGGCACCAGCTCACCGAAGACGATGGTGATGAAGGTGATGACCGCCACCACCAGCGCGGTGGCGCTGATCTCGGAGGCGCGCGGCGGCGCGCCGAAAGTCTGTATCCACGCGGCCAGGCCGCTGCTGAAGGCCGCCTCGCCGATGATGCCGTTGAGCATGCCGATGGAGGTGATGCCGACCTGCACCGACGAGAGGAATTGCGTGGGGTTGTCCAGCAGGCCCAGCGCCGCCTGCGCGCCCTTGTCACCGGACTCCCCCATGGCTGAAAGCCGTGCCTTGCGGCTGGAGGCCAGGGCCATTTCCGACATGGCAAAAACGCCGTTGAGCAGCGTCAAAAAAGCAATCAGCAAAAAGTCCATAGATTAGGAGTCTGGGCGGCAGGAATCCGTCAGCTGCAACGCGCGAGAAAACGGTCCATCGCGGCGCTACCGCCTGCGCCCATAGTCGGGCTATGGGCTTGTCGGTATCACCGCGCTGTCCTCGTTTTTCGCGCGTTTCGCTTCGACGGCTTCTGCCGCCCAGACTCCTGGCGCAAAATAAACACATGTCACTTTACTGTATCGGCGACCTGCAGGGTTGCCACGCGCCTTTCCAACGGCTGCTGGACAAGGTGAATTTCTCGCCCAGCCGCGACACGCTCTACGTCCTCGGCGACCTCGTCAACCGCGGCCCCGACTCGCTCAAGGTGCTGCGCCGCCTCTCGGCGCTGGGCGATTCCGCGCAGTGCCTGCTGGGCAACCACGACCTGCATTTGCTCGGCCTGTGGCAGGGCGCGCGCAAGCCGGGCCGCAAGGACACGGTGCAGGACATCCTGCAAGCCAAAGACAGCGAGGTGCTGCTCGACTGGCTGCGCCACCGCGCCATGGCCATGCACCGCCACGGCTGGCTGATGGTGCACGCGGGCGTGCTGCCGCAGTGGTCGGTGGCGCAAACCATGGCGCTGGCGGGCGAGGTGGAACAGGTGCTGCGCGGCGGCAATCTCAAGGAATTTTTCGGCGCCATGTACGGCAACACGCCGGACCGTTGGAGTGACGGCCTGCAGGGCGCCGACCGCTTGCGTGTGGTGGTCAACGCGCTCACGCGCCTGCGCTTTTGCACGCCCGAAGGTGTAATGGAGTTTGACAGCACGGAAGGCGCTGACGGCGCGCCGCCCGGCTACCTGCCGTGGTTCGACGTGCCAGGGCGCAAGACGGCCGGCACGCCGCTCGCCTTCGGCCATTGGTCCACGCTGGCCAAGGAAGGCAACACGCCGGAGTTGCACAACAACACCCTGCCGCTGGACACCGGCTGTGTCTGGGGCGGCTGCCTCACGGCGGCAAAACTGGGCGTGGAGCCGGGGACGTTTGAACTGGTCGCGGTGCAGTGCGAGCAGGCGCAAAAACCCGGCAAGTCAGGCTGAAACCGGCTGCCGCTCGCGCGCCTCATCAGCCCAGGCGCGCGCCATGCTGGCGGCCAGCAGCAGCACGGCCGACGAAAAGTAGATCCACATGAGGATCACCACCAGCGAACCCGCCGCGCCATAGGCCGACACCACGGCGGCGGTCGAGAGGTAAAAGGCCATCAGGTGCTTGCCGACCGCAAAGAGGATGGCCCCGGCGGCTGACCCCATCACCAGATAGCGTAAAGCCGGTTTGGGGCCCACACTCATCTTCATGAGGGCCACAAACAGTGCGACGCAAAAACCGAAAGACACGAGCTCGTTGAGCACCCAGGCGAGTTTTTCGACCGGCAGGTAGCTGCCCGCCCAGCCCGACAGCAAACCCAAAAAGGTGGAAATCGCCAGCGACACCAGCAGCAGGAAGCCGAAGGCCAGGATATAGGCCACGCCGCGCAGGCGCAGCGAGGCGCTGTACCACCACTTCTGCTGCGGCGCCTCGCCGCTGCCCTGGCGCCACAGGCGCTCAAACGCGTCCTGCAGCTCGGCGAAGACGCCGGTCGCGCCGGACAGCAGCAGCGCAAAGGCAAACAGCGAGGCCGTGATGCCCTCGGAAGGCGCCTGCGCGCTGGACAGCGCCTGCTGCACCACCTGGGCGCCCTGCGCGCCTATGACGCCGCGGATCTGGTCCACCAGGCTGACTTCTATGTAGCTGCGGTCCAGCCACCAGCCGAGCACCGCCACCAGCAGGACCAGCAAGGGCGCCAGGCTCAGGATGCCGTAGAAGGACATGGCCGCGCTCATGCGCATGCCGCCCGCGTCTATCCAGTGGTCGATGGCACGCCATAAAGGCCGGACCACCTGACGCAGGAGATCGAATGGTTTTTGCAGGCGTAAGCCCAAGCCTAAGGCCGGCCAGGCTTTCGGGTGCGGGTCGGTTTTCGCCATCATCACTACAGCTTAGAAAGCCGCAGGAAGGCGCCGCACCGGACAGCCCCGCGAGCCGCCGTAGGCGTGAACCGACGGCGAGGCCCGTGTTGGTGGCTTAGCCGGCGGTCTTGAACAGCGCCGCGACTTTTTTCTTGGGCTTGATGTTGGCCGACACGCCGCTGCGAGCGGGAGCGCCTTTGGCCGCGGCTTCCCAGGCGGGCTGGGCTTCGGGCGCGGCGGTGGCTTCGTAAGGCTGGTCGAAGAAGGGGTCGCGCGGCGCGGCCGGCTGTCGGTGCGGCGTGTATTCGCGGCGCTCGCGGGGCTGGCGCGCCTCGCGCGGGCCGCCGCCGTCTTCAGCTTCGCGGTACATGCGGCGGCCGTCGTTGATGCGGCCCTGCTCGCTGATGCGCGGGCGGTCTTCCTCGAACTCCATGGGTTCGAGTTCGATCTTGGTCTTGATCAGTTTCTCGATGTCGGCGACCAGGCGCTGGTCGCTGGCGGCGACAAAGCTGACGGCCAGGCCGGAGGCGCCGGCGCGGCCGGTGCGGCCTATGCGGTGCACATAGTCTTCGGCATTGAAGGGCACGTCGAAGTTGAAGACCGCCGGCACGTCCTTGATGTCCAGGCCGCGGGCGGCCACGTCGGTGCAGACCAGCAGGTCGACTTCACCCTTTTTGAAGGCTTCGAGTGCTTTCAAACGCTCGTCCTGGCTTTTGTCGCCGTGCAGCGCGGTGGTCTTCAGGCCCTCGCGCTCCAGCGAACGCGCCAGGCGGGCGCAGCCGAGTTTGCTGTTGACGAACACGAAGGCCTGCTTCATGCCGCGTTCTTTGAGGATCTGGTGCAGGGCGCGGCGCTTGTCGTCGGCGCCCACGCTGTAGAAGTGCTGCTCGACGGTGGAAGCGGTGGCATTGGAACGCGCCACTTCGATGGTGACCGGGTCCTGCAGGTAGCTGGAGGCCAGGCGCTTGATTTCAGGCGAGAAGGTGGCCGAAAACAGCAAGGTGATGCGCTGCTTGGGCAGGTAGCTCAGGATGCGCTGCAGGTCGGGCAGGAAGCCGATGTCCAGCATGCGGTCGGCCTCGTCGAGCACCACGTATTCGACCTGGTTGAGCACCGCGTTCTTGGCTTCGATGTGGTCCAGCAGGCGGCCGGGGGTGGCCACCAGCACTTCCACGCCTTTTTTGAGTTCGGCCGTCTGCGGCTTCATGTCCATGCCGCCGAACACCACGGTGCTGCGCAGGTTGGTGTACTTGGCGTAGAGCTCGACCTGCTGGGCCACCTGCACCGCGAGTTCGCGCGTGGGCAGCAGCACCAGGGCGCGCACCGGGTGGCGGGCGGGCGAGGTCGAGGCGTTTTCGTGCTTCATCATGCGCTGCAGCAGCGGCAAGGCGAAGGCTGCCGTCTTGCCGGTGCCGGTCTGCGCGGCGCCCATGACGTCTTTGCCCTGCAGGACGACCGGGATGGCCTGTTCCTGGATGGGGGTCATGGTCTCGTAGCCCATTTCGGCGACGGCGCGGGCCAGCGGTTCGGCCAGGGAAAGATTGGAGAAGGAGGATGTCATAAGAAAGCTCTGCCTAACACTAGCGGGTAACTGTTGCGGTGGTAGCGCGCGGTCGGGGATGGGATTGCCAAGGCGCGTGTGCAGCCAACAGCACAGCCATTGGCGGGAAAGGTTACGCCACAGACCGCCCGGGGTCCCCGCGATGTCGACTGCGGGGAGGGCTTGTGCGGAGCTTCCTTAGCCCTCTATTGTCGCACTTTGGGCGAATTCGCCGGTTTTGCCGGCCATTCACGCCCTCAAGGCTATTGGAGACTGGGACCTGGATTTGGTTCCGGCAGTGAATCGCTATTAATTTAATAGCTAACGATCTTTACCGGTTAATGGATTGAGGTGACCCGGCTACAAACTCCGGGCACTGAAGGTGTCGCAGGCCTTGACGCTGCCGGTTTTAAAGCCGGTGTCGAACCAGCGCTGGCGCTGGGCGCTGGTGCCGTGGGTAAAGCTCTCCGGCACCACCGCGCCGCCGCCGGCGCGCTGCAGCGCGTCGTCGCCGATTTTGGCGGCCGCATTCATGGCCTCCTCGACGTCGCCCTGCTCCAGGATCTGGCGGGCGTTCTGCGCGTTGTGCGCCCAGACGCCGGCAAAGCAGTCGGCCTGCAGTTCCAGCTTCACGCTCAGGACGTTGTATTCGGCCTTGCTGACGCGGCCGCGCATCTGGTCCATCTTGGCGCTGATGCCCAGCAGGTTTTGCACATGGTGGCCCACCTCGTGGGCGATCACGTAGGCCTGGGCGAAGTCGCCGGGCGCGCCCAGGCGGCTGCGCAGGGTTTCGTAAAAGCCGAGGTCGATGTAGACCTTCTGGTCGCCCGGGCAGTAAAACGGCCCCATGGCGGCCTGGCCCTGGCCGCAGGCGGTTTGGGTGGCGCCGCGGAACAGCACCAGCCGGGGCTTCTGGTAGGTGGCGCCGCCCTTGGTGAAGACGTCGGTCCAGACGTCTTCGGTGTCGGCCAGCACGGTGGAGACAAATTTGGCCATGCGGTCGTCGGCCGGCGGCTTGGGGGCCGGGCCTTGCTGCTGCACCTGGGCCGGCGGCCCGCCGCCGCTGAGCATCCCCAGGATGGTCAGCGGGTTGATGCCGAAGATCCAGCCGCCGACCAGCGCCACGACGATGCTGCCTATGCCGATGCTGCGGCCGCCGAAGCCAAAGCCGCCGCCCCCGCCTCCGTCGCGCCTGTCTTCAACGTTGTCGGATTCGCGATTGCCTTCCCACTTCATGGTGTCTCCCTGTCAGTCATCGGTGCATACTGGCCTGCCGGGGCTGGCCGCGCAAGCGGCTCCAGAACCCGGCCCGCTGTCAGCGCATGCGCCGACTTTACTTGAGCGGCCCTCCGCCGCGGAACAAAATTGAACCCTGGTGTATCCATCGCACATGAACACTTTGACCCACCCCATGCCCTCAGGCCCCGGCCCGCAGCGCGGCGCCGGCTCCGTGTTTTTCTCGCCACGCCTCTGGCTGGCGCTGCTGCTGGCCGCATTGCTCACGGCCTGCGCCAGCCCCATCACCACCCGCGTGACCAGCTTCAACCAGTGGCCCGCCGACGCGGCGGGCAGCACCTTCAGCTACATCACGCCCATGGACACCACGCGGCAGCTTGAGCAGGCCACCTACGAAGGCTATGTGCAGGCCGAACTCGAAAGACGCGGCCTCAGGCGCGCGGCGGAAGGCCAGACCGGTCGCCTGCAGGTCGACGTGGCCACCAGCAGCCGCAGCGATGAAAAAACCTGGCTGCAGCCGGTGTACCAGGACAACATGGTGTTTTTGCCACCCTACCGCGATGCGGCCGGCCGCCTCTACGGCGGCGGCTGGGTGCCCGACCCCTTCGGGCCGCGCTACATGGGCGACCGGCCCATGAGCATGACGGTTTACACCAACAGCCTGCGCCTGCGCTTGCTCGACACCAAGGACACACCGCCCGGCAAGCCGCCACGCACGGTGTTTGAATCGCGCGCCGTCTACGAAGGCGGCAGCGGCGACCTGCCGCTGGTCGTGCCCTACCTGGTGCGCGCGGTGTTCGACGACTTTCCGGGCCAGAACGGCCAGGTGCGGGTCGTGAAGTTCGACAGCGAA
Source organism: Polaromonas sp. YR568 (assembly GCF_943369675.1). Lineage (GTDB taxonomy): Bacteria > Pseudomonadota > Gammaproteobacteria > Burkholderiales > Burkholderiaceae_C > Polaromonas. The sequence goes on along the minus strand of NZ_CALROB020000057.1, from coordinate 7,312 downwards.
ACCGGGGCCGTGATCAAAAAGTAGGGGCCCTGCTCTCGCGCCTTATTCGAATCGTACCCTCACCCCCTTGAGCGCGCCGGCCACAGGCCCGGACGCTTCGATTTCCGTATGCCATGTCTGGCCTGCCTGCACCGGCCAGGCATCGGTCAACGTGCCGGTGGTGATGAGGTCGCCGGCCCGCAAAACCGGCGCATCGGGCGTGGCGCGCAGCTCGCGCACAAAATGCAGCAGCGCCTGCACCGGGCCGTCCAGCACATTGGCGCCCACACCTTGGTCCTTGAGCACGCCGTCGCCGTAGAGCTTGAGCCGCAATCCCGCCAAGGCCTCCATGAGCGCTTCGGGCTCGGTACCAGCAGCCAGCTGGACGGCATGGCCCACCAGTAGCCGGCCGTGCAGCCCGCCGTCCGCCACCGCCTGCGCGGCACTGAACTTCCAGCCGGGGAAATGCGTGTGCACGATTTCATAACCGTGCGCGATCCAGGCTACGGCCGCCACCAGCTCAGCCGCCGTGCAATCGGGCGGCGGCGCCTCGCGCAGGCCGAACACCACCTCGGGTTCTATGCGCGGCTCACACAGGCCCTTGAGCGACAGCACGCCTTCGTTGGGCCCGGAGGCGTCTACATGCGACAGGCTGCTGTCCCATACCGTGCCCCAGATAGGGCCGTAAACCTCATAACGCGGCCAGATCGTGCGGTTGGTAAAGCCGACTTTGTAGCCTGCCGGGCGCTCGCCCTGAACGCTTCGTGCGGCGCGCACGGCCAGCGCGGTGGCATAGGCCAGCGGCACATCGGCCGGTACGGTGGCGGGCCAAGGCAGCGGGCTGGCTTCAAGGCGGGCCCGGGTGAGATCGGCGGCCAGCGCGGGAATGTCCGGATGGGTGGGGGTGTTCATGCAGCCATGGTAGCCAAAACACCGCCGTCCTTCACAATGGCGGCATGCCCACAGCCACCCCCCTCCCCCGCGTCCTGCTGACCGGCTTTGACCCCTTCGGCGACACCGGGCACAGCAGCCTGCCCCTCAACCCCAGTTGGATGGCGGTGAAGGCGCTGCGCAGCAAGCGCATAGGCGGCCACCTCGTGGTGGCGGCGCAACTGCCCACCGTGTTCCAGGATTCCATCGCGCAACTCGTCCGCTTGCTGGCCCTGCACAAGCCCGCGCTGGTGATCTGCGTCGGCCAGGCCGGCGGGCGCGGCGCGATCTCGCTGGAGCGCGTTGCCATCAACGTCAACGATGCCCGCATTCCCGACAACCTCGGCGGCCAGCCTGTCGACACGCCGGTTGTGGCGGACGGACCGGCGGCTTACTTCAGCAGCCTGCCCATCAAGGCCATGCTGCAGGCCTTGCAGGAAGCGGGTGTGGCGGCCGAGGTCTCGCAGACGGCGGGCACCTTTGTCTGCAACCACGTGTTTTATGCGCTCATGCATGCCCTGGCCACTAGGCGCGGTTTGAAACGCACGCGCGGCGGTTTTGTCCATGTGCCTTATCTGCCGGAACAAGGCGCGCCCAGCCTGCCGCTAGAGGAGATCGTGCGCGGCTTGCGGCTGGCCGTGGCGGCGGCGCTGGCCACGAAGCACGACATCACCAAAGGCGCGGGGGCGGTCAGCTAAGGCTTGAATCGTCCCGCGCGGGCGCGGCGGGCTCTTCGCGCAGCAGGCGCCACAGCAAAAATGTGCCGAGGACGGCATTGCCCAGCGCAAAACAGGTCAGCACAACGGTGGCCCAGGCATTCAAGGGGCGGTTGTTGACCACCCAGGCCAGCGCTGGCGACAAGGCATTGAGCGTGATCATCAGCCAGAACAGCGGGTTGCGCGGCTGGTAAAGACGGGAGAGGGGGCGTGAGGGCGGGCGCGACGGGTTCATCGTGCACCCATGCTAACCGCCGCATCCCTACGCGGGCCTGACAGCGGTCGGCTTGGAGGGCCTGGAAGAGACTAGCGAATCGCGAAGGATGCGGCCATAAAGCCCTGCGGTGGCCGCGATGGCGAATGGGCGGGCATCACACCGCCCGAGCCGGTGGAAGCATCGGCATAAGCTGGAGCCTTGGATGAGTTTGCGGTGGCCGGCTCTGCCGGCGCCGTGGCGACGACTCGGGCCTGCTGGATGCACTGGCTGCGCGCGGCGCCCGCGCTGGTTTCCATGCATTGCGAGATGGCCGTGAGTTCGCTGCGGCGCTGGTTGTCGCGCTCCTTGGCTTTGGCGACCTGCGATTCGGCCACAAAAGCCATGGCGGCCAGCTGGCAGAGAATCACAAGGCCCGCAGCGATCAGCAGCAGCTTTTTGTATGGCATCTCTTCAATTTTTGGCATGTGGTCAGAAAACATGGCGGCCCTCCCGGTGGTGATGGCTCGATGTTAGGCAGGCCTTGCGATTCGCCATTCGGCGCCCAGCCCGTCGCGCTGTAGGATAAAAACCTCTCGCGTATCCAGCCGGCGCGCCGGCCCGTCACCACATTGCCGGCCATCCCGCTTACCATCTCAGGCATGACGCCCAACCCGCATCCCACCTCGCTGGACGCCGGCCAGACGGCCGCCCGGCTGCCCTACCCGCAGCTGGTCACCGAACTCACGCGCCTGCTCAAGGACGACTCGGTCCGTGTGCCGCAGCGGGTGGTGCAGGCCCTGCCGGGCGGCGGCAGCCTTTTTGTGATGCCCGCGCTGGATGCCCGCACCGCGATCACCAAGCTCATCACCCTGATACCCGCCAATGCGGGCACCGGCCTGCCCGCCATCCAGGGCGACGTGGTGGTCTTCGACGTGATCACCGGCCGGCGCCGGCTGATGCTGGACGGCCCCACCGTCACCGCCAGGCGTACCGCCGCCGTTTCTCTATTGGCCGCGCAAAAGCTCGCGCCCAACACCCGCGGGCCCATGCTCATCGTCGGCGCCGGCGTGCAGGGCCTGGCGCACCTCGAAGCCTTTGCCGAGGGCCTGGGCGTGCGCGATTTCCGCATCACCTCGCGCAGCCATGCCAGCGCCCAGACGCTGGCGCAGCATGCCCAGGCGCTGGGCCTGAACGCCCGCGTCGTGCCCGACGCCGACGTCGCGCTGGCCGACTGCCCGCTCGCCGCCATCTGCACGCCCGCCGGCGGCGTGGTGCTCAGCGCCCTGCCGCGCGACGACGGGTTCATCTGCGCCGTCGGCGCCTTCACGCCCACCATGGTGGAACTCAGCGCCGCGCTGTGCCAGTACGTCGCGGCACAGGGCGAAGTGGTCGTCGACACGGCGGACGCCGTGCACGAAGCCGGCGACCTGCTGCAGGCCGGCCTGGACGTGGCCCGCTTCGCCACCCTGGGCAACGTGATACGCCAGGACATGAAAAAACCCGCCGGGCCGGTGCTCTTCAAAAGCTGCGGCTGGGCGGGCTGGGACCTGGCCGCGGCGCGCGCGGCGCTGGCCTGAGCGGCGCACGCCGGTCGCCGCGAGACGAGAAGCAGTCGCTCACCTACAGTCTTATCCCGGTGCGGGTGTTAGGCTCATCCATTCACACCGGAGATAACACCATGAAGATTCTGTTCGCTGCCGACGGCAGCAAGTACACCAAAAAAGCCCTGGCCTTCCTGGTCAACCACGAAGACCTCGCCGGCGCCGAAGGCGAAGTCGTGGTGCTCAACGTGCAGGCGCCCGTTCCGGGCCGCGTCAAGACCATGCTGGGCGCCGCCAACGTCACGGCATATCACACCGAAGAATCCCAAAAAGTGCTGGCGCCCATCGAACGCTTCCTCAAGCGCCACAAGATGTCGTTCAAAACCGTCGCCGTGGTCGGCTCCCCCACCGCCGAAATCCTGCGCGCCGCCAAGCGCGAAAAAGCGCACCTGATCGTGATGGGCACGCACGGCCAGGGATTGCTGAGCCGGGCGCTGATCGGCAGCGTGGCGCAGCGGGTGGTGGCGGAGAGCGAAACGCCGGTGCTGCTGGTCAAGTAAGCAGGCAGAGACTAAGCACCCTTACGGCGCGTTCAGTGCCGCCTCGGCTTGCGTCAGCTGACGCATCAACTCGGCAAACGGCGGCGGATCGCTCAAAAACATGGGGCGCATCGTCGCGTAATCTTCGCCAACAGCGGCCCAGCGGTACTCGGGCGGCACCAGTTTGAGGGTGCCTGGTGTGGCGCTGCCGTAATTGGCCCAGGCAGATGCAAAGTAACGGCTCTTGTGCAACGCCACATCGGCCAGCAAATCCAGCCTGTCCAGGCCCGCCGTACGGGCATGGTCTTGCCGCCACAGCGCACAAAAATCCGAATAATGCCGTGCAAACCGGTCACGCACTGGCAAGTGTTCTGGCCGGTGGTGCTCTGCGTGCAAGATGGTGGCTTTCTCCCAAAACGTGCGGGCAACATCCAAAGCCACCACCGGCGCCGTCACATCTGTGAATGCGCCTGCGGGCAACACGCTTGCAAGTAAAATGCGCGCCGTTGCACGCTGGGCTGCTGGTTGGTGAGCGAGCCAAACTCGAGCTTCACCCGCTTGGCAATGTATGCACTGGTTTGCGGGGTAACGCTGGGGTAGGTAAACCACAGGTTCGGTGTACCCGCGTTGCCATCTATCTCATAGCTCAGCCAGCCTATTCCAGTGGGGCTGGCACCCCAATACGGACGTAATTTCGGCTTCCAACACCTGTTGAAGGCGCTGCACATACGCCTCGCTGGCCTGCGCCAATGCGTCCATGCGCTTGCGGCGCTGGCTGGCAGATGGCGCATCGTTGAAGTAGCCCTCCTCAAAGCCCAGCGCAGCAGGCAGGATGGCCAGGTCAATATCCTCCGAAAAGCGCTCTACCGCGCCAAACACCATGGACAGCGAGGTGCCCCCTTTGAACTGCAGCGGCCCAGCCAGTGCAGGCATGGCGAACAAGCGGCCCAAAAGCCAGCCCACCCAAAAGTCTTTTTCCACAATCAAGCCGGCCACCCGCAAGCGCGCGGCCGCTTCGTCAATCAAGGTGCGGCGCTCCTGCACGCTTTGCAGGGCGAAACTGGAGCTTGAGCGTGTGCTGGTGGCCATGGCATTCAGTCTTTGGGTTGTGCGGCAATATGGCGCAAATACGGGTGCATCCACACCGGCGCCAGTGGCAAGTCTTTAAGCAGTTGCGCGCGCTGCTTGGGCGGCAGCATCTGCTGCAAGTGCGCCACCCGCTCCATGGTCACATGGGCTTTGCCCAGGCCGCGCAGTGCCGCAAACACCAGGTTGCTGGACTCTGCAGCGGCCGTGACACGCCGGGGCGATCGATGCTTGAACTCAATCTCCTGCTCGCCCACCCACAGCTTGCGGCTAGGACCATTGGTTTCATACACCGGCTTGGCGACCACCTGCTCGCTCAGGCCCAGCAGGTTCGTGGCCTCCACATCCAGGGGCTGCACCACTACACCGTCGCGCCGGGCCACGGCTTGTACCACCGCATCGGTAGACGGGCTCAGTTCGCCCAGCAAGGGATGGTTGCGCGGCACGTCATACAGGCCGCGCGCCACGCGGCGCAACGTGCCTGCGCGCACCATGCGCGACAGCGCCATCCCCACGGCGTGGGGCGTGCCAAGGTCCAGAAAATCTGCCGGGGTGAAGACTCGCGCAGGCTCTTTGCTCACCAGGCGCGTGATCCGCTGCGCCAACTGCCGCGACAACGTGGCTGCGGGCTCACGCGTGCTGACAGGCTTGGTGGCTGTTTTTGAGGCTGGCTGCGGGCTCATGGCCTGATTGTGGGATTATTTTGTTAAAAATACAAGTTATTATTTTTAACAAATTTGAAAGCTATTTGACCGAAAAGCAGCGTGTTTTTCGGTCAAACCCAATCCATTTCGCCACGAGCCTCCCACAGTTTTCGTGGCAAAAGCTGACTTCCGTACAGCAAGATCAGTCAACGAACGCCTGTGCCGGACACTACCCGGCTTCCATCGCTCAGGCCTTTGGCAACGTCACCCCAACCTGCCCCTGGTACTTCCCGCCGCGATCCTTGTAGCTGACTTCGCAGACGTCGTCCTTGTCGCTTTCGAAGAACAGCACCTGGGCGCAGCCTTCGCCCGCGTAGATCTTGGCGGGCAGCGGCGTGGTGTTGGAGAACTCCAGCGTCACATAACCTTCCCACTCAGGTTCAAAGGGCGTGACGTTGACGATGATGCCGCAGCGCGCGTAGGTGCTTTTGCCAAGGCAGATGGTCAGCACGTTGCGCGGGATGCGGAAGTATTCGACCGTGCGGGCCAGCGCAAAGCTGTTGGGCGGGATGATGCAGCTGTCGCCGTGGAAGTCGACGAAACTCTTTTCATCGAAGTTCTTCGGGTCGACCACGGTGCTGTGGATGTTGGTGAAGACCTTGAACTCGGGCGCGCAGCGGATGTCGTAGCCGTAGCTGCTGGTGCCGTAGCTGATGATCTTCTGGCCCTCGGCCGTGGCGCGTATCTGGCCGGGCTCGAAGGGCTCTATCATGCCGGTGGTTTCCGCCATGTGGCGTATCCATTTGTCGCTCTTGATGCTCATTCGGGGGAACTCCTCACTGTTCCCTGATTGTAGGCAAGCCGCCGGCCGCCCGGCCTTGAGCTCCGGCCCGCTATGGATTCAGGAGCGGCCGGCACCCACCCGTCAAGGCGAAGCGCTTAAAACACATGTCCGGTCGCGAGCGCCGCGGCGGCCGCCCGGGTCTCGACGCCGAGCTTCTCAAAGATGTGCTCCAGGTGCTTGTTCACCGTGCGGTGGCTCATGCCCAGGATGTCGCCGATGTCGCGATTCGTCTTGCCCTTGGCCAGCCAGGAGAGCACCTCGGTTTCGCGCGGCGTCAGTGCGGCATTGGCCAGGCGCGAGGGCGAGGCGGCGTTGGCGCCGCGCTGCTCCAGCAGCAGCATGGTTTCGCCTATGCCGACGCGGCCCATGTTGCGCACCGACAGTTGCACGCCGGCCAGGGCCAGCAACACCTCATCGGTGTCGCCCTCCAGCGCCGCGTAGACCGCATCGGGCAGGCGCCCCGGCTGCGCGCCGCTCTCGGCGCCCTGCAGCCACAGGGCCGCCTGCGGCGAACGCCAGGCGATGCGCCCGCGCGCATCGACCAGCACCACGCCGAAGCCGGCCACGTCCACGGCCTCGCGCGCCAGCCGCGTCATGCGCGCATTGCGCGTGTGGGTGTGCAGGCGCGCCACCACTTCCTGCGCGCGCAGCGGCTTGACGACGTAGTCGACGCCGCCGCAGGCAAAACCTTCGAGCACGTGCGGCGTCTCCGACAGGCCCGTCATGAAGATCACCGGGATGTGCGCCATCACGGGGTTGGCCTTGATCTGCCGGCAGGTGTCAAAGCCCGAGAGGCCGGGCATGACGGCGTCCAGCAGGATGGCGTCGGGCGCGACC